>CAZTVS010000022.1:0-55877 GCA_964617125.1 uncultured Acidobacteriota bacterium
TGGCTCCTGAGGTAGGACTCGAACCTACAACCCTCCGGTTAACAGCCGGATGCTCTGCCATTGAGCTACTCAGGAGCACTTTCTGCTCTCCTTACGGAAGCGATCATACATTACCAAATTCGGAGAACGCTTGTCAATCGTTCCATCCCTGAATCCTGTAAGCGGAGGAGATTTGTCTCCTGTTCACTCGGGCGGATTTCAGTTATTATGCATGGACAATATGCAACGCGATTTGATCAAAGAATTCTTGACCGCAGCCCGGGTGGAGCGACGATTGGCTCCGAATACCGTTTCCGCTTATGAGACCGATCTCAACAAGCTGGCCTCCTTTGCCACGGAACATCAGTTGGATATCGCTTCGATTCAGTTGCAGAATCTGGCTCAATTCCTTCAAACGCTTCAGGTGGAGAGAAACCTCGCATTGAGATCGCTCTCCCGCATACGTGTTTCCATTCGTCGTTTCTATCGCTTTTTACAGACAGAGGGCCTACGCAGCGATAATCCGGCCGAATCCCTGCAAAGTATGCATACCTGGCGTGCCCTGCCGAAATATCTGACCACGGAGGAAGTGGACGCCCTGCTTGCAGCTCCGGACAGGAGCAAAGACAGAGAGGGGCGGGATAGGGCCATGCTTCATGTGCTTTATGCCTGCGGATTGCGCATCTCGGAAATGGTCGGCCTGCGCATGGCCGATATCAACATGGAGATTGGTTATGTCCGTTGCCTAGGGAAAGGGGGAAAGGAGCGGCTGGTGCCCATCGGACAGGAGGCGATCGGGGCCATCGAGGATTATCTGTCCGGTCCCCGTCGCCGCATATTGAAAGGCAGGGAGAGTCCTTACGTATTTGTTACCGGCCGAGGCAAGCCGATCTCTCGTGTCGGTTTCTGGAAACGGATCGTTCATTACGGACGCAAGGCCGGCATCGGGAAGCGAATTTCTCCTCATATGCTCAGGCACAGCTTCGCCACTCATCTGTTGGGAAACGGAGCCGATCTACGTTCGGTGCAGCTGATGCTGGGCCACAGCGACATCTCCACCACCCAAATCTACACCCACATTACCCAGGAGCGTCTGAAGATCGTTTATCGGAAACTTCACCCACGCGGGGAATAGGTGTTGTTTTTTCCCTTCCGGGTTTGCATTTTCAGAATCGCTGTGATACAAACAGTGGTCTTTTAGTAGCATCCGTTTAATCGGATGCATGGATGAAACATTTTGATCTGTGTGAGGGTAGCCCATTGAGCAAAGCAAAAAGATATGTATTTACTTCCGAATCGGTCACCGAAGGACATCCGGACAAGATCGCCGATCAGGTGTCCGATGCCGTATTGGATGCAGTGATGGAGCAGGATCCCATGGGGAGAGTGGCCTGCGAAACCCTGGTCACCACCGGTCTGGTAGTGGTTGCCGGAGAGATTACGACGAAGGCCATCATTGACTATGCCAAGCTCGCCAGAGAAGCCATTCGGGAAGTCGGATATACCAACGCTGCGTGGGGATTCGATTGCGATACCTGCGGCGTGATCTGTTCCATCGATAAACAGTCTCCTGATATAGCTCAGGGTGTCAATCCCGGTGGCGCCGGCGATCAGGGCCTGATGTTCGGTTATGCCTGCCGGGAAACGGCTGAATTGATGCCGCTGCCGATCACTCTGGCTCATCAGCTTACCGCCAGGCTGGCTACCTCTAGAAAAAGCGGTCAGTTACCCTGGCTCCGGCCCGACGGCAAATCCCAAGTGACTGTCGAATACGAAAATGGGATCCCCCAGCGGGTGGAAGCGGTGGTCATCTCCACCCAGCACGACGATCAGATAGGCATCGAACAGATCAAATCGGAGATCACCGAGCACATCATTCAGACTGTCGTTCCAAGGCAACTATTGGATAAAAACACCAAATATCACATCAACCCGACAGGTCGTTTCGTCGTCGGAGGTCCTCAAGGGGACTGTGGAGTTACCGGAAGGAAGATCATTGTCGACACGTATGGCGGTTCCTATTCTCACGGTGGCGGCGCATTTTCCGGTAAAGACCCCACTAAAGTAGATCGCTCGGCCAGCTATATGGCACGTTACGTAGCCAAGAACATCGTAGCCAGCGGAATCGCCGATCGTGCGGGAGTGCAGCTGGCCTATGCCATCGGAGTTGCCGATCCGGTTTCGGTAATGGTGGAGACCTTCGGTACGGCCAAGATCGACGAAGATCGAATCGTGGAACTGGTCCGGCAGCATTTTCAGCTGAATCCGCAGGGAATCATCGAATCTCTCAACCTGCGCCGACCCATCTACCGCAAGACTGCCTCGTATGGCCACTTCGGACGGTCGGGTGATGGTTTTACCTGGGAACGCACAGATAAGGCCGAAGCCCTGGCTAAAGCGGCCAACCTTGCTTAAAAGCGAGAAACCAAGACAATCTTAGAAAAGGAAAATGCTCAGGAGGGACGAGGGTGACTCGCCCTGACTGAGCATTTCTTTTGTTCCTCGATAGAAGACGAATCTACGCCATTCTATCTTTTTCCATCCATTACGTTTTCATCCCCAGAAAGAAGTACAGCCCTCCGATCCCGAAAAGAAAGTTAGGCGCCCAGGCAGCCAGAACCGGGGTCAGCAGACCATAATTGCCGGCGGATTCGAACATTCCCAGTGTGGCCCAATAGACTACGCCCAGCACTAGACTGATCATAATCCCCCCCAGAGCCCCCTTCCTTCCCAGCGAGAATGAAAACGGTATAGCCAGCAACGCCATAACCAAGGTTGCCATGGGAAAGGCGATCTTCTTATAAAGAGAAACCTTTAAATCGATCACATCGTACCCGCTTCTTTCCATCACATCAATGTGTTCCTCGAGTTCTGTGTAGCTCATCTTGCTGGATTCCTTGGGATCAAAGATTTCACTACGGAAATAATCGGGTTCTTCCTTAAGAGGCAATACCAGCTTATCGCCGGCGAAAGGGGAGTAAGCAGAGGAGGTACCGGTATAATTTCTTTCCCACCCCGACTCCAGGAGCCATTTGTCTCCTCCGGTCCAGGAGGCCTTCTGGGCCACCATCCGACGTACCAAACGGTAATTTTCCTTTTCCCATTCGTAAATGGTCAATCCGGAAAAGGTATTCGAGGTGCCGTTAAAATTCTGATAATTGAAAATCCGGTTCTGTTTCCCCATGATCCATTTTCGTTCCGGTCGGGCGGTTTTCGACCGTCCCTTGATGATGTTCCTCAGACTGTCCTGCCGTTGGTTGCAATAGGGAAGTACATTTTCCTGGAGATAAAAATTTAGGGCACTGAAAATGGCAGCCAGCAGCAGCGCCGGAATGGCCAGGCGGAACTGGCTGACTCCTCCGGCTTTGAAAGCGACGATCTGCCGGCTTTTCTCTAAAATGGAAAAATGGACCAAAATAGCCACCAGGGTGCAGATCGGTAGAATGAAGACAATGATCTGAGGTAACAAATACCATAGATAGGCTACGACGTTGCTCCAAGGGACCCGATTCCGGGCGATGTCATCGGTAAGATCAAACAGTGTCAGGATGACGAACAGGGAAGCGCATACCAAAACGGTCAGGAAGAAAAAAAGAAGTATGCCTCTGACCATATAGGAATCGATGATCTGAGAGAGGCGAAATCGGGACCGGTGTGCCTGATGCGGATCGGAAAGAAGAGGGAAATTGTGGAGGAATTTTTTCTGTAGGCTTTTGTGTAGTTTTTGAAAAAAGAGTTTTTCGGGAATGATTTTTTGGAAGAGGGATACAATCCGGGATTTTCCGAATTGCCGGTTGATCATGGTCATGGAAACGAGCCCGAGAACCGCCATCAGGATGTTGGCGCCCCACGCTCCCAGGAAAGGTGAAATCTTACCGACGGAGGCCATCCGCAGCCCGATCAACAGGAGATTGTAATAGACGATCACCAGGATCATGGAGCTTATGAAACCTGCGGTCCTCCCGGATTTACCCGCTGTCAAGGACAACGGCAGAGCGATCAGGGCAAAAATCAGTGCGGAGATGGGCAATGCCAGACGTTTTTGCAGCTCCAGCTGATGCTCGCTGCGGACCAGTTTATCGGCAGAGGAATTATCGATCTCCAGCATGAGTTCGGAAGTAGTCTTTTCATTCGGCTTTTTAGGACGTATGTTACCCGACGCTTCCTTGAAAGGAATGGGGAATTCCGAGGAGATGAAGGTGCTGATCGATTCTTTCTTGCCATCTTTGGATGGAATTTTATAAATCTGGCCGTTTTCCAGGTGAAGCTGAAGTCTCTTTCCGGCTTCGTCGAGGATCATCCTTCCGGTTTTGGATGTGATCAGACTGGGATCTTCCTGGTTCTGCATATCGACCAGGAAGATACCTTTCAGAAGAGAGTGTTTTTCATCCAGATCGTCGATATACAGGATGTAGTTCTGGAAATCCTCGAAAAAAAGACGAGGACGTAGCTCGGTGGGTATGACCCGGGTGGTCAGTTCATGCTGGATGGTATTCAGATGATTATTTCCAACAGGGTACAGATATAAGGAAGTGACAAAATTGGCCAGGCAGACAATGGAAGCGATCAACTGTAGCGGCGCTACCAGTGTGAGGAGGTTGATGCCTCCGGCGCGAAGCGCCGTGATTTCGTTATCCGAGCTGAGTCTGCTGAGCCCGATGATCGAACCTACCATGAGTGCCAAAGGGAGCGTAAAAATGAGAATACGCGGCAGGATACAGGCAATGATTTCCAGAACCTGTCCGAGAGAGGCGGAACGGGAAACCACCAGGGCACTGAAACTGCCGAACTCGCGACCCAACACCAGGGCTGTCAAAACAAAACAGGTAAGGAGGGTGGGTGGAATGATCTCCGAATATATGAGCCGGTCGGTCTTTCTCATGGATAAATACAAGGTCCCATAAGATATATTATGTTAACTATATTATCTTTCATTCCTAAGTTCACATTTTATATTTCCCAAGATCGTCCGGGTCCAGACCCTCCAGCCACTCTTTTACGCCTTCGGGATCGGATTTGTTTTTGCCTGCCGATACGCTCTGGGACTTGGCAATGACCTCATCCGAAACGAAAATAGTAGAATCCATCCGCATGGCAATGGCCAGAGCGTCGCTTGGGCGACAGTCGAAGCAAATCACCCGTCCGTGATGGTTGAGTTCCAGGAGTGCGTGAAAGGTATTCTCTTGCAGGCCGGTGATTACAATTCTCTGAATCTTTAAATCCAGCTGTTGGAGAATGTTCTTAATCAGATCGTGAGTCATGGGACGAGCCGTATCCACCTTTTCGATCTGTAAGGCAATGGCGTTCGCCTCAAAAATCCCTACCCAGATCGGCAATAAAACATCACTGTTGCAGTCTTGCAACAGGACAATAGGAGAATTATTCGTCGGATCCATCACCAGGCCACGAATTTTAAATTCTAATAGCATAAATACCTTTTATATATGCATAAATATATGTAAATATATAAACAAATACATTAAGACATATAATGGAATGCATTAAATAAATAATTATAAATCACCTATCAATATCACCAATCATACTATTTGCAAATATTTCCTTAATGTTTATCTTTAAAAAATTACCTATATCTTCCTTTGTACCAAGGAAATTTACCGGAACATTTTCGGTCGTTCTCCCACAAAATTGTCCTTCGTAGCGTCCTCTTCCATCAACCAAAACTTCTACTGTTTTTCCTAACATGCCTTTGTTTTTGTCTAATTGTATGTTTTTCTGTATTTGTTGCAAACATATCAGGCGTTTTTTCTTCTCTTCCAACGGTATGGAATCGGGGTATTCCCGTGCACGGGTGAGTGGTCGTGGAGAATAAAGGAAGGAAAAAACGGAGTTAAAACGCGTGTATTCCAGTAAGGAGAGAGTTTGTTGAAAATCCCGGTCGGTTTCACCAGGAAAACCGACGATAATGTCTGTGGAAATTTCAATAGTTCTGGGCAGATTCCGAATGCGGTCGACGAGACAGTGATAATCTTCAGCCGTGTATCCCCTTCTCATTTTTGCCAGAATTTCCGTGGACCCGGATTGCATGGGGAGATGGATCTGGTTGCAAAGAACAGGGGTATTTGCGATCGCCTCCAGCAGATCCTGGTCAAAATCGGCCGGATGGGGGCTGGTAAATCGTATGCGGCGAATTCCGGGAATGGACGAGATGGATGAAAGAAGTTGGGAGAAGGTCCTATTCTCCGGAGAAGGATCCCGGTAAGAATTGACGTTTTGACCCAGAAGCATGATTTCCACATACCCCTCGTCAGCAAGTTTTCGGGTCTCGTCCAGGATCAAACGGCTGGAACGGTTCTTTTCTCGACCTCTGGTATAGGGCACAATGCAAAAACTGCAGAATTTATTGCACCCCTCCTGTATGGAAATTTGGGCCTGAAAGGGATTCTGACGATGAATGTGACTGTACTCAGCCGGCTCCTGATCGGAAAGAAAGTCGGTTCGGATCAGTCGATTTTTCTCGGCAAGAAATTGGTTCAGCTGCTCGGGAAAGTGAGAAAGCTGATGGGTTCCGGTTACGATATCCACCATGGGAACCTTTTTGAGCAACTCCTTCCCTTCCTGTTGGGCTACGCATCCGAGTACCGCTACCACTCGATCTGTGCCTGCTTCTTTCCATCGTCGGATTTCTCCCAGACGGCTGAGGACCTTTTGCACAGCCTTCTCTCGAACACTGCAGGTATTGATGAGAAATATATCCGCTTCCTCCAGGTCGAGTTCAGGCATATAGCCTGAATCCATTAAGAGGCCGGAAATTTTTTCCGAATCCAGCTCATTCATCTGGCAACCAAAGGTTTCGATATAGAATCTTGGCTTCATGCGTTCTGTTTAATCAACTCCGTGGCATGTTTTTTACTTATGGCCGAAAGCTGATCGCCGGAAAGCATACGGGCAATCTCTTCTATCCGGTTCTCCCCTTCTAAAAGTTCGATTCGAGTGATCGCTCTTCCGTTCCTCTCCTCCTTGAAAACCCGGAAGTGCCGGTTGGAAAAAGAGGCAATTTGCGGCATATGGGTTACGCAGATGACCTGATGGTTTCGTGATGCGGTTTTCAGCTTCTTCCCTACCAATAACGCGACGTTGCCTCCGATTCCGGTATCCACTTCATCGAAGATCAGTGTGGAAGAGTCGCTGTCTCCGGAGGAGAGGCACTTCAAGGCCAGCATGATGCGCGACAGTTCTCCGCCGGAGGCCGTTTTGTTCAGGGCTTTGAGTGCTTCTCCAGGATTGACGGCCACATGAAAGTCGATCCGATCCAGACCGTGCTGGGTGATTCGCTCGGCATCGGCATGAACCGGCTCCAGGAGATCGGTTTTCATAACCACATGAAAACGGACCTTCTCCATGGCCAGTTCCTTGAGTTCCTTTTCCAGCTTTTTTTCCAAGCGCGAGGATGCCTGATCACGAGATGTGGTCAGTTTTTCTCCGGTCTTGAGGTATTGCTTTAAGCAGGCAGCGAGCTCCTCTTCGATCAGTTTTTCGTTCTCCTCATAGGATTCCAGTGATTTCAGTTCCTCCTGGATCCCTGTATGATACTTCAGAATATCCTCGATCGTCGGACCGTATTTCCGTTTCAATCTTTCGATGAGGTGGATTCTGTCTTCGATGAGTTCCAGCTTTCGCGGATCGAACTCAATCCCTTCCATGTAATCCCGCAGAAAGTAGGCAGCTTCCTGAATGGTGAAGCGAACATGATTCATCTGTTCCTGTGTGGCCGTCAATCGGTTGTCGATGTTCTGCAACTGATGTAATCCGTCGGTCGCCTGTTTAAGCAAACCGATCAGATTGTAATCGTTATCGTGAATGAGACCGTAACAGCGCTGGGTAAGTTCGTTCAGTTTAGAGGCATTGGAGAGGATTTTGCGATTGTTCTCCAACTCCTGATCCTCACCCGGTTTAGGCGCCACCTTTTCGATTTCATCCTTCTGAAATTGCAGCAAGTCGATTTGTTTGTACCGGTCCTGTTCGTTTCCCAGCAGGAGTTTGCGCTTGTGTGCAGCCTCCTTGACCCTCTGGTAATGCGAGCCGATTTCATCCAGAAGAGGCTCGTTTCCGGCAAATTCATCCAGAAACCTTCTCTGTTCATCCAGTCGCAACAACCTCTGGTACTCTCCCTGACCGTAAATGTCAATGAGCAGGGTGCCAAGCGTCTTGAGAGTCGAGACAGCCGCCAATGTGTCGTTGATGTAGATTTTGGATTTTCCCTGCGTGTTGATTTCCCGCCGGATGATTATCTCCTCCGTATTCTGATCCAATCCATAGGACTGAAGCCGGCTGCGCAGCTCTTTATCGTCCTCCAGAGAAAACAATGCCTCGACCTGACATGCGGTCGTCCCAGAACGAATGGAATCCGTAGAGGCTCTGTCACCAAGAACCAGGCCGAGGGCACCCAGAATGATCGATTTGCCCGATCCGGTCTCTCCGGTGAGAATGTTCAATCCGGAAGAGAATTCGATTTCCAGGTGATCGATTAAAGCGAAGTTGTTTATCCGGAGCAATCTTAACATACAATTTTCAGAGTGTATCTACCCTTTCCCTCAGCAATTTATTATGATAATTTCTACTTTTTATGTGATCGTAGACTTTAAAAAATCCAACACAACTTTAACAGCCAAAAACGAAACATGCAACCGACATCCGCAGGTTTTTCCCCTGATATTTTCAGTATGGTCTGGCGCTCGGACCTGGTCTCCCAGCTGGTGATGCTCGCCCTGCTGGTTTTTTCCGTCCTCTCCTGGTGGATCATATTAAAAAAACAGATTACTTTCTCCCGGGTAGCCAAAGAATCCGGTTACTTCATCGAGGTTTTTCGTAAAAGTGCCAAGCTATCCGAAGTTCAGTCTGTCTGTCCTCAGCTCAGATACAGCCCCTTGCCGGGAATCTTTTTGTCTGGGTACAAGGAACTGAACGCCCAGATCAAAGTCACTTCCCAGCGGCAAAAATCTTTGGAATCGGAAGCGGACGGAGGGCCGCGGTATTCTGTGCAGAGCATGATCGGATTGCAGAGGGCCCTGCAGCGGGCTTCGGTAGCCGAACTGAGCAATCTGGAAAAGAGCCTGCCCTGGCTGGCCACCACGGCCTCGGTCACCCCATTTATCGGACTCCTGGGAACGGTTATGGGGATTATTCACGCCTTCCATGGCCTAGGTTTGGAAAAAGCGACTACGATTCAAGCCGTTGCCCCCGGTATTTCCGCAGCCCTGGTGGCTACGGCTGCGGGACTTTTTGCCGCAATCCCGGCCGTGATTTTTTATAATTTCTTTCTGGGAAAGATCAAGGTTTTCAGTGCGGAGATGGATGACTTCTCGATGGAGTTTCTGAATCTGATCGAAAGGAATTTTACCTAATGGCATTTTCCAATCCGAACGGAAGAACAACCAGTTCCCTGGCGGAGATCAATGTTACTCCCCTGGTCGATGTCATGCTGGTTCTGCTGATTATCTTCATGGTGGCAGCACCCATCATTCAGACCGGGATCGATGTTCAGCTTCCGGAGACGAGAAACGTTACGACCATCAATCCGGAGCAGCGGATAGTGATATCGATCGGCAGGGACAATTCCCTCTATTTTCAGAGCGAGCCCATCGCTTTCAGTATCATCGGTTCGCGTCTGAACCGGGAAGTGAAAGATAAAAAAGAGTTTATCTATCTTCGCGCCGATATGGACGTGCGCGTCAAGACCCTGGTTGCCGTGATGGACGAAATACGCCGGGCCGGTTACACCCAGATTCAGATGGTGACCCGCCCGCAAAAAGTCGGACCTCAGCCATGATATCGCCGGTACTGCACACCCACTCGGAAGAATACAGTCCTGGGAGGACATTCCTGTTCAGTCTCGGGCTACACCTGGTTGTCTTCGCGGTCCTGCTGCTTAATCCGGTGTTACGATTCAACTCCGCTGCCATCATGATAGGGAGCGGACCTGGAGGAGGGCGATCAGGAGAGCAGACGATCGCCGTAGGACTGGCCGATGGCGGCGGCGGGTCCGGACTCTACAAGCCATCACCCATTTCGCAACCTCCGGTATTGAAAGATAATCCGCCGGAAAAGACAAAATATCCCTCCAAAATCCCGAAATTGGACCCGACGCCTTCCTTTTCCGGTGTGGAGATACCGGATTTGAAAAAGACTACGAAGAAAGAAACCGGAAAATTCAAGGCCTCCAAACCGGCTCCTAACGTTCCTCCCAACTATATTCCAGTACCATCAGGACCCGGTGCCGGCGGCAGCGGAGGATCCAGCAGCGGTTCCGGGGGAGGATCCGGCGGGGGGAGCGGAGTTTCGATCGGGGCCGGATCCGGCGGATTTGGAGATTCGTGGTATGCCAGGGCGGTTGAGAGACGGATCAGTGAAAACTGGCTGCGCTCGCTATTCGGGCCTTCCTCAACCACCAAGTATCAGGCCATCGTCTCCTTTCTGATTAACGCCAATGGAAACATCAGCGATGTTAGCATCGAAAAAAGCAGCGGGAACAGTACGGTAGATCTATCGGCTACCCGTGCGGTAACGGCCTCCAATCCGCTTCCTCCCGTGCCGTCGGAGTATAGGGGGCAGACCTTGAAAATCATGGCCTACTTCGAATATCCTCCATCTCAGTAGATCGGTCATCGCTTGGCCATACAACTAAGAAATTTACATTGAGGAGTACGATTTTGAATAAAATACGTTTAGTACTCGGATTCGGGGCTGTCCTGTTTGCTTTTCTCCTGGACGTTGCCGCCCAAGAGAAACCTCCCATCATTATCAAGCCCACAGCCGCAGAGGAAATCAGATTGGCCATCGCCGATTTTCAGCCGAAAAACAGAGATTCGGCAACGGCTGAATTAAACGCCGTCCTGCAGGAATTCAATTCCGTCCTCTGGGAAGATGCGCTATTTTGCGGCTGGTTTGCCGTGGAAAACAAATCCTTATATCCGCCGACTCCGATTGTCGAACCCGATCACATCAAGTTTTCCGAATGGAAGACTTCGCCCCTCTCCGTCGATTTTTTGGCCATGGGCAATGTGCGGGAGGAGGGCATCAACTATATCTTTGAGGTGCGTCTCTACGACGTGAAAACCCAGGCGCAAGTATTCGGACAGCGCTACACGGTGACCAAGGAGAAGATTCGCCATGTAGCCCACCGGTTTGCCGATGAGATTGTTTTCCATCTGACGGCCGGAGCCAGCAAAGGGATCGCTTCCACCCAGATAGCCTTCGTTTCCAAGCGTACCGGTTCCAAAGAAATCTTTGTCATGGATTACGACGGCCAGAATCAACACGCACTGACCAACGAGAAGGACATCGCGGTTACCCCATCCTGGGCTCCGGACAATTCTAAAATCGCCTATACCTCCTGGCGAAGTCGTTTTCCGGAGATTTCGATTCGATCGGTCGTCGGGAACATTCGACTCTCCTTCCCGTCCTTCCGCTCCATGGCATGTTGTTCGGACTTCTCCCCCGACGGAAATTCGATCGCCTTTTCGCTCCGTTCACCGGAAACGGACCAGCCCAATATCTACGTTGCCTCTGTGGACGGATCCAGAAAGGTAAACATAACCAACAGCAAAAGCCAGGATACGGCGCCCAGTTGGAGTCCGACAGGCAGACAGATCGCCTTCATTTCGGACCGCAGCGGTCCGCCGCAGCTTTATCTGATCGATGCCGACGGGGCCAATCTGCGTCGCCTGGTGAATGAACCAGGGAGTATGGATTCTCCCGATTGGTCTCCGGACGGGAGGTACATTGTCTTCACCTGGCGTCCCCGGGAACAACCCTCTTACGATCTGTATATTTACGATATGGCCACATCGAAAATATTTCAGATCACCTCGAACAGCGGAACGAACGAAAGTCCCAACTGGTCTCCCGACGGCAGGCATATCGTATTCGAATCCAACCGGGACGGAAACCATCAGATTTACGTCATGCTTTCCGATGGTACCAGGGTCAAGCGCTTGACCAGCGGATCCAATAACGAAGCTCCTGCATGGAGCAATTACCCAAGGTAGAAGCTCAGGCGAAAAGGAAAATGAAAATGAGTACGAATCGATGCAAAGGCTCCCTGCTGTTGCGGGAGAATACCCGTTTGTTTGTAGCCTCCCTCTTCCTGTTGTCCGGCCTTTTTCTATCCGCTTCCTGCGGCAAGAAGACGGTCCCCCTGCCGACGCCCAAGGTGGAAACGAGCGAATCCGTCATCGAACCTGAAATATCCGTGAAGATAGAACCGGCGGTGATAAAAGCCGGTGAGAGTGCCGTCCTCCAGTGGCAGGTAAAGAATGCCGATACGGTGGTTATCGATGGTGGTATCGGAACCGTGGGTTTGTCCGGCAACCGTACCATACTGCCCAATGCAAGTACCGTCTACACGGTGACCGCACAGGGGTATGGAAAGACAAAAACGGCGCAGGCCGAGATCCGTGTCCAGGGAAAAATCGAAGCTGCTGCCTTGCCCCCGCCGGTCAGCGAACCGGCCGGGAACGTAACGATCGAAGAACTTTTTGCCGGCAAGGTGAAGGACATTTTCTTCGAATACGATCGTTATGAGCTGAGTCAGGAGGCGGTGGAAATCCTTTATGTCAACGCTGCCTTCTTCCGGGAGTACCCCAGTCTTAATTTTATAATTTCCGGACACTGCGACGAGCGCGGGACCGCGGAATATAATCTGGCTCTGGGAGAAAGAAGAGCCAAAGGCGTCAAGGACTTTCTGGTAAATATCGGCATCGATCCGAGAAGGATTACCTCCATCAGTTACGGAGAAGAAAAACCGTTTATGGTCGGGACCGGTGAAGAATCCTTCGTGCAGAATCGCAGGGCCCACTTCGAATTGAATCCAAGATAGATGGATCCCTCTATCCGCTTCGTCCTAACCGAATCGTATGCTCAGATATCAATTCGACTCTTTATCTTTTGAGGATTAGGAATGAAAACCATTGTGAGATCGTTATTCATGACTCTTTTGATGCTCTCCGGCGTTCCGTTCGCCTTGGGAGGTACGAAAGAAGAAATCATTCGTCTGCAGAAAGACATACTCAATCTGCAAGGACAGATTCGGGACATCCAACGCAGTATCGATGAAAACAATGCCTCCTTCAAGCTGCAACTGGAACAGATGGTTGCGGCGACCAATAAAAGTTCCTCACTCATGGAGGCATTGAAAAGCAGCGGCGATTTGTCGACAGCTTCGCAAAAGTCGGTCCTCGGCGACCTGATGGTGGAGATGAAGGCCATCAATACCCGTATGGACGAAATCCATCAACGCATCAACAGCCTAGGGGAACAATTTGCCGAAACCAGGCTGCAGGTGGAAAATCTGAAAAATCCTCCCCGGATGCTCCTGGCTTCCCCGGATCCGAATCAGCCGGTTTCCTCCGATCAGGTCTATCTTGCCGCCTACAACGATTATATGCAGGGCAATTACGATGTTTCCCTCCAGGGATTCCAAACCTACCTGGCTCATTTTCGCGATTCCGAATTGGCTGACAATGCCCAATATTACATAGGGGAATGCTATTACAGCCAGAAGAAGTACAATGAAGCCATCCTATCCTTCGATCAGGTGATCAACCTTTATCCCAAGGGGGACAAGGTTTCTACCGCCTATTATAAAAAGGGACTGGCCCTGGTGGAGCTACAGAAACACCAGGATGCGATCGAACAGTTCAAGAGTGTACTGAGCAAATTCCGGAATTCTCCGGAAGCCCCTATCGCCCGGCAACAGTTGGAGATGCTGGGTGTCAATGCCGATGAACCGACCCCCGCCAGGAGATCGACCACACGCCGACGGAATCCGTAACCCCGGTTTCCTGATCATGATCAACACCATTTAAGAAAGCAGGAGAAATTGTTATGAGTTCAGTCAATCGTGCCATCCTGATCGGACGTCTGGGGCAGGATCCGGAGTTACGTTACACTGCCGGCGGCGCGCCGGTGGTTCGCTTCAGTCTGGCCACCTCGGATAATTGGAGCGATAAGAGCTCGGGGGAAAAAAAAGAAAAAACTCAATGGCACAACGTCGTTGCCTGGAGTAAACTGGCTGAAGTCTGCAGCCAGTATCTGTCTAAAGGACGTCAGGTCTATGTGGATGGAAGGATCGAGTACCGCGAATATACCGATAAAGACGGAAACAAGCGCAAAATCACAGAAATCATCGCACGCGATCTACAGATATTGGGATCCGCTGGAAGCGGCGCCGGACCCTCCGGCGAAAGAACCTTTTCCAAAACGGACTCCTTCCCTACCGGGGCCGATGACATGCCCGTACACTCCACGGGAGATATCAGCGACGATGACATACCTTTTTAAGCTGTGAAAGCCGATAATAAACCATTCGTACATCTGCATCTCCATTCCGATTTCAGCCTTCTGGATGGTGCCTGCCGTCTCAACGATCTGATGGGATTGGCAAAAAAGTACGGGATGCAGTCGGTTGCGCTTACGGATCATGGGAATCTCTTCGGCATCATTCAATTCTACGAAGCGGCCGTCAAGAACAACATCAAGCCGATCATCGGCTGTGAGGTGTATGTTGCCCGCGAAAACAGAAAGGACCGAAGCGGGCGCTCCGATAATTCCCATCACCTGATCCTGCTGGCGGAAAATCAAACCGGTTACCAGAACCTTGTCTACCTGGTGTCCCAGGGATTTTTGGAAGGCTTTTATTACCGCCCACGCATCGACCTGGGATTGCTCCAGGACCACCATCAGGGTCTGATCGCTCTTTCCGCCTGCCTGAAAGGCATCGTTCCTTACACCATCCTGCGTTATGGCTATGATCAGGCCATGCAAGAAGCAGGCCGTCTGCAGGAAATCATGGGTAAAGGGAATTTTTTCCTGGAACTTCAGGACCACCGTCTGGAAGACCAGAAAAGAGTGAATCCGGAAATCGTCCGATTGTCGCGTGCCATGGGGATTCCCTTGGTGGCCACCAATGACTGCCATTATCTGTCTCCTGACGATACCGAGGCCCACGATGTTCTCCTCTGCATTCAGACAGGAAAAACGGTACAGGAAACCTCCCGGATGAAGTATGACAGCGATCAGTTCTATTTCAAGAGTCCGGAAGAGATGTACACCCTGTTCGGCGATTATCCGGAGGCATTGCAGAATACCGTGGAGATTGCTGATCGCTGCCGGGTCGGAATCCAGCTGAAAAACCCGAAACTCCAGCTTCCCAATTACGACGTTCCTGCGGGCGACACCCTGGAAAGCTATTTTGAAAAAATAGTCCATATCGGTTTTGAGGAGCGAAAGCCTCAACTCCTGAAACAGGATGAAGTGGGAAAGTTGCGCTGTCCCCTGTCCGAATACCAGACCCGGCTGAAATACGAAGTGGGAGTGATCGAACAGATGGGCCTGGCTGGTTACTTCCTGATCGTTTGGGATTTCATCAACTACGCCCGGCAGCAGAAGATCCCTGTCGGTCCCGGGCGTGGTTCTGCTGCAGGCAGTCTGGTTTCCTATTGCCTGCATATCACCGATCTGGATCCGTTGCAGTACGACCTGCTTTTCGAACGTTTTTTAAATCCTGATCGCATCAGTATGCCGGATATTGATTGTGATTTTTGCATGCGCCGTCGCAGTGAGGTCCTTGAGTATGTGACCGGCAAGTATGGCCGCGACAAGGTTTGCCAGATCATCACCTTCGGAGCTATGATGGCCCGCCAGGTCACCCGGGATGTCGGACGTGCTCTGGACATCAGCCTGCCGGAAGTAAATCGCATAGCCAAGATGATCCCGAGCAATTATAAAACTCTGGAAGAGGCCATCGCGGCGGAACCCAAGATACAGGAAGCCCAGAAGGACCCTCAGATCCATAAACTCCTGGAGATCGCCAAGAAACTGGATGGATTTTCCAGGCATTCGTCCGTTCATGCCGCCGGTGTGGTGATTACGCCCCTGCCATTGATCGATCTGGTCCCGTTGTATAAGTCCAATAAAGATGAAATCATGACCCAGTTCCAGATGACGGACCTGGAAAAGATCGGCCTGTTGAAGATGGACTTTTTGGCCCTGGCCAACCTGACCATCATTGATGACGCGCTGAAACAGATTGAGAAACAACTGGGAGTCGTCGTCGACCTCGATCATGTCGATCTGGAAGATCCGGCTACGTATAAAATTTTTGCCGATGGTCAAACGACCGGGGTCTTCCAATTTGAAAGTTCGGGAATGAAGGATTCCCTGCGCAAAGTCAAGCCCACTCAGTTTGAGGATCTGATCGCTCTGAATGCCCTCTACCGGCCAGGGCCCATGGGCAATATCGACGATTTTGCCAGGCGTAAGCATGGAACCTCGAAAATTACATACGTTTTCCCGGAAGAAGAAGAGATCCTGAAGGAAACCTATGGCATCATCGTCTACCAGGAACAGGTCATGCGCCTGGTCAACGCCATCGCCGGTTTTTCTCTGGCCGAAGCGGACGAACTTCGTAAGGCAATCGGGAAGAAGAAAAAAGATCTGATGCAGGTGCAGAAGGAACGTTTCATCGAACGCTGCAAAGCAAGAGGCATTGCCGAGACGAAAGCACAATCCTATTTTCAGATGATCGAAACCTTCGGCAGTTACGGCTTCAACAAGTCGCATAGTACGGCCTATGCCTATCTGGCTTATCAGACTGCCTATCTCAAGGCTCATTATCCGGTACAGTATATGGCCGCCCTCCTGTCCAATGAAATCGGCTCCACAGATAAAGTCGTACAATACATCAACGAATGCAAACATATGGGCATCGCCATTGCACCTCCGGACATCAATAAAAGTGAAGCCAACTTTCTGGCCGAGGGGGATAAAATCCGTTTCGGGTTAGGGGCCATCCGCAATCTGGGAGAAACGGCGGTAAAAACAATTCTGGACCAGAGGGCACGGGTGGGGCATTTCCAGACTTTCACCGAGTTCTGTATGTCGATGGATCTCCGTCAAATCAACAAACGGATTATGGAAAGCCTGATCAAAGCCGGGTGTTTCGATTCCCTGGGGTATCGCCGTGGCCGGCTTTTCCAATCCATCGATGGGATTATCGAACATTGTCAGAGGAAACAAAAAGCGAAGGAAACCGGGCAGAAATCCCTTTTTGCCAGTATGTTTTCCGAAAACGGCCAGGATAGCCAGTCTTCGGAATTTCTGGCGGATGCTCCGGAATGGGAGGAAGAAAAGCGCCTGGGGTATGAAAAAGAGACCATCGGTTTTTATATCAGCGGTCATCCCCTGGAACATTACCTGGATGTGCTTCCCCGGATTGGTTCTCAATCCATCGCCGATTGCAGCGGAGAAGGTATTTCCGAAGAGGTAAGCATCGGCGGGATTGTGATCGCACCCAAATTGGTAAAGACGAAAAAAGAGGGAAAGACCATGGCTACCTTCCATCTGGAGGACCTGACCGGCATTGTCGAAGTGGTTTGTTTCCCGACCCTTTACGAGAAAACAAGTAACTATATCGCCTCGGATAATCCGGTGTTGGTACGGGGAAGATTGGAGGTCCAGGAAGAGGGTCAGTCGGCACGCATCCTGGCCATGGACATACAACCGATCGAGGAGATTAAAGAACGCCTGGTCCGAAAACTGCAGATCACTGCGGCCAGGGAGAGATTGAATGAACAATCTGCCGATACGCTCAGCCGGCTGGCCGGTCAGTACCCGGGAAACTGCGGAATTCTTATCCGGATCGATCAGGGAACGGAAGGCAAGCTGTTGATTGACAGTAAAGTAAAAGTTCGACCCACCACCCAGCTACTTTCAGAAATCGAGCAGCTGTATGGAAAGGGTTCGGCCCAATTGATTTACTGAGTCCAAATCACCGGGGAATTTCAGGCGAGAACTTAACGACCGGCGTGGATTTTCAGTTTCTTCCCCTTGATCCAGCGAAGAGAATCTTTTTGGGTGGTATCTATGCTGGAAAGGTATTCGTGAAAGGCGTAGATTTTCCTTCGCAGAACCAGAGGATTTTCCGCTTCATCCAAGATCCACCATTCGCCTTTTCTGGAATCGGAGGCAACGATGACCGGAACGGATTTTTTCTCACGATTGATTTCCAGGGTAAAAACGTCCTGGCGCAGATAGGTCAGGCGGGCCTTTATGGAATCGAGAAAAAAGGAGATCGTTCGGTTCTGTTTTAAATCCTGCAATAACTCCCGGCTGAACCAATATACAATTTCCTGTTGGCTCAGAGTGTCGATTCCTGTTTGGAAGAGTCTGTTCGTGGAATAGTGCCTTGACCGTTGCATGACTTCCGCCGGCAGATAGACTGTCCCCTGGTTCGTTTGCCCTTCCCATTCAAAATAACAGTCGGAGAGGCATTGGGCAATGCGAAGGACGAACTGGTATCGTGTGTCCCCGCTTTCCGAAAGCCAAACCAGTACCGTTCCCTGCTGAAATTCAGGGATGGAGCTGCCGGCCCATGTCAAAGATCCTCCGGGTAGCAAGAGGAGTAAGCCAAAAAGTATCAGTACACAAGAGAATCGCATTCGTAATTACTCTCCATCGGACAGTTTTTTCTTCTTTCCCTGTTGTAGACGAACCCGCCTTCCAGCTCGGACTGCATCCGACGGGTGTCCGTCTCTTTTTATGTTTGGGTTCTTTTTCGTCGCTCCGGACGGAAGAAGTATCTTTTTCAGCCGTTCGATTTCATGGGAATCCAACGAACGACACTGACCTGGCTTTAATCCCCGGAGGCTGAGAAAGGCGATGGATGTACGGCGCAAACGCATCACCTGATGTCCGCTCATGTCGAAGGCCTTACGGATCTGGCGATTTTTCCCCTGGTGCAGCTCGATCTGGAACCAGCAATTCGTCGTTTTATCGCTTTTCCGCAGAGGTTGAATCTTCATGGGAGCCAGGTCGGTTCCATCTTCCAGCCGTAGCCCCTGTCGCATTTTATTCAACCAGGAAATTTCCGGACATCCCTGCACTTTGACTTCGTAAATTTTGGGCGCGTGTTCTCCGGCATGAGTTAGGCGGTGGGCCAGGGTTCCATCGTTGGTAAGAAGCAACAAGCCCTCGGAATAGTAATCCAGCCGGCCTACCGGATACAGGCCTTTGATTTCCGGGACAAGCTGCATGACCGTCGGCCGGCCCTCCGGATCATTCAAGGTACAGATATAGCCTTGAGGTTTGTTCACCAGAAAATAATAGTCTTTTCGGATGGTTCGACCGATGAGCTTGCCGTTCACTTTAATGAAGTCCAGCTCGGGATCGGCTTTACTGCCGAGCATATCGGCGACCTTTCCGTTTACCGTGACGGCGCCGGATAGGATCAGCTCCTCTGCCTTGCGGCGAGAGGCAATGCCGGCCTGAGCGATGATTTTTTGCAGTCTTTGTTGGGTCATAGAGTTAGGAAATTCCGAGAGGACAAGGAACCGCTGCGGCCATTCAATAGAGCGGAGATCCTGTCTTCTGCCTTTTGGCAGATGTGATTTGCAGGTTATGGTGAGACATCATCTGAATATGAATATTTACCTGGTATTCCAGAAATCTTCCCGATCGGACAAAATACTGTCCCAACAAGGGCTGGCATTGTTTCTGATGACGTAACAACATGGCTTTCTGGAAGGAGCTGATGACGCCGTAACGCATCATCAGTTCTCCGGTCTTTTCCCTGCATGTTTTTCGGAGCAGGATATGGTGCAATCGTTCGGGAGAAATCCAATTCCAGTGTAAGGCGATCTGGCCAAAAAGGGGACGATGACTTCTCTGCCAGAGGATGGCTGAAATCAGATCTCCCCAGGTGATCAATCCGGAATAAAAGAGATATTCCCCCAGTTTTAATTCCCAATGAGGCAGTCGGTGAAGAGATGGTTGGCGAAAGGCATAAGACTGGTGTGGATAAGGAGAGGAATAGGCCGTTTGGTGGAAGGAGGATTTTCCCGAAAAAGAGGAGGGTTGGGTTCCCGTGCCAGAAGGTTTTTCTTTAGGATGGAACGCTTTCCATTCGGCATGATACCGTTTGAACTTCGAGCGTTCTTTCAGAAAATAGTTCAATTTTTCATATGCCTGGGATATTTCTATGAAAGGCGCCGAAGAGGAGGGAGAGAAGGAGCCGAGCGACAGCAATCGATCGGGATGTGTATCCATGGCCCGACTGCGATAGGTACTTTTCAATTCCTTGACTTGTAGATTTTCCAGAAAACAATGGTCAATCTCGGCCACGGAACCGAAGAGAATGCGACAGGCCTTCAGCAATTCCATCTCATTGGGATAGGTTGAAAAAATGGAATGCATGACATCCTTCAGGAACGGATAACCCCCACCGGATTTTGCGATAAGGTTCTTTTGGCTTTTTTTTGCCGGTAATCGTCTCCATACATTTCAATGACCTGACACATTTCATAAAACCGGGAACGCAGTCGTTCTCCGATCCGTTCCGTCATCGTTTCCTCTCCGGAGCGGGATGGTCGGTCCAGGTAGTTGGAGGTAATGATGCACACACGCTTCTCATTATAACGTGCGTTGATGATGTGGGTGATGGTCTCTTTAACCCAGGTGGTTGTCTTCCCTGCACCCAGCTCATCCAGAACCAGCACCTCGGCATTGATGACCGGTGACAGGACCTCCAATACGGTATTTTCCGCATTGTGAGCATAGCAGTCCTGTATTCTTCGAATCAAATCTCTATGATCGATGAATAAGGCTGGGACCTGTCGTTCCCAGGTTAAAACCCGTAAAAGAGAAACGGCCAGGTGAGTTTTGCCGACGCCGCAGGGTCCTATCAGGAGGAGCCCCTTGCCCTCTTCAATGATGGGATAGGTTTCGGCAAACCGAGAGATGATTTTTTTCGCTTTTTCCAGCGATAGGTTTTTCTCTTTCAGATCGAAGGTATCGAAGGAACAGGACTGGTATCTGGCCGGAACGGCGGCTTCTTTCCACAGCCGAGCTTTTCTTTTGGCATAATAACATTGGCACCTTCGTGCCCCTTGTCCCGGGACAATCTCCCACTCCATATCCTGGCAGATGGGGCACTGCGTCTCGGTATTCTCGTCGGCCATTATTACCTCTTGGGAGGAACACTGGGGGAGGATTTGGCAGGGACCAGGGATTCTTGCTGCATTTCCCGGTAAGCCTTTTCCACATTATTGGGATAGAACTCCGTATCGCGATAGTCCTTATACTTTTCCGGCAGGGTACTCGCCTGTAAGACGGTCTCCAACGTCTCCCCTCTCTCATAACGTAGCTGTACCGACCGGCGCAAATCCAGCAAATACTGTTTGCTGTCATGGATGATCTTATCGTCCGTTACCTTGCCCACGGATGGAACCACAATTTCCGGTTTCCATTTTTGTAGGATGGATAAGGTCTCAATCCAGTCCTTGGTAGAGGCATCTTCCAGGTCCGGGATCGATTGGGAAAAAACCAGATCACCGGCGAAGAGGATCCTGGGTTCCGTTAGCCATAAAACGATATCCCCTGCCGTATTTCCCTTACCGAGAAAGGAGAGATGGATTTCGCTCTCCTTGCCATGCAGGCTGATGGAAGAGTCGAACGTCACTGTGGGAAGTGTCAATCGCAGGGAGTTGAGACGCAGAAGCATCTTCTCCCTGCGGGCGAGCTCGGCCTGAAGTTCTTCCGCTTGGGCTCCGGGAGGCGCGGTTCTCATTTCTTTTTTCAGCCTCTCGATCGATTCCGGAAGCATCTGCTGATACCGCTCGAGCTGGGGCAGGTCTTTGTTGTTCATATCCACACGGGTCTGCCGGCTGGAGAGTATCTCGATGGGTGAGGAATCGAATGCCTGATTCCCGTGTGTATGGTTCCCATGGTATTGGCTGTTGATCAGATAACGGATGGGAAGATGGGTTCGCTGGGTGATGAAAGCCTTCAGTTCCTCTGCCGCCTCCGTACTTTGCGAAGAATCGAATACGCAAACCCAGGAATCGGTTATGACGATGCCACAGTTGATGGAAGCGTCCCCGTCTTCGGTGGGAGTGGCGGCAAAGGCTTCCTCGGAGAGACGAAGAAATTGGAAGTGTCTGCCGGCCGGCTGACCATGGAGCTGGCTCAGCAGGAAAATAGAACACAATACAAGGCAGCAGAAACAGGAATAGATCTTAGATTCTGCAGGCATAGGCTCCCATCGCCTGGTGATATGAATGGCTGAAATCTCCATAGGTCAATGCTGGCCGTACATGGATGGCGGCGGTTCACCTAAAATCACCTTGAAACTTCTTTGCGTTCCATCGCGAATGACGCCGAAAGTCGCTTCTTGTCCGGGCAGGTAGTTATCGTTCAGCAGATCGAATAACGTGTCGTAGGATTCTACTTTCCGGCCATCGACAGAAACCAGAATATCGCCGCCAAGATATACCACTCTATTACCGACTCGCACTCTTTGGCGTCCTCCGCGTATACCGGCCTGGTAGGCCGGACTGCCCGGAACCACCTGTACGATCAAAATACCTTGTTTTACCGGCAATTCGAAGAGTTCGGCTATGTCCGGAGTGATGTTATAGGCCGAGGATAGTCCGAAATAAGGTCTTCTCACCTGGCCATATTTCAAGAGATCATTGACGATTCGCTTGACCTTCGAAACCGGGATGGCAAATCCCAGCCCGGCGTTGGCACCCGAAGGCGAAAAGATCAGAGTGTTGACTCCGATCATCTCTCCGGTGCTGTTCAGCAGGGGACCTCCGGAATTGCCGGGATTCAAACCGGCATCTGTCTGTATGATGTCGTTATACTGATTGCCTTGCCCGTCTTTGATTGTCCTTCCGAGCGAACTGATGATTCCGATCGTCAAGGTGTTGTGCAGCTGAAAAGGATTGCCGATGGCCAGGGCTTTCTGCCCGACCATCAGTTTGGTGCTGTCGCCAAATCGCACCGGATGAAGCTTTTCTGTCGGGGCATTGATTTTAATTACCGCCAAATCATTCAAGGGGTCGGCCCCGCGAACAGTAGCTTTCCATTTACTTTGATCGGGTAGGGTCACTTCCAGCTGTTCCGCTTCGGCAATTACATGGTAGTTGGTGACGATATTGCCTTGTTTGTCGATGATCGATCCGGAGCCGGATCCCCCTTCCCGCATGACAGCCTGTAAAAAGAAATCGTATTCCACCACCCGGCTGGTAATATTGACCACCCCGGGGCTTACCTCCTTATATACACGGATATTGATGGTTTCATCCGGGGTGTAGTCGATGGAGGTTTGTGCGGCAGCTGCCTTTACCGTATCGGCTGCATTGAGTGCAGAGGAGTAGCCGGAACTGATTTTCTCCGGCACCGGGGAGTAAAAAAGTGAAAAAAAGTCAGAAGTAATCAGCCATTGTCCAATAACACCCAGTATGGCCCCTGAGAGTAGTATGATCCAAAAGTATGTTCTTCGCATTCCCGTTCGGTATTGTGGAAATAAAAATGCATTTGAAAACCGCCCGGACAGACGATTTTCAAATGCGTCAGAGTGTTATTTTTTCAAAGAAAAAATCGGAATACCGTCTATTTAAGAGGATTGATGGTGATGGGATTGGCCAGCGTTATGGTTGAATTCATCGTCAAGGCCGGCACCACCGGAACTTCCAGTTTGCCTTTTAACGGGTATCCCTTCATACTCAAAGAATAATTGCCGGGGATGAGCTTCATCTGGCAGCGCCCGGAGTTTCCACTGGTTTCGATAGGATTGCTTTCCGTCACCTGACCGGTTTCGTCGTTTTTCATCAGGATGGTAAAACCGTCCAGCCGCGACATCTTCATCGGGAAACTGGCTTCCTTAGCCAGATTGAAAATAATCGTTTTCGGGGTAATCTTCAGCTTGGCATAGTCATCCTCGCTCTTCTTCAATTGAGCGATCCCCCGTTCCGTATCTCCAAACCACTTATCATAAATCTGCTGGTATTTCCCGCTGCTCTGCAAACGTGCCAGTGTCTTGTTGACGCTGGCCAGTAGTGCCTTGTCCTCTTTGTTGACCACTACGCCGTATTCTTCCGTTGTCAGAGTGTTGCCGACGGTGTGCAGATAATCCTTGAAACTGTGAAAGATGGAGTGGGAGATGATGGGCTGATCCCCGATCACCGCATCGATTTCCCGGTTTTTACAGGCCATCAGCGCATCATCCTGGGTGGCAAAACCGATCTTGGTGGCTCCGGGAATTCTGCTGGTGACGTACTGCTCCCCCGTCGTCTGATTCTGTACTCCGACCTTCTTGCCGCTCAGATCGCTTACACTTTTGATTGTTTCCAACTCTTTCCGCGTGGCCACGATCAGGCCGGTTTTGAAATAGGGATTGGAAAAGGCAAACTTGGCCTTTCGATCGTCGGTGATGCTGATCGACGACATGATGAGATGGATTTCCCTCTTTTCCAAAGTCGGGAAGAGTTGATCAAATGGCATGTTGGCCCAACGTTTTTCAAAGCCAAGGTCCTTGATGATTTCATCGCCGATATCGATATCGAACCCCTGCACACCGGCTCCCTGCCCGAAAGAAAAAGGCATGTCGACGGCATTGGTACCTATGATCACCTGCTTATTTTTCTGGATCGCCTCCATAGCCGGGTCAGATCCGCCCCCACCTCCGCAAGAAGCAGCGATTAAAACAAGAAGGAAGAGTACTAACGTGGACTGAATTTTTAAAAAGCGATTCAATGCGCCCTCCTAAAAACTGGTATAGAAAAAAGTATGGTAAAAGAAATCATCAGCCTTCCACCACCATGCTGCCGGTGTTCGTATAAATATACCAAAAACAACGGGAAAATCGAGCTTTTTCTTTTTTCATACATCCTGGCTGAAAAGAGGTGAGAACGGGACGCTACGTCGCGGTTCGGCCATCATGTCGGTGACCGCTTCCCGCCAGCGCAGATAATGCGGCGTCGATTTGTGATCGACCGGAGCCTGGTCGTTCCGGTAGACCTCCACCAGAAGAAAACGGGAAGGATCTTCCTGCTCCTGGAGCAGATCAAATCTGGCGATGCCCGGCTCTAAAAGACTCTGTCGGGCGTTCTCGACGGTTGCTTGAATAAAATCCTGTATCCGTTCCTTTTTAACCACGATATGCACATGTACACTCTTCATGCCCCAGCTCCTTTCGTTATAGATGGGTTCCTGCCTGGATAGTGACTCGGAAATAAGATTCAATAGATCCCGGCGCTACCGGAGTTCCCGGCAGGAAGAAGCATCCGGTTTTTTGGGTTTCTCGTTTCCCCTACACTGGTGATATAAACACCGCGTTGGTCCGTGATGACGCATTTATGGACACAAATACCGCAACCGATGCAGAGATCGGGATCTATATGGGGTTGTTTCACTTTGATCTTACCTTCTTTTTCAGACACTACTTCGATTTCTTCAAACCAAATCGCTTTCTGGGGAGTGGGACAGTGTTCTTCGCAAACGATGCATGTACGCTGAAAAGCATAGGGAAGACAGCGGTTCTTATCGAAAAATGCCAGACCGATTTTGACCTTCTTTTTTTCTTCCACGGAGATTTCGCGAATGGCCCCCGTCGGGCAGACCTGCGAGCATAGGTTGCATTCATATTCGCAGTATCCGATGTGCATGTTCATGATGGGTGTCCACATACTTTCCAAGCCTCCTTCCAGCATGGCCGGATGGACCCCATTGGTCGGACATGCCTTCATACACTCACCACACCGGGCACATAAGGCCAGAAAATCCTCTTCCTTTACGGAGGCAGGAGGGCGCACCAGTTCCGGGGAAAAGTCACTTTCTCCGGACAAGGTAGCGGTTTGCGAGAGTAATCCGACGCCGGCGCCTAGAATACCTGCGGTAATCAGTCCCCGACGCTGCAGGTCGACCGATTCTGCACGGGGCGATCTCAGAAATCCCGACAGCCACTGCTGCAAGGAAAAAGTCATGACTGCTCTCCTCTGGCTTTTTCGCGGCCAAAAGAAATGGAACGAGACGGACATGCAGCCTGACAGCTGTAACAGAAAAGGCATTCGGAAGGTTTCCAGTCACCTTCCCCGTGAGGATTGGCGCCACCCTGACAGTGGGTAACGCACAGACGGCACTGAGTGCAGGTGGCAGGATCGACGTGCAGACGCCGGATGGGATTTTTCCCGAACCAGCCTAACAAAGCTCCCAATGGGCATATATATCGGCACCAGAAGCGATTGCGCAAAAGATTCGCTGCCAGGACCAAAAGAAAAAGAAGGCCGATCAGAACGGTTCCCGAATAGTGACTTTGTTCTCCCGGTAGTATGTGGCTTCTGAGAAATTCGTATGTAGGTTCACTGACGGCAGTCAGACGAAAGCTGCCGATACCGGGATCGGTCCGATAGATCCAGGTGAATATTCCATACACGGCGCGGTGGAAGGCGGGGAAGACACTGACGGTCAGCGAGCGAAAAAGGAAAGAAAAGGGATCGATCCATCCAGAGAGATTGAGTCCGAAAATAGCGGCGATAAGCAGAGCGGTGAGCAGGTAATATTTCCCCTTCTGCCGGCGGGAAAATCCTTCTTCCAGGGAACGGATTCTATGCGGCCCTTGTCGCCAGGCACTGACCATGGTGTGCAGGGCTCCGAAAGGACAGAACCAGCCGCAAAACCATCGGCCGAAAATCACCGTCAAGAACAGGGTCAGCAGAGAGAGAAAAAACAAGGAGGGGACGCTATGTTCCGCCAATAAGGTGACAAGGAAAAGCAGCGGATCCGTCAGGAAGAAAAAAGTGACCGGTCCCCCGGGTCTGCTGATTCCAGAATCGTCCAGGAAGTGAGAGGTAGTCTGCAGAAAAAGATAAAGGAAAAAGAGGAAAAATACGGTCTGAGAGAAACGACGTGCCCAGACCATGGTGCTTCCGGACACCCTCGTACTCCCGACCGGCCCCCTCTTTTTCACAAATTTATCTCTTTGGTGATGGAGGCGTAATTCATCGTACCCAGTTTACGGGCGGCGGCCTCGGCGATATGACCGATCGATTCCGGTTTATGACCCAGTAGTGTCGCGCCAAAAGAATCGATGGCAACCTGATCTATGCTTGCGGCAACGGTATCCATGCGTCGGACATCCGCCGGATTCCCTCCGGCAGGGCCATTGGCGATCAGGACACGGATCGCGTCCAGGACAATCAGATCGGGTTTTAAAAATTGAGCGGCATCGACCAGCGTATTTCTGAGGTCCTGATGATACTGGTTACGAGGCCCCCCAACCGCCCCCATCAGGTTTTTCATCCCCAGGGTCACCTGACAGAGGCCGTGGTGTTTGACGATCGGTACATTGATGAATTTGTCCGCTTCCACGACATCGGTGTAGACCTCCCATTCTTTAAGCACTTTGCCGTTGATCGCCATCTTTTTATATTTGCGTTCATCCATAAAGAAGACATGGGCACCTGCCTTCTCAGCCGCCTGTTGAATACCGCTGCGCGGGAAGGCTCGAGCTGCCACGTTACAGGAATGATCGCTGACCAGAACCTTACCGGCGCCGGCCTCGAGGCACATTTGCACCACAACGGCTACAACAGTGGGATTGGTAGTAGCCGCTTGTTCCGGACGCCGGTCCCAACCGATATTCGGTTTTACCCAAACGGTCTCCCCTTGGGAGACGATGCGTGACATTCCGCCAATGGCCTCGATGGCACCTCGCGTCAGTCGCTCGGCTTCTTCAGCGATTCCATCCGGTTCCTTGGGAGAAATGGCAGATCTGGCGATCGACATACCGATTGAAGATGCTGTCTTCTGTTGCTGCAGGAAATGCGGAAAGGAGCTCAACCCTGTTCCCGCCCAAATACTCCTATGCAAAAAGGATCTTCGGTCCGAGTCATACATAACGATATCTATCTCCCTTTATCCGGCTGGAAAAGAAAGAGTATGAGGCCGGATCGCCTGCTTCAGCGTATTGTGTGGAATGTCCGTGTCCACCGGGTTTTATTGAAAAAATTGAGGACTCTTTTCAGATAGAGTGCCACGGTTTCTCCGGTGTCAAGTTGGCGGTAGGGATCGTCCTCATAAGACCAAAAAACGAAGAGCGGACGCCCGATAATATTGCTTTCGGGAACAAAACCCCAGAAACGGCTGTCGTCGCTATTGTCGCGATTGTCACCCATCATGAAGTAGCATTTCTCCGGGACGGTAACCGGTCCGAAATTATCCCTTTTGTATGCCTCCGGATAGGCGAAGTTGGGATCGCTGTAAGTATTTCTGTCGATGTGCCGTTTATAGGGTTCATCCAACGGTTTCCCATTGACCAGCACCTGTTTATTGATGATCTTGATTTCGTCTCCAGGCAGACCGATGGTCCGCTTGACAAATGGCGTTGTCGGATCTTTGGGATATTTAAAAACGATGATGTCGCCTCGACGAATCGGCCGGTGCAGAAATACCGAATCACGCCAGCTTTCCGGTCCGGGGCGAATGGTGAATTTATCGACAACCAGACGGTCTCCCACCATAATAGTCGTATCCATGGAGGGTGTCGGTACCGACATGGGATGAGCCACGAACGTAGTGACGAACAGTGCGAAAATGACACTGACTACCATGGTCACGAAATATTCCCTAACCCAACCGATTTCCGGTTCCGGGGATTCTTTTCCCTGTTTTTCTTTCTTATTGGTCATAACGGTATTTCATTCCAAATTACTCTGTCGGATGAGTGTCTTCACCGACCGCGGGGAGAATAATACTGCACTCCGTGTATCTGTGTGTGAAAAATAATGTTGGTCAGATTCTCCAGGTCTTCCTGATGTCTTACAAAATCTATACCGGCGGCTTTGATGACCAGCAAGGGAGATTGTTTATAACGGAAGAAAAAATGATCGTAGGCTTCGATCAGCTCCAATAAATAATCTTCGGAAATGTTCTGTTCATAGGCCGTTTGTCTTCTCTTGATGCGTTCCAGGAGCGTCTCCAGCGGGGCTTGCAGATAGATGACCAGGTCGGGGATCCGCACGTTTTTGCTAAGCGTGTTGTAAAAGGCATCATACGTCTGCAGCTCCTGGTCGTCCAGATTGAGGCAAGCGAACAGCTTGTCTTTGGCGAAAAGAAAATCGCTGATTACCGAGGAACCTTCCTGCAGTAAATTCGGCACCTGCTGCAGGAGCTGGTAGCGACGTATCAGAAAATGGAGTTGAGTATGGAAAGAGATCCCCGGTTTGTCCTGATAAAAATCGGGAAGATAGGGATTGTCGGAAACGTCAAAAATCCGCTGGATATCGGTGTGAACACTCTTCAACCGTTCCAGGAGACTTGTCTTCCCAACCCGTATCGGTCCTTCGATGGCAATATATCGTGGCATAAAATACAAATGACTATATGTTGGCGGCTACCTGCCGAGCATCGCAGTACCATTCTACCCTAGAAAAATCCTTTGATTCCTGTAAAAGTACATGAACGGTCTTCTGCAGGACCGGATGCATCTGCTGGGCACCGATTTCATCCAAAGGCAGCAAAACGAAGCGTCGCAAATGCATGCGTGGGTGAGGCAGAATCAGTCTGTCACTTTTCAAAATGCGATCTTCCAGCAGCAGCAGGTCCAGATCGATATTCCTAGGCCCCTTGGCTACGATTCGCTTCCTTCCCATCTTTCGCTCGACTTCCAGACAGATTTCCAGCAGGGAGAGCGGCGGCAGATCCGTTTGCAAACCGATGGCCATATTGAAAAAGTCAGGTTGTTCCGCCATATCCAGGGCTTCCGACCGATAGACACTGGAGCAGCGGCGAACGACCAAGGGACATTCGCCCAGTAAGGAGACGGCTTCTTTCAGGTTTTGCAACCGATCTCCCAGATTGGATCCAAGTCCAATGTAACCATTCATAAAATTTCGGAAGACGTGGGAAAAAAGCTTCCCGATCCTTTCTTTGTCTGTTAAAAGAGTCGTTCCGGACGACGGATGGTACCGAAGTACCCAAGTCCTTTCAGTGAGAAAGCGAACCGGATCTGACTTTCGTTGCGAAAACCGGTATTGAACTGCATGAACTCCAGAGCCAGGCCACAACAATCCCAGTTGTAAAAAAGACGCGAGTGAGAATTCATCAATTCGGAGCGCTGCAAATCATAGCTCCAGTTAAAGCTTACGGAGAAACCTTTGGTAGGATTCCCATACCCCAGGAGCGATTGAAGTTGGAAACTCTTTTCCGTTAAAAAGTTTACTTCCTGGGAACTGAGATACTCACTCGTCAGCTGGGTGCCTGGCTGATAACGGCGTGAGGCATACAGAGTCCAGGAAGATTGCAATGGCCCGAAGGTGGAGGAACCGGTCACTCCTCCGGACCGAATTCCTTGGGTACGCGGATCAATATCCAGGCGAAAATCGGCATTCCAGCCGTCACGGGGGTAGAATCTAACGGAAGAAACGATGGGGGAAAAGCGAGGCAGACGATTGGCATCGAGAATGGAAAAAGCCGTGAGCCGGAGATAGGGAATCGGTGCCGTTAAGTTATCCAGGCTGATGGCACCTCCAAAACTGGGATCGAAGTAGTATTGTTGAAAGAGCCTCCAGGATACCAGTTCCCGCCAGGGTGCATTCTTGTCTGCGCCGCTCCTGGCGAATAACCTTTGCGTGATTCCGTATTCGATTTCATGGCTGTCGGTATAGAAGTCCTTTTCGTCAAAACGGGGTATTTCCCACATATTGCCGATACCTGTAATCTTTTGGTAGCGAATAGAGGGTTCTATCCAATGCTTCCACAGAGAACCGTTCTTTTTGCTAAAAGAACGTTCCAAGGCAGGCGCCTGAAAATCGAACCCCATCTCCACACTGCTGCGATAGACGTTCTTTCCGCCGAAAGTCGCATCCGTTGGGTTTTGAAGACTTCCTCCATAAATGGTCTGTCGTACTCCCAGCCGGGGTGTCAAAGAAAGACCTGTCCATTTTTTTAGGGGCAGGGAGATCTTGGGATACAGATCGTATCTTTGCAGAAAATTCGGCGTCTGCTGGTACTGATCTTCCCGCATCAGGCTCTCGGCGACGGCATCCATGTAGAAGAAGAGAGGTAGGGAGCCCAGTTTTTTACCCAGCACATGAAATCCGAAACCGGGCATGCTGCGAATGAGTATCGACCGGCCGGGGGAGAAGGTTTCCTGGCGGGACAACTGCCAGTGCAGGCTAAAGGAAGAGCGGTTGTAGGTAAGAAAGGCGACGGAATAATCGATCGGATTCGTAGCGGTGGCGAAAACGTCGGAAAAATTTTGCCGGTAAGCGAAATTGGTGACCAGATTGAGGGCCGCCACCCCACGGAACCCTTTGCCGAAGTTGATTTCGGCATCGGCAATGAAATTTCCGCCTCCCTGGTGCAGTCGATCGTTGACGTAAAAATAAGAAACATTTACGTGCGAATAGCTGTTGGGTTTGGTGCGAAAAGAAAATCCATAACCCGATCCGCGTTTAGAAAAGTATTCGGCATTCAGGATGAGATCGGCGCTCCGGCCCATGGTCAGATAAAAGGAGCCGGCCAGCGACCTTCCTTTGGCGTTGGAACTGCCGGTGGAGGGCAAAATAAAACCAGAACTGCGTTTTTTCTTTTCCGCCGGTAATCGCATCCAGGGAAAATAAAAAACCGGTATACCTTTTACTTTAAATAGGGTGTTTTTCGTTGTGATCGATCGGCTTATGGTTAATGTGGCCTGGCTGGCTGAAAAACTCCATTTGGGTACGGCATCCTGGCAGGCAGTGATGAATCCGTGTTCCATATGAAAGGTCTGCTGGTCCGTTTTATCGATACGTTTTGCCTGAAAGATGAATTCTTCATCCGTTCGGCCGTTGACCTCCCAGAAACTTCCCAATTTAGTCTTGAGATTGTATTCACCCCGCTGACAGCGGATGAGTTGAATTCCCTGCACCAAACGGACGTTACCTTCCACTTCGATACGTCCGGATTCTTCGTGGAATAGGGCCCGGTCTGCCCAGAGAAGCATATCCTCATATTTTAAATGGACCTGTCCTTTTGCCTCCAGCACTTTCGGTGCGATCGTTTCCAGTCTGTGGTAATAGAGGGTTGCCGGCGAACCGTTGATGACAACCTCCGTATGGTTCGGTGGCAAATCGATTTCCTCGCCCTGAGGTGAGGGGCGCGTAAGAGACGGGGTCTGGTTGTTCCAGCCCCATCCGGTACCGAGTGTACCGCAGTATAGTAAGAGCAGTAGTATTCGTTTTAGCATTCTTTCTTATCACGAGTCCTATACGATTCCTGTTTACCTTTATCATGGAACGCCATCGGGTTCAAGGACAACAACACGGGAAAAAATACAGGCTTCTTTTCATCGGTTTCCCTCGGATAGATGAAAATCCGTGTCTGCTTTATGTTTTCTTGACTCATTCCGCTCTTTTATTTACAATTCACTGTCCAATCCGAGGGAATATATCCTGTCCAGGGTGAATTCCCTTCGGTTTTCATCAATACAAAAATTAGGAAATTGTTGAAGTTACATGATGCAAGAGAAAAATGAATCGGAAAACATGACTTCGGCGGAATTGCTTTCCAAAGCCGTTTTATTGGTCGGCAATCACTATCTTTTATGCAATCTTTTGGCACAGAGAGTGAAGCAACTGAGCGACGGAGCTCCCAAAAGGGTTCCGGGTATGGGATTGACGGTCACCGAAGTCGCTCTGCGAGAGATCGTCGGTGGCCATCTGAATTGGGATGGAAAAGCAGAGAGCGCTTGATCCCTCTCTTTGGGCCAAAACAGGATGATGGTTTTTGCCTGTTCACCCAACAGGCGCTTTCCTTCCGAATCCAGGTTCCCGATCTCCAGAATTCCGTCGATAGATTTCCATTAACTTAATTCGATTACAAAAAGGAGTTTCTCATGGCAGTGAAAGTTGGTATCAATGGGTTTGGCCGTATTGGCCGCATGGTCTTCCAAGCCATTTGCGATCAGGGTTTACTCGGCAAAGAAATCGATGTTGTAGCGGTCGTCGATATATCTACCGATGCCGACTACTTCGCTTATCAGATGAAATACGATTCGGTTCACGGCAAATTTAAGCACTCTGTTTCCACCAAGAAAAGCGACTCCACCAAAACGGAAAACGACACTCTGGTGGTGAACGGTCAGGAAATCAAGTGTATTATGGCTACCAAGAGCCCCACTGAACTGCCATGGGCGAGTCTCGGCGTAGAATACGTCATCGAATCCACCGGATTGTTCACCGATTCGGAAAAGGCCAAAGGCCATATCCAGGCCGGTGCCAAGAAAGTCATCATTACCGCCCCCGGCAAAGGTGAAGTAAAAACGATCGTAATCGGCGTCAACGAGAACGAATACGATCCGGCCAAACATACGATCATTTCCAATGCCTCCTGTACGACCAATTGTCTGGCCCCGGTGGTTCACGTCCTGCTGAAGGAAGGATTCGGGGTGGAAACCGGATTGATGACCACGATCCATGCCTACACGGCTACACAGAAAACGGTCGACGGTCCTTCCAAAAAGGATTGGCGCGGAGGCAGGGCCGCTGCCCAGAACATCATTCCCAGTACTACCGGTGCAGCCAAGGCGGTGGGAGAAGTGCTTCCGGCGACCAAAGGCAAACTGACAGGCATGGCCTTCCGCGTACCTGTCCCCGACGTCTCGGTGGTCGATCTGACCTTCCGCACGGTCAAGGACACCTCCATCGAAGAGATCGATGCCGCTTTGAAAAAGGCCAGTGAGACTTATCTGAAGGATATTCTGGGCGTAGCTAGGGAAGAACTCGTGTCCACCGATTTTATCCATGATGAAAGATCTTCGATCTACGATTCCCTGGCGACCCTGCAGAACAATCTAAAGGGAGAAAAACGCTTCTTCAAGGTGGTTTCCTGGTACGACAACGAATGGGGTTACAGTAACCGGGTTGTCGATCTGGTCAAACATATGATGTCCAAAGACGGGAAGTAAGTCCCAAAGAGAGTGAACTATGGGTAAACTTTTTATCGAAGATATCGATGTTGCGGGCAAGCGGGTGCTTGTCCGCACCGACTTTAACGTTCCCATCAAGGACGGGAAGGTAGAAGACGATAAACGCATCGTCGCTTCCCTGCCGACCCTCAACTACCTGTTGGAGAAGGGTGCCGCCGTCATCTGTATGAGCCATCTGGGCCGTCCGGATGGACAGGTGAAGCCGGAATTCAGCCTGCAACCGGTGGCGTTGAAGCTGGAAGAACTTCTCAAACGGCCGGTGAAATTTGTTTCGGAATGCATCGGACCGGAAGTGGAATCCGCTGCCGCCCAGCTGAAAGCAGGAGAAGTACTGCTGTTGGAAAACCTGCGTTTCCACATCGAGGAAGAGGGAAAGGTAAAACTGGAAGACGGTTCCAAGCTTTCTGCCGATAAGGAAAAGGTTGCCGCCTTCCGCAGCGGACTGACCCGACTGGCCGATGTTTATGTAAACGACGCCTTCGGTACCGCCCACCGGGACCACAGTTCCATGACAGGGGTGCAACTCCCGCAGAGGGCTTGCGGCTACCTCATGAAAAAAGAACTCGATTTCCTGGGCTCGGCTGTGGAAAATCCAAAACGTCCCTTTGTCGCCATCCTCGGAGGGGCAAAGGTTTCGGACAAAATCTCGGTGATCAACAACCTTCTTCCTAAAGTCGATAAACTGATCATCGGCGGCGGTATGGCTTTTACCTTTGCCAAGGCGAAGGGTCAGGAGATCGGGCATTCTCTCTGCGAGAACGACAAGGTAGATCTGGCAAAACAGATCCTGGCGGATGCGGGGGAGAAGTTATTGCTTCCGGTTGATGTCCTGATCACGGATAAGTTGGATTTCAAGGCCCGTCAGGTTGGAAATGTGCGATATACCGATGTTACATCGATCCCTGCCGATCAGGAAGGTATCGATATCGGCCCGAAAACCATCGAACTGTTCGCAGAGGTGGTTCGTGGTGCCAAGACCGTACTTTGGAATGGCCCGATGGGGGTTTTCGAAATTGAAGTGTCCGCCAAAGGAACCTTTGCCGTTGCCCAAGCCCTGGCGGATGCCACCGCGAACGGAGCCACCACGGTAGTGGGCGGTGGGGACTCGGCTTCGGCCATCAAAAAGGCAGGTCTCAGTAAAAAGGTAAGTCATGTTTCCACCGGTGGTGGAGCTTCCCTGGAGTATTTAGAAGGGAAACCTCTCCCCGGAGTTGTGGCTCTTTCCGAAAAATAATCCAAATTCTATGAGGCTGTAGGCGATGTCCGGCGGGATCTTCCCGGTCGCTGCGTTGTCTGCAGCCCTTTCTATTTCCAAAGGTTATGGGAGAAAAAATGCGTAAAATTATCATTGCCGGAAACTGGAAGATGAACAAGACGATTCCGGAAGCGGTACAACTCAGCAAGGAAGTGGTCGAACTTTCCCAGGGGGCATCCTGTGAAGTGGTCATCTGTCCTACCTTTGTTTGCCTGGCACCCGTACAGCAAGTCGTACAAGGTACTCATGTGGCGCTGGGTGCACAGGATGTTCATTGGGAGGAGAAAGGTGCCTTTACCGGGAAAGTATCCTGTGCCATGCTGAAAAGTGCCGGAGTCAAATACGTGATTATCGGACACAGCGAACAACGCACCTATTTCTACGAAACCAATTCTACCGTGAATAAAAAAGTGAAGGCTGCCCTTCAGTCGGGTTTACTGCCCATCATCTGTGTCGGTGAGACCCTGGAAGAACGGGAAGCCGGCCATACGGAAAAAGTCTGTGAAGACCATGTGAAGGGGGCCTACGAGGGATTATCCAGGGAGGAAGCCTTACAGACGGTGATCGCCTATGAGCCGGTGTGGGCCATCGGCACCGGAAGGACAGCCACTCCTGGACAGGCACAGGAAGTCCATGCATTTATACGAAAACTTCTGGGCTCCCTGTACGATCAGGAAACAGCGGAACAGATTCGGATCCAATACGGCGGGAGTATGAAAGCGGATAATGCCAAAGAGCTGTTACAGCAGAAGGACATCGATGGTGGCTTGATCGGAGGGGCTTCGCTCAAGGCCGGCGATTTTAACGGTATCCTTTTCGCCGTATAAAAAATCCAGGGGAAAAAGGATGGAAAAACATGGGAAGAAAGGCTTTCGGGCCTTGACTCCTGATCCGGTTTCCCGTATTATATCGCTGGCGAAACGGAATAGAACGAGTATTACATTTACACGGTAAACGCGAACAAAAAGTAGATGGCATGATTAATTTTCTTTTAGTATTTCTACACGTTTTGGCTTGTCTCTTTCTTATCGTGATTGTTCTTTTGCAGGCCGGAAAGAATGCAGATCTCTCCGGTGCATTTGGAGGAAGCGCCAGCCAAACCGCATTCGGTAACCGGGCCACGGGAAATTTTCTCACGAAAATGACTACCGTCATGGCAGTGGTATTTATGATGACCTGTCTGATCCTGGCCCTGCGCTACAACAGTAGTTTTACGTCTTCCGGCGGTTCCATACCGTTGCAGGATACAGCCCCCGCAACGGCACCACCGGCCAATACAACGGATCCCTCGAAGGTGCCCGCAACTCCGGGGAAAACGGATACGACTCCGGCTCCGGCACAGACGCCTGCAGCACCTAATCCGACGACTCCGGCTCAAAACCAGTAGCGGAAAGACAATACAATTTCAGCCGAAGTGGTGGAACTGGCAGACACGCCATCTTGAGGGGGTGGTGGGGAAACCCGTGGGGGTTCGAGTCCCCCCTTCGGCACCAGCAACTCATTCCACACATAAACCTCCTTGGCTTTTCACCAAGGAGGTTTTCATCTTTATGGAGTATGCCGATATGCTCCGATGTTGCAGGTCTTTCTGTCACGTACTCGTTCTGCTGACTATCCTCTCTCCCTTCTTGCCTGCCGCCAAAGGGACTGATTTCGATTCCCTACCCATTCTTCAGCTTTCCGACCTTTTAAGGGAGAATCGCTATGCGGAGGCGGTCTTTCTATTTAGACAATTCGTCGGGAACACAAAGGAGGATTATCCCCGGTATCTTCAATTTGGCCGACTTTGTGCCGATTTCAAGATGTATCGTCGTTCTCTGCAATGGATAAACAAGGCCATACTCCTCGATCCGGGACGGGAAGAAGCCTATCCGCTCGCTGTGGAGGTATGCCTCCAGGATCATCGAATAGGAATGGCCTTGGGTTATGCGGAAAGATCGAGGCCCATGACTCTTTCCTCCCTCGAGATTTCCACAAATACTAAATTGGATAAAAATCTGATTGCGGACGAGCTCGGGCTCAATCCTGGTGAGATAATCCGGGGAAAGAGCCTGAGGCAGGCGGATTGGCGCTTCTCTCAGCACGACTACCTCGACTGGATCGAATATGATCTTACCCCGGAGGTTTCGTCTTCCTCATCCCGGCTGACGGTTCATCCCACAGCCCGTAAGGGATGGGGGGATCCGTTCACCTTTCTCTTGAATACCTTCGGAGGAGTATTCGATCATACGCTTCGCCTGTCTTACTGGAATTGGGGCCAAAGCGGAGTGAGCAGCCATGCCTCTTTTCGATGGAAACCGGATGCCCGCTGGGCAGCATGGGATTGGAACCTCCCCAGGTTGGCCACCAGATCTCTCTATGCTAAGTTTGGGTATTCCTGGCATGAGGATCGATGGCTGCTGTCGCCCGGAGAGGATTTTTCGCGCTCCTTTTACCTGCGGCGACATGATCTCTCTTCTTCTTTTCTTTTCCCACTGAAGGCTCCCCTTCTGACGTTTCAGCTCGGACTGAATTATCGTTGGAGATGGCAAGGTCCGCCGGCTGCAAAGGAAAAAAATGCTTATGTCCTGCAAAGAGAAGGAGGCATCAGGGAATTCGAGAATGAGTCCTTGCCGGGTACGGAATCCACCAGGCAGGTCTTCTGGCTTCGATTTTCTCCGGCAGGTACCCTATTTTCCGCTGAGTCCATCTCCGGATTGTGCTGGACAAGTGCCTTCCAGCTGAATCTTCAGAAAGGGTATGGCCTTGGGTCTCACCGTCCCCGCCTGGATCACTTTTCTTTCAGTTGGAAAAACAAAATAGAACATGGGACGGAGAAGGCGTTGCATTCTTCTCTGCAGATCGATACTCATTTCGGTTCGCTCTCCCGCAATGGATTCGTGGAGGATTACTTCCTGTTGGGAACCGGCAGATACGCCGATTATCTCCTGAGAGCCCATCCGCTGATGGAGAGTGGGCGTTTTGGCGCATCTCCCCTCCTGCGTCAGTTTGCTTTAGGCAACATCACCTTCTCTCAGGATTTCCTATCCTGGAAAAATATGCGCTTCAACGCGGCCGTATTCGGAGACATTTTGGGAACGAGAATTCTTTATCCGGGACAGTTCGGCCCAAAAACATATCTGGATACCGGGGCCGCCATAGAACTACGCAAGCATCCCAGATCGCCCCTACGGATTTCTCTTGTCTATGGTCGTGACTGGAGAAATCAGGATCAGGTTCTTTATGTGACTACCCGGTTCCGCTAGCCGCAGCAGTTTTCATTTTGGATATTTGCTTTGCAGCCGGCGTTGGGCTTTCACTGCTGCCGCCAGAACCTGACTGTCCCGATCGTTCGTGAGCGGCTCTAATTTTGCCAGTGTGGATTCATTCCCGATGTGACCGAGAATTTCTGCCATCCGTGCCCGGATTCTTGGGCTTTCATGATCCAGGAAGCGATAGAGCGAGTTCACTTCACTACCTTTTAACTCCATCAGGTAGGAATAGGCGAACTCATTTCCGCCATCCATACCATCCACCAGTTCATCCAGGAATTCCCCCTTGCCAAAGCGGAACAGAGCAAAATCCTGAGCCATCCTTGGATTATCCTTGGTCTCTTTTTGCCTCGCAGCTAGAACATCCTGGATCATGTCCACGGCTTGCAGACGAGCCAATCCCTCCGCTCCTGCCTGGCGATAGCTGGGGTCGGCATGGGTCAATACCTCAAAGAAAATCGTCTTGCTCTGCGACGAGCCGATCTGTGATAAAGCCTGCAGGGCACGTACATTGAGAAGATCCGATCGGCTGGCTGGTATGATCCCCAGGATACGTCGGCGTTCGGTTGTGCCGCTCTTATAAATTCTTGTCAATCTTTCTACCGCCCCTTCCACTTTCAGTACTCCCAGTGCCATGATGGCTTCCTCTTCGATGCTGGTATCGTCGAACTGGGTAAAGTGAAGCAGTTCGTTCCCCGGAGTGGTGTTCCCAATCTTGGAAAAGGAGCGGATGATCTCCTTGATGACACTTTTATCGCTTTCTGCCTTCAATGCCGCAACCATATCGGGAACGGCTCTATCTCCTCGAAGGATGCCCAGGGCCTGGGCGGCATCTCTTCGGATACCGTTGTTTGCATCCTTTAAACAGTCCGCCAGTGCCGAAATCACCTCAGGAGGGATGATGAGATCGGGTTCGATAATGTCGTTGTTGGTATCGACTCGAGGACTGAAAATCGAGCCGACCTTTTTAACCGCTGTGCCTAAAGAAGAAGCATTCTGTCCCAGATAAGTATCAATCAGAGCCCGGATGGCCTTTTGCCGAACCACGGCATCCGTATCATGCAACATGTGGGCCAGGGTTTTTCCGGCTCTGATATCCAGCAGCCCCTGAAAGGCCACGACTACGGCCCTGCGTACTTCCACCTCCGGATCGGATGCAACGGCCAGAACCGGATCCAATGCCTCCAGGATACGATTTCGGCCAATCAGCTCGACGGCCTGTTTCCGGCGAAATGCATCTGGATGTTTCAGGTCATAAATCAAACCTTCCCGGGAAGCGGAATATCCTACAGCCGGGATATCGATGCGTTCCTGAGCCGCCAAACCATCGATTGCGGGCACTAGAACCCAGAAAAGCAGAAGAAAAAATGTCACGCCGGAAGAAGGGCGTGTGTGTGGATTCGTCAATGTTTTATATGTCGACATAATCGGATTATTGCAGAGTATTTGTTTTAGTATTTTTATATGGATACAATTATTTGGACAATGCAACATCTTAATCAATTCTTACAATATATCATGTTGAATTCCGGTTTTCATCGGCGGATGGCATGCCTGCCTTCTGCTTTCTTTTGTCTATCCCTGTTCCTAGTGGCCGGTCATGCATCCGGCAACCAGGATATTTTACCTCCCATGCCTGTTCGAATCATCCAACATCGAAAACAGCCGTTAAGCCCTTCGCTTCGTCAAGAGTTGCTGAAGCAGACCGGCTCTTTTCGTTTTCTGTGTGTACTGACCCAACAGGCTGATGTACAACCATCACGGCTCTTGTCTTCCAAGAAGGAGAAGACAAGGTATGTATTCCATACATTACGTCATGCGGCCCAATCGGCACAGGAGCCGGTAAGGGAACGATTGGCGGCCGGCGGATGTTCCATAGTGAACACCTATACGGTTCTCAATGCCTTGCTGGTCCAATGTCGGTCTCTGACTGAAACCGTAAAGGCTCTGGAACAAATCGAAAAGGATGAGAGTATTGCCCGGATCGAACCCGATTTACCGTTCTCCATGACATCGGGCGAAAGTACTCAGGCCCTGCCGCGGTCGATTCAAAGTTCTGCGGACATGCTCTGGAATCTTCAAATCGTCGGTACGGCAGAAGTCTGGGCCAGCGGATTTCGCGGAAAGGATGTCGTGATCGGCAATCAGGATACGGGGATCCAATGGGACCATCCTGCGCTGATGCATCAATATCGCGGGTGGAGCGAAGCGAAGGTCCATCACGATCATCACTGGTGGGATGCCGTGCATCAAGCCATTGGTCCGGAGACCAATCCCTGTGGCTACAGTTCGATTTCTCCCTGTGACGATCGGGGCCATGGGACTCATACCATGGGCATTTCCTTGGGTGATGACGGGGGCCTTCAGCATATTGGTGTCGCCCCGGAAGCGAAATGGATCGGTTGCCGGAATATGGATCTTGGGATCGGTCGCCCGTCCACTTATCTGGAGTGTTTCGATTTTTTTCTGGCTCCCTGGGACTTACAGAAACAGAATCCCGATCCGGACCTTTCCCCGGACATCATCAATAATTCCTGGTCGTGTCCGGTATCCGAGGGGTGCGCTACAGAAAGCTTATTCATGGCTGTCAGGCATATAAGAGCGGCCGGGATTATCCTCTCCGTCTCGGCAGGAAATTCGGGTGCTGACGGCTGTGGGAGCATAAACGAAGAGCCTGCCATTTTCGACGAGGTGACAACCATCGGCTCCACCGACAACATGGATGAGATTGCCTACAGCAGTTCCCGCGGTCCGGTTCTGGCGGATCAGAGTGGCCGAGTAAAACCGGATTTGGCGGCTCCCGGTGTGTCCGTGTATTCTTCCTGGAAGGACTCTACCTACCGCCTGGCAAGCGGCACATCCATGGCCGCTCCTCATTTTTCCGGCGCCGTAGCGGTACTCTTATCTGCCTATCCGGAGTTGAAAGGCAATGTAGATGCGATAGAGACTCTATTTTTCCAGGGCGCGGTCCGAAAGAAGAGTATCCTCTCCTGCGGTGAAATTCCTGACGATCAGGTCCCCAATGCCGTCTATGGCTGGGGACGGATCCATCTTCCGAATACGATTCGGCTGGCAGGATATCGAATGAAGGCCTTCCTGCCTCCAATAAAACATCCTTGAATCCGACTCGGATTCGGACCCGGACGCTACATAGGTCTGCTGACGAATCTTGTTAAACGTCCTGATAGGCCAGAAAAAGCGCCTTGTAGTAATGCAAAAGCCGCAAGGGATCGGGTGAGTCCGGTATTTCCGCCAGGCAGAATCCCTGGAAAGAATCAGCTTTCAGATTTTGGATCAGCTTTTTCCAAGGATATTCGGTCAGGAAAAGATCCCGCATGTGTATCTGTCCGATGCGATCCTTCACCGATTGGTAATTCTTATCGAAACCGTCGTCCAGCAGGTCATTCTGGTTCGAATTCCAGCAGATCCACAGGGACGGATGTTTTTGGGCGTATTCCAGGATCTTTAAGATCCGTGGAAACCGACTGGTTTCCGCTCCGTGAACTTCCAGCTGTATGCGCACTCCATGGTCCCCGGCAAAGGAGGCAACGGTCTTCAAAGAGTTGCCTATTTGTTGCAGGGTCTTTTCTTCCGGGACAGACTTCGGCAGACCGTTGGGGCGGACCTTCACATTACCGCAGCCCACGTCCTTGGCCAGCTTGATCCACTCCAAAGTCTTTTGTATTTGCCCGGAAAGTTGCTGCGGATCAGGAGAATGGTATTCGCAGGTGGTACCCAATCCGGCAATTTGGATCGGCGAATCGGCAAACTTACTTTTTACCTCTGCTCTCTTCTCTGCCGTCAAAGAAGGTTCCACCCCATGAGCGTGTTCGGTACGCAACTCCACTCCCTGAAGTCCGGTTTCTTTCAGGTTTTTGATGATGGTATCGATATCCCACGTCTTGGCGATGTTATAGGTCACCGTCCCGAGCTTCAGACGGTGATTCGAGGAGACCGGCGAGGCCCCAGGTTGAGAAACGGCTGCCAAGTTGCCGCCGGCCAGTGTCGGCAACACCGCCGCACCGGAAACAAGAAAGGATCTACGGTTGGAATTCATTTTTTCCCTCTCATGCAAATGTGGTAAATCTAAACGATCGGAATAGCATATAATAGTACCTTATTCATTCGGGAAAAAAGAGAAGCAGAAGGATCAAAACATTTCCAACGGGAATATGCAATACGGAAAATACGGATTAGGTACCAACATGACATTTCAGCAACGTAACGTCGGTCCCTTCGTAGTAATCGATCTGGGGGAAAGACTCACGATCCAGGAAGATCTGGACTCGATACGGGACATGGTTGCCCAATTAATCGAGTCCGGAGTGAAACAGATCGCATTCAATCTGCAGCAAGTCACCTATCTGGACAGTACCGGCTCTGCCGTTCTCATTCAATGTCATCAGAAGGTTCGTGCGGCAGGATATAAATTGAAATTTCTCAATCCTTCTCATCGAGTCGGCAAATTATTCGAAATAACCAAACTGGATACCATTCTGGATATAGATGATGAAAAAAATATTCTATCTTAGTTCCATTGTTCTCTGCCGGAAAATAAACGGTTGTATCGCCCTGTCGATCCAGGCGCTTTGCCTGATGGTAGGTATGCTTTGCCTTCCCTCGCTTCCGGCGCAAAGCAGTTCTCTGGATCGGAACAAAATCGATCGTTTGGAACAGACATTACAGACGCGATTGCAGGATATACAACCCGTCAAAATCAAGGTGCGCGGCAAACCATCCATCGCACGCTGGGAGCAAGTGGATGCGGCCATAGCCGCCGTTGGGGAAAGCCTGGATATTATGGGCCTGCTGACGCAGATGGGCCTCTATGATGCCGGTACCGAGAAATTCCGTTTGACCGATGAAGAGTGGGAGCAAATCGATCAGATTTTTGAAAAACACACACTCCGCTATTCTCAGATGTTTCTGATCGACAAGATGGAGTGTTATTTCCCTTTGACCAACAATGTCTTACGAATCGCGGAGGACCTGGCTTTAAATGATGTCCCGGTTTATGATCGAAAAGGTTTTTCCTTGGGAAGATATGCCGGCAAATATTTTTTCCAAAGGACGGGCGGGTTGACCCGGTCGCAGATGAACTACCGTCTGACCTATTTTCAGTATCGGGACAACACGGACCAGATACGATCTTGCGGGGATGTCAACCTGTTGGATACCTTTTCCATGTTCTGGCCGGCGATCAAAGAAAAGATCGGATATCGGCTTCATTCCTCCCAGTTCGATTCCTCCCGACGCCCCTGAAACAAAAGAGAAAAGGTACAGAACAACCCCGGTTTCTTCGTCAACTTGGAGGTTGGCTTCCGCCCCATCCTCTTGATGGGGAACGGACGGTAGAAAGTCAATCAACGCCGGGTGTCAACCTGGATCCGGATCACATTCCCGTCCAGTTCATGCCCTCGCACCGTTTTAGGAGATCTCTTGATCTGAAAGGTGGCGGAGTTGAATTTCTGAAGATTTTTCAGCTCCGATTCCTTTCCATCGATCCATAATTTCGCCTTGGAAATGTCCAGCATCAGTTTATTCTTGCTATCCGGATCGGACAGTAAGATGATATTCTCAAGGACGGAAATGGATAAGATCCGGTATTTTTTCTCGGCAGGTTCCTGGCTTTTGGATTTCGACTGCAAACCGAAACCCAATATGGTCATGCCTAATAGGACGATAAGTGAGCCGGTAATGATTCTTTTCATAATTCTTGTAAGGGTTTTATTTTTATCGCCAGCTGATTTCATCGCTGCTCATGCATATTAGCTGTTTTTTTCACACCTTTCAATACACATGAACACATCCATCCTTACCGTCGAGGGAAAGAGCGAAGAAAAATCCCGGCAACGTGCGGTTTTGCTGGGTCTTCTGGGAAGACATGCCGCCCGTCGTCAGGCACAAGCCTCGCTGGAAGAGTTGCATCAATTGGCCTGTTCCGCCGGAGTTCTTCCCATCGCTGTTTTCTTCCAGGAATTGGAAACACCCGATGCCGCGTTATTCGTCGGTAAAGGGAAAGCCTACGAAGTCAGGGATTTTATCGAGGAACATCAAATCGCCCTGGCGATTGTAGATGATGAACTGGCTCCCTGCCAGCAAAGAAACCTGGAAACCTTATGGAATTGTCCGGTGATAGACCGGACGGTGTTGGTACTGCACATCTTTGCCAATAGGGCGAAAACGGCGGAAGGCAAGTTGCAGGTCGAATTGGCTCAGCTCAATTATCTGCTGCCCAGATTAGCCGGCAAGGGGATCATGTTGTCCCGGCTGGGTGGAGGTATCGGCACTCGAGGTCCGGGAGAAACAAAACTGGAAACAGATCGCAGGCGAATACGACAGCGAATCTCCTTTCTGCGCCGAGAACTGGAAGACGTCCGGAGGAGGAGAAAGCTCCAGCGAATTCCACGCAAGGAGATACCGGCACAGACCCTGGCTCTGGTAGGATACACCAATGCCGGAAAATCTACTCTCTTTCAAGCACTTTGTCATACGTCCACTCTGATCTCGGAGAAAATGTTTTCCACTTTGGATCCGACCATTCGTGGGGTGGATCTTCCTGACGGTCGACGAGTATTGATCGCGGATACGGTGGGATTCCTGAACAAACTTCCACATCACCTGGTTGCCGCATTCAGGGCCACTCTGGAAGAGGTGGCCGAAGCGGATATGCTCCTTCATGTCATCGATGCCGCCTCTGTCAACCCTTTGGACCAGATTCGGCAGGTGCAGCAGACTCTGGAAGATCTGCAATGTGAAAATAAAAAACAGATATACATTTTCAACAAGATCGATTTGCTGACTCCTTCCCATAGGGAGGATCTGAAGAGATACTCCGCCCATTTTCTTCTGACAGCGGAAATCTCGTCGATCAGGAGAACCGGCCTGGAAAGATTGCTGCTCATGATTACCGAGCAGTTACAGGATCCTAGAGTTCGGGTTCTCATCGAGCTGCCTTACACTGAGTCTTCGCTTCGTTCTTTGGTCCATGATCGCGGATGGATTCTGGAAGAAAAATTCCTGCCCGATGGAGTTCGAATCGAAGCAATGGTCGACAAGGAACTCCAAGCTCGCCTGTCCGCTTTTCGAAGGAACGGTGAAACCTGCTCTTATCTTCCTTTATCCTGCTGATCTGATGTTTTTCGATTACGAAATTCTTACGAATCCTTACGATTCGGAACTCATTTTTATGAAAGGGATCATTTTCCGGAGCAAGCAATATCTTTTATTCTCATGTTTATTTCATTTTCATCCTCCGGTAATTTGAGGTATACTAAGCCGATTTTTGTAGAAAACAGAATTTTTTTTAAAAAAGTTATTAGGGAAATGACCAGCATCAGCAGTACCATCGGTTCGGCAGGCAAATCGATTGTTGATTTGATTGTCCGAGCCCTCTCCGCCATACGGGTTCATCCGAACCTGATAACCTTCGCCGGTTTTCTGGTCAGCATAGGAGCTGCTGTGGCCTTTGCCACCGGAGCGTGGAGAACGGCAGCCATCATCGTCATCTGTGCCGGTCTCTTCGATATTCTGGATGGGGCCGTAGCCAGAAACTCGAAGACAGTCACCAATTTCGGTGCCTTCTTCGATTCGGTTCTGGACCGCTATGGCGATATTTCGTTTATGATCGGACTGATGTTTTACTACATGTCGGTAGCCAACAGGAGTTATGTACTGATTACCAGTATCGCCATGTTGGGTACCATCATGGTCAGCTACACACGGGCCAGGGCGGAATCGTTGATTCCCGTTCGTTGCCGGATCGGTTTTCTGGAACGGCCAGAACGGTTGGTATTATTGATTATCGGCTCTCTGAGTCACCGCATGGAAGCTGTCTTATGGGTGATCCTTGTTCTCTCCCATCTCACCGTCGTCGGTCGAGTCTATTTCACCTGGAAAGAACTACAGTCCATGGAAAAGAAAAAGTAATCCTATCTCTGGTTCCATGAGCCTGGTCCACAGGGTTTCTTTCTGCCGGATCCCTTCAGGCAGAGGGTGGTAGAACCGGCTTTTTGGGTAGGGGCCGGGCCATAAATTTAACTTTGTGGCTGGCCTGGTCAATGCAGATGATGAATTCTGCAGAGTCGCACTGTTTCTTTCCTTTGATGATCCCCATTTTTTCGGTTATCAATTTCCGGAACTGATCGATGTCCACATGCAGTTTCGTCTCTCCGTTTTTTAACCGCATGCACTGCAGTTCCTGATACAGTCGCAATACCTGTGCAACCTGCTTGTCCGGATCGGTGAGGGATTGTGAATAATAATCTTTCGATTCGTTCTCATTTTCCGTGGGAGGAGTGATCAGTTCTTTCAATTCGCTTTCCGAACGCAGGCTTCCCTTTTCCTCCTTCTCCTGCATTTGCCGGCGCCATAAATCTTTATAAACAGAAAATTTAGCCACCAGCTGGTTATAGCGAAACCGTTGGGCGAGGTTCATCCTTTCTTCCAGGAGCTGTTTGACGATCTGGTCCACGCGGAAGCGCAGATTCGTGGGCGGGATTTTCCGTCCTCCGCAAAAAAAGATATCATATTCTACCGTCAGTTTGCGCAAGCCGTCGTCAAACTGATTGAGCAGTTCATCCGGTTTCATCGCTAAGAGGATACTTTCATTTCCCTTGGGCGGTCAATGCCATTTTCCAAGTCCGTATGGGAATAAGAACACAGTCAAAAACCATGAACCAAATACAAAACTTTCTGAGAAAAATTCCTTCCCTGGATCGTATCCTGGGTAGTGAGGCAATAAAAAGTCTTATAGAAGCCCACGGAAGGGCGAGAGTAACCGATCTTCTGCATTCTCTGGTGGAAGGAATTCGCAAGGACTTTCTGTCGGCAGAGCCGGAGCGAATCCGACACGGGGAAGAAATCCTGGAGCATCTTTCTTCCCTGCTCGAGCAACGATTGAAGCAAGACCGGCAGTTGTCTCTGAAAAAAGTCGTGAATGCAACCGGAGTGATCGTTCATACCAACCTTGGACGTTCCCCCATGGCTGTTCATGCCGCGGATGCCGTATTTCAAATCATCACCGGATATTCCAATCTGGAGTACGACCTGGAAAACGGCTGTCGAGGGCACCGCGATCGCCTGCTTGTGCCCTTGCTGCAGAAACTGCTACCGTGTGAAGATGTCACTTTTGTGAACAATGCCGCGGCCGCCCTCTTCTTGACCCTTTTTACCATCGGGCAAGGCGGAGAGACGATTGTTTCGCGGGGCGAGTTGGTGGAAATAGGAGGTTCCTTTCGTATTCCCGATATTATGTCCGCCAGCGGCACCATATTAAGAGAAGTTGGTACGACCAACAAAACCCGGGACACGGATTATGAAAAAGCCATAGGACCCCATACGAAAATGATTCTTAAGGTCCATACTTCCAATTTTAAAATTGTCGGTTTTGTGGAAGCGGCTTCTCTGAAAGAACTGGCAACGATCGCGGCTCGACATCATCTCCCCTTGGTGGAAGATTGTGGCAGCGGATATCTGCACTCCGAGGATGTACATGGTTTGGGGGGAGAGTCTCAACCCCGTCGAAGTCTGGCAGAAGGTTGTGATTTGGTTCTTTTTTCTGGAGATAAGCTTTTAGGAGGGCCTCAGGCCGGAATCATTGCCGGAAAAAGCGAGTGGATTCAAAGAATCCGCTCGAGCCCTCTGATGCGCATTCTTCGCCTGGATAAGATGAATATCGCCGCTCTGGAAGCCACATTACAGTTGCATTTTCTCCAAACTGCCGACCAAAAAATTCCCATCTGGCAGATGATCGGAAAGAGTGCCGGGCATTTAAAGAAGAAGGCCACTCTCTTACATCGGAATTTGTCGAAGAGCGCACTTCCCGGGTGGCGATTTGATGTTGTTCCTCTGAAATCCCTGGTAGGTGGAGGCAGCTGCCCGGCGGATTCCCTGCCGTCGTATGGTTTGAGGATTGTATCTTCGGAGTGTTCCATCTCCAGGATGGAAAGAGGGTTGAGGGGATTCAACCCTCCGATCATTGTGCGCAGGGAGGAGGACTCCATCCTCATGGATGTCCGTACTCTGCTTCCCGGAGAGGAACGCCATATTCGGCGCTTTTTTTCCAGTACCTCTCCGGGTAATCTTGTTTGACTTATTCCTGCAGGAGCCGTTTATTTCGGCCAATTCCCACCCGGCATGTCTCTCAGTTCCAGCTGCTTGGGATCCAGAACCACATGCCGTATTTTCTCCCTTTTCCATGTATAGGTGATGTGGACCTTCCCGTCCTGGGTTTGGATTACCGCCGGATAAGAATACTCTCCGCTTTCGGTTTCCAGGGGGAGGGCTGCTTTCCATTTTTTCCCGTCCTCCGAGACAGCCACATTCAGAGGATTTCTGCCACGAGCCGTATGATTATAAACCAGAAGATGTCTGTGATCGGCCAGGGTTACAGCATCGATTCCGCTATTCGGATTGGGCAGGGATGTAGCCCGCATCGCCTCCCAGGTTACACCGACATCCTTGGACCAGCACTCGGCAATTTTCCCCTCTTTGGTACGAAGCAGGAGCTGCAAGATTCCCGCTCCGTGAATCAGAATGGTGGGTTGAATGGCCGAAAAGGTATGCACGTCGTTTAAAGGTCCGACTTTGCGCCACGATTTACCATTGTCCCCACTGATCTCTACATGGGATATCCAACCGTCCGATTCGGTGCTGGAGGGAGCAAGGATAATGCCGAAGGCAGTTCGAACCGGCTTGTTCTTGATCGGGCCCAGAATCCCTTCCGGCAGTCGAACCGGAGGTCCCCAGGTTTTGCCGCCATCCTTGGAACGGATGACCATCCCCCACCAGTCACGTGGATTGGGCCCGACCTTATAAAAGAGGTGCAGAGCTCCACCCGGTATCTGGTAGAGAACCGGATTCCAGCAGGGGTAACGCAGGTCGCTATTCTGAATTCCATCCGCCACCTGTTTCGGTGGCGACCACTCTTTTCCGTTGAAACAAGATGTCCATATACAGACATCCGGCTTCCCTTCCCCGGTGCCGCCAAACCAGGAAGCGATCAGTCCTTCATCGGTCTCCTCGATCGTGGAGGCGTGGCAGGATGGAAATCCGGCCTTCTCATAAATAAATTCCTTGACCAGCATGCCCTTGGGAAGAGATGTGGCCTGGTGTTTCTGAACCGTCTGATTCTGTTGCTTCTGGGAAGGAGGGCTGACAGTGGATTGTGCGTAAGGCCCGTTCATAAGAAAAAAAAAGGCTGTCAGAAATACAAACAGGATGGAAATGCAATGAGTTTTTGCTGGCATGTGTTTGTGCCTTTATAAGAAATTGGTTCGAGAATAAATAGGCGATGATTAAAAGGATTGACCCTCGATGGAGTCCAGATATTTCTCCGCATCCAAAGCCGCACGGCATCCGGCGGCGGCGGCCGTGATCGCTTGTCGGTAACGGGTATCGTGTACGTCCCCGGCGGCAAAAACGCCGGCGATATTGGTCTGTGCTCCGTTTTGGATGACGATATAGCCAAGGTCGTCCAGTTCCAGCTGACCTTGGAAAAGATGCGTATTGGGTTGATGTCCGATGGCGACGAAAACCCCTTCTACCGGTATGTCAAAGAGTTTTTCTGTTTTTATGTTTTTCAATCGAATACCCTGCACCGTACGTAACGATACGTCGCGTATTTCTTGCACAACCGAATCCATTACCAGTTCTATTTTTTCATTTTTACTAACCCGGTCCTGCAATATCTTGGATGCCCGAAATTTGTCGCGCCGGTGCACCAGAAATACTTTGGAAGCATAACGGGTAAGAAAGAGTGCTTCTTCCAGGGCCGAATCGCCGCCACCTAGAACGGCAACCTGTTGTCCTCGGAAGAAAAAGCCGTCGCAGGTGGCACAAGTCGATACCCCATGCCCGAGCAGTTTCTTTTCCGACTCCAGACCGATCAGTTTGGCTGATGCTCCGGTGGCAACGATCAATGCCCGGCAGTGGAAAGTGTCGTTTGCCGTAGATACCTGAAAAGGTCTTTGCGATAAATCTACTCGTTCCACCTCGTCGGCAAGGATCTGGGTGCCGAAAGAAGCGGCTTGTTCTTTCATTTGGGACATGAGTTCGTTCCCTTGAATTCCTTGCGGGAAACCGGGAAAGTTCTCGATGGTGGTTGTCATGGTCAATTGACCACCGGGTAACGATCCTTCGAAAAGCAAGGGTTGAAGGTTCGCACGGGCGGTATAGATGGCTGCCGTCAAACCTGCCGGTCCCGAACCCAGAATGATGATGTCGTGCATTTCGGCCTCTAAGAGTATGTTTTCTTTTGGTACAATCAATAGAAATCGAAGGAACGCCTGGCGATACGACCATGCATGGCGATGCGGGCCTTCCCACGTTTTCAATTATAGCGTACTTGATAGAAAGCGCCGCATTGTATGAACCATGGCTTTCAACGGGTCGTTCCGGAAAATCGCTTTTCTCCCATAAGGGAGGCACAGTGGATGCCTTTAAGGCAGCCCTTGCTCTCTTTCATGGCCATGCTTACCAGGCCCATTGCCATTTTCCGCGACTATCGCCTTTCTTATTTTTCTTCCGACTTGACCGCCGGCTTAACGGTCGCGGTAGTCATGATTCCGCAAGCGTTGGCCTTCGCGCAAATCGCCAACCTTCCCCCGGAATATGGGCTATACACCGCCATCGTCGCTTCCCTGGTGGGGGCTTTATGGGGGTCCTCCATCCATCTGCAAACCGGTCCTACCAACACCAGCGCCCTGCTGATCCTTTCCGTACTGCTTTCGATTAGCTCGCCCTCATCGCCCGAATATCTGATCGCTGCCGGAATGTTGGCCTTCCTCTCCGGCTTGTTCCGATTCCTTATGGGTACGGCAAGGCTCGGTGTTCTGGTGAATTTCGTTTCCGATTCTGTGATCGTGGGCTTTACCGCCGGGGCGGAATTCCTCATTATAGTCTTCCAGGTAAAACACCTGTTGAAGATTTCCATACCGGAAAATCTCGATCTCTTAACCGCGGTAGCAATCCTCTTTGAAAAGATACCCTACTCCCACATTCCAACTCTTCTGTTGGGAATTACCTTATTACTGATTTTACTGCTACTTCAATACCTTTTCCCCCGTATTCCTGCCTCTCTCCTGACAGTGGTTATCGGAGCCATACTGGTCAAAACATTGCCGCTGTTTGAGATCTACCAGGTGGCAACCATTGGGAAACTATCGGCTACCTTCCCTCCCTTCACTCCTCTCCCCTTACTGGATTTCGGATTGTGGAGCCGTCTGTTGAACGGTTCTATCGCTTTGGCCGCCATCGGATTGGTGGAAGCCACATCCATCGCCCGTAGCCTGTCTGCCAAGAGCGGACAAAAGCTTGACAGCAACCAGGAATTCATCGGACAGGGTATGGCCGGAATGGCTTGCGGTTTTTTCTCCGGTTACCCATGCAGCGGATCCTTCACCCGGTCCATGATCAACTACCGAAGCGGGGCCAAAACCCCCCTCTGTAACGTTTTTTCCTCCTTATCGATTCTGGTCCTTCTGCAGGCATTGGCGCCCTTGGCCGCGGCCATCCCGATAGCTGCTTTATCTGTCATTATCATTGTAAATGCCTTGAAATTGACCAATTGGACCGAGATGGCACGAATCTGGAAACTGCGTAAAGACGATCGTCTGATCATGTTGGTAACGCTGACGACCACCTTCACCCTGCCCCTGCACATGGCCGTTCTGATCGGAATCGGTCTTTCCATTGCCATCTATCTGAAAAAAACCAGTACCCCGCGAATCCGGGAAGTTGTACCCAACGAGTCCTACGAAGTATTTACCCCTCGGGAGAATCGAGCCGGCTGTCCTCAGATGGCGATCATCGAGATCCTGGGAGATTTTTACTTCGGAGCGGCTCACTATGTCGAAGAGCAGGTAATGGAATTATTCCAGAAGACCGATTCCAGAAAGTATCTTCTTCTGCGGATGCAGAATGTCAACCAGTGTGACATCAGCGGGGTCCATGCCCTGGAGGGCATTCTGCAGCATTGTGAAAAACGTCAGGGAGAATTGTTCATTTGCCGATTGCGGCGTCCGGTATTTGATGTCCTGGCTTCTACCGGTTTTGTGACGAAACTGGGTGAAAAGAATCTGCTGCAAAAGGACAAAAATGCCATCCGACACCTTTTTTACCGTGTTCTGGATCCTTCCCTATGCATTTATGGGTGTAAGGAGAGGGTGTTTCGAGAATGCCAGAATTTACCGAAGAACTTGCTGAGTCATCATAGGGATTGGCATATAGAAGTGATGCCAATAGAAATTCCTGCCTTGGACCCGAGGCAATTGTATCAGGAAATGAAAAGTACCAGTAACATACTGGCGATCGATGTCCGCGAAGCCAGGGAGTATAAACAGGGTCATGTTCCCGGTTCCAAACTCATCCCCATACCGCTCTTGCTGTCCTTATCGCCTCCGGTCGATAAAAGTGATCCGCCGATGGTCCTGATCTGTCAGGACCAAAGACACAGTAATCGAGTGGCCGCGATTCTGTTGCAAAGAGGTTTTCAGGATGTAAAGGTTTTGCGTGGAGGATTTAACCAATGGGTGAAAACGAATTTGTTAATCGCTACGGGAAGCATTTCCAGGAGTTGATCTATATATGACAAGCCATCAGGATCCATTGCCTCGCAATCTGGGTTTGGACTTGGTGCGGGCCACGGAAGCGGCCGCACTGAGTGCCGGAAAATGGATAGGACGTGGGAAAAGCGATGAGGCCGATATGGAGGCCACTCTGGCGATTTTCCAGGCTCTCAATACCGTCGATATGGAAGCCACGTTGGTCCTGGGTGAAGAGGGAAAACTGCAGGAACACTCTCCTATCCATAGCGGTGAACACCTGGGGACAGGACACGGGCCGGCCATCGATCTGCTGCTGGACCCCTTAGATGGACGTCGTTTGCTGGCCCAAGGTTATCCCGGAGCCATTTCGGTAGTGGCGGTAGCCCCCAGAGGAACTCTTTGGATACCGGATCAAGCAGCTTATCTGGAGAAGATTGTAGTCAGTGCGGAGGTCGCCGAGTCTCTGATTCCCGAATGTATGGATGCTCCAGCCGCCTGGACTCTCGCGATGGTCGCCCGGGCCAAGGATAAAAAAGTCGGCGATCTTACCGTATTCATGCTGGAACGTCCTCGCCATCAATTGTTGGTGGAAGAAATCCGTATTGCCGGAGCGAGGGTTTTACTGCGATCCGATGGGGACATTACCGGCGCTTTGATGGCAGCCTCCAGCGATAGTGGTATCGATCTCTTGATGGGTATCGGAGGCGCCCCCGAAGGTCTGATCTCTGCTTGTGCGGTAAAAGCACTGGGAGGAGCCATGATCTGCCGGCTTGCGCCTCAAAGCGAGACGGAACTGGATAGAGTAATACAAATGGGATTGGATGTTCGACAGATTCTCAGCGTAGAGGAGATGGTGAAAACTCCGCATTGCTTTTTTGTGGCCACCGGGGTTACGGATGGTCCGGTGCTGGAAGGAGTCCGATTTGGCAATAAAACAGCGACGACCAATTCTCTGATTCTCCGTGGCAGCACGAAAACTCGTCGTAGTATAGCATCCGAACATCTACTCGGTTGAAATAGTTCTTATTGAAAGCTTGTTATCTCTGTTTATATAAAGTAAAATATCGGCTTAAAGGAATGTCCTTACATATGACTGGGATTCTATCTATGAGATTACAAAAAAGCAATCTGATTGTTGCCGTTACCGTTTTTTTCTGCCTCCTCGTATGGTCGCCTGTTTTTTCCCAACTGAAACGATATCCCTCCGGGGAGTTCAATGCCGGCTTCTCTCTTTTAGGGGATTCGGATTTGACCGCATACGGATTTCATACCGGGATTCACGCAGGAGCCAATAACTGGTTTGGCATGGAAGCGCAATTCGACGGTTTGCCCGAAGTTACCGATTCGGACGCAAAATTTTTCGTTGTGACCGGCGGCCCCAGATTTTCCTGGCGGTTGAAGAATCTGACCCCTTTTACGCACTTCCTGGTGGGAGGTTTCTTTTCCCGACTGCATGGAGAGGTGGACAGTCATTTCGCTATGAAGGCCGGAGGAGGTGTCCAGGTCTCTCTCAGCAAAAAATTCGCCTGGCAAGTGGAGGCCAACGATCTGATCCTGCTCAGCCCGGAAAAACATTTTTACCATTTTGCTACCGGTTTGGTTTATCGCTGGTATTGAAGATGGTTGCTTACCGGGCACCGGTTGGGGAAGTCACAGGAGATATGATAAGATTGTCGCAAGGTGCAAATTACGAAACCTTTTCCACAGATGGTTGATTGGTTATGCCTATACCGGAAGACTTGTTGAACAGCATTGATCGCCTGGATCCTTTGCCGATTACCGTACAAAAAATGATTCCGGCTTTGAAATCCGAAGAGGTATCCCTGGGCGAGATCGCCCGGATCATTGAATACGATCAGGCGATCGCTTCCAATATTCTCAAGGTGGCGAATTCTGCCCTGTATGCTCGCTGGTTTCAGATCACCAATCTGCGTGATGCCGTCATGCGTCTTGGCACCAACATCATTCTCGAGGTGGTTCTCGGTCATTACTTGAAAAAGATTACCACGGCGGCCCCGATGTATGACTTGACGGAAGACGATCTTTGGTTACATGCCGCGGTAACTTCCCTTTCCGTCGGGTACCTGATGAAAGAGTGTCCCAATGCAGGTATTCCACCGTCGGCCTCGATTGCCGGACTGGTGCATGATATCGGTAAGTTGATCATGGTCCGTTACCTGAAGGCGGATGTCTACAGCATTCTGAAACACTGCAACGAAAAGAAAATTACCTTTGTGGAAGCGGAAAAAGAGATGTTCGGGTTCGACCATGCGGAAGTCGGAGCTGCCGTTGCCAAGAAATGGTCGTTCCCGATCGAAGTCACCATGGCTATCGAAAATCATCATAAAAATCCGGTTCCGGATATCAACCCGATTGTGGATGCCGTCGTAGTCTCCAATCTGGTAGCCAAAACAGTGGGGATAGGGCTGGGTGCCGAAGGGATGAATTTCGCCATCGATGGGGCCTGCCGGCGGCGTCTGGGATTGAATTTCGAAACCTTCTGCCGAATTTGTGCCGCGACCGTCGTTTCTCTTAACGATTTGAAATCGGTATACGGGATCAAGTCCTGATTTATCCGGGAAGGTAATACAGTCATGATCGGCATCGTTATGGGGTCAGCCAGCGACTGGGGAGTCATGGAATCCTGCGCTCAGACTCTCGATTCCCTCGGCATTCCTTTTGAGACCAGGGTTCTATCCGCCCACCGAACTCCGGATGCTACCTTGGAATATGCCTCCACGGCCAAAGATAGAGGGATACGCGTGATCATAGCTGCAGCTGGCGGAGCTGCTCATCTCGCCGGTTTTATTGCCGCCAAGACCACGCTTCCGATCCTCGGCGTGCCGATGGAATCCCAATCTCTGAAGGGTTTGGATTCGCTGCTATCCATGGTACAAATGCCGGCAGGCGTTCCTGTGGGAACGATGGCCATCGGAAAAGCGGGGGCGGTCAATGCCGCCTTATTCGGTGCGGCCATTCTCGCCTTGGATTCACCGCAGATCCAAGAATCTCTCGACTGTTACAGAAACAGGCAAACTCAGTCGGTTCTGGCGCAGAATTTGCCGACCAAAAAAGAATGA
>CAZTVS010000023.1:0-51395 GCA_964617125.1 uncultured Acidobacteriota bacterium
CCCTTACGGGACTTGTTTGTGGGAGCAATGCTTTCCCCAGGTTGAAACCTGGGGCTATCAAACATCGTCTCTTCGAGACGGAGGGGCGCGCGGCCTTTCGGTGGAGAAGTTTCATGGAAGTTCCGTCTTCTGGCGGTGCCGAGTAAATACAGACTTTCACCGACTCATGGGATACCGGTAAACGCGGAACAAACCTTGGATTTCTTGTGACTTCGTACGGATCAGTCCTGGGCAGGACGCCAGCGCAGTTCGGGTTTTCTTGCGGCCGCCGTCTCATCGAAACGACTATGGCGGGCCATACTGGGTGCCTTTTTAACCAGTTCGGCATCGTTCCGGCATTCTTCATCGATCTTCTTCATGGCGGCGATGAACTGATCCAACTCTTCCCGGGACTCGCTTTCGGTGGGTTCGATCATCAGGGCACCATGCACGACCAACGGAAAAGAAACGGTGGGGGGGTGAAATCCATAATCGATCAGCCTCTTGGCTATATCGCCGTTATGGATGCCATGGGGCACCTGATTCTGATCGGAAAAAACCACTTCGTGCATACTGGGTTGTCGGTACGGCAGGAAATAGGTATCTTCCAGTTTTTTTCGCAGATAATTGGCGTTGATGATGGCTGCCTCTGCTGCCTCCCGAATACCGGCTGCTCCGCAGGACAGGATATAACTGAGAGCCCGAACCATGATGCCGAAGTTCCCTTGAAAGGAGCGGATTCGCCCGATGCTGAGCGGACGATCCTCGACCCAGCACAATCGGTCCTCTCCCGCCTGCCGCGCCAAAACCGGTATGGGCAGGAAGGGTTCCAGGCGGGAATTTACGGTAACCGCCCCTCCGCCCGGCCCTCCACCGCCATGGGGTGTAGAAAAGGTCTTATGCAGATTGAGGTGGAGAGCATCCACTCCCATATCTCCCGGACGCACCAGTCCCATTAGGGCGTTCATATTGGCGCCGTCCATGTAAATCAATCCGCCGCGTCGATGGACGCATTCGGTCACCTTACGGATATTTTCCTCAAAAATCCCAAGGGTATTGGGAATGGTCAGCATCAGGCCGGCTACCTCTTCCGTCATCAACCGGTCCAGCTCTTCCAGATCGACACACCCGCGATCGTTGGAGCGAAGAGCAACCACCTCATAGCCGCAAATGGCGGCACTGGCCGGGTTCGTCCCGTGAGCGGAATCGGGCACCAGCATGATCTTTCGCGGATTCCCTTGACGGCTGTGATAGGCGCGTATCATTAACACGGCCGTCAATTCGCCGTGAGCTCCGGCAACGGGATTCAAGGTGATGGCCTCCATCCCGGTGATGGCCTTTAATGCCTCCTGCAGAGCATACGCCAGATCGAGGCATCCTGGAACCGATCCGGCGGGTGACAGCGGATGGGCATCGCAGAAACCCTGCAGCCGAGCCATCTGTTCATTGATGCGGGGATTGTATTTCATGGTACAGGATCCCAAAGGATACATGCCCGTTTCAATGTGGTAGTTCCAGGTGGACAATCGGGTAAAGTGCCGCATGACCTGGATTTCGCTCACCTCCGGAAAATGTTCCAGCTCCGGTCGTATCCACTCGGAGGGTAAAAGTTCCTGCAAAGGGCGTTCGGGAACATCCATTGGCGGTAAAGAGTAGGCAAGCCGGTCCTCACCGGAGATATCGAAGATCAGGGGTTCGTTCCAGCTGAGGTGTTGAGTCACTCGATGCAAAGATTCGCTATTCATTCTCTACCTGGCGTATCGGCACAACCGCAAATCAGGAAAGTGATTTCAGTTGTTCCAGTAAGGTTTCCATTTCTTTTCGGGTATTCAGTTCGGTCACACAAAGCAGCAATTCCCTGCTGCGTCCGTCGTAGTAACGGTCCAGAGGCAGTCCTCCGAGAATGCGGCAGGACAGAAGACGATCGACCACCTCCCTTGCGGCACATGGAGTCCGAACGACAAATTCATTGAACCCCCAGCCCGTATAGGGAATGTCATATCCCGGCAGATGGCGGATCTGTTCTTTCAACCAGCCTGCTTTTTGAATGTTCTGTTCGGCTACGGCCCGTAATCCCCTCTTCCCCAGAGAGGAAAGGTAGATCCCTGCCATCAGGGCGCACAGTCCCTCATTGGTGCAGATATTGGACGTCGCCTTCTCCCGCCGTATGTGTTGTTCCCGGGTGGACAGGGTCAAAACAAATCCGTTTCTCCCTTCCGTGTCCCGGGCACGACCGACGATCCGGCCCGGCATATGCCTTCGGAATTCGTCTCGGGTGGTGAAAAAACCAACATAGGGCCCACCGTAACTGAGGGGCACACCGAAGGACTGCCCTTCTCCAAAAACAATATCTGCTCCGCATCCGGCGGGAGGTTGGACCAGCGCCAGGGAAAGAGGTTCGGTTACGGCCACTCCCAGCATCGCCTTCTTTTCATGCACACGAGAGGCTATCTGTGTTACATCCTCCAGGCATCCGAAAAAATTGGGCGATTGCAGGATCATCGCTGCCGGTTCTTCCTCCTTATCCAGTAACTTCTGCAACTCCTCCAGGGAAGTAGTACCTGTCTGCGCATCCAGTTCCGCCGTTTCGACCTGTAGATTGCTGTAGCGGGTGTAGGTCTCCAGCACCTGTCGGTATTCCGGATGCAATCCCCGGCTGACCAAAATCCGGTTCCGTCCGGTGATACGGGCGGTCATAAAAGCAGCTTCGGCGGCGGCCGTACTTCCATCGTACAGCGAAGCGTTGGCCACATCCATACCGGTCAGTAGACAGAGGAAACTCTGGAATTCGAAAATCGCCTGGAGGGTCCCCTGGCTGATTTCCGGCTGATAGGGCGTATAGGCTGTCAGGAATTCCGATCGGGAAACAAGGCTGTCGATGACGGCCGGAATGGAGTGATGATAGGCTCCGGCACCCAGAAAGCAGGAATAGTCATCCGTCGCGGCGTTCTTCCCCGCCCACTCTTTCATCACCCGGATCAATTCCGTTTCCGAGAGAGGAGCGGCCAGGGGCAGCGGTTCCCGAAGCATCAACTCAGTCGGTATGTTGGGAATGAGATCGGCCATACCGGCAACGCCGATCTCGCGCAGCATGGCTTGACGCTCTTTAGCGGAATTGCCGACGTAGCGCATCAGTGCCTCTGGCTTTCCGCAGAATAGGCTTCATACTCAGCAGCATTCAACAGTTTGGAAAGTTCCTCCGGTTTGCGGATTTTCACCTTAACGAACCACCCCTGACCGTAGGGATCGGAATTGACCAGTTCCGGCTGATCGTTGACCGTTGCATTGACTTCCAACACTTCGACACTGACCGGACAGAAGACCTCCGATACCGTTTTCACCGATTCCACGGTGCCTATCGTCTCGTTAATGGCATAGAGTTTTCCTACCTTGGGTAATTCGACATAGGTAATATCTCCCAGGGCGCTTTGTGCATGATCGGTAATCCCTATCATACCTGTGTCCCCTTCCACTCGTATCCACTCGTGTTCTTTCGTATAAAGCAATTCTTTTGGAATCATTCCCAAGCCTCCCATGTTTTCTATTTCTACAGAATCGGCTTTGCACTCTCCATCAGCCGATTGAAACGGAATCTTCGTTTATTTCCTCTTGTAAAACGGCACAGCCACCACCTCGGCCGGATAGGCCTGGTCACGAATCACTACCTCAAACATGGTACCCGGATGGGCTGCAGGTTTGGGCAAATAGACCAATCCGATATTCTTCTTTAGGAAAGGAGCGAAACTGCCGCTGGTGACATGCCCCGCATCCTCTCCCTGGAAACGGATGGGATAATGGTCCCGGGCGGCCGCCCGATCTTTCATCTCGAATCCAACCAGCAATCTCCGTATGCCTTCCTCCTTCTGTTTCAGGAGGACATCCCGTCCGATAAAATCACCCTTCTTCAGTTTTACAATCCAACCCAGATCGGCCTCCCACATGGTGGTGGTATCGTCGATATCGTTCCCGTACAGGGCCATCTTTGCTTCCAGACGCAGGGTATTTCTGGCTGCCAGACCGACCGGAACCAACCCCTCCGCGGCTCCCCGGTGCAACAACTCTTCCCAGATCGCAACGGCAAACTCCGGGGCACAATAGATCTCAAATCCATCTTCGCCGGTATAACCGGTACGGGCCAATAGTACTTCCCGCCCGAAAACCTTCGTCTGGACAAACCAGTAATAGCGGATGGCGGCGAGATCGGATTCGCTCACCGGTTGAAGAATGGCTGTCGAACAAGGACCCTGAAGGGCGATTTGGGCATATTGCTGGCTGCGGTCCTCCGCCAAAACATCACCCTTCAGATGGGCACGGATCCAATCGAAATCCTTCTGACGATTGGAGGCATTGACGCAAAAAAAATAGTGATTTTCGTCGAAACGATGCAACAGGACATCATCGACGAATCCCCCCTGGGGATTGATCAGCGCGGTATATTGGATCTGTCCGTCCTTCAGGGCGGACACATCGTTGGTTGTCAGGTACTGCAGCGCCGGCGTGGCGTCCTTTCCGCTGAGGAAGATTTCCCCCATATGACTGACATCGAACAGCCCCGCGGCCGTTCGCACCGCCATATGTTCGGCAATGACACCGGAGTATTGAATGGGCATTTCGTAGCCGGCGAAGGGGACGATGCGCGCACCCCGCCCGACATGGGCATCGTACAATGGGGTTTTTTCCAGTGGTTGTTCCATCGCTTTCCTATCGGTTTCTTTGCACGGCAAAATAACATAGCCGGCAGATGAAGTCAATTTCATTTGAAGATTGACGATTGTTGCAAGCATAATGTACACCGAAACAACTCGGAAAAAAAAGAAAATGCCGGAATCCCATAAAGATAATTCCTATCCTGACTCTCTGACTGGTCTGATCGAAAGGGTCACGTTCTTCAACGAAGAGACCGGCTTCGCCGTGTTGAAAGTCAAGGCCAGAGGACACCGGGATCTGGTCACGGTAGTCGGAAATCTCCCTTCGGCCAATGCCGGAGAATGGCTGGTGGCCGAAGGCCGGTGGATTCAGGATGCGGAACATGGCCTGCAGCTGAAGGCATCCATCCTGAAAAGTTCTCCTCCCAACAGCCTGGAAGGCATGGAAAAGTATCTGGCCGGCGGCCTGATTCGGGGAATCGGTCCGGTGTATGCCAAAAAACTGGTTCAGCAATTCGGAGAGAAAATCTTCGATATCATCGAAACCGCTTCCCCTCGCCTGGAGGAAGTGGACGGGATCGGGCCCCAGAGAAGACAGCAGATCAAAGCGGCCTGGGAAGAACAGAAATCGGTCCGGGACATCATGGTTTTTCTCCACACCCAGGGAGTCGGAACCAGCCGCGCGGTTCGCATTTATAAAACCTACGGCGACCAGGCCATCGCCATCGTACAGGCAAATCCCTATATTCTGGCGCGGGACATCCATGGCATCGGATTCAAAACCGCGGATCAGATTGCCAAACGCCTGGGATTTCCCCAGGAATCCCTGTTGCGTGCCGACGCCGGAATCCAGCACGAGCTGTTGAGTGCCACGGATGACGGGCATTGTGCTCTTCCCCTGGGCATCTTGAAATTGCAGACCGCCAAACTCCTGGATGTGAAAGCGGAGATTGTCGAACAAGCCATTCAGCGACTTCTAGCCGGAGGCGAAATCGTGCAGGAGATCATGGATGGCAGAGACCTGATCTTCCTGCCGCATCTGCGCCAGGCGGAGGTGACGGTGGCCGAAAAGATCGGATGGTTGACATCCCGCCCGCCGGGTTATCCCCCGATCGATATCGAAAAGGCTCTGACATGGTGTTATGCTCAGACCGGCAAGGAACTGTCCCCTTCCCAAAGACGCGCCATTGGCCAGGCGTTGAAGCACCGGCTGCTGATCGTCACCGGCGGACCAGGCGTGGGGAAAACCACCTTGCTGCAGTCTCTGCTGAAAATCCTCTGTGCCAAAAAAGTCAAATGCCTGCTCTGTGCTCCGACCGGTCGCGCAGCCAAACGGCTGGAGGAATCCACCGGACTGGAAGCCAAGACCATTCACCGTCTCCTGGAAATCAATGCCCATACCGGCCGATTCACACGCAATGAAAACAACCCCCTGGACGGAGATCTCCTGGTTGTGGATGAAACATCGATGGTGGATCTGGTGCTGATGCACCATCTTCTGCGTGCCCTGCCCCAAAGAGGACATCTTCTCCTGGTCGGCGATTCCGATCAGCTGCCCAGTGTCGGGGCGGGTAGGATCCTGCAGGATCTTATCCAGAGTCGTGTCGCTCCGGTCGTTCATCTGACCGAGATTTTTCGCCAGGCAGCCGGCAGCCACATCATCACCGCCGCCCACCGCATCAATGAAGGAGAGATGCCGGAAACGGGAAGCAGAGAGAGCGATACTGACTTCTTTTTTATCGAACGGTCCGAGCCATCCCAAATCGTTTCCACCCTGATGGATCTGGTCAAAAACCGCATACCGGAGAAATTTCACTACCATCCCCTGGAGGATCTGCAGGTTCTTTGTCCCATGCATAGAGGTCCGCTGGGGGTTCGAGAACTGAATCTGGCCATGCAAAAAGAGCTGAATCCCCTGCAACCGGGCGATCACTGCCTGGAAAAATTCGGTTGGCGCTTCGCCCCTCGGGACAAAGTCATTCAGACAGAGAACGATTACCAGAAAGAGGTATTCAACGGCGATATCGGCCGTATTCGACAGGTCAATCCGGAGGAGAGAGAAATCGTCGTCCGTTTCGACCAGCGGGATGTCGTCTATAGTTTTGACGAACTTGATGAGTTATCCCTGGCCTATGCTACTACCATCCATAAGGCTCAGGGATCGGAATTCGCCGCCGTACTCATCCCATTGGCCATGCAGCAATTCCTTCTGCTGCAACGCAATCTTCTCTATACCGGAATTACCCGGGGTAAAAAGCTGGTCGTGCTCGTAGGCCAGAAGAAGGCGCTGGCATATGCCATCCATAACCAATCCGTAGGGGAACGCTATTCCGGCCTCCCCTGGCGCCTAAAAAGGATCAGTCAAAAAGCACAGGACTGAATCCCAGGCATTCCGCCATACAACGAAATTCCTTTTTCCGGAGGGAGGCATCGACCGCTCCGGTGGCAGCCTCCTTTTCCAGTTGGGGCCAAACATCCAGCATCAGCCGATGACAGATGATCTGTGCTCTGCTGGGGTTCGTCTTCACAGGCAGCCGGTAGCTCGTTTCCGCCCATTTTCTCAAGGAAATCAGACTCTCCAGATTTTGGCTGTCCTTTTCCACCTGGAGGATCAATTGTTCCAGTTTTTCCTCCAGCTTTTGGATGAACAGCGTGTAGTCCAGATGGATGCCCGCCCTTTCCGCCTCCTGGATGACCGTCAGCACGGAATCGGGACTGTTATTGGTTTCGGCAAAGCATTCCTGCAGACAGGTGTTCAGAGCGAATTCGGCGGATGCACGAAATCCGGCCGGCTGAGGAATGGCCAGTTCGGAAAGCAGACGCATCAAGGGCAGATTGTCCCGGTAAATCTTACGATAGATGTCGGCCGTCGCTTCCAGCCGCGACTGCAGAATCAGGTGGATCAGACGTCGCCGTTCGTCGCGAAACAGGGAGCGTAGAGAATAAACCGCCCCGCGAAAATTGCTCTCCAGCAGACGAATGATCTGGGTCAGATCGGCCTGTTCCGCCGGGCCCTGCCAGGACTTCTTCAGACTTTGATACTCCTCTTCGGTAACGGATTGTCTGACGCCACACAACAGATTATGATCGCCGAAGTGTAACACTCCCCATATCAGATCGGCCCTCTCCTCGGTGATCCGTGAAACGATGCGCAGCCTTCCGGTGGCCAGCCGCGGTTCCCCCATCTGGTATTCCTGCCGGTCCAGACTCTCCACTTTATAACAATGGACCTCCGCGACCGGAGGAAAGGATTGGAAAAGAGTGCAGATGGCATAATGAGCCACTACATTTTCCAGCTGTATTCTGGAAGCATTGACTTCCTGCCTGTATATGTCTGCCCCGGTGCCCCTTTCAGGCAGGTTGCTTTTCGCCTCCTTCATTTTGGTCAGGAATCTTTCCTCGATCCGGCAATCCAGGATTTCCTCGGCAAGTTGGATCGCCCTTCCGGCGTAACGCAGGATCTGGACGGTTTCTATTCCCGACAACTCGTCAAAAAACCAGCCACAGCTGGTGTACATGTATAAGGCATTGCGTTGCAATTCCATCAGCTGCAAGGCGATCGTGCGATCCACGACCCTATCCCCGATCCCCGGCAGTGCGTTTTCTGCCAGAAACCGATCCACAGAGGCGGTGGATCGGTCGGAGAGAACCGATATATATTCGTTTCTGGCAGCCCAGGGATCCCGAAAAAAAAGTTTTCCCTTCTCTTCGTACCAGGGAATGAGCGAGTCGCGCAGCCAATCCAGGGCATCGCGCAGGGGACCGCGCCACGCCTGGTTCCATCCGCGAGTGGCGGTCGCGTTACATCCGCAATCGCTGCGCCAGCGTTCCACTCCGTGACAGCAGCTCCACGAAGTTCCTTCCGCGATCTCCACGTCCCATTCAGGCGGATGTTTTTCCAGAAATTCTCCATAGTTGGTCAACGATACATCGGTACGTTTTTCCATTAAAGAGAAAGCATAGGCCAATGCCATATCGCCAAAACGATGATGGTGTCCATAGGATTCCCCATCCGTGGCGATATGCGAGAGTTGTACCCGGTCGGATCCTGCCTGGAAGGCACCCAGCAGCCTGTCCACCAGGTACTCGGCCCGACGTAGCAGACCTTCGAAAGCGACCGCCCTGGCAACAGTCCCGTTATAAAAGAACAGGGATATGCTTTTCCCGGAAGGCAGCACTTGCCGATAGGCACAGGAGGTATCGATCCCCCCATCGCCTATCTTCTGCCACTTCTCCCCTTGCCGAGGCCGGATTCGATGTGCCTGATGGGGTGAGAGAATGGTAAATTGAATACCTTCCTCCGCCAGGACTTCCAACGTTTCCAGATCCACGGCCGTTTCTGCCAGCCACATCCCCTCCGGACGCCGGCCGAACCGCCGTTCAAAATCCTTTACTCCCCAGTACACCTGAGTACGCTTATCCGCCAGGTTGGCCAGCGGCATGATGATATGGTTGAAGACCTGAGCCAGTGCGTTGCCATGTCCGGAAAAACGGTCCCGACTTTCTTTGTCGGACTCGATGATGGCCCGGTAGGTATCCGGGTCCTGTTTCTCCATCCAGGAAAGCAGCGTGGGGCCGAAGTTGAAACTCATGCGTGAATAGTTGTTGACGATGGCCAGGATACGGTCCTTACCGTCCAGAATCCGCGAGGCCGCGTTTACCGAATAGCATTCGGCATTGATGCGCTCGTTCCAGTCATGAAAGGGCGCTGCCGAATCCTGGGTTTCGATCGTCTCCAACCAGGGGTTTTCCCGTGGGGGTTGATAAAAATGGCCATGGATGCATACATATCTTTTCATAGCAATTTTAATCCGTGGGAGGGGTTACCGGCGTAAGAAAAAGAGCGGCCAGCGGAGGAAGGGTCAGTTCCAGGGAATAAGCGTGGCCATGGGCAGAAAAAGGATCGGCATACTTGCCTCCCATATTGCCCACCCCGCTCCCGCCATAACAACAGGCATCGCTGTTGAGCGCCTCGCGCCAGAATCCTCCCACCGGTACTCCTATCCGGTAGTTGGAACGTGGCACCGGAGTGAAATTGTATATGCAGAGGACGAGATCCGCCGTATGCAGCCCTTTACGCAGGAAGCTGATGATACTTGCCTCCCAGTCATTACAATCCACCCATTCGAAGCCGGAGGGATCGCAGTCGTGGACATACATGGCGTTCTCTTCGCGGTAAAAACGGTTGAGATCGGCAACCCATTGTTGTACCCCGGCATGGGCCGGATATTGCAGCAGTTCCCATTGCAGGGAGAAATCATGCTTCCATTCATCCCATTGAGCCATCTCCCCGCCCATGAACAACATTTTTTTCGCCGGTTGGCCGTACATATAGCCAAACAGCAGTCGCAGATTGGCGAACTTCTGGAAATAGTCCCCGGGCATCTTACTCAACAGGCTGCCTTTGCCGTGAACAACTTCGTCATGGGAGAGCGGCAGGACGAAGTTCTCCGAGTAGGCATACAGCATGCGGAAGGTAAGCAGATTGTGGTGATATTTGCGAAAAATCGGATCGGTACGCATATAGAGCAGCGTATCGTGCATCCATCCCATGTCCCATTTAAAACCGAATCCCAATCCGCCCAGATAGGTAGGCCGGGACACCATCGGCCAGGCAGTCGATTCTTCGGCAAAGGTGTCGACGTCGGGGAAATTCTTATAAATTTCCTGGTTCATACGTTGCAGGAAGTAAATGGCCTGCAGGTTTTCCCGTCCACCATATTCGTTGGGGACCCACTCTCCCTCTTTGCGGGAATAATCGAGATAGAGCATCGAGGCCACGGCATCGACACGAATCCCGTCCACATGGAACTTGTCGAGCCAATAGAATGCGCTGCTGATCAGAAAGCTGCGAATTTCATTGCGCCCGTAATTGAAGATATAGCTGTTCCAGTCCGGATGAATACTCTGTCGCACGTCGGAGTGCTCATACAGATGCGTTCCGTCAAAATAACCAAGGGAGTGGCTGTCGGTGGGAAAATGAGAGGGTACCCAGTCCAGGATGACGCCGATTCCATTCTGGTGCAAACGGTCGATCATATACATGAAATCCTGCGGCGTACCATAACGTCCGGAGGGGGCAAAATAGCCGGTCACCTGATAGCCCCAGGAGCCGAAAAAGGGATGTTCCATGACCGGTAAAAGTTCTATATGGGTGAATCCCATTTTTTTGACATACTCGACCAGGTGTTCGGCAATCTCACGATAGGACAAAGAGTGGAAAGCATCATCCAGGGTGCGCATCCAGGAACCCAGGTGCACTTCATAGATGGATATCGGGGCCCTAAGCCCGCGGGTCCGTTTGCGGTTCTGCATCCAGACCTGATCCGACCAGTCGTACTCCAGGTCCCAGACAATGGAGGCACTCTTGGGCGGGATCTCGAAAAAGATTCCGTAAGGATCCTGCTTCTCCGCAACAAAGCCATGGTAACGGGACCGTATATGGTACTTATAGAGTATCCCTTTGTTGAATCCCGGGAAAAAAGCCTCCCAGATACCGGATTGCTGGCGAGCGTAGAGAGGATGACTGTCTTTGTTCCATCCGTTGAAATCGCCGATAACGGAGACATAATCGGCATCCGGTGCCCATACGGAAAAATAAACGCCGTCTCCCTTCTCGGAATGAGTCATCAGATGAGAACCAAGTTTTTCATAAAGATGAAAATGGCTCCCTTCATTGAAAAGAAAAAGATCGTCATTGCTCAATAGGCTGAAACCGGCGGCGATCGCCTTTTTTTTCCTCGGCTTGCTTTCCCGCTTCACAGTCACCATGTATTTCTCCTATCGATCTGGTACGAGGCCTTCACATCGGAACAACCCCGGAATCGGTTGCCACACTCTCTCTACGCCTTCGCCGCCTGTAGTTTATGGACCATAAACACAGGGTGGCGATGATGGATGCAGCCAGCAGAAGAATGCCCACCACTTTGATATTCTCGATCATGAACAACCGCACACGGTCTCCATAGATCACCGCCAGAATGCCCCACATAAAATAGCGGATACTTCGCCCCAGCAAAACGGCGATAAAAAATCGCCAGGCTTGCATCTGAAACACACCGGCGGTCAAAACAAAGATCTTAAAGGGCATAGGTGGCGGCAGGATCGATGGGATGAGGACCGACCAGACTCCATAGCGTTTGATGAAGAGTTCCGCCCGTTGGATCTTTCCCTGGTGAAATCGTTTTTCCAGGAAGGCACGCCCGCCTGCCCGTCCCGAAAAGAACAACAGATGACATCCAATGACCGAGCCGATGATGGTCATAGTCGTGTAATAGGCCATTACGCTCCAGGACTTGCCGATGGACAGGATGACAATCAAAAGATCGTTGCCCTCGGGAATGGAAACGAAAGAAGAGTCCGCGGTGGCAACCAGCAACAATCCTGGCCCCCCCATAGTGGCTGCCAGGCTGTAAATCCAATTACCTATAGTTTTCAGCAAATCCATTCTTGTGTTGTATCCGGGATCGGGAAATTTCGGACATCTATTGACATCAGTTTTCAGCACAAAGGTTATCACGGCGTGAATTCATGGTAAATAGGAAAAGGTCAAGTTCATCCTGCCGAAGGGATCGCCCCCGGCAGAAAATCACCGGTGGAGATGTGCTGGTGGAGGCCCATCTTACGCTCTTTCCATGCCGTGAGCATTGACAACCCGATAAGCCTTGAATAAAATTTTCCCATGGAAACCATAGGTGAAGAGATAAAAGCAGTCCGATTGAAGCAGAATATAAGCCTGGACGAAATCGCCGATCGAACGAATATCAGCAAGGGCCACTTATTGAACATTGAAGAGAATCGGTTGGATTTGCTTCCCGGTGGGGATTTACGCTGGCTGATTGTCCGCGAATATCTAAAAACCCTGGGTATGGACCCGGAAGACAGCAGATTCAAAAGATCCGTGACCCCCTTCACCGGGAGCAAAAGTACTGCGCCGGCAAAGAAGATCCGGGACCATCGCCCTCTTTTCCGCTTCCTTTTCCTTACTGCAGCTACGGTTTCCCTATTGGTCCTGGGTGGAATCCTGCTATGGAGAGAGATCACCTCCAAGCAAGCGGAAATGTTGCGGGCCCAGACGGCGATGCAGACTCCTCCGGAAATTCCCATCCTGACCCTTCCACCGACGACTACCATTCCCAACCCCGCAGCCGAGACAGCCACCCCGCCCGAGGTGACGGATACCGTTACCGCCGGCACTACACCTCCCTTGCCGGTAGGATCCACAACGATTCCGGTCACAAAGGAACCGTTAACTGCCTTCCATCCGGATGATACCAACACTCAGTATACGATGAACCTGTGGATCGAATTTCAGGCCCCTTGCTGGGTTTCGGTCAATGTGGACGGCAAACAAGTCACCCGCCAGGAATTTTATCGGGGCGAAAAATTGCCGTTTCGGGCCAACAATCAGATATCGCTCATACTCGGTAATGCCGGTGGGGTCAGCATCAAGATCAATGGGGTCGCCCTCCGCCGCGTGGGAGCCATCGGCGAGGTCAAACGTCTGATCTTCACTCCCGACAATTATAAGGAGTACCTGGTGACTCCTGAAACCCCCTAGCTGCGCTCCTCAGGCACCCATGAGCGATCCGAACACCGATCTTGGACTCCAGTTACGGTCCGGAAGAGCACCGCAGCGGATCCGCCTGGCTGCCGCCAAAGGATTGGTTCCCATGCCTTTGGCAGAGCAAATTCCGATTCTCATTCAGCTCACGGCCGATCCCGACCGCCAGGTTGCCTTGGAGGCAGATAAGACTTTGGATCGTCTGCCGGATGAACAACTGATACCTCTCCTGAAAGATCCGGCTTGTCCTGCGGACATTCTCTCTTTCTTTTGTTTCGCCTTAGGCAGAAGCCCGTCCGTACTGGAATCGGTCTGCATGAACAACTCCACTCCGGACACCGTCATTTCCGAACTGGCCATTGTAGCGGAACTCCCTATCCTGCAGGCGTTATTGTTTAACCAGGTTCGTCTGATACGTTTCCCGGCGATTCTCAACAACATGCTGCATAATTCGAATGCCGATACCTCCATTCGCCGCCGCGTCCTGGAAATAGAACAGGAATTCTTCCAAAAACCGATTGTCAGCCATGTGAGCCAGCCTTCGACCAACGAAACGATAGAGAGTCGGACGGGAACAGAAGAACTCGGAACGGCTCCTGCATCGGCATGGATCCTCCCGGAAGAGACACCGCCCCCACAGGCGGAGATGGAGGAAGCCCCGGAGGTGGTGGAATCTCGCGACGCCAAGGGAATGGGTTTGCAGGGCCCGGAGGAGGAAGCTCTCTTCCAGCGTATCAGCAAGATGAATACCTCCGAGAAAATCAAGAGGGCATTGCTTGGATCCAGAGAGGAGCGGTCCTTGTTAATCCGCGACACCAATCGCATGGTTTCAACGATGGTATTGCGCAGTCCAAAGATATCGGAGCAGGAAGTCGACGCCATTGCCGCCATGCGTAACATTTCGGAAGAAATCCTGCGGCTGATTGCCGCCAATCGCCTCTGGATGAAAAATTATTCAACGGTCTCCAATCTGGCGAAAAATCCCAAGACTCCAATCACTGTCTCCATTCACCTCCTGCCACGCCTCATGGAGAAAGAAATTCGTTTTCTGGCCAAAGACCGCTCCGTACCGGATACGGTGCGCAAAGGGGCCCAACGTATCCTGCAGATGAAAGGAAGCAGCCATTAGCGCCAAAAAACAGACTTCCATGATCACCCGGTTCCGATCCACTGACGACTGGAAAACCCTGGTGGAAGAAACCAGAAACAGCGAAGCTATGCAGCTGTTCTGCGAGTTGAGTGAAAAGGCCGTACAACAGCAACGCACACGAACGGTCAAGCTGACGGGAAAACACTGTCGTGCCGCCATCTACAATACCTTGATCGGATATGAAGTCAGTGCGGCGCGGAAAAAGATCTTCGCCCCGGACATGCCGACCGCTCGATACCTGAAGATATACACCGAGATCGGTCTGCCCACTGTGCAGATTCCTTATAACATCGCCCGTACCATGGAACTGATACAGGATCTGGAAAAGGCCTACAAGAACCTGGGAGTCATCATCCAGTTTTTCTCCGACCAGCTTTTTCTTCCCCATTCCAGACGCGCATACCTCCATGCCGTTTTTACGCATCTGCAGAAGGAGCTTTCCACCAGAATGAGCGGTCTGGGTCTTTTTTCCACCTCTCCCGTTACCGCCCCCACTGACAAGGTGAGTGGGAAACAATAGACCGACCCTTGGCCAGTTCCGAACCCAACGCCAGAAGGAAAGAAATGTCCGTGCCATCGGAAGCACCCGCTTGGGATTATGTCATCGTAACGGCCTCCAACGAGAAACAGGCGGAGATCTATCGAACCCAGATCCGTCTACGGCAGGAGCAGGGATTTCTACGTGAAACACACAACCTTTTGACCATCGCCGACCCTGAAGGCAAGCGAATCGGCAGTGGAGGAAGCACCCTTTATTGCTTGCAGGAAGTTCTCCGCCGGGAGTGGAATCCGGTCACAAAAGAACAGCTGGACATGTCCTCCGCCGAGTCCATCCTGAAACATCTGCGCATCCTGATACTCCATGCCGGCGGTGATTCCAAACGGCTGCCCGCCTATGGACCAGTCGGTAAGATCTTTGTGCCTCTTCCCGGAGACACCTCCGACTTTACGGAGGCCACTCTCTTCGACCGTTCTGTCCGGTCCCTGTTCCGCCTGCCGGCCCCTCCGGAGAAGAATGGACAAACCGTGGTGGTCGCCGGAGACGCCCTTCTGCTGTTTACGCCGGAAAAATTCCTTCCGGTCGCAGAAGGGGTTACTGCCCTTGGCGGTTTCGGCTCCGTCGAGGAGGCTTGCCGCCATGGAGTTTTTTATGTCAGCCAAGACGGCAGGCTGCAACTCTATGCACAAAAGCCCTCTCGGACCGAACAACTGCGATTGGCCCCCTGGAATTACGATCCGCGACCCATTATCGATCTGGGCTTGATGAGTTTCACCGCCGCCACGGCTGCCGCCTGGCTGGATGTCTTTGGATTTTTTCCCGGGGATCGAACAGCGATCGATGCCGGCAGGAAGAAGGATTCTATCCTGCGGTACGGAATGGATCTCTACCGGGAAATCTGCTGTGCCATGGGAACCGCCACCGATTTCCCGCAATATCTGTCCGCCGTACGTTCGAGCGGCAGCCGATGGGAAGAGTCAGTCTTACAGGACCTTTTCGTCCGACTGCATTTGATCCCCATGTCTGTTTGTCTGCTTCCGGATTGCCGCTTCCTGCATTTCGGAACCAGCCGGCAATTATTCGAGAGCGGATGCGAACTTCTTCACCATGATCGAGAGTCCGCTCCCGGCCCATCCCACTTCCTGATCAACTCCCAGGTTCCGGAAGGAATAGAAATCCAAGCCTCTCATGCCTGCTGGATCGAAGGGTGTCGCATCGGTGCTCCGCTAACCCTTCAGGGAGAAAATGTGCTGACCGGAATCGACTTCGAGAACCCTATTCGACTGCCACAGGGAGCCTGCATGGACATCCTTCCCGGCTTTACGTCCGACGGCCGATCGGTATGGTTTCTGCGTTGTTACGGCATAGAAGACACCTTTAAGGATACCCTCAGGCAGGGTGCCACTTTTTGCGGGATACCGATCCCAGTCTGGCTGGAAACTTTAGACTTCCCGATGCAAATCCTCTGGCCGAACGGAGAAAGGGAGGAAGAGCCCTCTTTGTGGACAGCCCGGATCTTTCCGGCCCTGTCCGCCTTTCCTAAGCCGGAGGATTGGCTATGGATGTTCGATCCCAACTCGGTCACACCGGAACAGAAAGAGATCTGGCTGGATGCGGACCGTTACAGTGCCGCCGAGATCGCCCTGCTCGCTGATCTGTACACCTTTCACCGTCGGCGACTGGACTTGAGATGAGGTAACTATGAGATACGCTTTGATACTGGCCGGAGGCTCCGGCCTGCGGCTCTGGCCCATGAGCCGTCGTAGCCTTCCCAAGCAGCTGATCCCCTTCCTGGAGGGAAAAAGCCTCCTGGAAGCCTCTGTGGACAGGCTTTCCGGTTTGGTTGCCCCCGACCGGCAATATATTTGTGCCAACCAAGCCCATTGGCAGCATATACTCCAAACCCTGGCCGGCTGGCCGGCGGAACGATTCATCGGCGAGCCGGTCGGCCGTGATACCCTCTGCGCCGTGGGGGTCAGTACAGCCATCCTTGCGACGGAAGATCCCGAGGCGGTAGTCGCCATCTTCACCGCCGATCATCTGATCGAGCCGGCGGAAGAGTTCCGGCGGATTATTTCCCAGGGATATGCCCTGGTGGAAAACCATCCGAACTATCTGGTGACCTTCGGAATCGTCCCCGACGAAGCCTCGACAAATTTCGGTTATCTGGAGCTCGGAAAGGAAATGGAAAACGGTTCGCGGCGGGTCTCCCGTTTCCGGGAAAAACCGTCTGCCGTGAAGGCAGAGGCGTTTCTGCAGGCAGGCCCGGACCGCTATCTATGGAATTCGGGCATGTTCGTTTGGAAAGCTGCCACCCTGCTGGAATGCATACGGCGTTATGAACCGCAAACCTATGATCAGATTCTTTTCCTGGCCCGGGAATGGAAACGGGCCGAGACCAATCCGCTCTGGCCGGAGATCTATGCGCAGGTTAAAAAGATCAGTATCGATTATGCCGTGATGGAGCCGGCTTCCAACGATCCCGAGGTGACCATCGCCTCCTTTTCCATGCCCTTACGATGGCTGGATGTAGGCAGTTGGCCGGCGTATGCCCGGACCTGTTGTAAAGATCCGCAGGGCAACGCTATCGCCGCCGGCAAAGCCTTGCCCTGGAATGCTTCGTCAAACCTGGTGGTCTCCGACGATCCGCAACACCTGATCGTCCTGGCGGGTTGTGAAAATCTCACGGTGATTCACACTTCCGATGCCACCCTTGTTTTCCGCACGGATTGCGCCGAATCGTTGAAACAGATACACTCCCTAGTCCAGGAACGTTTTGGAGAACAATTTCTATGAGTGAAAACGCCGTCCCATTGCAGCCGGTGGCACATGAAAAGGTATGGGGAACACCGGATACCCTGCCCTGGTTCGCTTCTTCGGGGAAGAAGGTGGGTGAGGTCTGGCTAACATCCGAATCTCTATACCTTCCCATATTGGTAAAATTCATCTTCACTTCCGATCGCCTTTCGGTACAGGTCCACCCGGACGACGCCTACGCCGGAGTTCACGAGTCCTCTCCCGGAAAGACGGAGATGTGGCACATTCTCCGGGCGGACCCGGGTGCCCGCATCGCCCTCGGACTGAGGCAGGATGTGTCCCGGGAACATCTGCGGATAGCGGCAGTGAGCGGCGAAATCGAGACGCTGCTCCACTGGATACCGGTCCGATCCGGAGACACCTTTTTCATACCCGCAGGATTGATCCATGCCATCGGGGCCGGCATCGTGCTTTGTGAGATCCAGCAACCTTCCGATATCACCTACCGGCTTTACGACTACAATCGCCCGAGGGAACTCCATCTGGATAAAGCGATGGAAGTCGCCGATGTCAGCGCCTATCGCAGTCAAAATCTTCCGAGATGGGATACCGCATGCAATGATGAAATCAGACTTGTATCCAGCCCTTATTTCATCACCGACCTGCTGTTTTCTCCGAACCCCTTCTCTTATGTCAACCGGTCCGAAACGCTGCAAATCCTGATCGCCCTGGAGGGGGAAGGAACCCTGGATGGAAAACCGTTCCAGGCAGGCATGGCGTGGGCTTTGCCCGCCGGAGGGGGAGTCTGCCTTTTCCAACCGGCGACTCCCAGTCGATTCCTTCGTGCCTACCATCCTTGAGAGGGCCATAGGACCGGCCCCCTACCAGTCAGGGGTGGATCCCAGCCTAAACCCCGGAATGCCGTTTCCCTTATCGAGGAGGGTTGAGGCCGGTAATAAATATCCCTTCGAAGCAGCGGCATCAAGAGATGAGGTATTCGAAATCGTCCATGGTCCTTTCCGTTTTCCGATTCCTGTCCAGGATGTTCAGATAACGCAGATGGGCCTGATAACAGTCCCGATGGAATAAGAAAGGACCCAATCTTTCCTGGGGATCAGAAGGCAGGACCGGAAGGAGACATTTTTTACACAGGATCTCCTCTTCCTCGACGAATGCCTCCACCTTGATCTCCTCCCAGGAATGGGATACGGAAGCAATCATAAGAGCTCCTCCCTTCATCCGAAGATTCTTTCCGTTTGCATCCACTGCAGGTGCGAAAAAAAACGGCGGATAAAGCGTCATAATCTCTTTATAGTAGATGCTCTTATTTGCAATAAGTTGAAGTTTTTGTTTAATTTATTTTATCGAAATGGGAGTTCATCCAGATTCAATTTATGAATTTACTCCGTAGGGGCAACCTTGCGGTTGTCCGGCAGCCTATGGGGAGATACCTATCGGGTGATCGCGAGGGTTGCCCCTAAACAAATGGCCTAAGTAAGAAAGGAATGCCGGCCCCGCCCCGGCATTTATTGCGACATCATCCCTATTTTCGGGCAGTCGATTCCCGGACGATCAGGTTCGGTTCCAGCAGAATGCTCTTCGGTTTGACAGGCGTTTTGGATTCCACCAGGTGCATGGCCAGTTTGGCGGCACGATCTCCGATGGCCTCTGCATTCTGGTCCACGGTGGAGAGAGGAACCCGTAAAAAATCGGTGAAGAGGAAATTACCGCTGCCGATCAGGGCGATATCCTGAGGAACACGCAATTTATTCTCCAGGATGGCTTTGGTGGCCCCCAGGGCACAGGGATCGTTGAAGCAGAAAATGCCGTCCGGTCTCGGTTTACAGGCCAGCAGCTCCTTGACCGCCGTGTAACTGTTGTTGATGCACTCCTTGTCACAATACTGTATTGCCTTGACCATCTCCTCTTTGAACGGGATTCCCTTTTCGAAAAGGGCTTGCCGGTAACCTTCCAGTCTGCCCATGGCGGTACTGCCGGCCGGGCCGCGTATGTGAGCGATGCGTCGGCAGCCCATCTCCAGAAGATGCTGGGTTGCCATATGGCCGATGACCCGATCGTCGACTCCGACAAAATTGGCTTCCATGCCCTGTATATTGCGGTCGACCAGCACGAAAGGAATCTGCTTATCCTGGATATGACGAAAGGATTCCGTGGTTTGCTGGGTGGTTGCAATCACCAGGGCATCCACTCTCCGGGCCAGGAGCATATCGATTTCCCGGCGCTCCAGGTCCTGATTGTCAAAGGAGGAAGATATGATCAGACTATAGCCCTTCTTTTTTAAAGCCACATGCATCCCTCTGGAGATCAAGGCGAAAAAGGGTGCGGTCAGTTCGGGGGCCAGAAAACCGACGGCATAGCTGTGTCCGGTAACCAAAGCCCGGGCGGTCATGTTCGGCTGATAATCGAGTTCTTTCATCCTCTGCAGAACCCGTTGTCGCGTTTTTTCGCTGATGTCGCTGTGGTTTCTTAGTACCTTGGAAACGGTGATGATGGAAACGCCCAGATCCTTAGCAATATCTTTCAGTCTTACCGGCATAATGTCTTCATTCTGGCAAATTAGTAGTACATAGTTAACGTAAACGTAGAGATGATATACCGTTTTTCTACGGCAAAGGAAGCCTTTACCCGAAAATTTTTTGTATTTCTGGTGTCACCGGGCAAAATCGGGCAAAAAGCCTCAATAACACTGGATTTTCGACTCGAACCGCCAGGCCGACGATACGATCTCGAACCTTACTGAAATAGAAATTATTATCACATAGTTAACGTGAACGTAAAATCTCCTATGGCATTCTCTCCTCGATCATGTGAAAATAAGGTGTTTTTCCGCCGGGGAAGAAGCAGCCGACAGAAGAACGCGAATACAAAGTACTTGGAAAGGAAAAGACGGCCCATGAAAAGATACGGAATGATGATCGGTCTGCGTCCCGAAGCTGTGCAACCATATAAGCAATATCATGCCGCCGTTTGGCCCGAAGTTCTGGAAACCATACGCCGCTGCAATATCCGTAACTATACGATTTTTTTCCGGGACAACCTGCTCTTCGCCTACTTTGAATATCATGGGACCGATTACCAGGCAGACATGGAGCGGATGGCCCTCTGCCCCAAAACCCAGGAATGGTGGGCCATCATGAACCCCATGCAGAAACCTCTGGAAGGCAACGATCCCGGACAATGGTGGTCCGACATGGAAGAGGTCTTCCACACCGATTAAAAAGAGGCACTTTTTACCGTCCGGGGGAACGGTAATACATCCCGAATATTACTGATTCCCGTCAGATACATAATGGCGCGGGAAAAACCCAGGCCGAAACCGGCATGCTTGACCCCGCCGAACTTGCGCAGGTCCAGATACCACCAGTAGTCCTTTTCCCGCAGATTCATCTCCCGGATACGGCGGACGAGATAATCGTGGCGCTCTTCCCTCTGGCTTCCACCGATGATCTCGCCTACGCCCGGTACCAGCAGATCCATGGCAGCTACTGTTTTATTATCGTCGTTCTGCCGCATATAGAAAGCCTTGATTTCCTTGGGATAATCGACCACAAAGACCGGCCTTTGAAAGATCTTTTCCGTCAGGTGCCTTTCATGTTCCGTCTGCAGGTCTTTGCCCCATTCGACGGGATATTCAAACTTGGCCGACTCCTTCTGCAGCAGCCCGATCGCCTCCGTGTAGGTGATCCGGGCAAACTCGGAATGGATCACATTCTGCAGCCGGTCCATCAGTCCCTGATCGATCATGGAGTTAAAAAATGCCATCTCTTCGGGAGCATTTTCCAGCATGTATCGGATCAGGTATTTCACCATGTCTTCGGCGAGCCGCATATCGTCGGCCAGCTCCGCAAAGGCCATCTCCGGTTCGATCATCCAGAATTCGGCGGCATGCCGCGTCGTATTGGAGTTTTCCGCACGAAAGGTCGGCCCAAAGGTATATACGTTGCGGAATGCCATGCAGAAGGCTTCCACGTTCAACTGACCGCTGACGGTCAGGTTTGCCTCATGGCCGAAGAAATCCTGGGAATAGTCCACCTCTCCCTGCGGATTGCAGGGAGGATGCAGAGGATCCAGCGTGGTCACCCGGAACATCTCCCCGGCACCCTCGCAATCGCTGCCGGTGACGATCGGAGTCTGGATCCACAAAAATCCCCGTTCATGGAAAAACTGCTGGATAGCGAAGGCCGCCAGAGACCTCACCCGGAATACGGCGGAGAAGGTGTTGGTCCTGGGACGCAGATGGGCGATCTCCCGCAGGAACTCGAAGCTGTGCCGTTTTTTCTGCAGGGGATAATCCGGTGTGGACCGGCCTTCCACCTCGATGCGGGCGGCTTTCAACTCAAAGGGTTGCTTCGCCTGGGGAGTGGCCACCAGACATCCTTCTACCCGCAGGGAGGCCCCGACATTCAGATGGGCGATTTCCTCGAAATTGGTCAGACTGTTTTCGAACACAACCTGCAGGTTCTTGAAAAAGGTCCCGTCGTTCAGCTCGATAAACCCGAAAGCCTTGGAATCGCGCACCGTCCTTACCCATCCGCACACACGAAGGTTTTGCGAAAGATGGCGATCGGTTTCTCGATAGAGTTGTCGTATGGTTACATCGGACATGCCGTTTCTCCTTAAAGTAAGGGAATCCCTTTTGCGTCGAATTCCATGATTACATCTTCGGGCCAGGTGGAGGATTGTACCTCCCCCACATGCGCCTTTCTCAAAAAAAACATACAGAGCCGCGACTGACCCAGCCCTCCACCTATGGTATAGGGCAACTGCCGCTGCAGGATTGCCTGATGGAACGGACGATGGATGCGGCTTTCGCATTCTGCCTCGGCCAGCTGCCGCGGCAGGGATTCTTCATCCACACGAATCCCCATGGAGGAGATCTCCAGGGCACAGGAGAGGACGGGAAACCAAAGCAGAATATCGCCGTTCAGACTCCAGTCGTCGTAATCGGGGGCCCGGCCGTCATGTCTTTGTCCCGATCGCATTCTCCCCCCGATCTGGGAAATGAAAACCGCCCCGTGTTTCAAGGCGATCTCATTTTCCCTCTCCCGCGGAGAGAGCCGGGGATAGAGATCTTCCAGCTCCTGACTGCCGATGAAAAAGATCTGCTCGGGAAGAATGGGGTTGAACTGGGGATAGGAGTGGCTGATGTCTTGCTCGGTTTCCCGGATTACCCGGTATATCTTTTCCACCGTCTGCCGTAGAAAAGCGACATTCCTATCTTCCCGGCCGATCACCAGCTCCCAATCCCATTGATCGACGTAGAGGGAGTGAAGGTTGCTCAAAACTTCGTCGCGGCGGATGGCATTCATATCGGTATAGAGACCTTCGCCGATGGAAAAGCCGTAGCGCCCCAGAGCGTTTCTTTTCCATTTGGCCAGCGACTGCACCACTTCCACCGTTTTGCCGGAGAGCGCCTTGGCGTCGAAGGAGACCTTGCGCTCCACCCCATTGAGGTCGTCATTCAGACCGGATTCGGGACAAACAAAAAGAGGAGCGGAAATTCTTTCCAGGTTGAGGGCCCGGGCCAATTCCCCTTCAAAGTAGTCCTTGATGTGCTTGATAGCCCGCTCGGTTTCGCGCAGCGACAAAGCGGGACGATAATCCTTCATATCTCCGATCTTCATGTAAGTTGTTTCCATGCCTGTTGATCTCCTTTTCTGCCTTCCTTGAGGTCTCGCCTTTTTCCGCAAATCTGCAAATTTAAACAAAGCGGGCACGAAAGTAAAGAACAACCTTCTTTATCCGTTATAATCCATGGGATTTTTTAAGAACAAAATATATGGCCGCATTACTGATCTTTCTGGCTACCTATCTGATTCTCGGAATCCAGGGCATTCCGAAACTTTATATCGACCGGCCGACCGGCGCGCTGTTGGGTGCCGTAGCCATGGTCGCTTTCGGTGTCATCCCCCTGCAGGAAGCCTATCGGGCCATCGATCTGGACACCATACTTTTTCTCCTCGGCATGATGATCCTGATCGCCTACCTGGAATTGTCCGGTTTTTTCGAGGTTTTGGAGCGATGGATCATCGGTCTGGCCCGCAATACGGTCATGCTTCTGGCTCTGATTGTCGTCTCTTCCGGAATTCTGTCCGCATTTTTCATGAACGATACCATATGCCTCCTGTATGCCCCGGTGCTGCTTCGGGTGGCCAAGCGTCTCTCTCTGAATCCGCTACCCTACCTGATCGCTCTGGCGACTTCGGCCAATATAGGCAGTGCCTGCACCATCATCGGAAATCCTCAGAATGCCCTGATCGGAATGCGTTCCGGACTCCCCTTTCTCCAGTTTACCGGCCGGCTCTGGCCGGTCAGCGCCGTCGGACTGCTTCTCGTCTTTCTGGTAGTGCGTTTTTTTTATCGCCGGGAAATCACCATGGAACCAATGGTGATTCCGCCCCCCCGCAATCCGGTGCGCATACAACGTTGGCTGCTGGCGATTTCCCTGGGGGCCGGAATCACTATGTTTCTGCTGCTCTGTTTCAATTTTCACCCGCCGGCGGTCGCCATGTCCCTTGCCTCCATCGTCATCCTGGCCGGCAGCCGCAAACCCCGCCGGGCGCTGCAGGAGGTCGACTGGACCTTGCTCTTTTTGTTTGCCGGTCTCTTTGTCGTTATGAGAGGAGTCGAGACGTCCGGGCTGACGGATTTTTTATTTCAAAAGACCGGCTTTCTCCTGCAGGACAGGTCCGTGGCCAACATGAGCGGTTTGACGGTTATCATCGCCCTCCTCTCCAATCTGGTCAGCAACGTACCGGCGGTCATGGTCTATGTCCCTCTGATCCAGGCCCAGACGTCCCCAACCGATCTTTGGCTGGTATTGGCCATGGCCTCTACCCTGGCCGGTAATTTGACCCTGCTCGGTTCGGTGGCCAATCTCATCGTGGTAGAGATTGCCAAGAAGGACTGTCCTATCGGTTTTGTGGAGTATTTTAAAATCGGTCTGCCGGTGACCCTGCTGACCCTGGTGGCAGGTATTCTGTTTCTTACCTTGTGAACACCATTTCCTTAAAAAAAATTCGGATTCCATCCTGAACGGAGTGATCATGCCGAACAAGTCCTTTATCCCCCCGCTTTCCTGTTTCTTCCTCGCTCTCATTCTGGCGAATTTCTCTTTCATGGCGGCTCAGGAAAAAACCGAACCGGATGCAGATACGAAGAAGTATTCCTATTATACCGTGGGGGGGACCAGGCATGGCGTCAGTTTTTTTCCCAAGGTCGATTACCCGGAAACCATGCCGCGGAAAAAAGGAGAACTGGACTTTTCCCACTACCACACCTACCAGGAAGTGAACGAATTTCTGAAACTCTGGGCGGAGAAATTTTCCGGCATCCTGGATCTCTATTCCGTCGGCAAATCTTTCGAAGGGAGAGACATCTACCAGGTCACCGTCACCAATAAAAAGACAGGCAAGGCAAGCGACAAGCCGGCGGTTTTCATCGAAGGAGGCCGACATGCCGGAGAGGTCACCGCCAGTGAATCGGTGCTCTGGCTGTTGCAACATCTGCTCCACCGCTATGGTCAAGACGGCGAGATCACCCATCTGATCGATACCAAGGCCTTCTACCTGCGGGTTCAGAACAATCCGGATGGATGCGAGTTGTATCTGCATACAGCACAATCCCTACGCAGCACGGTCCGTCCCCACGATTCCGACGGGGATGGACTTCTGGATGAAGATCCGGCAGAAGATCTGGACGGTGACGGCGCGATTCGACAAATGCGCCGGAAGGTAGGACCGGGAAAGGGAAATGCCATTCTCCATCCCGGCGATCCTTCCGGGCGCCTGATGAAGACAGTCCCGGAGGATGAGGGCGACTGGATGGTCTATTCGGAGGGAATCGATAACGATCTGGATGGAAAATACAACGAAGATGGGATCGGGGGACTGGATCTCCATCGCAACTACCCGGAAAACTGGCGTCCGGACAAAGGAGGCGACGATACGGAACGGGGATGGGTCCAACCGGGGGCCGGGGAGTATCCGTTATCCGAGACCGAGACCCGCAGCGTAGTGCTTTTTCTTCTGTCCCATCCGAATGTCGGCATCGTCAATTCCATGGATACCTCCGTTCCCATGCATCTTCGGCCGCCATCTACCTCCCCGGAGGCGGAGCGCATGTATGCGGAAGATATGGCCTGGTACCGGCGTTTCGACGAGGAGGGGAAGCGGATCACCGGCTACCCCTGGGCCGGCGATGTCTATGAGACGTACCAGACACGGGTCAAAATCAATCCGGTCACCGGTGAACCGAACCGGCCGGAACCGCTCTTCGGACACGGTCCCGATTTCGGCTACTGGTCTTTTGGGGCCATCTGGTATGGAGACGAAATATGGAACAGCGGGGCCATGAAAGACTACAACCAGGACGGTTTGTACGATAGTCTGGACTCCCTGCGGTGGAACGACGAAGCCCTGGGTGGCAGGGGATTCCGGGCCTGGACCCCATATGTTCATCCCGTATTGGGCGAAGTGGAGATCGGCGGTTTCCATCCCAAGTTCTTTCAGCAGAATCCCCCGCCGCAATTCCTCGAAGAATGGATTCGGAAGCAGGCATTGTTTAATCTGATGCTGGCCAGGCACCTGCCGCAAATCGAGATTCTCTCTGCCGAAGTCACACCCCTTCCGGGAGAACGTCTCTACCAGGTATCGGTCACCTTCACCAATAATGGCGAGCTGCCTACGGCCCTGGAACAGGCCAAGCTGGTCAAGATGGTTAGACAAGATATGGTGCGACTTGAATTCGATAAAGAGCTGGTGAAGAACAAGGCAGACAAGAAAGTGGAAATCGTCGAGCCGGCGATCCGTAACAAGGATCTGGAAATGGGATGGACGCGAAAGGGAGAGGTGAAAACCGTCCGCTTCCAGGTCCGCCTCAACGGGATAGACGGTGCAAAATGCACCATCCACCTCTTATCGACACGCGGAGGACACCTTACCCGGGAAGTCATCATCGGCCCGCAAAAACAATAGGGTAAAGGAAAAGGGCACCCGCAAGGGGTGCCCCTACGGTGGCACAGACATTCTTGTCTGTGATAGACAAAAATGAAAACAGGTCCGGCTTGAGATTTCCGCCTACGCCCCCGCAGGCTCCGCGCCTCGGCGTGTGAATTTGGCCTGCAGCAGATCCTCCAGGTTCGGATGTCCGATCTCCTGCAGTTCATAACGCACCCGCTGGGAAGGCTTGTCGATCCGTATGATGCGTGTCAGGTCGATCGGGGTGCCGACGATAATCATATCGACGTCGGCCCGATTGATGGTGGCCTCCAAATCCCTGATCTGGGCATCTCCATATCCCATCGCCGGAAGGATGAATCCAACCTTGGGATATTTTCGGTAGGTGGCGGCAATGGAATTGACGGCAAACGGCCGCGGATCCACGATCTCCGCGGCGCCGAAACGGCGGGCGGCCAGATACCCCGCACCATAGGCCATCTCCCCATGGGTCAGCGTCGGACCGTCCTCGATCACCAGAACCCGTTTACCCTTGATCGCTTCCGGATCGTCCACATACAGCGGAGAGGCACCCTTGACGATCACGGCCTTGGCGTTACATTTCCGCAGGCTCTCCGCAACCCGTACCACGGCTTCCGGGTCGGCCGTATCGACCTTGTTGATCACGAACACATCGGCGGCACGGACATTAGTCTCACCAGGATGGTAGCCCGTCTCATGTCCCGGACGATGCGGATCGGCCACCACAATCTGCAGGTCAGAAACATAGAATGGAAAATCGTTGTTGCCGCCGTCCCATAGAACCACATCCACTTCCTTTTCGGCGATACGCAGTATCTTTTCATAATCCACGCCGGCAAATACGATCATTCCGTTATCGATGTGCGGTTCATACTCTTCCCGCTCTTCGATGGTGCATTCGTGACGGTCCAGGTCAGCCAGAGAGGCGTAGCGTTGCACCTCCTGCCGGCGCAGGTCCCCGTATGGCATGGGATGGCGGACTATGGCGACTTTATATCCGAAGTCGCGAAGGATCAGGGACACCCGGCGAGTGGTCTGGCTCTTCCCGGCCCCGGTCCTCACCGCACACACGCTGACGACCGGTTTGCTGGACTTCACCTGAGTGGACCGGTAGCCCATCATGCGGAAATCGGCCCCCAGCGCCAGTATCTGCGAGGCTTTGTGCATAACGTATTCATGAGGGATATCGGAATAGGCAAAGACGACCTGATCCACGGCCAAACGCGAGATCAGGTCGGGCAATTCCGCTTCGGCATAGATAGGAATCCCCTGGGGGTACGATGCACCTGCCAGGTCCGGAGGGTAAACCCGCCCTTCGATATCGGGAATCTGGGTGGCGGTAAAGGCAACGACCTGATACTCCTTGTTGTTACGAAAATGGGTGTTGAAGTTATGAAAATCGCGACCTGCGGCGCCCATGATCAGCGTGCGGATGGGAGGCATATCGTTTCTCCTTTTACATGTTGGAATGTCGTATCGCGGAAATCTTCCTCGATACTTTTCCTGGGAAGGTCACCTTATCTTCCCTCCATGGCATAGTAGAATACTTTACCGATGGAAGCAACCTCGGGACCCGGTTTCGATTTGCCTGAGAGGATCTCCCGGCAGCTTGACATCTAGTACGGCCGAACATACAATCCGCCCATGTCAACCGTAACAGTCGATATGGGTCGAACGGCCACGAGCGCCACCGGCAGCCCCATCTATGGATGCGCCCCGTACACCCTCCGGCCGGCTTTTTAACCATCCAGGATAGAAAAATATAGGAATCTCCCAGGAGTATTTATGAAAGAATCAACAGGAATTACTCGTAGGCAAATGGTAACCGGCGCGATGGCGGCCGGCTCGGTCCTCCCCCTGTGGAGCGCCGCACGGCCGGCACATGCCAGGATTTTGAGCGCCAACGATCGCATCCAACTGGCTGTGATCGGCGTCGGGGGAAGAGGCAACTCTCTGATCCGCAGCTTTTCCGAACTGAAAGAAAAACAGAACGCCCAGATTCTGACCGTATGCGACGTGTATGAGAAGAGGAAAAAAGAGGCTTCCGAGAAACTCCAATGCAAGGGCGTGCTGGATTACCGCGAAATCATCCAGGATCCTCAGATCGATGGAGTAATCATTGCCACACCGGACCACTGGCATGCCCCGATGGCCATTGCCGCCATGAATGCCGGAAAGGATGTCTATCTGGAGAAACCGATGACACGGACCGTGGAAGAGGCCAAGTTGGTTTATGAAACCTCTGTAAAAACTAAGAAGGTACTGCAGATCGGATCTCAGACTACATCCGCCGATCAATGGTGGAAAGCCCGTAAAGCCATCCAGGATGGCATGATCGGAAAGATGATCATGAGCCAGGGTTCCTACCACCGCAATTGGAACGGAAAAAGGAACCCTCCCGGAGAATGGAACTATGCCATCGACGAGAACGCCGGGCCCGACGGAAAAGGCGAGAATTATATCGACTGGAAGATGTGGCTCGGCTCCGCTCCCAAGCGTGCCTGGTCTCCCGAACGGTTCTTCCGCTTCCGCAAATACTGGGATTACTCCGGAGGGATTGCCACAGACCTCTTCTACCATGTCATGGCGCCTTTGAATCTGGTCTGGGGAGGCGGTGAATTTCCCTCGCGGGTCGTAGGTACCGGCGGCATTTATATCTTCAAGGACGGGCGCGAAGTCCCCGACACCTTCATGTTGACGGCGGATTACCCCAGCGGACACAGCGTAATCCTCTCCTCGTCCATGGCCAACAGCCGCCATATCCCCGGACTGATACGCGGTTATGAAGGCACCATCATGATGGTAGAGCACGGCAGGTTCGAAGGTAAGACCGATTACATCACCGTCACTCCGGAGACACATACCCTGGAAGCCTTTACCAAGAAATTTGGATCGGCGGAGGTCAAAATCCCGGTGGAAACGCGTCCGTCGCACTATGAAAACTTTCTCCAATGCATGCGGACACGGGAAAAACCGGTTCTGGACGGTCTGACCGCCTATAAAGCCATGGTCCCGATCGCCATGTCGGTACAATCGTACCGGACCGGCCAGCTCCTGCATTTCGACGAGAAGACCCAGAAAGTCACCACCAGGCCGCCCAAGAGGTAGTGGAGGAGCATTCAGTCGGAGCCATAAGACTTTCAACCCGATATCGCAGCCGATCGGGAAAAAGGCATTCGGCGAGATTGACCGGTTCCCTTCCGAGGACGAGTTGCTGGAAGAGGAACTCGTCAAGCTCATTTCCGTACACAAGCCGGACGCACCGCATATTTGAAAGACTACGTCTCATGGAACCGGGTTGCGGCATAGGAGGAATCGGTGGGAAGACTCAGACCCAGCGGGGGCTATCGCGATACCGCCAGTTTTCAGACGGCGACGGTGATCTACGACGCCACGTACTGGTTCTGCGAAAAGTTCCTCGATCCGCACTCACGCACGGTGGACCAGATGGTGCAGGCCGCCCGCTCCGGGCGCCAGAACATCGCGGAAGGCAGCCGCGCCGCCGCGACTTCTTCGCAAACCGAACTGCGCTTGCTCAATGTGGCCCGTTCCAGCCTGGAGGAGCTCCTGCTCGACTACGAGGACTACCTGCGACACCGGCGCCTGCCGCAATGGGCGCCCGACGCCCCGGAAGCCTTGGCCATTCGTCAGGTGCCCCAGCGCTTCAAGAAGAATCAGCCGGATCAGTCGGATATGACCGATCTGTCGGATCACGAGCGGTGGACACTGTATGCGCCCTGGTTCGAGCATGCCGATCCCGGTGTGCGCGCCAACACGCTCGTTTGCCTGATCAACCAGGCAAACTACCTGCTCGACCAGCAGATCTCCGCACTGGAGAAGGCCTTCGTCGAAGGCGGCGGCTACAGCGAACAACTCGCCGCCGCCCGGCTGGAGCAGCGCCGGCAGCGCAAGACCGATCCGTCAGATCGGTCTGATCGGTCGGATCACATTCCCCCATGCCCCAAGTGCGGCAAGCTCATGGTCCTGCGCACGGAACAGAAGGGCAAGAACGCCGGAAAACAGTTCTGGGGCTGTTCCGGGTTACCCCGACTGCAAAGGGGTTGTGGAGGACTGAACGATGCTTGATAGCGAAACCAAAGCCCGCATCGATTCCGCCCGCAACATCCTGGTCGGCAAGGTGGCCGATCCGACGTCCCAGGTCGAGCAGATCACCATCGCTCTGCTGGATGCTTCTTCACGGCACCGACGATGATCGGCCTTCCGGCTTGAGAAACCCGATGATCACGCCTGCCACTCGTTCGCTGTACTGGTCGAACACGAAGTGCGTGGTGTTGGGATAGATGAAAAGCTGCGAATTCTCCAGGAGTCGGTACATCTCAATCATGTGCTCCAGCCGGATGTCGTCCCTGTCTCCCGCCACCAGGAGAACGGGTGCTTTGATCTTCCGGAAATCGGCCGGAGAGATGTAGGGATCGCGAAGCCACATTTCCCGTGTCTTTTCGATGAACCGGCCGAAGTTGCCCGGATCCGGATTCGAGGACTTGAACCCTTCGACAACCGAGGGATAGTCCATGGCGATGCCTTCTGGAGTCATCTTATCTGTGATCCATGCGACGGATTCCGCGGTCATTCCATCGGTGCGGATGTTCGCCCCTACGGCGACGAGTTTCCTGACTCTGGATGGATACCGGCTTGCCAGATGGTATCCCACCACGCCGCCGTCGCTCCAGCCGATCACCGACACGGAATCGATCTTCATGAGCTCGAGGAAGCTGTTCATCTCGTCGGCCATCGACGCGTAGCTGTAAGGCCGGCCGTCGTCGTACGACCGGCCATGGCCCCGGCGGTCAACCACGATCACCTTGAACTGCTTCGAAAACTCAGGAATGTACTTCTCGAAATCCCTTCCCGAACTCAGGCCCCCGTGCAGGTACAGGAGGGGTTCACCCACCCCGTGCATTTCATAATACAGCCGTACGGACCCGACCTCGGCGTATCCGGACGTGTTCGGCGCCGCGGTCTGGGCTGAAGACAGTTCCGGTTTTCGGCTGCAGGAGACCACGATCACGGCCATGACAAAGACGTAGAAGATATTTTTCGCACAAACCATCGGATCCCTCCATGGAATTAAAGAACCCACCCCATCCATCGTTTTCCGAACGATGCACCTCCTTCACCAGAACCTGATGAACCGGTTTACGAATACGATACCATCAACAACTCCTTTGACGACACCTGGATCGGTTTTCTCTACCAGCTTTATGTCCCTTTACTTCTAAAATAGCCGTACAGGTGCCGATCAGGGGTAAACATCCTCCTCTACCTAAGAGGCACGGAGAACGCAGAGCATTTTCCGCACGCTCTGTGTCTCCGTGGTGAAAAGTTAGCGGATCAGGAGGCGCACCGGACCTTCCAGACCGTTGGGGGATAGAGTGGACAGCCGGTCCCGTTCCGTCCGATAATTCAGGCCCCAGCTGCCGCGTGTGTAAATGGTACCCCCCTGGCATTGCCGGCCGGCATCGGAGTTGGCCACCCGGATCTTCAGCCGGTTTTTACCCTTGACGACCAGTGAAGTGATCTCATAGCGAAAGGGACTCCAGACACGCGTACCGGCCGACTTCTGATTGACCCACACCTCCGCGGCCACGCCCACTTTCCCCAAATCCAGCCACATACTTCTGCCCGCCGGTACCGATGCCAGCTGGAATTCGATTTCGTATTCGGCCCGTCCGGAGTAATACGCCAGATTGCCGAGAGTCCAGGACTGCAGATCGATCACGGCAGGGCCTGCGGGAAAGAGAACCGGGCGCTCCGGAATTTTCGGGAAATCGAACCGGAACGGCTCCTGCACCGCACTGCCCAAGGGCGCCTCGGCAACATAAGAATCGGTATTCGGTGCCGCTTCTGCCGAGGGCAATTCCTCCTTGCCGCAAAGAATCCCCGGCAGGGTATTTCCTTTCTCGTCCGCCAGGCGGGCATAAAAGCCCGTCGGGAAAGACATGCCGGCTTCGATTTTCAGGAGCAGCCGGTTCCACCCCTTCTTCAGGCTCACCTCCATGCGATCGGCCCAGGCATCCCGCAGCAACATCCATTTGGGATGACGGTGGGCCGAGAATGTCTCCTTCCCGTTCCACCAGACTTTGACGCTGTCGACGGAGGCCACATGCAGGCGGCCGGTCCGCGTCTCCGGCGAATAGACGCCGGTACAGGCATAATAAATCCCTTGTTGCCTCCCTCTGGCCAGGGCGTCCCGCATAAGGATGGTGTACTCGGGCGATTCGTAATACTTCCAGCCGACGATCCCCTCTCCCGGGTTATAGCGTTTTTCCGGCAGAAACTCGGTCTCCGGCGGATAGGCCTTATAGAAACCTTGATGATCTTCATTGGGAAAGGGTCCGATCAGCCACCATGCACGCAGGCCGTTCCGTTCCGGGGAAAGCCATACGAGATCACCGGTGCGCTCGTTGCGGACGTAAGGCACCTCCAGGTTGGTTGCCTCGGGCGTAAATTCCCATCCGCTCATCGGCAGCTGCAGCAGTACTTCTTCGGCAGCGGGATTCTCCGGACAGGTATGGGCCGGACCATTGGAACGGACGATATAGAAGGCCTCCCAGGGATTCATCCCGAGCAGGCCGGCATTGCACCAGGGAGTCCGCTTTCCGCTTTCCGCATCCCAGCGCTCGAATCGCCCCTTGCCGGGGAATGTCCAGACGGCGGATCGCTCCCGGTCGCTGTCGTTGACCACCCAATACATATCCACATCGTCGGAACGCCGATGGCTCCAGTGCAATCCCGCCGTGGTGTCTCCTGCGATACGAACCTCCGGCGGATGGATCGCCTGGAGTTTCTGTAAAAGAGGCTGCAGATCTTCCTTCAGGGGCGGAGGCGTCTCCAACGCCTTGGTATAGTTCAACTGATCCATGAACGGCGGGTGTTTGCGGAGGGGAAAACGTGCGATGCGTTTTTCCCCCTGTAGCGCCGCCGGAAGTTCTCCGATACTCAGAACCTTTCCTCCGGCATCGAGAAAAGCACCGATACGGCGGACCGATTCCTCTTCCATGGCCACCATGGGAGGGAGCACCAGTACAGAAAATTCTTCATCCCTTATTTTCAGGCTAGATCCGCTGATCTCGGCCCGTTTCAGGAATTCCCGGTCGAGGACATGATAATCCCATCCGCCGTGAAACAGCTCCAGCTGCAGAGCGGTGTACACGTTCTGTACCTCATCCATGAAGTTGTTCCATAGGAGATATCGATGGGGTTTGGGACTCAGCAGGGTTTCCGATTCGGCAAAGGCGGTCTCCAGCGGATAGTAAAGGGCGATGGGAGCGACATGGCTCCCCTGACCGTTCATGAACTGCGCCCGCCGCACGTAATCGGCATAGATGCGGAAATAGGGCCAGAAGGGCTGACTGCGGAACCACTGCGGAGGATACTGGATTTTGTTGGCATCATAGTCGAAATAGGGCACCAGCAGATTGCCTCCCCAGAGAAGGCACATGTTGGTTCCCTGTCTGGCTTTTTCCAGGCTAAAAAAGCTCCCATGCCCCTGCAGGCCCTGGTTTTCGATCACCAGGGGTTTGCCTTCCAGGTGGGCGACGGAGCCTGCCTCCTTGAAATCGACCGGCCAGCGGAATCTTTCCAGCAGGGCATCGATCTCGACATGGGTACCGGAACGCCACCAGCGGAACTGGTCGCCGACCCGTTCCACCTGAATGTACAGCTGCTCCTCATAAGTCGAGGCCGCATAACCCAGCTTGTATTTGCCGCACCACTCGGCTATCTGTCCGGTAAAAGACTGCACATGCAACCGGGAGATCACCTCCAGGTAATCACGGCGTACCTTCCGGCCGCGCTCCGGATCCTTGGTTCGATTGTGTAAAAAAGGCAGAAGCGGCCTTAAATCATATCCGGCGAAACGCTGGAATTCCTCCCAAAGGGCCGGAGTCCAGGCAATGGGGGCTCCATAGGAACCCTCATGGTCCGCCAGTGCCAGTTGAAACGTGGTACCCAGATGCTGCGGGAATCGCCGCCGGTATTCTTCATACACCAGGTCCAGGTACACCCGGACTGCCTTGGGATTGAGAAGATCCACGCGGGTGTTGTGGGCCCCGACGGCCGGAACCAGGCGGTAGGTAAAAACCCTCCAGCGCTCTCCCTTGGGCACATACCATTCGAAGGACTCGGAAGGCGGAAAGGTCATGAGGGATGCCTCCTCCAGATTGTTGTCGGCATCCAGCCGGAAAGCGGAAATTGCCTCGGGTCGGTAGGTGTAGATCATCTTGAACAGGCCGGACATCTCAATATCCCGTTCTTCGACCTCCAGGCGTTGCATGCGAAACTCCGGATGGGCCTGTAGTACCCGGCTCAATTCCGGATTATCGGAACCTGGATCCCAGGCATGCCCGCTGGGCCAGGTGAATTCATCGGCCAGATTGAGGGTGAATCCCAGTTCTCTGGCGGCATCGAGGGCAACCCCGATCTGCCGGAAGTATTCCTCCGACAGGTAGCGGACCTCCATCCCCTCCCAGGGGAATAGAACCGCCTGATGGACCCCCTGACGAACCATTTCCTCGATCTGGCGGCGGGTCTCCTCCGGAGTGATCCGCCCGTTCCAGAACCAATAGGGCATCAGCGAGTAGTTACGGGGCGGATCCTGAAATGTCTGCCACAGCTCATCGACATGCCCGGCCATAGCACCGGTTTTCGTCGCGAAAGGATTCCCCAGGAACAGGAGGCACAGGACTGCAATCGGGGACACCCATCTTTTTCTTTCCATAGGAACCTCTATTCGATATGTGAGATAATTCCGACCGGACGATATTATGATAAAAACCGATCCATCGACAAGTGCCGGCATCCCCTCCGGGAGCCCAGATTTCCTTTCCGGGGCCAAGCGGCTGCTGATCGTGCGCCTTCGCAATCTGGGAGATTGTATCCTTTCCACTCCGGTCATACGGGCACTCAAGGACTGGAATCCGTCGCTGCATATTACCATGTTGGTGGAACAACCCTGTGCCGGCGTCTTTCGCGGCAACCCGGGGGTCGACCACATGGAAATTCTTGCCCGCAGCGGTTCCTGGTGGCATCGCTACCGGGATCGATGGCATTGTACCCGGCGCCTGCAGCAGGGTGGCTATGATTGTATCTGGAACCTGCACGGTGGAAGTACCTCTCTTTACCTGACGCTTGCGGCCCATGCCCCGGTACGTATCGGATTCGTTCACTACCGGCGCCCCTCCGCCTACACCCACCTGGTGCCGGCGGCCGCCGATATATGGGGTAAATCCCCTGTCCACACGGTGGAAACTCAACTCGCCCCCCTGAAATGGCTGGGAATTGTGGAACGGGCCGAATCCTTTTCTCCCGAGATCTTCACCACGCCACAAGCCATGGAGCAGGCCGGCCGTTTTCTGGACAAAATCCGCCTGGCCCACCGCCCCTTCCTTCTGATACAGCCGACAGCCACCCTACGGACAAAACAATGGCCGGAAGAACGTTTCAGCCGGTTGATCGACCATATACGGAAAAAGAGCGACCTGGCGGTGGTTCTGTCCATAGGTCCGGGCGAGGAGAACATTGCCCGTCGGGTTCTGCGCCATCAACGCGAGCCCATCCCCGTATATCAAGGGACCGACCTGGAAGAATTCAAAGCCATTTTACAGCATAGTCATTGTTTCATCGGAAACGACAGCGGACCCATGCACCTGGCTGCCGCCCTGCGGCGACCGGTCCTGGCCATCTTCTCCTCCTCCAACTATGATGCCTGGCATCCCTGGGGCACCACCTTTGAGGCCGTCCGTACCGATTTGTCTTGCAGCCCCTGTCCGGGATATCGCTGCTATCGATACGAGAGTCCGCGATGCGTGGAGGGGATCACGGAAGAACAGGTTTGGCAGACTTTGCAGAGGCTGCTGAGCAGAATCGAGCGGCAGAATTAGTATGGAGAGAGCCGTTCCCGAAAAGAAACCTGCAGGTTTTTTCGCCAGTCCCCCCGCAACCCGATCCTGTAGATAGGGATTCCCGGACGGACCATCGCCGCCTGGATCTTCACGGCCGGATGAAAGGCCAGCGCCGGTGCCGTCATGTATAAAAGAGGGAATTCCTTTCGCAGGCTCCTTCCGGGAAAATAGCCGCGGGATTCGAACTCGTTTTCCAGATTATGCCGGTGTACGCGTTCCCAATAGTCCAGAGATTGAAACAGCAGATCCGGATCCCTTTCCACCTTGATTTCGACGACGACCAGGCGCCCTTCCCTGTTTACCGTCAACACATCCAGGATCCCGCGATGACCTCCGACCATGGTTGGCACCTGGGAATAGACAAACCGTGGATCGAGATCGGGATCCAGGGCTTCGATGTTGCATAATAAAATCTCTTCCAACCACCGTTCTCCCTGCCAGCGGTAAAAGGGATGGGTTCTATCCGAAGAGTCCTGTCTCCTTATGGCCTGCACCTGCTCCACCAGGGCGCGAAAATCGCCGAAGGTTTCCTCGGACAACTCCCTCTGGAAATCAGGCGGTCCAAAACAGAGCGGTGTCTCTGCGGGCCCATGCGACCTGATTATCTCCAGGCCGAGGAGCCGGAAGGAAGAGCCTCCATCGGCCCTTGGAAAACGGCGAAAACAGTGAGGAAATTCCCTATGGATTCTGTCCAGGAGTTCGCTGGTGCTCCAGGGTTTGGTACTGGGCCAGAGCGACTTTCCCGTCCGGCAGACAGAAGGTGCTCTGGCGTAATCAAACGGCTGGAGAAAAGTTGACTTTTCCCGGTACCCGTAAAGGTGCCAAGGCATTTTCATCCCGTCCATCCAATGAAGTATGCGAGAAATCATGTTGAGATTTCTTGCCGGAACTATCAGATGCATCTGCAGATGAGGGTATTTCGAGGCGTGTTTTTTTATCCGCACCTGCCACAGCACCGCAGTAGAGAGCGTTCGGTACATGGACTCCGGATGGAGATCGTAATCCGCCAGAACGGTGGCCTGTGTGCTGCCGTTCTTGGGAACAGCCCGGAAGCAGACACAGGATTGGTCGAAACAAGGATTATGATATCCCGAGAAAGAAACCTGCCGCCATCGCTCTTGCGGAAAAGCGTTCTGCAGAACCTCCCGGCACCAGGCAAGGAAAGAGTAACGGGATAAATCGTGGAAAGTACCTATAAACTCGGCCTCCCGCGGAGTCAGAACTGCGGGCACCGGGTCCCGGCCGGGCCCATCCTCCAGCCGCAGGCAGATTCTCCCTTCCTTCTTGCAACAAAAGCTTCGTATCTTACAGCGCAGGAGAAATTCCGGATGGTCGATGACCAGAAAAGGACAGGAGAAGGAGTTCTCCACCCGAACCTGCCGGTTCGTCAGCAGAAGCATGTCGCTTTTCCACCGTGTCAGGTACCAGGAATGATACTGGCGGAGTAGAAATTGCAATCTTTTTCCTGTCATATCCCTTGCCATCCGCTCTAATCTGTGGCATTTTTCAGGAGACCATTGGACCGCTATAAAAAGAATTTACTTATAGGAGTATGTTTTATGCCCTTACACGGTGAGAACCTGGACAAGTTGATCGAGAAGCAGCTCAAGGACAAGGAACGGGAAAAATTTCAGGAATGGCGTAGAAAACTGGATGAGGAGAAGCAGCGGCGCGAGGAAGAGGAACGGAAAAAACAATATTGGATGAAATGCCCGAAATGCGGCTGCGACATGTCCGAAAGCGACATGAAGGTCGTTCGCATCGACCGCTGCACCAATCCTAAATGCCAGGGCGTTTACCTGGACCGCGGTGAATTGGAAATGCTCCTGGATCTCCATCTGGATGAACATACCCAATCGCAACTTTTCCTTTCCCTCTTTGGGATCAAGGGTATCAGGAAGAAAAAGAAGACCGACTAGTTCAGACGAAGCGGTAAAAAGTGGCACAGACATTCTTGTCTGTGACTGAAATGTCCGTCCAATGGGCATCAGGAAAAACTACACAGTATGATTTTCGACTTTTTGCCGCTTCGTCAGTTCAGGGTTCCCGGTTTTTACCCAACGAGGCGTCTATCCATCGGAGATATTCCTGTTTTCCTTCCGTGACAGGGACCAGGATCAATTCCGGAAGTTCGTAGGGATGATTCTTCTGGAAAAACACATCGAGGGGTTCCTTGCACTCCTTAAGGGTTTTGATTAGCAAAAGCCACTCAACATCTTCACATAATTGATTTTTCCACTTGTAAAAAGACCTGACTTCCGGCATAATCGTAACACAAGCGGCCAGTTGCTCCTCTACCAGGACACGGGCCAGGCGGGAAGCGTCGGATTCGGATCCGACGGTGGTCAAAGCAATGACGTAGGTATCAGAGATCATAACAAGGCATCCTCAATCCGAATGAAATCCAGAATCACACTCTCTCCGGTCAAGATTGCGACCGGCAATCCGATCAGGGATCTTTTCTTCATCTGTATCCTATGTGCCGGTCTGGGGGTTACCGCCTATCTCATTTTCGGCGAAAACGGTTATCTGGCTCTACAAAAAAAGGAGGCCGAACTGCGCCAAATCGAACAGGAATCGGCTTCCCGCGCGGAAAGCAATCGGCTGCTGGAAGAACGTATTTCCGACCTGAAGAAGGACGTGCGCCTCATTGAAAAACATGCCCGGGAAGAGGGAAAACTGGTCAAAGAGGGGGACATCATCCTCAGCACCAATCCTGCCGCCACTTCTTCCTTTCCGGAAGCCACCACCACCACGCAGCCTGTCAGCCCATAATTCCATTCCGGTAGTCTCCACCGTTCGGTGATAGTAACGGCAATCCGGACCATTTTGCGATCCGAAATTTTACCATCGGCCCCAGCGGATGCCAAGAAGGTGAGCCGGCTTCCGCCTGGGGTGACCTCGCAAAAAAGCATTACCGGGAGCGCCGCACCCCAGTGCGGCAGGAGAATACGGATTATAATATAATCCTTTTCATACCATTCGATCCGGCGATGTCAGAAAGAGAACAGGAATATACATCCTTTCCCTTGCCGCACTAGGGTGCGGCGCTCGCAGGATTTTTTGCGACGTCATCACCTGCAGGCGACACGCCAATCCTCAAACACACTTTTAAGCCTGACTGCCATTCGGGGTAAAAGATCCCGGAAGTGTCGGGGCAGGCGGGATTCAGCGTTCCGTGCAGGGCAGATTGGGAATGTTCTTCTTCCAGAAAAGAAGCTGATCCATACGGATGTAAGATTGGATAGTCGTTCCCAAGGCAAGGATAAAGATGAAATAAGGCAGCACGAAATTGACAACCGGCAGCAACCGTATCAACCCGACGGAGAGCAGTCCAAGAAAGAGGAGCAATGCCGGAGTGGGGGCCACACGACGAGCCAGAAAGGTCCGGGCGATCGCGCTTCCCAGGACATGGTAGACGGCGGTCGAACCGAAGATCCATACCCCCAGAGTGAAGACCCCCCATCCGATTACCAGAGGGACTCCGATCAGAATCACACATAAAACCAGGAACAGGAGCAGACTGGTTGCGAGCGCCACGGAAGCTATCAGACCGGTGACAACGACCCGTCCCGGATTCTGTTCCAGATGGCGTCCGGCCCGCAGCACCGGCTGGGAAAATAATTTGAAAACCAGATAAGAGAGGACAAACCAGCAGGACAGTCGCAGAATCCGCCACAACATGGAGGTGGGAGAGTAATCCACATGGAAAAGAACATGAGAAGGATTCTGAAAAAATTCGATCAGCCGCTGCTGATAAAAGGAAGTGGCGAACACCTTGCCGTCGACGCGTCCGAGGGGATCGCGGCGCAAATTGCCGCCGATGACGATCACATCCTGCTGAACGATGGCCCCGTCTTTGATCTCCAGCGTGCCGCCGATCACCACCACGTCGCCCCGTACGATCCCTTCAATCACCAGATTGCCACCCACCGCCGCCACGCCTCTTCTGGCGATTCCACGCACCAGGATATTCTTGGAAAAAGCGATCACATCCTCGGCAACATCCTGATCGCGTTCGATTATCAGGGTTTCCGCTCCGGCCGGAGAGGGGTCGGCCGTCTTCTCCGCCGCTTGTCCGTAGGAAAAGACAAGAAACATCCATCCCCAAAGAAGGCAGGTGAACAGGCTTTTTTGGCAGCGGTTCCGGTTCTGGAAATGCAAAGCTTTCCTCAACGAGTAGGTTTGGGATTGGTCTCTTGCGGTCTACGAAGCAGGAAAAAGAGGGCCGCGTTCGACGATAAGAACAGCGCTGTCAGAACAGCAAACCAGTCGGCCGGAACACCGAAAGACAGCCTGGCGAAATAAGCCAGAGTGCCTCCGAATAGCTGCAAAGCCTGAAGGGATGCATGGGCCATGGCCAGGGCGGCTCGAATCCCCGCTTCCAGTGCCTGCACCAGCATTCCGAAGCTGCCGATGATCATCTGGTTCCATACGGGTGTCTGCAGCACCTGAGGGGCAAAAACAGATAGAAAGGCCAGCAGGAAGATGGCTGCCGCTACGCAAAACCATGCCAGACAGGATTTCTTCCGATATTCCGGAACTCCGGCGGCTTTTCGCACATCCCGCATGACCGACATGGAAAAATCCAGAGGCACAACTACCTGCGGCAGCTTTTTCAGCTGCCGATTCAGGTCCAATTCCTGCCGGAAAAGGCTTTGGCAACAGGAACACTCGGCCATGTGGTCCTTCAGTTCGCGGGACCGCACCTCGCTTTCGACTATATCCAGGGCAAGCTGTTTGATTTCTATTACCGGGCAACCCATTTTCATTTCCTGTTCTCTATGCGTTTATGATCACCTGGAAAGAATTTCCTTAAGAATCTCTCTAGCCCGAAACAACCGGTTTTTAATCGTACCTAACGGCAACTCGAGGATATCGGACATCTCTTCGTACGTTTTATCCTGTAAGTGTCTCAAAACAATAACCTCCCGGTACGCTACGGGCAATTCGTTCATGGCGGTCGCCATCTGTATCCCCAATTCTTTGTTCAAATAATTCCTTTCCGGACTGGGGGATTCCAGATCTTCCACCTGTATGCCCGTTCCGGTCTCTTCTTCGCCCATCACCTCATCGAGGGATATCAGATTTTTCGGATTTTTCCTTAACGTGTCGATCGTACAATTCTTGGCCACCGTGAACAGCCAGGAACTGAATTTAAACTCAGGATTATATTTCTCCAGCGATTGATAAACCTTAAAAAATACAATCTGTGCGATGTCCAGGGCATCGTCCCGGTTCAGCACCATCCAGTAAATATAGTTAACTACTGCCGATTCATATCGTTTGACGATTTCGGCAAAGGCATCCACATCCCCTTGCAAGGCCCATCGAACCAGTGTTGCATCCTGATCTGCCATCCCTCATTCGAGCCATGCAAAAAGACACATGATTAACTACGCAAACCGGGACCCATAGGTTTCAGTCTGCCGTGAAAAAAAGTGGACAAGCCGAGCCCTCATTGTTCTGCGGGGTTATGTCCTCCTTCCCCGGCATCAATGCGTCTTTTGTCGTGAGGATTATCAGGATTTCCAAACCACCTTTCCTCCGACAATGGTCATGCAGGGTGCTCCTTGTAGCGTACGCCCTTGAAACGGCGTATTTCGGCATTTAGAACGAAATTTGGCCTTGTCGACGGTGACCGTCTTCTTCAAATCCAGCAGGGTGACATCGGCAGCCGCTCCTTCCGAGAGTGTTCCATAAGGTATGTTTACGATCCTGGCCGGATTGTAGCTCTGCAACTCGATATAACGCGTCAAGGATAACTTCCCGGTCCGGACCAGTTCATGGAGAATGACGCTCACGGACGTTTCCAGCCCGATCACTCCGAAGGGGGCCAGATCGAATTCCTGCGATTTTTCATCCTTGCTGTGGGGAGCATGATCACAGGCGATACAGTCTATCGTTCCGTCGGCCAGAGCCCTGCGCAGGCTGTCGACATCGGATTGCCTTCTCAAGGGAGGATTCATCTTGAAGTTGGTATCGTAAACCTCCGCATCGATACAATCCTCCGTAAGCACCAGGTGATGCGGTGTCACCTCGGCAGTGACATTCACGCCCCGGGCCTTGGCGGCTCGCACGATCTCGACGGATCCGGCGGTAGAGATATGTTGTATATGCAGATGGCATCCGGTCAGCTCGGCCAGCAGTACGTTGCGTGAGACCTGCACATCTTCGGCCACGGCATGCATGCCTCGAAGCCCCAGGCGCGTGGAGATGCACCCCTCGTTCATAACTCCGTCCTGGGTAAGTTCCGGATTTTCGCAATGTTCCAGTACCGGGATACCCAAAGCCAGGCAATATTCCATGATCCGGCGCATAAGCTGGGCATTGGCCACCGATTTCCCGTCGTCGGAGACGGCCACGATGCCCCCACGAACCATTTCGCCGACGGCAGCCAGCGCATCCCCCTTCTGCCCCTTGGTGACGGCCCCGCATGGGAAAACCCGTATCTGTCCGGAATGCCGGGCTCTCTCCAGGATGTAGTGGGTCACCGACTCGGAGTCGTTTACCGGATCGGTATTGGGCATGCAGACCACGCTGGTAAATCCCCCGGCGGCAGCCGCCTGGGTGCCGGAATCGATTGTCTCCTCGTCTTCCCTTCCCGGTTCCCGCAGATGGACATGGATGTCAATCAGTCCGGGACAGACGATCAGGCCCGTGGCATCGATCGTTTTGGCCTTCCGTTCCGTCAGCTGTTTTCCGACACGGGAGATGACTCCCCCTTCGATCAAGACATCCCATGACCCGTTTCGACGGTTGGCCGGATCGACCACCTTTCCATTTTTAATCAGAAGTTTCATCGGCTTTTTTCCTGAGTTCATCCATTTTTCCGCCGCCTAAAAGATAGAGAATGGCCATACGGGCGGCCACTCCGTTGGTCACCTGATCCAGGATCACCGAATAGGGACCGTCGGCCACCTCCGAATCGATCTCCACTCCCCGGTTCATCGGCCCGGGATGCATGACCAGTACATTTTTTGAGGAACGCTGCAGCCTTTCGGCAGTCAGGCCATACAGCTGGAAGTATTCTTTGATCGACGGAAAGAAGGCCTCCTTCTGCCGTTCCTGCTGAATGCGCAAACCCATGACGATGTCCGCCCCTTCCAGAGCGGCATCGATACTGTAGGTGGTACGGCAGCCCAGAGTCTCGATACCTTCCGGTATCAGTGTGGGAGGACCGCAAACCCATACCTGAGCCCCCAGGCGCGAGAAGAGCATGACGTCCGACCGGGCCACACGACTGTGGCGTATATCGCCACAAATGGCGATCTTCAGCCCCTTGAGAGTGGGCCTCTTCTCCAGGATGGTGACGGCATCCAGAAACGCCTGCGTCGGATGCTCATGCATCCCGTCGCCCGCATTCACCACCGAGGCTTTGCATATCTTGGTCAGCAGATGGGGCGTCCCCGAAGAGGAGTGACGGATGACAATGACATCCGGGGCCATGGATTGCAGATTGCGCACGGTATCCACCAGGGTTTCCCCCTTATTGACGCTGCTGGTGGCCGAAGCAAAGTTCAGGATATCGGCACTCAATCGCCTCTCGGCGATCTCAAACGAGCTGCGGGTTCGGGTGGAAGATTCATAGAACAGATTGACCACCGTCCGGCCTTTCAGCGTGTCCAGCTTGGACGAGGAACGAGCGAGGATCTTTTTGCAGAGGAAGGAGGCTTCAATGATCAGATGAATATCCGAGTTTTCCAAAGCAGCGATTCCCAGTACGTGGGAGCTCTGTAATTGTTCGGCAATTTTCTCCATCGGCATGACCTTTCTAGATACAAAAATACAAGGGGACGAAACACCTTTCCGTCGTGCGCGATCGCATCGATGTTCCGCGGTGGGAATCGCTGGGACTCTCAGGCGATCTCCACCAGGAGTACCTTTTCCATCTGGTCCACTTCCTGGACCTTGACTTCGATGATCTCATCCCCCGTTGTCGGCACCTTCTTGCCGACGAAATCGGCATGAATGGGCAGCTCCCGATGTCCCCGATCGATCAGGACAGCCAGTTGCACCCGGGAAGGACGTCCATGGTGGATCAGCCCGTCCAGGGCCGCCCGGATGGTTCTTCCGGTATAGAGTACGTCATCGACCAGAATGATCGACTTCCCGTTGATGTCGAAATCGATACTGGATTGTTTCAAAATCGGCTGTGTGGCAACCGTAGTCAGATCGTCACGATAGAGAGTGATATCGAGGACTCCGACATGGACCTTGCGGCCCAGGATCTTTTCCACCTTCTCGGCCAGACGCCGCCCCAGGGGTACTCCCCGGCGCTGTATGCCGATAATGGCCAGGTCTTCACGGCGCAACGAGCGTCGTTCGACGATCTCCGCCGCCATGCGTGAAATGGCCAGGTCCATGTCTTCTGCATCCATCAATTGTGCTTTGATTTTCGGATTCATTTTTCCCATTCCCGTTTTGCGCCTGTAAAATTACTGTCGACAAGCGATTCATTAGAGATAAAATAAGATTGGCGTATCGGTCATGATTTAAACATAATTGAACCGGAACGCCAAGTAGAAAATGGAACTATATATGTTTTCTTCCTATCCACTCCGTACACCGACCATCGTGCCATGACCATGAAACCACCCGCACCTTCCCTGTCTGTCCGTTTGGGTACCTTGGAATTGAAAAATCCTATCATCGCCGCCTCCGGAACGTTCGCCTATGCCTCCGAACTCGATGGTGTCGTCCCGTGGGGAGAACTGGGGGCCGTGGTCTGTAAGGGGCTCTCGCTCCAGCCGCGGCCGGGAAATCCTTCCCCCCGGGTGTTTCCGACCACGGCAGGCATGCTCAACTCCGTTGGGCTGCAGAATGTGGGGCTGGACTGTTTCCTCAAGGAGCGCCTTCCCCTGATAAAGGGACGAGGGACCCACATCATCGTCAACATTTTCGGCGAGAGCCCGGAAGAATATGGGCAGCTCGCTTTGGCCCTGGCCGAGGCCGGCGGCATATCCGCGCTGGAATTGAATCTCTCCTGTCCCAACGTCCGCCATGGACGCCTGTTCGGTCGCGATCCGCAGTCTGTTTTGCACCTGACCGGGCTGGTTCGTAAGGAAGTTCCGGGCACACCTATCTGGGTCAAGCTGCCGCCGGACTGTCCCGAACTGCCGGATGTATGTCAGGCGGCCGAATCGGCCGGAGCCGATGCCTTAACCATCTCCAACACCATTCCTGGAATGGCCGTAGATCTGAATGCCCTGCGCCCGGCCCTCCCCCGCCGGCATGGCGGCCTCTCCGGGCCGGCGATTCGCCCCATTATCCTCCGTCTTGTGGATATGGCGTTAAGCAGGGTAAGCATCCCGATCATCGCCTGCGGCGGGGTATGTCGGGCCGAGGATGCACTGGAATATCTGTCCATCGGAGCCCGGGCGGTGCAGATGGGTACGGCCCATTTCGCCGATCCACGGGCATCGTGGAACACCGTTCGCGGATTGAGCCGTTTTCTCGCCCGGCGTGGATTTCCCGACATGGAGACGTTCATCGGCTGTGTTCCCCGTCCGGAAATGCCCGCCAAAACGGCAGCCACCGAGTAACAGATAGTAGGGCTACCCTTGCGGTTGCCCCGCCGCCCTGTTGGTGATACCTCACGGGCGACCGCGAGGGTCGCCCCTACTTGATTGCCGCAGGGTCAGCCTTGCCAGGCTTCCAGGATCTGGGCCTGAGAGGCGGTCCCGGTCGTGCCCAACTGACGGATGGTCACGGAGGAGGCCAGGCAGCCCACCTCCGCGGCTTCCACCGCTGTGGCCCCGGCGCTGAGGGCGGCCATGATGCCCGACATAGTGGCGTCGCCTGCGCCGACGATATCCACCGGCCCTCTGATTTTCTTGGCCGGCTGATGGGTAAAACCATGGTTTTCAAAAACCAGAATCCCTTGCGAGCCCATGGTCAAAAAGAGCGGCTTACCGCTTATTTTCTGCAGCCAGGTACCGCAGGGCACCCAGTCGTCCAGGTGGTACGATTTCTCTTCTCCGGCAATGACCGTCCGCATGCGTGCGGCCAGGATCTGCACGGCCGTATCGGCAGACTGCTCCAGCGCCCCGACCGTTTCCCGCGCATTGGGCTTGATGATCAGATTCCGGAACCGGCCGATGCGCTCCCGCGAATCGGCCGATACGAATTTCTCCGGGTAACGCGTCGCCAACCGGGACAGCTCTTCGCGCAGGGCCGCGGTCACACATCCGCAATCCTCTTCCGGCACCTGATCGGCGGCGATCACGGCATCCACCCCCTCGATTCTCTCCCGCAGTTTTTGCAGCATCTGTTCTTCGGCTTCCGCCGGCAGACGAGTGAGATTTTTCGTATCCAGGCGGTTGAGCTCGCGTAAGCTTCCGTCCTTCTCCTGCATCATCGGCTTGGCATAGGTTGGTGTGCGCCGGTCCTGACGAACGATCAATCCGGTAACATCCACCCCGGTAGCCTGCAACCGGCGTCGCAGATCGTAACCTTCGCCATCGTCCCCGATCACACCGACCGCGGAGACCTGTACCTCCATGGCCCGCAGGTTGGAGGTCACCGTACCGGCGGCCCCGGGGCTGCACCGTATATCGACTACCTGATAGGCTTCCAGGTTGGTTTCCAGGGAGATTTCGGTTCTGGCCGGATCGAGGAGGAAATATTTATCCAGGAAAAAATCCCCGATCACCAGGATGCGCTTCTGCCGAAATTTCCCCAGGATTTCCCGCAACCGTTCGATCTGCATAATGTATTCTTTCTTAATTAAGGGAATCCGTTTCCTGCATGAGGTAGGCCAGCACCCGGTCCTGTTCGCGAAAGTCGGGGATGATGAGGTGAGCGCCCGCCTGGATCAGACGATTCCGTTTCCACTCGTCGACACCCTTTCTCTCGGCTTCGTTGGAAGCCACACCCACGGAGATTCCACCGACGCGCACCGTGTCCTCAATCTCCACATAGCCGTCGCCGAAAGCGACAAATTCAGGCCCATTCAGCTTGTGTTCGTTGAAAATGCGATCGATCAGCATCTTTTTGGAAAAATTTTTGTATTGATCCAGAGCCCCATAAATTCCGATAAAGTAATCACTGATTTTCAGGGCATTGGCTTCATCGAGCACGTAAGGTTCATCCGTGCCGGAGGCCAGAATACAACGGATCCCCCGCCGGCGCAGATTTTCCAGCAGTTCACGGGAACCGGGGACCAGCATTTCGTCCGGATCGATTTTCCCGCTGTGCAGGTCCTCTACCCGATGGCAAATGCGCTTCCAGAGGCGGGCCAGGTACTCATGTTTGTATACCAGAGGGTCCTGCGGCGTACCTCCGCGCTTGGTGATCTCCTCCGACAACTGGATCATCTGGTAGATGGTCTGCTTACCCGTCAGACGGGTCACAAATTCCCGTACCGTCTGATAGATGGCCTCTTCCTCTTCATGCCGCGGGGTCTTCATGATCTCCTCGACAAGATAAGGGACCATGACATTCACCCACCCTTCCCGGATCAGAGAAAGGGTACCGTCAAAGTCGAACAGGGCATACTGGATGCGTCCCCGGGTAAAGTTCTGTTGAATCAGTTCTATCATGCAATACCTTTTTGATTTTGTTTTCGAGTTGGTTCAGACAGGCTACAGGTTCAGCCGGCGACCGGCGGCCCTATTTGCCACAAAGGCCGTTTCCAGGCGGGAAACGGCCCTTCCACAATGCGAGTCGATGGCGGGCGTCGGACTCTCACCCTGTGGTCATCCGGTATACGCTGCCGATCTCAGTCGACAAGGTAACGGAATTTCTTTTCAAATTCCTCCGTCGACATCTTGCCGGCATCGGCCATCTTTTTGATGAAAACGCTGTCTTCGAAGTCACGTTGCTCCAGACGGACCATGTAGCTGCGGGCCACGTTATAGGAATCGCTTTTGGTATCGACGTAGCGCACCGCCGTCTTCTTGGTGACCGGATCGATCATCTCGTCGAAAGGTAGAGGCGTCAATCGTCCGTTGTTGACGCAGATCATGGAGTTTCGCTGCCATTTGGGATCGTTGCTGAGAAGAAAATGAACGGCCTGATATCCCAGATCGCGGGTATATTCCTGATCGAATGGCACCGGGTCGGCGCAGCGCAGCACATAGCCGATATTGATCTCGACCATGACCATCTTTTCTCCCCGCTGGGCGAAACGCCCTTCGAGCTTGAGTTTGATGATCTTGCCCAACTCGATTTCCGACAGGAGAATATTGCCGAAGGGATCGTACTCGACGATGACTCCCGGAATCAGCTTCAACTCCTCCGGGCTGAGCCTGGCGGCAACGCCTTCGGCGATGACCATCACTCCGTGATGATGCCCCATGGCGCGGCGCTTGAGGATGGAGCTCTCCAGGATATCGCATACCTTGTCAATGGGGATAAAGCCCTCGTGTCCGAATTCCTCGGCGATCACGCAGAGCGTAGCTCCGGACGATTTGGCGATCCCCAGAGCCAGATGACCGGCATGCCGGCCCATGGCAGTGGCAATGTACCAACGGTCCGTGGTCCGCGAATCTTCCATCAGGTTCTTCACCAGTGTCGCACCCAGATCGCGCGCCGTCTGATAGCCGAAGGTGGGCAGTTCGTTGGGCAGAGGCAGATCGTTATCGATAGTCTTGGGCACGTGGGCGAACTTGATCTTTCCGCCGGCGGCCTTGGCAATCTCCATGGCCCCATAGGCCGTATCGTCGCCGCCGATCGTCACCATGTAGTTGATGCCCAGGCTCTGCAGCATCTTCACGGCATTGGCCACTCCGTTCGTAACCTTCACCGGATTGGTGCGGGAGGTCCGCAGGACCGATCCGCCGTCGTAATGAATGCGGGATACATCGCTGATACGAAGCTCACGAACATGATTGATGAGCGCCTGTTCGTCCCCCTTGACCAGCCATTTATAGCCGTCCATGATGCCGTAAACGGTCATGTTGTTGCGGCGCGCTTCGATGGTCACGGCCGAGATGACACCGTTCAGGCCAGGTGCCGGTCCGCCTCCGACCAGAATACCGATTTTTTTCACAGTCTGCTCTTCCATGATGACTTTCTCCTTAAATATCAATTAATTCCATTCATTCGGTATCGAACGAAACCGTCAACGTGTCTACGACAACATCCTTTCCGCCATGGCCACGGCGCCCCACAGCGGAGCATCGTCTCCCAGAGCTGCCGGTCGTATGTCGGCATGCATCTGTGGAAGTATAAAATATTCGGTCGTCTGTTGTAAGGTTTTCCAGAAAACAACTCCGGATTTGGATACACCGCCTCCCAAAACGATACGTTCGGGATTGATCAGATTGACGGCCATGGCCAAACCATTACCCAGATACGAGGCCGCTTCCCGCAGAAGCGAAATGGAGAAGGGATCGCCCTCCTCAGCCGTCTCGGCGATCAGGGCTGCGGTAATTTGCCCGGCATCTCCCCTGGTCTTTTCCTGCAGAATGGAAGAGGGGATCGCATCCGCGTCCCATCGGGCCATGGCCTTGCGGGCAATGGCAGGTCCGCAGGATTCCGCCTCCAGGCAACCCTTCTTGCCGCAGGAACAGATCGCTCCTCCCGGATTGACTACCGTATGCCCGATCTCGCCGGCCATCCCGTCGGCCCCGCGGAAGATCTGGCCGTCCAATACCCAGCCTCCGCCGATCCCCGTGCTGATGGTGACATAGAGCATGGAGGCGGTTCCCTGGCCGGCTCCCCGGCTCCACTCCCCGAAGGCAGCGACATTGGCGTCGTTGTCCACGACGACGGGAACCCCGAACTCTTTCGATAGATCATCCCGGAGAGGGACGTTCTCCCAGCCCGGAACGTGATGGGACAGAAGAACCATCCCGTCGGGAAAGCGAACCGGACCGCCGAAACTGACACCGACCGCAGCCGGCGTGACCCCGGAAGACTCCAGCATACGGCGGGCCATCTGCAGCATGATCTCCTGATCGCTATGGGCGTTGGCACCTTTCGGGGAGAGGCGCCTGTCTCTGGCCTTCCATTCCCGGCAGCCATAACCGCACAGGGCGGCGCTCAGCTTGGTGCCGCCAAAATCCAGAGCCAGGATATCCTTAGCGGAAGTAGTCATATCCATATCAGGTGTTGCTTTTCGTCAAGATTCCGAATCTGTATTCTCTTCTTACTTGTAAAGCTGAACGAAGACAGCGTGCAGGATGATCAGGTGGGCATCCTCGATGATCTGCATGCTGTCGGAAGGAACCACCACGGAAATGTCGCACATGGAGGCGAGTTTCCCTCCCTGATAGCCCGATAGTCCGATCGTCTGCATCCCCATCCGCTTGGCCGTTTCCACCGCCAGCAGGACATTGGGGGAATTGCCGCTTCCGCTGATGGTCAGCAGGATATCGCCCTCTCTGCCCAGAGATTGCAGCGGTTCGGAAAAGACCACGTCGTAACTGACATCGTTGGCATAGGCCGTCAGCGTAGGAACATTGTCCGTCAGGCTGATCAGGCGATACCGGGGATGGCCTTCCTTGATCGTGCATTTGATGACGTCATTGACGAAATGCGAGGCGTTGCCGGAGCTGCCCCCGTTTCCGCAACAGAAGATGATCCGATTCTCTTCCCGAGCCTGCCGCAACAGGGAGACAAGCCTGTCGATCGGTTCCTGGGGGATCAGGGACACGATCCGGGATATCTCCTGAAAGTACTCAGCGACTGTAAATAACTTGATATCTGCCATGAAAATGGTACCTCGTGAAAAAAGAGTGTAAGTATAACCCGAAACCGAGGAATGTGGCACATGCATTCTTGCCTGTGGAAGACAAATCCAAACAAGAAAAAGACATAAGGGTAACAAAAGAACACAAGGGGCAACAAACAAGGACATAAGGCCAACTGTGGCAACCGCAAGGGTTGCCCCTACTATAAATCCCGGCATCCCATTTCGAATCCATTCGGAA
>CAZTVS010000023.1:51495-55459 GCA_964617125.1 uncultured Acidobacteriota bacterium
CGCAAGGGTTGCCCCTACTATAAATCCCGGCATCCCATTTCGAATCCATTCGGAATAAACGATAACTTTTTGTGAATGAATCGCTCTTGGAGACCTCGCAAAAAAAATCCTGGTTTTGCATCCACCAATCAAGGCAATTATTCTGGCTTCTGGATTCTGGATTCTGACTTCTGGATTTTGTCCCCCGCCTCCTCCTATCCCCTCTCCGCCTCCAGGACAGCCACAGTCTCCAGGTGGTACGTCTGGGGGAACATGTCCAGACAGTCCATGTGTACGATCCGATACCGTTTGCTTTCCAACCATCGCTTCAGATCGCGCACCAGCGTCGGCGGAGAACAGGAGACATACACCACGCGGGCAGGCCTGACCAGCGATACCCACTCAGACACCTTCCGGCTCAAACCTTCCCGTGGCGGGTCTACCAGGAGGAGATCCACGTCCCCTTCTTTCCACTGCCTTTCCGCCAGCCACCGGTCCACCGGACGCCTCAACCATTCCACATGGTCGACATGATTCATCGCCGCATTCCTGCCGGCCAGTCCTGCTGCAAACGACTCCTGCTCGATGGCCAGGACCTTCCGGAAATGCCCGGCCAGCGGCAAGGTGAAAAATCCGGAACCGGAATAGAGGTCCACCGCCGTACCGCCACGATTTTCCCGCCGGCAATACCCTTCCACGATCTGAAGCAGCAGCGGGCTGAGGAGGTGATTCGACTGGAAAAACGCCAACGGATGCAGGGCATAATTCCAGTCCGCCACCCGTTCCCATAACACCGGTTCCTCCCTTGCAGACAGGGACCGTATAGGCCCTCCGTCATCGATCAGGTAGGCCGTCACCCGCGGTTCTTCGTATCGATGGGACGGTCGCTGCAACAAGGCATAAAGGACCGGCCCATCTTTTTCGTTGGAGATGGCGCGGATGGAAGCGACCTCATGCCAGGTTTTTCCGCCCGCTTGCCGCAGAAACTCCACCACCCGCCGGTAGGATTCTCCCAGACGACTTCCCAGCAGAGGACAGCGGTCGATCTCAACCAGATGACGGCTCCTGGGCCGGTAAAAACCGACCTTTCCTTCCGGTTCCCAGGTCAGCTGGAAGCGTACATTCCGGCGATATCCCCATTCGTCACCGGAAAAAGATCGTATGTCAGGGACCATCTGACCCTTGAACTGCCGGACGAGCATCTCTTCGAGCGTGCCGATCTTGGCCGGCCACTGGGCGGCATAATGCATGTGCTGCAGCTGGCAACCGCCGCAAACCCGGTAAAGAGGGCATGGGGGCACTCTTCGCGCCTCGGCGGCCTGCAGGACCTCCAGGAGTTGGGCCCGCAGATAATCCCCTTTGTCTTCCTGGATTTCGGCCCTCACCTCTTCGCCGGGCAGGGCGAAGGGCACAAAGACCGCCCTTCCCTGATGCCGGGATAATCCATCCCCACCATACGTCAGTTTTTCTATGGAGAGGTTGACGATCTCTCCTGCCACCGATTTCTTCATCTTCATCTGTATTATGATAAAATTGCCGGGATTTTTGCCGCCTGGAAAAGGTCCGCAGCGGCTGGAATTCCCTACTATTCTATCGCAGTCGTCAATACTGCCCCGACGAAGGGGCTGGGAGCGCCGGCATGTTGCCGGCAATGTCTTTCCAAGCCAAACGAAAGAAACGAGAAGAAAGAAAAACATGTCCCATCTATCCGACAAACCGATCATGCCACGTGAACGACTCATCTTTGCCCTGGATGTAAGAGATACGGCGGAAGCCCGCCGTCTGGTCACTCTGCTGGGAGAAGAGGTCGCCTTTTACAAAATTGGACTGCAGCTCTTCATGGCCGGAGGCTATTTCGAACTCATCGACTGGCTGCAGCAGCGGAACAAGAAGGTTTTCGTCGATCTGAAATTTTTCGACGTTCCGGAAACGGTGCGGCTGGCCGTGGAACAGCTGAACGGAAAAGGGATCGACCTGGCCACGGTCCACGGCAATGACGGCATTCTGCAGGCGGCGGTGGCGGCGAAAAAGGATGTGCGCCTGCTGGCGGTCACGGCTCTCACCAGCCTCGATGAAGGAGACCTGCGGCAGCTCGGATTCTCCTGTCGGCCTGAAGAACTGGTCCTTTCCCGGGCAAGGCGGGCCCTGGAACTGGGTTGCGACGGGGTGGTCAGCTCCGGCCTGGAGGTGGCGGCGCTGCGGGAGAATCTGGGGCCGAAACTCATCGCGGTCACTCCCGGCATACGTCCGGTGGCCAACACCGACGATCAGAAACGTACGGTCGACGTACGTCAGGCCTTTCTGAACGGCGCCGATTACATCGTCGTCGGGCGCCCCATCCGCGACGCCGCCGATCCGGCAGCTCAGGCCAGAGAGATACAGCAGATCATCTCCGGTCTGTTCCCCCATTAGATTTCCGGCGGTTCCACAGCAGGAGGAAGCCATGTACGAACAGCTATCGATACAGACCCGGCAACGTATTCAGTTCCTCGATATCACCGACAGGGTCCAGACCCTGTTGCATCGACAGCGGGCGGAGACGGGAGTCGTTACCCTTTTCTGTCCGCACACCACGGCCGGTATTACCATCAATGAAAACGCCGATCCCGCCGTTTGCCGCGACCTGATCGAGACCCTTTCCCGCCTGGTTCCGGCCAATCAGAACTATTTCACCCACATGGAGGGGAACAGTGATGCTCATGTCAAAAGCTCGCTGATGGGGGTGAGCCTGCAGGTCCTGGTGGAAAACGGACGGCTGGCCCTGGGGACCTGGCAGAGCATCTACTTTACCGAGTTTGACGGACCTCGCAACCGACAGCTGTGGATTTCCTTTATCCCCTCCTCGTCGGACCGATGGGAGAAAAATCCGGAATAAAAAATAACGATTGACACCTGATAAACCCTTGGTTACAATGCGGAGCATACCTCTTCGTTTATGTGAGAATGGAGTAGATTGTTAGTGTAAATGGATCATGGAACCGTCAGCGTGGCCCGGAGCCATACACTATAGCTTTATGTCTTGCATAATCCCATCGAGTAACGATTTTCTCCAAGGACATTTCTTTTCTTTACTTTCTGTACTATGAAAACCCAAGAGGACAAGGACGATTCCCAACGACGACGCAGTCTGCGCGAAGAAGACGAGGAGCAGGATTTCCGCCAGGAACAGCAGGCCAGACTCATGGACCAGCTCAAACCGGGCTTTTCCTGGACCAAGTATTTTCAGAACCTGCACCCCGGCTGGGAATTTTTGAGCTTCGACGAGATTCCCTGGACCCCTCTGCGCAAGCAGATTTCGCAATGCAAGGTGGCCTATCTCAGTTTTGCGGGCGTGTTCCGCAAAGGGCACAAACCCTTCAACAGCTCCGCCGGACCGGTTCCCGAACATCTGCGGCGTTTTCGTTTCAAATATCCCGGCGATGCCTCCTATCGGGAAATCCCTAAAGATGTGCCGGGGGAAGAACTGCTGGTGACCCATACCCACTTCGATCACTCCGATGCCGACGAGGACATAAACTGCATTTTCCCCACCGCCAGGCTGCTGGAGTTAAACGAAGAAAACCTCTTCGGTTCCTTGTGCGACTGCCACTTCTCCTTCATGGGATACACCCCTGACTGGAAACAGCTGGAAGCCGGACCCATTCGTTCCGTCACCGACCGCTTGCTGCAGGAGGGCGTTGACGTGGCCTTCCTCTCCCCCGGTTGCCTCCTCAGCCATCAGAATCTGGCCCTGGTCCAGAGGCACCTGGAGGCCAGCGGCATCGTCACCGTTTCCATCTCCTTGTGCAGCGACATCACCCTGCAGATCGGCACTCCCCGCTCGCTGCTGCTCCGTTTCCCCTTCGGCAATGTTTTCGGCGCCTCCCAGGATGCCATGACCCAGTCCCGCATCATCGAGGACGTCTTTACCAGCCTGGAGGAATTCGAAGAGCCGGGCGAGATCATCGAACTCCCCTACGAGTGGACCGTCAACCCCACCTGAGAA
>CAZTVS010000024.1:0-55205 GCA_964617125.1 uncultured Acidobacteriota bacterium
TTCCGGCCCGCCGGGCAACTCGCATCCATCCGATCGTGGCCCTACGTGCGGAATAGCAGCCGCCTCATCCGGGAACGGAAGCTCCTTAAACCGCCTCCGAGCTGAATTTTTTCATGGCGGTCATGGCCCCTTTTTCAACCATGTGTCCGATCTCGATGGCCTGTCGGATTTCGTCCTTCTCGATCCCGAGTTCCAAGGCGGCGCGTACGTGATATTCCAGGCATGGCTGACAGTGGGCGCTGACCGAAGCGCCGATGGCGATCAATTCCTTGAGATTCGCATCCATGAGGTTCTCCTTAGGTAGTATCTAGTAAAGGAGGAAGAATAACATTTCTTCCCCGGCGTCGTTGAGCCAATGAGACCACTTTCCCTGTTCCAAGCGGGCGAAATAACCGGGGTCCGGGGGATCCGTCTTCGTACTGCCACGACCATAACCGTCGGACTCGTTTGGCTCCGGAGCGAATCGTTCTCTTGATACCCCCGTTTCCACTTGATTTCACTGTCGCTGCCTCGTATACTTGCAAAGTAGTAAAAAATTATGGAAAAGCGTTTGCCTGTTATGTTCAGCTGTGATTTGAAAGAAAGATTCTTATGAAACAAGTCGTTTTACTGCTGCTGCTCGGTACTTGCTCCTTTTGCCCGGCCAAGCAACGGGCTAAAAATATCATTCTTTTTTTAGGCGATGCCGGTGGGCTTCCGGTTATCAATGCGGCCGCCGCTTATAATGGGGCACCACAATCCCTCTATATACAAAAAATGCCCTACATAGGACTGTCGGACACTTCCACCGCCTCGACCTGGGTTTCGGATTCCGCCGCCGGCATGACCGCCCTTGTCACCGGACAGAAAACTCACAACGGAGTCATCTCCCAATCGGAACAGGCGATCCGAGGAAAACGAGACGGCCATCGGCTGAAAACCATCCTCGAATATGCCGAAGAGCACGGTCTTTCGACGGGCGTGATCACCAACGATAAAGTTACCGGGGCCACACCGGCCGCCTGTTATGCTCATTCCAACGATCGGAACAAATCGGGAGAAATCCTCGCGCAGCTTCTAAAACCGGCATATGGCGACGGAGTCGATCTACTGATCGGACCTGGGATAACAGTATTGGAAGAGGCGGCATCGGCCGCCGGATTCCCTGTCGAACCTAAGCTGGTCGCCGGCGGTTATTCTATCCTTCGCTCCCTGGAGGAATTCCAGCCGACCACTCAACGCGCCCTTGTATTCCTGAACTCCAACGAATTCGACATCGACCTTGCGGTGGAGCGGACCATCGGCATTCTCTCACGCAATCGCAAAGGTTACTTCCTGATGGTGGAATGCGATCTGCATACCACTAAACTGAGACAGGGCTTGGACCGCGTCCTTCTTCTGGACCGGATCATCGAGAAAACCGCCCGAACGGTGAAGAACGACACCCTGATTCTCTTTACCGCCGATCATTCTTTCGATACCCGCGTGAAGGGAGGCAAGCGGGGGGAACCTCTCATTCCTGACAGTCCGATTGTCGAACCAAACTCTTCCCAAACAGAGACTAAAAAACTCCAGCCACCCATTCATGTGTACAACGGCCACACCGGGGAAGAGGTCCTGGTGGCCGCTCAAGGCCCCGGTGCTGAGCAGGTAAAGGGCTTTCTGCCGAACACCCAGATATTTCACATCCTAATGAAAGCCTATGGCTGGCGTCCCGATTCCGAGTGAGGCCCGACCTTGCAAAAGAGTGACACATTCCAAAAGAGTGGCACAGGCATCATTGCCTGCAATTAGAACTCCATATCCCGGCACCCGACAGTAGTGCCCTATGGGAAACATCAAATAAAGTCCCAAATGTGAGACGGCCGCACTCCAGGGAGGAAGGAAAGAGCTTCATCCGGATAGACCGGAATATGGAAATTACGGCACGGACTGAAATGATAACCGTCCGAGTTCGGCCCCCTTTTCGAGAAAGGCCTCGATGCGCGTACGATGTTGTTCGAAGGTGGTGTTGCCGGCATCGACGGCATCCCCGTTCAAATTCAGAAAAGGGTAACCTTTTCTTTCGAATTCCCGTTCGAGCATGGGAACGTTGCCGGCTGCCTGATGGCAACCCCAGCTGGAATAATGCACGACGCCGTCAACCCGGAAATCCGCAGCAATCCGCAGGGCATTCTCTAAACGCCGGTCGAGCGCTCCGTTGGAAGGGTGACGAATCAACCGCCGCGCAATGGAACCGAAAGGATCGTCCGGATCATAACCTTCGTAGTAAGGCGCGGCATACTCCTCGCAAACGATCTTCGCCGTCACCCCGTTATCCAACAGATCCCAGATCCCGGTGTCATACTGGGGAACGATATGCATCCACATCAGCCTTCTAGCACCGGCAGACAGTTTAGAAGATGGATAGTATTTATGATGATCTCTGTCTATCGACATTTTCCGCAGGATTCCACCTGCGGTATCGATCAGACGATCGCTCCCCAATAGATAATGCGAAGGAAAACAGAAGTTGGCCATTTCATGTCCTCGAAATAAGGTATCGCCAGAGGACATTCGCTTTTTCCATAGGCGGTGCAGGAGTTGAATCCCACGATCGGCTTTCCGCACTGTCATTCGGCAAGCTTCCGGAGAAAACTCTTTGCCACACAAGGAGGCAAATCGACGGGCTATGTATTCAAGCTGTTCCCGGAGATAGGTAATGGAATGATCATCTTCCCGACAGGGCACATCCAGGTAGAAAAACTCGACCCCGCACTCGCGGGCTACCTCGGAAAACGATTTCAAATTCCCATCGCAAAGCAAGGAGGATGCGGCGACGAATTTCGGCGGGGCAAAGTAACCGCTCCGCGTTAAACCGATCAACAGACGGTGGAAAGAACACATACTCGGCGGCATACCGGCCCCTTGGGATGCATCCAGAAACTCTCGGGAAAGACCAACAGTCGATAAAATACCGGAAAGAATTTCCAGACTCAGCGGCAATATGCCGAAGGCATGGAGCAGCTCGGCAGGAAAAAAAACCGAAGTCCACGCACGCAGATTCCGGCAATCAAGGGCCTCAGCCAGGAATTTCATCTGGCTTCGTCGCAGGTAGCGCCCCGCAGAGGAGAGTCGGCGTGACAACAGCCGATCCACAGGCATCAACAGTTTGAAAAATTGTCCGGCATCGACGGTTCCATTCCGGAGAAGCCTCATGCCGAGCCCGGCAATGCTTCGTTTCATGTTCAACGATCCATGCGATTGATTCATTTATGCATCGGTGAAATGCTACAAGCCGTTTCTCTACGATACGGATTCGGCAGCAAGGATGGCGGCTCCCAGTGCGCCGACCATCTGCGGTTCGGCGACGACATGTATATCCGTACCTAGACTTCGCGACAATTCTTCAACCAGAGCCCGGTTCCTGGCGACTCCTCCGGTCATGTAGTAAGGTTCAATCCCTTCGACCCGGCGCACCAGTGAGAGCGTCCGAGAAGCGACCGCCTGATGAATTCCTTTGGCAATGGATTCGACAGGTTGACCGGAAGCAATCAACGAGATGACCTCAGACTCGGCAAAAACGGAACACATGCTGGAGACCGAGGTCGCCCTTTTGGCCTGTGCGGCCATGGATGAAAATCCCTCCAGCGACATTCCCAATCTATCGGCGATCACCTCCAGAAACCGTCCGGTACCGGCCGCACATTTGTCGTTCATGGCAAATTTTTCGACCTTTCCGTCCTTAGACAAGCGGATAACTTTGGAATCCTGTCCTCCAATATCGATAATGGTGCCCTGTGCACCGATCAGGGAATAGAGACCCACGGCATGACAGGTGATTTCCGTGATGCACTCATCGGCAAAATCGACGTTCGAACGCCCATAGCCTGTGGCCACTACTCTGGAAACATCCGATCTCCGCAGATGAATTGCAGCCATCGCTTTCTGAAAAGCCTCCATGGCGCTTTTTTGCACGGAAGTCCCGGTGACTACAATCTCCATGGCAATCGTCCTCCCCATGGTATCCACCAGGACCGCCTTCGTAGCATGAGAGCCTGAGTCGATACCGGCAAAAAATCCGGTCCCGTTATCTTTCGGCCGGGAAGAGGATGGGCGCGGAAAGATACTTTCCAGAAATGCACTCAATCGAGTCATAATCTGTCCTTCATCGGTGGAAGCGAGATCGTGCTCCAGCACCAGCATTGGCAGATCGATTAACTCCCGGCGGAGTTCGATCCATTCGAAAGGGTAAAAATCGCAAAACTTCAGCGTATGGAAGATCACTCCAGAAACACGACTTTTACGAATTTCCAAGGCAAGATCGCGCGCCCGGCCGGGACGATGGCTGCGCGGACAGCGATTCTTCCGCAGATAATGTCCTGACAACTCTAAGAGATCGGCTCTCCTCCTGATCGCCGCAACGATTGCCGGATCGGGAAACGCTCGGTCCGTACAACGCGAAATCCCCAGCAATCGAACCCCAAGTTTCTCCGCTGTCCGGAAAAGAACCGTGGAATCGATGTTCGATCCGATTAAGCCGATGTTTTTCTCGCCTTCGGCGGTCTTCGCTTCCGGTACCTCTTCCCAACAATCCACCGCTGTCGTCACCTCAAAGTGTTCCTGGATGTAACTTCTCAGGCGATCCAGCACTCCGGCATAGAACCGCTCAGCAGATTTTCCCTCCTGCCTTGGAAAATCGAGGAAAAACAGCCGGCCCGGATCGACCGTACCATGCAAGGCGGCGTGGAGTTTCCTCATGGCATCGCAGGAATCCGGAACAACGATCAGATCGTATTCCGCCTCTTTGGCTAGGAGATGTTCAAACAGCTTCTTCACGTAGGAGCACAGGTTCTCATGAAAGACACACGGATACCCGCAACGGGCCGAATCCTTCCATCGTTCAGGAGTAAGACGCACCCCCCTCCCACCGAGAGAAGCCAAAAACTCGGAAGGTATCAGTGAACAAAACAACGGATAATGCATCCGGAAAATATGAACGGTTTCCTCCGGGATTGCAACCAGCTAATCTCATTCAGCCTGTCGATCTTTGTGAGGGCTGCAAACAAGATGCTCCGGTTGTGGCAAGGCACCCCGGATGATATCGTCGCTATGCAGCCCAAGAAAATTTCGTGATAGAGTATCGATTATTGTATCGTGGCTGCCTGGGCGATAGACGGTGATGTGAGGGGAGTCGGGCAAAACTACGACACTTTTAGAATACCGAGGTGTGACCATGTGGAAATCCGTATGTATGATATTGCTGCTGTCATCGATGGTTCTGGCCGGAGAAATCCCGCAAGCGGAAATCTCCAACGGCCTGCTGGAGGTCAAGATGTATCTGCCGGATGCCCGAAACGGCTATTATCGCGGTACCCGCTTCGACCATTCCGGCAATATCTTCAGCCTGCGATACCAGGGACACCAGTATTTCGGGCAGTGGTTCGAGCATTATGATCCGGTGATCCACGATGCCATCCAGGGACCGGTGGAGGAATATCTCACCAATCATGCCGGGATCGGTTACGACGAGGCCAAGGTCGGCGAACTTTTCCTCCGCATCGGAGTCGGTTCACTGCGCAAGCCGGAAGAAAAAAGTTATCGGCGTTTTTTTACCTATGAAATCGTCGATCCCGGTACCTGGCAGGTGAAAAAAGGATCGGATTGGATCGAGTTTACCCATCTGGTCCAAGATACCAATGGATATGCGTATCGCTACCAGAAACGCATACGGCTGGCGAAAAACAGGCCGGAAATGATTCTGGAGCACACTCTGAAAAATACCGGGAAGAAAGGCATCGAAACACTGCAGTACAACCATAATTTCTTCGTCATCGACGGGCAACCCACCGGACCCGATTTTATAGTACGACTCCCTTTTGACGTCCGCGTAAAGGAGGACTGGAAAGGTGTTGCCCTGGCAGGTGACCGGCAGATTCGATACCGGCAGGAGCTGTCCAAGGGGCAAAGTATCGCCTCCGATTTGTTGGGATTCGGTTCCGATCGCAACGATTATGATTTCCGCATTGAGAATCACCGGACTGGTGCCGGGGTGCGTATCCTTGGTGACCGTCCGCTCGAAAGACTTTATTACTGGAGTATACGGACCACGCTATGTCCCGAACCCTATATCCGCTTAAAGGTCAATCCCGGAAAGACCGTCCGCTTTCAGATCCGTTACCAGTTTTATACCCTGCCTGTCGAATCTTCTCGGTAAGATTATGGTCCCGAAAAAATGTCTGGTCCCACTCGCCTGGTTCTGTTTCTGCCTGTCGGTGACCGGCATAAAGGCCATCGATCTGTCATCATCTTTTCGCCATCCGCCGGCTTCCGCTCGCCCCTGGGTGTATTGGTTCTGGATCAACGGCAATATCACCCGCGAAGGAATCACAGCCGATCTGGAATCGATGCATCGGGTAGGCATTGGCGGGGTGGTGATCATGGACGTAGATGTGTTCATCCCCAAAGGACCGGTGCGGTTCCTCAGTCCGGAATGGCGGTCGATGTTTCGGCATGCCTTGAAAGAATCTGCACGTCTGGGAATCGAAGTGGCCATGAACAATGATAGCGGCTGGTCCGGTAGCGGCGGACCCTGGGTAAAACCGGAACAGGCTATGCAGATGATCGTATGGAGCGAGACCCGGCTTTCCGGACCGCTTTTTTATGATGCCTTGGTGGCCCAACCGAAGACGAATGAGGGATTCTATAAAGACATTGCTCTATTGGCTTTTCCGACGCCGAAAGCGGAAATCCCGAGTATGGCTGCGGCAAATCCGCGAGTAACCTGGAACAACGGGAGTAGGGAGCTCGATGCTGCCAGGCTTTTCGATGGGAATGCGGCGACTCTGGTGGTGTTGCCGTCTCCGGGACCGGGCCGGCCGCATGTGCTGGAAATGGAATTCCGCGAACCGTTTTCCGCAAGAGCGCTTCACTTGTCTCCGGATCGATCCCTGTCGTTGATGCAGGGCAGACTGGAAGTCTCCGACGACGGCCGGGAGTATTCTCCGGTGTGCGCATTTACCGGCAAATGGCCGTTTACCGTGGTTTCCTTTGCTCTTCAGCAATCGCGCCGCTTCCGTATCACCCTGTCCCCGTCAGGATCCGATACCACACCGCTTACCCTGGGGGAGCTTGTTTTAACGGGCGGAGAACGTATCGATGGCATCACTGCCAAGGCAGCCTACATCAGCGAACCTTTTCTTCCCGGCATGATACACGGCTCTGCAACATCCGATGGGACCATTCCCCGGAACGAAACCAAGGATCTGACGGCCAGGATGGACTCCTCGGGACACTTATCCTGGGAGGTTCCGGCCGGCGACTGGACACTGCTGCGTATCGGACATACACCCACAGGCCGGACAAACAACTCCTCCACGGCAGAAGGCAAAGGGCTCGAATGCGACAAGCTGAATACGGAAGCCGTCGATGCGCACTTTATCGCCATGATGGGTCGGCTGGTTGCCGATCAGGAGGCGGAAGGTGTCCGGTCGATGCGCTACGTACACATCGACAGTTGGGAGGCAGGTTCACAGAACTGGACAGCGCGCCTGCGGGAAGAGTTCCAAAAACGCAACGGGTATGACCTGACTCCCTTTTTACCGGTAATGACCGGCCGTGTGGTCGACAGCCGTGAAATCTCGGAACGTTTTCTGTGGGATCTGCGCCGCACCCTGGCGGATCTGGTCAATGACAATTATGCCGGGCGCATGCGGGAATTAAGCCGGAACCACGGACTGAAGCTCTCCATGGAGCCTTACGGCAACGGGCCGCTGGACGATCTCGCCTATGCTCGCCAGGCCGATCTACTATTGACCGAATTCTGGATGGGCTACGAACCATGGTGGGGAATCAAAGAAACGGTGTCGGCAGCTCATATCTATGGGCACACGGTTGCAGCGGCTGAGGCGTTTACCTCCCGAGCGGCAGCCAGCCGATGGCAGTCACACCCCCTCCGGCTAAAACCGCTCGGTGATCGGATGTTTGCAGCCGGTATCAACCGGTTCGTATTGCATCGCTTCGCCCTGCAACCCTGGTTGCATCGTGCCCCGGGAATGACCATGGGGCCTTATGGAACGGAGTTCGATCGGACAGTGACCTGGTGGGAGCAGTCCAATGCCTATATGGAATACCTGGCTCGCTGCCAGTATCTGTTACAGCAGGGGCTTTTTCAAGCCGATATCGGTTATCTGAACGGCGAGAGAGTACCCGGGGATTTCCACCAGCCGGTGCCCTTGAGCCAGGAACCGCCGGCAGGGTACGACTATGACCTCATTCCCGCAGGCATTCTGGGGCAGCTGGAAGTTCGCGGCGGGCGGCTTACGTTGCCTTCCGGGAGAAGCTATCGCCTGCTTGTTTTACCTCCGGCCGGAAGCATGCGTGTTGCCCAGATTCGGCGGATTGAAGAATTGGTGAAAGCAGGTGCCATCGTGGTAGGCCCGCCTCCATCAGGTTCTCCAAGCCTGGCCGAATCCGGAGCGGGCGATCAGGAAGTTCGGCGGCTGGCCGGAGAACTGTGGAATGGCCTCGACGGTATCGATCGGACGGAGAATCGTCGGGGGCGAGGGCGGATTGTCTGGGGCAAAACGTTGGCCGGTGTGCTGCAGGAAGAAGGTGTGCCGCCGGATTTTTCCAGCCTGGGAGTAGAGGTGGGCACACAGATTCGCTATCTGCATCGTATGGCGGACGGTAAAGATATTTACTTTATTGCCAGTACACAAAGCCAGGCGGCAACCTTTCTTTGCAGCTTTCGCGTTGCGGACAAGGTCCCGGAATTCTGGTGGCCGGATACCGGTCGTATCGAACGTGCCGCCGTTTACGACCGGCAGGCAAACCTGACACGAATCCCCGTCCGGCTGGAGCCGTACGGTTCCGTATTTGTAGTATTCGGCGATGCTAATGCCTCCGAATCCATTTCGGCATTCACCAGGAATCATGTGGAGGTGACCGGATTGAGAGCCACATCGGTGGTCGATTTACGCGGGATGATGCAAGGATTCTCGCTGACCGCACCTCACACCGACGGATATCGCCTGGAAGTGTCGAAGCCAGGTGTCTATGCCGCCCAGACAACGAACGGCCGGCGGCTTTGGGCTCAGGTATCCAATCTTCCGGAGCCGATGGAAATTGCCGGTCCCTGGGAGGTTTCCTTTCCCAAAGGTTCGGGTGTTGCTGATCGCATAGTTCTCGATCGGCTGGTATCGTGGACGGATCATCCCCACGCCGATATCCGGCATTTTTCCGGTACGGCCGCTTACCGTTTATCTCTGCGGATTCCGCCGGGTATACTCCGTGAATCGCGGAGACTTTATCTCGATTTGGGCCACATTGGCGTGATTGCGGAGGTCAAGCTGAACGGCCGGGAGCTGGGAATCCTTTGGAAGCCGCCTTTCCGGATCGACATTACCGCTGCGGTCCAAACGGGAGGGAATGAACTGGAAGTACGCGTAACCAATCTCTGGATCAATCGCCTGATCGGGGATGAAAGCCTGCCCGAGGATGCTGTTTGGGAAGGCCCCCGTCTGAAGGCCTGGCCACAATGGCTGTTGGAAGGTAAACCCAGTCCCACAGGACGATCCGCTTTCACGACGTATAAACTATGGCACAAAGGGGATCCGCTTATGGAGTCGGGTTTGATCGGCCCGGTTCGCCTGGAGGTGACAGAAACGGTTCCGCTATCCGTGCAAGAATCTCCAGGAGCTTTTGGACCTCTTTCCGATCGATAGATCCTCCTGCGGGAAGGTTTTGTGTTCCGTTCAAAACGCGCCTTATCTTTTATTCGATCAGAACCAATCCATAGTAGTTGGCCGTACAGCTATCATTGCTGACCACCGCAATGGGAAAGCCGTTGGCTCTAACGGTGGCGAACACATCGATTCCACAGGCCTCCATACTGGGTCTGGCTCTATCCGTATGGATACATCCTTTGGAAGGGCATTTACGGCATAGGGTGCAGGGGCCCGATCCCAGACCGAGAGCTTTGTAAAAACCGGCCAGGAATATTTCCCTTTCCAGGTCATAAGCGATGCTGCCCGGAATGCCGAGTCCTGTAGAGTGAAAAAGCAAGGCTTGTGTGTAACAGGCAATCACCTGGCTCATTTCCTGAGGAGTAGGAGAATGGGGAGGACAGCAATATCCTTGCCCATAAAGACTGCATCCGAACCGGCATTTCAGGCGGACCCAGGGAGCGGCTTTCACTGTGGCGGCATCAATGATCTTGGCATCATCGGCACCCAGGTGGCAAGCAGATCCTACGAACCGATCCAGATTCTGATTCTTTTTTTTTGCAGATGGTCTCATAAGAATATGCTTTCTGGTGTGGGAAAGAAAGGATTTTGACCTACAGGATCCTGCGGGATGAAGTCCCTGAGTTTTTCGTGATCAGCAGGCGGATGGCTACACCGGCATGGTAAACGCCACGCACATCCAACAGGTGGCGCAGATCCTGCAAAGGATCCCCTCCGATCAGGAGTAGATCGGCTTGCTTACCCGGCTCCACGGTTCCCAGGATGCCGTCCAACCGGCACGCACGGGCTCCCAATTGGGTTGCCGCCCGGATCACCTGCAGCGGAGACAGACCTGCCCTCTGCATTGCCAGGAGCTCACTGATGGGCATCCCCAATTCCAGCCCGGTTATGTATCCGCTGTCGTTACCCACAGCCGCCAGTCCACCTGCGGCCAGGTATCGTCGAAAATTGTCGGTTACTTGAGAACTATTGCCCATAGCCGTCAATGTAGGAATCAGGATTACTCCTTTGCGGACCATGCGTTCGATCAGCTCCTCACTCATGGTGTCGACGGCAATGTGTTCGAACTGATCGACTCCGGCATCCAGAGATCGGGGATAATCGGCCGCGCGGGTCAGGTGGGCGGTGACCGGAAATTGATTGTGATGGGCGATCTCCACAATCGCTTGCATCTCAGCCGCCGACAGCATCGGCAGGTTGTTTCCCGGTTCCAGTGTGATCTTGATGAGGTCGGCCCCCTGGCCAATGAGGCGGCGGATCTTTTCCTCGGCGTCCGTCGGGCTATTCACCGCCAGAGCAGGGAACCGGTTAGGAACCAGCGGATAGCCCCCGGGTACGGTTACCAGAGGGCCTGCAGCCACCAGCCGGGCACAGGAGGGATCCCTGCGGACCTCCTCCCGGAAGCGAAAAACGGTCTCGACCGGTTCTGCCGCACCAACATCCCGTACTGTAGTTACTCCAGCGGCGGCCCATTGACGCAGGTTGTCATACTGTATGGCTTTGTGTACATGGGCATTGACGAATCCCGGCAGAATGAAGGCCCCGCCGGCATCGATGAGGTCTGTGCCGGCAGGAATGGTCATGCGATCCCTGGGACTCACGGCAACAATTGTGTCATCGCGGAAGAGGACGGCTGCATCGGCCATGGGTGCACGTTCAGTGCCGTCGATGAGAGTTCCGTTTACCAAGCACTGATAACGATGGTTGACGGGCAGCGTCTGCCCGGTGAAGAAGAGGTGACGGTCTTGCCACCGATCGCCCAGTATAGCCAGCGGGGCCGGAATCGGCAAGTCGGACCGGAGGATGACAGTGTCGAATCCGGACGGTTCCAGACCACCCCAGAGAGATTGGGTCAATCGCACCAGGCGGCTTCCCGGCGTCAGAGAGACCTGGCTCTCTTGCAGTTTCTTTCCCTCTTTCCATGCCTCCAGGACGACACTCGTCCGCGCCTCGCCGGAATTGACGAGCGCCAGTCCTGCCCACTCGATCCAGGGCTCGTGAGGATAAGGCAAGACCCATTGTCGATCCTGTGCGGCGGACAGGAGAAACTGACACAGGCTGGGTGAAGAATCATATCGGTAGGTCACTTTGACCAAGAGATCCCGGTCGGACAATACCCGCGCACTTCCTTCGAACTGCAACAGGCCAGCAGGGATGGCGCTCCATGTCAGACTTTGCAGGGGGAGATCGACAGGGTCAGCCGATAACCCGTCTGTTTCGCTCCGGCGAAGAAATCGGAAGGTTCCGGGTTCGGAGTCCTCCCCGGTAAAAATTTCCAGACTGGTCTGCCATCCCTGGGCGGCGGTGACATGGCTTATCCATATATCGGTGCCGGCCGATGCAGAGAAGGTGGTCAAACAAACCCAAAACAGGCACCAGCTGATAGGCCGTCTACGCCATTTCCGATGATTCGCTTGCCTCTCATTCGGAAGCTGTATCATGATTCCTCCCCGGTAATAGGCTATCCTTATGAATTCCGAAGAATTTGCAGGGATACGGCGTGCCGTGCTCTGGTGACCTGATCTATTGGGGACGATCCTGTATACTGATTCGTCGCTATCCCTCTGTCTTTGGTAATCTGCATGGATATACTGCTATGCCTGACATGGGTGATATTATAGGATGAATTTGAGAAATGTTTTATGTTTAAGCCGCGTAAACACGGAACTACGAACCTTGACGAAAAAAAAGTTGAAAATCTTGCTGGTGAATCCGGCCGTATTTGACTTTACCGCCTACGATTTTTGGTCGAAACCGTACGGTATGATGCGGGTTGCCGGTCGCTTAAGAAATGTGACCGATTTCCTCTGGTTCGATTACATGGACCGCTCGGAACATGCGGCCCTGCATCCTCGTTGCGAAAAAAGCGATTCCTGGGGGCGAGGAAGGTTTTATTCCCAAGTGGCGGAAAAGCCGGACTTCCTGCAAGATCTGCCCAGGAAGTATCGTCGATTCGGATTGCCCCGAGCAGATTTTCGCCGGTTTCTTCGGGAATCACCCCCCTTCGAATTCGCTATGATCCAAACCGGGATGACCTACTGGTATCCGGGCGTCCGGGAAGCCATCGAGGACATTCGTTCCTTTCACCCACGGGCCGGGATCATACTTGGCGGCGGTTATGCAACCCTATGCCGGTCCCATGCACAATCCCTGGGGGCCGATCTGCTGATTGCCGGTGCCGATCTGGAGCCATTATGGACCTACCTTGGCGTACAGGGAGAAGATCGTCAAACTCCCTATTGGGACGGATACCGCCATTTACCCTATGGCATCCTGAAACTGGCGGAAGGATGTCCCTATCGCTGTACCTACTGTTCCTCGTCGATTATGCAGCCCCGATATGCTCCTGTCGATGCGGATATTCTGCAGGAAGAGAAAGACGAACTGTTACGGCGAGGGGTAAAGAACATCGCTTTTTATGACGACGCCCTGCTGGTGAATGCGGAACAGACGCTGATTCCTTTCCTGGAACGTTCTCTGGGCCGGGAAGAGAAGATTCAATTTCACACGCCCAATGCCCTGCATGCAAGGCTGATCAATAGGTCATTGGCGAGTCTGTTGCAAAGGGCTGGTTTTCACACCTTTTTTCTGGGCGCGGAGAGTTCCTCGGAAGAATGGTTGTCCAGAAGCGGAGGGAAGGTAACCCCGGACGATTTGCTGCGAGCCGTGGAAGATCTGCGTTCCAGCGGAGTTCCCGCCGGCTCGATCACTGCCTATCTTTTATTCGGACATCCTTCTTTATCCGTGAACAAAGTGGAAGAGGCCATGTACCAGATCAATAAATTGAAGGTACGGATTATGTTATCTGAATACTCTCCCGTACCCGGGACGTCGGATGGAGATGCCTGTCGTGATCTGGTGGATATGGAAGAGCCGCTCTGGCACAATAAATCGGTGTTTCCTTGGAGAATCTATGGATGGGAGGAAGTGAAACGAATCAAGGATCTCTGTCACCGCCTCAACCAGACAGCAGCGGAGGGGTAGAGGATCAACGCATGACCTGAGGAGAGAAACAGATCCCTTCCTCGGACCAATAGTAGGTGCCGCTTTGCAGCTGATCGTAGGTGCGGATCTTTTTATCGCCCATCTGGATGGTGCATCCGGGATTGATCCTTCGATTGACAATCAGCTTGGCCTTTTTGGAAATGGCCATGCCTTTTTTTAATTCTTTGAATTGCTGAGTCAGCGTTTGCAGCTCCGACTGAAGCTGTTCCAGACTGGCTTGTATATCGCGGATCTTCCCGAAGGCGCGCACAGGATCGACTCGATAGTAGTGTTCCAGCGATTTCTGTAGTTCCAGCCGGTCCCGGTTTTTAAGGCGGATCTGATTGCGCATGCTTTCGAACCGTTCGGAGGATGTGGGATCCAAACCGATCATGATAATCGTTTCCACTTCCGTCATGGTACCGATGATCATGGCCTCCACCTGGGTTCCGGCATGGCATTTTCCGCCGGCAATCATCCCCTTGGAACTGGTACGACTGCCGACAACGATTTTGTTGCTGCAGAGAAGCGTGCAATTGAGCACCGAGTCCTGGACCAGTATGGACTCCTTGGCTTCAATCTGAGCATTTTCGGCAAAGCGAAGAGCTACCGTTCCGCCCGAATGGATATACGCCCGGAAATTGGCGGTATTGCGTTTGTTTTCTCCCTCCGTCCCGGGTCCGATAACTCCGCCGAGAATGGTGATATTCCCTTCGGCCTGAATGTCGGCGGATTCTACGCCGCCACCGATATGTATGTCTGCTTTTGCCTTGACCTTCATTCCGGCGGAGACGTTACCCAATATCTTCAACGATCCGGAAAAACTGACATTTCCGGTCGATAGATCCACATTTCGCATGGTCAGCAGGGGTTCGACATGCATCCCATGCGGTAGGCAAATCGGCTGTCCCGGCATTTTGGCAATCAGCCGGTTCGGGTCCTCCGGGTGGAATTCCACGCCTTTGAGCCCGGGAGAATACTGGGTGTTCAGTCCCGGTTTGGCGGGGATTTCATCTCCCAATACATTCCTTCCCGGCGTGCCTGCGGTCGGAGGGATACGATCCATCAACGGGGTTCCCGGCTCGACCGAGATGAGATCGTTGAAATCGCGATAATCGATGAATCCCCACTCATCCTCATCGGACGACTTTCGCTCCGGTTTGTCCGGAATCAGACTGGTGAACAGAGCGTCCTGACCTGCCGTCGGATGCACCCCCCGGGCGATAAGATATTCCTTGTCTGACATCTCCTTGAGGGCGGATTCGATCGTCTCGGTAATCAAGCCAAAGACAATTCCTCTCGAACGGATGGCCTCATAGACCACATCCCGGTTGAGTATAGCTCCTCCATGCGGCGATTTGACGGCCATGTAGGCCGACATCTTGTCGTCGGCTACCCTGAGTTCAAAGGAGGCATGAACGATTTGTCCGATATTCAGATAGAGCTGCTGATTACCGGCAACGCAATAATGGATCAGTTCGACGATGGCTTTCTCGTCGATCAGTGCTTTCTCGAAGCCTTCTTCTTTCAGTTTTTTTCTGATGGAATCGTTGTCCGTCTGCGGCAAAGGCGGGCCGGGGGTCAGTACGGCAACCAAGAAGTTTTCTTCATTGACGAAAAAATTCAAACGCTGTGAATAGAGTCTTTGGGTGTCCATGGATTTTCTTTTCTATCTTCACATCGCTTAATCATAACCGATCCGGTTTCATTAGTGAAAGGAAATCTTGAAGGAAACGCAAGAACTGAGAACGAAGATTAAAAAAATCAGTTTTCCGGACTGGAGAACGAGTGTAGTATTATCTTATGAATACCATAGAGGAAAGGGCGTCTTTTACACCATTGCGGATCCTCCTGTTGCTTTCTCTGTATCTGTTTTCCATGGTTGTTGTCTGCAGTCAGCCGGCTGCGCGGCGATCGGCGAATCCCGATTATTTCCTGTGGTTGAAGAGCCGTCAGGATTATGCGGACTACAACCGGATCGTTTTAAAGAACAATCTGCGTCTTTTAACCGCCGAGAACCATGAAAATCCGACTGCGGTCGTCGAATTTCACCTGGCATTGTCTGATCTGCCGGAGGTCAATCTGATACAGCTGCAGAATGAACTGGGATTGCGACTGCTCTTCAGCGGATCGGCCAAGAGGACCGCTGCCCAGCTGAATGATCAGCTATGGGCCTCCGGGCACCGCTGGGAATTCGATGCAGGTAGTCAGGAGGCCGTTCTTCGGATGATTTGCCCTCCGGAAGAGATGACCCGGAACATGGAGTTGTATGCGGATATGTTTCTCGGATCCCTGTGGTCACCCGACACCCTGCAGATGGCCAAAGAGGGGATGGTACGCCATTTGCGGATGGAATACTCTCGGCAGATCACCGGTTTCGATATGGTCGGGACTCTGCGACGGAACTGGTGGGGTATTTCCACCCTGGATCGGATCTTGGCCGATCTCGAAGCCATTTCCATCGAGGCCATGCAGTCCTGGCGCAAACGATATCTTGTCCCCCAGAATCTGACCGTGGTTTTATACGGCGATTTTCATGCGGAAACGGTCATACGCGAAGCGGTGCGTAGGTTTAAAGAAATGCCGTCATCTCCGGCCGAAGCCATATCCCGCGATCATCAGGGAAAGAAAAAAGAAACGGCTTCCGGCGAACTGCTTCCAGAATACATTTCCTATGAGGCGGATACGGAGAGGGCCATCTTCCAGGTGAAATACGCCATTCCTCCCGAGTCGGATCCGGATTACCCTGCGATCCTGGCGGCCGGCCACCTTTTAGGTACAGGCGATTTGTCGCTTGCCTGGAAATCCTCACAGGGTCGGAAACGAATCGCCGAAAGGTGGGACACCGTACTGCATTCCCATGCGTCCCGCAGCGGCTGGTTTCTATTTCAGGCCGAATGTCTCCCGGAGAATATTGACAGCCTGGAATTGAATTTTTTCTCGGAGATGGAGCGGTCGCGCGGCCGTACATGCACGCGACTGGATACGCTGCAGGGCGTCCATCAGGCTAAAATGGCCTTTTTTTCGCAGTTGGAGGCCCCCTGGGGCCGCTCCGAACATGTATGGAACAATGAGATTCTGGGTAGATATCGAAATTGGTGGGCTCCCTCCGAGCGACTGGATCAGGTCAAGCCGGAAGATATCCAAAGGGCCATCGGAAAGTATTTTACTTTTACCCAAGCCTTTGTCCGGGAGATCCTGCCGCGAAAAAGTAATACGAAACGGTATACGGCGGCCACCTTCCAGTCGACCATTCAGGGGATCCTTTCTCTTGTAAAAACCGAGGGGCAAGAGAAAGATTCCGCGATCCGAAACGGAGAGGATGAGGAAAAAGCGGATTGGAAACCGATCCGCAAGAACGCATATATCGCCGAGGTCAAGGCACCGGACCGGACCTCGATCCTGCGCGGACCGGACCTGTTTTTATGGGAAAATCCGTCCCTGCCCTTTGTTGATATAGGGATTTACTATCCCGGCGGAGTGGTGTTGGAAAACGAGGAACAATCGGGCCTGACCCGGTTTCTACTCTGGAACCTGATGTATAAGGAAAAGGATCTCCGTTCACAAAGGGAATGGGAACGGTTGATGCGATATGGTGTGACGATTCGACCTGTAGTGGAAATGGAATATTTCGGCTTTTCCATTCGTGTGCCCTCGATCGCGGCATGGGATTCCCTGGATCTTCTGCGGCAATGGATTAAAAATCCGGAGTTCAACGATCAAACTATGGCCGAAGCCAGGGCCCGATTGTCCTTTGAAACCTTAAGGAGCAAGGACGATCTTCCTTTCCGTAAGAACCGGCTTTGGGACCAGGCCTTATACGGAGGACATGCGTATGGCAGATCCGGATTTCCTTCCCATCCGACGGTGCTTCCCTGGGGATTGCCACAGCTGCAGGAATGGTATGGAAAACTGATGGAAAACAAGTTACCGGTCGTCATGGTATTAGGCGATATTCAGGGCACGGAACTGGCTGTCTACTTTGCCAAACATTTCAGCGGATCGAAGTTCAGCTATTTCCGTCCGGAGACATCGAAGGTTGTCCTCCTTAAGGAGAAGAAGAGACTCGCAGCGGAGGACCCGGATACGGATCCTGTCGATTCCATGGTGCTGGCCGGCCCGGAAGGCGAAAACGAAGAAATATGGTTGATGGAGCTGGCGTTGCAATTGTTGGACAAGGAATTGAATGGTGAATTTCTTCCTCCACTCTGGGGGGAAGAATCCAATCATCTTACAGAATTACGGGTCGGCAGCCGGGGGAGTGGCATACATATTTCCTATGCCCTGCCGGAAAAGCAGAAAGCGGATGGTTGCCGGGCTTTGGTGGAAGCCGTCCGGCGATTTTCTTCCCGGGTCCGCGATCGGGACTGGCAGAAGGCAAAAGATTTGCTGCGCTATCAGATTCAACTACGGATAAGAAAGAGGGAGGATCTCCTGCAATTTCTGACCCATGGATTTTTTATCCATCGGCAACTGTTGTCACCCGCCTGGATTGCCTCTAAAGTGAGGAACGTTCCCTTGAGCGATTTTCAGGAGACAATCGAACGATATCTTTCCCAGGAAAACTACGTGGAATCCTGCCGTTGAAAGACGGCTTCGGAATATAGGTGCTCTTGTGCAGACATTATACGATTGGCTGCTCCCGGTGATACTGTTGACCGGAGGGCTGGCTGTATGCGGGTTATTTCTCCTCCGGCAGCAAAAAGAACGGGATTTTCAGACTATAGAAAAGAGATTCCGGCTCCTGCTCGATTCGGTCCATGAGGGAGTGCTTCTTGTCGATGCGGAAGGTTGCCTGCGACAGGCAAACGAATTTGCCTGTCGCGCCCTCGGTTATATGGAGAAGGACTGGATCGGGAAAAAGCTGCACCATCTGGTTTTTCATACCGATGACCAGGAAATACCGCAAAAAGAAAACGACGGAATCATCGCCCGCACACTTCAAACTCGGATGGAGTTCCATGAACCGAAGGTCCTCGGATGGAGGAAAGACGGCTCCTCATTCCATATGGAATTATCCTGTATTCCCGAGATCGCCAGGGGAAAGTTGCTGGGTGCTGTCCTCTGTTTCCAGGATATTTCCGAGAAGGAGAAGCTGGAGATCTCCAAACAAAGAAGCCAGGACAAGTTGATCATCTGGGCCGGAGAGATGAAATTGCGTATACGCGATGCGGAACTGATGAGCGATATGATGGATCTGCTTCATGCCTCTGTCCATCTTCAGGAAGCCTATGATATCCTGTCTCGCTATGCCCGCCTGCTGTTCCCCGGAAAATTCGGGGCACTGTTCATTACCGATTTGAATCATGAGACTATGGAAACGGGTGTCAGCTGGGGCAACGCCCCGGTTAGCGAAGAAAGCCTGACCACCAGGGATTGCTGGGCCCTGCGCCGTGGACAACTTCACTCCTATGTCGATCCTCAAACGGACATGGTATGTCGGCATGTACGGGAGGGGGAAAAGCCTCCCGCCTATATCTGTATTCCATTGATGGAGCAAGGGGAAGCCTTGGGGGTGCTGCACCTGCAGTGCAGTCCCAACGATAAGGTGTTTTATGAAGATTTGCCGGAAGAGTTCCGCGAGGGGCCGTATCAGCTGGCCATCAACATGGCCGAAAGGATCGGTCTGGCGTTGGCCAACATGAAGCTGAGGGAAAGGCTTCGCTATCAGGCTATCCGTGATCCCCTGACCGGTTTATTCAATCGACGGCACATGGAAGAGTCGCTGTTACGGGAATTGGCCAGGGCGGTGAGAAAAAAATCATGCCTGGGCATCGTTCTGATCGATATCGACTACTTTAAGAAATATAACGATTCCTATGGTCACGATGCCGGAGACGCTCTGCTGCGTTCCATGGGCAACTTTCTGCAACACAAAATCCGCAAAGAGGATATTGCCTGTCGTTATGGCGGAGAGGAATTCCTCCTGGTTTTAGTCGACAGCCGATTACAGGATAGTGTCCGACGGGCCGATCATATCCGCCGGGAGGTCAAGGAAATGAAGGTCGATTGGGTCGTTCGCGACACGGTCAGCATCTCCTGCGGGGTGGCCTGTTTCCCGGACCATGCCGGAGACATCGCCTCTCTGATCAAGGCCGCCGATCAGGCGCTCTATTACGCCAAATCTTGCGGCCGAGACCAGGTGAGAGCCGCCGGAGAAGATGCCGCCTCTGGAGAAAATCCGGCCTGAAAAGAGAGACGGCGATCGGCTTAAAAGTGAAAGAAAAGAAGAGGTATGGCCAGTAAATCCTTTACCCGGCCGGCGGAATAGAAATACTTCTTGTAGTACTCCTCGCCCAGATCGCTGACGATTACCCCTTTGCCGCGAGTGGCATGGGCGAATTTATTGTTGCCCAGATAAATGCCGACATGGGAGATGTTTTTCTTGCGGATCTTGAAGAAGATCAGATCGCTCTCCTGCAGAGAATCCTTGGGGATCGGAACTACATTGTCCTTGAAAATATCCCGGCTGCTCCCCTTTAACTCGATATTGTAAAGGTAGCTGTAAAGCATGGAAACGAAACTGGAGCAGTTGATACCGCGTCGCGAGCTTCCCCGATAGCGATAAGGCGTTCCGATCCACTCGCCAACCTTGTTGAATAAAGACGGATTGCCGATGAGATCCAGATCGAATCCCAGTTTTTCTTCAAAAAAAGTCTGATATTTTTTATGGAAACTGTTGATGTTCCCGAGGATGCTGTTCGAATTTTTCCCGGTTCCGAAGGTGTCGATCGCTTCTTTACTCTGAGCATAGACCGGAAGGAGAAACAGGCTTCCTATCCATGCGATCATGAGCCGTCGCCAAAATGACATCATTCTCTCTTGTCTCCTGATATTGATTCCGGGGATGTATATCCCACGTTCAGTCCGGTGGAAACGACGATGCTCCCGACCGGCACAATACAGATTTCTTTCGTAACGTTCTTTCCAATCAGATACAGTAAACTATCACTGACCGTACTCTAAATGCAATAGGAAAAATAGGATTTTGACAAATGCCATATTTTTCGTAGATCAATCGGGGCTTTCAATTTTTTGGGATGTTTTCTTCGAAGGTTCTTTGCTGCTTTGCGCCGTGCTGACCGCCAGGGTGAAGATGGAGCCGGGAGCGAAGCGTATGTCCTTATTTTCGGAAGTGAATGCAATGGTCATTCCTCCTGCGATCTTTTGCGCCAGACCTTTGGCTCCTTTGGCTACCTTTCTCCCGAATCGACTGAATACATTTTTGCCTTTTTCCGGGTTCTCGCCGGCACTTCCATCATTCGAATGGGTACTTTGGCCGATGGCATGGCCGTCCTCATCCAGGCCTACTTCTCCCCGGGAATTGGATACCCTGATAAGAGAAGCCTGCACGGGAACAATGCTTCCGCTCGGCAGGGCCATTTTTTGAAAAGCAAAATTCAGGCTGGAACCGCCCCCCGATTTTCCTGAAGCTTTGGCCTCCGTGATCTCACCTTCGATCATGGCGTCTTTCCACCGGCCTGGGGAGAGGACGAGCAAGGTAAAACGATCGCCCGCCTTGTTGGTGGACGCCTGGAGCGGCGACAGGGTTTGTGCCTGAAAGGTTTCATTGTTGAGTGTGACCTGGAAAGCATGGACCGGCGATAGCAGGGCCGGTAGAAGAAAAAGAAATAGAATCATCTTTTTCATGGGATTTGCTGCCTTTAAAGTTTATTACTTTCGAAGAAGGATGCCCAATTATGCGTAATCAGCGACTTGCTTTTATGATAAAACTATATCAAAGGAACGGGAAATCGTATACGACCAATGACTGTCAAAGAATTCTTGCGAAAATATGTCCATTTATCTCCGGAGTACCGGAGTATGTTGGTTCTTGCCGTACTGGTCTGTCTGGCTCTGGCACTGGCCTTAATCGCAGCCGTGGCGTCTTCCTCGGCCAGGAGAAACGGCGATATCCCGCTGTCCGTCGGCTTGTCTCTGGTGTCTCTTGCACTGGCCGCATTCGCCGGCTGGGCAAGTATACCCCGGTTGCTCCGGTCTATAAACATTCTCCAGCTTTTCTCCTCGCTTCACTTCCGCATCAATCAAGGTGGTGCGCTGTTTCTGGGCTTCATCTTTCTGATTTCCCTGGCGGCCATGAACAGCGGAAACAACCTTCTTTTCCTGCTGCTGGCCGTATTCCTTTCCATCATCCTCTCTTCCGGTATCTATTCCCGCATTAATCTGCGAGGAATCGATCTTGCGGTTTTTTTGCCGGAGATGATTTATGCCCGGCAGGAGACTGCCATCCGGATCGTTTTAAAAAACACGAAGCTGTTATGGGGATCCTTCGGCGTTTCCCTGGAAGGATTTCAAAAGTGGAGGTATATCGCCGAGGAAGATGAAAAGAAGTCGTCCTTTTTTCATCGGCCGCGATTGTTTGCGACAGGGACATGGCGCCATGGCATCGAATGGAAGTTTCCGGTCGTTTTCCCGATTCTTCCGGCAGGGAAAACCGTTTCCGTCGTGTTGAAAAGTCGCTTTTTGTCTCGAGGTCGATACCAGCCGGAACGATTTTTTTTAACCACATCCTACCCCTTCGGTTTCTTCAAAAAAGGGATGAAGAGCCCCTCGGTATCTGAAATTCTGGTTTTTCCCATGGCCACCGGCGAGGAAAAAATCCAGGAACTATGGTTTACCGTCGAAGGAGAGGAGTCTTCCGGAAGGAAGGGGCTCAGCGGACAGTTCCATTCGCACCGTGCCTATTTGAGCGGAGAAGGGGTACGCAATATGGATTGGAAGGCCAGCGCCAAATCCGGCGTTCTTCTGTTGAAGGAGTTTTCCCGGGAAGAACAGCCGCAGGTTCATATCGTCCTCGATAGTCTGGTTCCTGCCGGGGAGGAAGAGAAGAAAGATGAGCTTTTTGAAAAAATGGTCTCGGATGCTGCGGGGATCGCCCGTTCTCTGGTCCTTCGGGGAGCGACGGTGGGTCTGTCGGCAAACGGACGGACCTGTTTGCCGGAGAGGGGGAATCCGGATATGTCTGCCTTGATGGGAATTTTGGCCCTGGTGCAAAGAAGAAAAAATTCGGAGGGGCAGGGGGATGCGGAGAAGTTGGCAGCAATCCTGCGATCCTTGAGTGGAAGTTGTGAGATTCTCCTCCTGACGGCTCGAAAAGGAGGTAGCCCTACAGGGTTTCCCCGCCATTGGAAAGTCGCATATGACTGACGAAGCCGCAAAAAGTGGCACAGACATTCTTGTCTGTGACTGAAACGTGCGCCCAACGGGCATCTGGGAAAATTACACAGTATGATTTATCACTTTTTACCGCTTCGTCATGACTGACGAAGCCGCAAAAAATGCCGGGAGCGCCGGCATCTTGCCGGCAAAATCTTTCGAATCAATACGGAATAAACACAGAATAACGAAATATCGACTTTTTGCGGCTTCATCATGACTCACATTCCTAATCGGTAATCAAGCACAGCGAACATCGCCATGGCGTTCTTACGCAAACGAGGGTTGCCTCTGGACAAGTTGCTTCGCCTGTTCCTCCTGGGCGCGATGGTTGCCGCTGCTTTGTCCCTTCTGGGATCGGATACCTTTCCGACTCCGATGCTTCTCGGATACCTCCTGCTCCTTTTCGGCAACTGGTTTCTTCCCCGGCGATGGGATGGAATGGTCGCGGGAAGAACGGCGGGTTTACTATTTTTACTCGCTCTTCTCTTTTTCCTCCTGGACTGGTACCTGTTGTCTCAGGAATTCATGGCCGCGGTAATCCATTTTATCCTCGTTGTTTCTTTACTCAGGCTCTATACGCTGCGGACCATCAGGGATTTCTACTTTATTCTCCTGATCTCGCTCTGCGAGATCATTGCCGCTTGTGTCCTGTCCGTAGGATTGTATTTTCTGTTCGCCTTAGTCTTCTATCTGCCGTCGGCATTTGCCGTGTTGATCCTTCTGGAAATCAAACGCAGCGCCAATCGCGAGGAGTTTCTCGCCGAGAATCCGGCATTCCGCACCCAGACGAATTCTCTGCGATTTTCTCCTTTCCTGGCCATGAGTTTCGGACTGCTGGTCCTGGTGTCCGTATTCGCTGTCCCGCTCTTTTTTGTCCTGCCAAGATTGCAGCATGCTTTTTATGCCAGACAGACAACAGGAAGTCCTCTCAGCGGCTTCACCGACCGGGTGACCCTGGGTGAGTTCGGCGAGATCAAAACCAACACGGAAGTGGTCATGCGCGTGCGCCTGGATCCGCAGCAGGCGACTCTGTCCGGCCAGAACCCCTTGCGATGGCGGGGTCTGATCCTGGAAAAGTACGACGGTAAATCCTGGTCGCATGTCCCCTCTTCCCGCTCCCGCCTGCGGGCGGCTTCCAGGGAAGGCCATTATGCCGTCTCCGAGGAAAAACCGCGCGGTCCGGTAGTAAGGCAAACTTACTATCTGCAGCCGTTATCCGTGGGAGTTCTATTTACGCTTTCCCGGGCATTCGTTCTGCATATGGAAGGTGATCCTATCCGCTATCCGGTCGTCCAGGATCGCATGGGGGTCTTGAGCCGGTATACTCCCTACTTTCAAAGCCGAACCTATTCCGTATGGTCGGACCGCTATCGACCGACGACCGAAAGATTGCGCCGGGCCCCACGAGTGGTTCCTGTGGCCAAGGCCAACATTCGCGCCTATTTCGATCTGCCCGAACTGGATCCGCGTATCCGGCGACTGTCGGAAACCCTCACTGCGGGATTGGAAAACCATTACGATCAAGTGATGGCCGTCGAACGATTTCTCAAGCAACAATACAGGTATTCCCTGTTTACGCCGGAACAAAAAGCGGGTGCCGATCCGCTGGCCGTATTCCTGTTCGAAAGCAAACAGGGACATTGCGAATATTTCGCCTCGGCCATGGCGGTTCTGCTCCGTTATGCCGGTATCCCATGTCGCCTGGTGGGAGGCTTTATCGCCGGGGAATACAACGAATTGGGGAGGGATTGGATCGTACGGCAGTCCCACGCCCATGTCTGGGTGGAAGTATTTTTCCCTGGAGAGTCCTGGGTGGAATTCGATCCGACCCCTTCGTCCATCGACCCTGCGGCCGAATCGAATAGGAACACTTTTCTTCTGAAGCTGTGGGATGCTGCCGAGCTCTATTGGGAAGATACCGTTTTACGATACGACCTGTCCGGGCAGGTTCGGTTGTTCTACGATTTTCGCCAGACCCTGCGAGGGTATAGCCAGGGACTGGTGTCCCGCATTCAGGAGTATCAGGCCGGCCTGGACTCTGGTCTGAAACAGTGGCTCGCCTCGATGCATGTTCGAGGCAACAAAGGGGACATCCCGGCTCGTGCCATGCCCCGTTTGTACGGATGGATTCTTCTGCCGGTAGGTCTCCTTCTCCTGGCTGCACTCTACTGGTGGAGGAGAATGACGGCCTTTACAGGGATCCGTTACCCTCTCGCCCAAGACGGGCATGGCGCCAGAAAGCATTATGAAGAGATGGTGCGTTTTTTTGCCAGACGGGGAAGGAAGAAGACGATTTCCCAGACTCCCTGGGAATTTGCCAAATCGTTTCCGGAGGGAGATCTTTCCTGTCTGGTTTGTGATTTCACCTCTCTCTATTACCGCATTCGATACCAGCAGGGTATGGAAAGAAAGAACGCCTCGGAGGACATGCGGCGACTTCTGGCGGAAATAAAGAAGAAAGAGAAAGCTCAGAGATGAAAAGATATCCGCGGATACGGGCACAGATGAAAAAAAGACCGTTTCGCCCTGCCGACCGGAGGAGCCATAAGCAGGTGATCGGTCGACTGGAAAGAATGGGAAATACCTGGTTTGTAAAAAGGACAGACACGCAATTTCCCGACTGGATCCGACTCGTTATCGAGAGGGGACAAGGCAGCCCATTGCGGGAGCGGGCGATGGTCGAGGCGGAGCTGTTGCTTCCCGCCTCCCGCGGGATCGGATTTGCCGCCCGGATCAAGAAGATATTGGGTTATGAGGACGACCCCGATCTGGCCTGGAAGACGATCCTCTGCCGCTACGGCATTCCACAGGAGTTCCCCCCGGAGGTGATTCGTGAGGCTGAGGATGCGGCGGAACAGAGGCACGATTTCGATCCGGAAAAGAGAATGGATTTTCGTTCCTGGAATATCTTCACCATCGACAATCAGGATGCCTACGATTATGACGATGCCGTCTCTGTAAGGGAACTCGCTTCCGGAAATTTCTTTCTGGGAGTACATATCGCCGATGTCACCCACTTTGTGAAGGAAGGGGGCGCCCTGGACCGAGAGGCGTGCCGGCGGGGAAATTCAAACTATTTTCCAAATCACGTCGTTCCTATGCTTCCGCCTGTCTTGTCCCATCGGTGGTGCAGTCTGATGCCGGACCAGGACCGGTTGGTCTTTTCCGTCCTGATGGAAATCGATCGGGAGGGGGAAATTAGGAAAAAAAATTTCGTAAGAGGTGTAATCCGCAGCAGGGCACGCCTGACTTATCCTCTGGTCGATTCGATCCTGCGGAATCCAGAAGATGCATCGCTGGGGGCCTTACGGTCCTGGGAACCGACCTTGCGGGTTATGGAAAAACTATGCCGTATTCTGGCCGCCAGACGGACCGCCAGAGGCTGTATTGACCTGGATCTGCCGGAAGCGGTCATTGCGTTCGGTGAAGACGGCGGAGTGAAGGACATTTCGCGCACGAGCAAGAGCCCGGCTCATCAGATCATTGAAGAATTCATGATCGCCGCCAATGAAACCGTGGCTGTTCATCTGGCGAAAAAGAGAAAATTCGCCATGTTCCGCATCCATGAAGATCCGGACCCTCTACGGGTGGGAGAGTTCCTGCAGCTGGCACGTACCTTCCGTCTCGATGTACCCAAAAGCCCATATCATTTGCAGCCTGTGGACTTTCAAAAGATGAACGATCAGATACGTTCCGGCAAATCCGGCGGATATCTGTCGGCAAGGATGCTGCGGGTCTTTGCTCAGGCACGATACAGCGAGGCGGGCAAGTCCCATTTTGGCCTGGCCTCTCCGTGTTATACCCACTTTACTTCACCCATACGCCGGTATGCGGATATCAGCGTACATCGACTGTTGACCCAAAGCCTTACAGGGAAGACAACAGGAAGGACCGGGACGGAAGACAGCGAGGAAGGCTTGCGTTCTCTGGCGGAGAAATTGTCGTTCCGAGAGCGACTCTCGGATGGCGCGGAAAGAGAGATGACGGATCATTACCGCGCCCTGTACATGCGTGACCGGCTGGGCGAGGAATTCGGCGGCCGGGTCAGCGGTGTGGAACGTTTCGGCCTTTTTGTGGAGCTGGAATCGCCTTTTGTCGAAGGCTTTCTGCCCGCCCGCTATCTTGCCGCCGAAGGATTGGAGTATGATCCCAGGGAATTTTCTTATCGCTCGAAATACCTTCGTCAGAGGATACGGCTGGGCGATGGCGTACGAATTCGAGTGGATACGGTAGATATGGATTCCAGAAGGATTACCTTCTCCCTCATACACCAGAGCTTGCCGACAAAGGAAAGGAGAAAAGCTCATGTTCGAAAATAGAAAGAGGAATACAGAGTGGTCCTGGTTGGTTCTTTTCACTTGTCTCTGTCTGTCGGTTCTCTTTTGTCCGGCGCAGGAGCCGGCCATCCGCATCGAGCCGGCCGGGGCGGAATTATGGCCCTCGATCGAAGAGAACCGGGCCGTGTTGATCAACGGTCGGATCCTGCATCCGGCGGGAAAATTGCGGAGGACGCAATCGTACAACTGGGGAATGGCCCTGCATCCGGATGGTAAGACTCTGGCCATGGTGAATCGGGATGCAGCAGAATTTTACAGCCTGCAGGGAAACGTCGATTCCCGGAGATTTCCTCCCTATGGAGTACAGCGACCGGAGGCCTATGGCAAAGGAAGTTATATGGGTTGTGTCTTTTCTCCGGATGGGACCGTCTTTTATCTGGGGGATGCGGATAACGGACGCATTCTGAAGATGGACAGCCGTACCGGGGAAGTAAAAGGCTATTTCCATCTCAACGGCGGCGATTTTCAGGACAGTTTTGCCGGGGATTTTGTTCCCAGCAAAGACGGAAAACGGCTGTATGTGCTCGACCAGTTCAATTACCGATTAGTCATTTTGGATACTTCCAGCGGCGAGGTGAAACATTCCATAGGCATCGGCCGCAATCCCTTTGCCATACGGATTTCTCCGGACGGACGTTTTGCCTGGATTTGCCACGTCGGCATTTTTACCTATCCGCTTCTGCCTGGTATACGGCCGGATGACCGCAGGACGGCAGGCATTTCTTTTCCCGCCTACGGAATACCATCCATCGAAGCGGAAAACGGAACGGTAGCCGAAGGAAAGAATATCCCGGGATTGGGTTCGCCCAATCATCCGGATGCCATGTCGGTGTTTCAGGTGGATTTGCTGGAAAACAAGGTAATACGAAAGATCAAAACCGGCTACCGGATCGGTGTGGAAAGGGACGGGAAGAGAACGGTTGGCGGCGCCCATCCGGCATCGGTGGCCGTGGGCCGCAATTCCATCTATGTGGCCAATGCCGGAAACGATACGGTATCGGTAGTGGACATTTCATCCGGCGAGGTAAAGAGAGAAATTCTATTGACGCTGCCGCGGCTGGAAACATTGCGTGGCATCTTACCCTTCGGTATCGATCTGGATGCCGAGGAAAAGCGTCTCTATGTCGCTTGTGCCGGAGCCAACGCGGTCGCCGTTTTAAATTTAACCGATCACGCAGTGGAAGGTTGGATACCCTGCGGCTGGTTCTGCAACCTGGTGCGATGTTCTCCAGACGGCAGGAGTCTTTATATCTACTCGGCCAAGGGTATGGGATCCGGTCCGAACGGAGGGAAGGATTTTCAGGCCCCGGTACGGGGAACTCATCCGGGAGATATCATGCAAGGTTTATTGCAGGTAGTCGATGTGCCCGGGATTCAGCAGTTGAAGGATATGACAGCTACCTTTTTCCAGGGCTTATATCGCCTCCGGCCCTCTACCGAAAAGGGGACGGCAACACCGGGCGCGATCGCCTCGATCTCTTCCCTGCCTGCCGGGGCCATCGAACATGTGGTCTTCATCGTGAAGGAGAACCGGACCTTCGATCAGGTGTTCGGCCAGAGGACCAATGTCCGTGGGGATGCCAGCCTGGCGGAATTGGGCATGAAGGTGGCGATCCACAACAAGGCAAAGACGAAAACAGTGCGGGATGCCGACATCAGCCCCAACCATCAGGCCCTGGCCGATCAATTTTCCATCAGCGATAATTTTTACTGCGATTCCGATCAGTCCAATACCGGCCATCGTTGGGTGGCAGGTGTGTATCCGAATGAATGGGTGGAGGTGAATGCCCGTTCGCGCATTCAGGAGAGAATTTTCAGCAGCGCTCCCGGGCGTCGTTACGTCAATGGGGCTGCGGCCGTGGTGAATCCTGAAGATTATAATGAAGCCGGGGCCATGTGGGAGCACCTGGACCGGAACGGCGTACGGTTTTACAACTTCGGTATGGGTATGGAGATGCCGGCCTCCCTGGAAGAGAAGTTCGACAAGTATACCGGAATACGTATGAGCGTCAGCTTCCCCCTGCCCAAGGCTTTGTTTGATCGGACTTCCAGGCGCTACGCTACGTTCAACATGGCCATACCGGATCAGTTTCGGGTCGATATGTTCGAAGAGGAATTTGCCGAGCGCTGGGAAAAAGGCAAAGAACCCTTTCCCCAGCTCATCGCTATGGTCCTACCCAATGACCACTTGACCGAGGAACATCCCAAAGACGGCTACCCCTTTCGTGAATCCTACATGGCGGACAACGATCTGGCTTTGGGACGCATCATTCACAAACTGTCCCGGACCCCTTACTGGAAGAAGATGCTGGTTATCGTTACCGAGGACGATTCGCAAAGTGGTAAAGACCATGTGGAAGCCCACCGTTCGCTGCTGATGCTGATCGGGCCATGGGTGAAACGCGGATATGTGTCGCACCAACTGGCGGATTTTTCCTCGATTATGAAACTGATCTTCAGCCTCTATGACCTGCCTCCTCTGAACCAGTTCGATGCCGTCGCGACCCTGCCGGTAGATGCCTTCCAGTCCCAGCCGGATTTTACTCCCTATCAGCTGCGCCGGGCCGACAAAAGGATTTTCGATCCGAAGGAGGTCCTGAAACCTTTCGACCGCGGTTTCAACTGGGACCATTACCGGAACTCTCCGATCATGGACGATCCGGAAGACATGCGCAGAGAGCATCAGAAGCCCAACAAAAAGTAGGGTGACACAGACATTCCTGTCTGCGGAAAAGAAAAGCAACTCAAGACGAAGGCGATAGAACCCCCTCGATCCCAAAAAAGAAACTGGGAGCGCCGGTGTCCCGTCGGCAAAAGCACTGAAACCAAAAAGGAGTTTACGATAAGAAAAGGAACAACGACTGGGTACCGGATCGTCAACGAAGATGAAGCCGCAAAAAAACAGGAGGTTTGTAGTTCCGCGTTTACGCGGTATCTCATGGATCCATGAAAGCCTGTATTTACGCGGCACCGCCTGAAGACGGCCTCGCAAAAAAGCATGCCATAGAAAAATATATCAGCTGTTGTAGGGGCACGGCGTGCCGTGCCCAAAGGGAGCCCTTATCCTAAGGTCGCCAGGGCACGGCGTGCCGTGCCCCTTACTCCAAATATTTCCGATATTCTATTTTTATTCTGTATTGATTAGAAAAGGGACGCCGGCGATCCCAGGTTTTTTACGAGGCCATCAGCAGATGGCGCCCTGGGCTTGGAGCTGCTGTCGCAATGGACCGATTTCCAGCCGGCTGGGCGGCACGCCGTTCCTGACGGCCAGGGCGGCGGCGGTACCGGCCGCTTCACCCAAAGCCATACAGGTCGGTGTTACCCGGGCGGAGGCGTTGGCTTCATGGGTTGCGGAGATGGGCCGGCCGGTCACCAACAGCCCTTCCAGGTGAAGGGGCAGCAGGCAGCGATAGGGAATTCCATAGGAGATTCCCTTCTGCATCTGTTGGATTTCCAATCCGGCCCCATCCGGCGAATGGATATCGACGGGAAAGGCGCCGCGGGCGATGGAATCGGGAAATTCGGCTCCGCCAATGACATCCTCCGCCGTCAGAGTATAACGTCCGACGAGATGACGCGTCTCGCGTACACCGATCTGAGCCGCGGTTTCCAGCAGGTAGGCCGCCGAAAAGCCTGGAATATAATCCCGTAGGAAGGAAACGCACTGGGAAACCTGCCGGTGACCTTCCCAGTGGGCCTGGGTAAACTGCCGGGCATCGGTACCGGAACGTTCCAGCACCCGGGTCATGTTCACCGCAACCTCGCCGGGACACGGGCATTCGAAATAAAGCACACGATCACGAAAGGTATCCAGGCGGCCATCTTCCTGTGCCTGTTTTACCAGACGGAAAAAGCCGGATACGGCCAGATAGGGAAGGGAAAGGATATTTTTTCTCGCTTCGTCGGTGAGCACAAAATCATCGGGGTTTTGGGCAATATAGCTTCTGACCTCCTGTCCATCTACCCCTGCCATGCGAAACATCAGCGTCATCGGCTGCGTCAGGTGGTCCGTACTCCGGCCGTGAATGAATGCGGCGCCGGCGCGGAAGGCAATATCCGCGTCTCCGGTGGCATCGATGATAACCTTGGCGGCCAGCGCACCTCGGCCGGATTTATTCTCCAGCAGCACGCCCTGAACAGCATTTCCTTCTTTCCATGTGTCGGTTGCCATGGTGTGCAGCAGGCAATGGATCCCTGCATCGGTAATCATTTCCAGGGCACAATGTTTGAAAACTTCCACATCGATCGGCGTAATCGTGGCCGCAGTCCCCAGAGGATCGGCTATGTGACCGGGAGATCCACCTCTTTCCTGTACCAAGCGGACGAGTTCCTCGGCGATTCCTCCCACGATGCGTTTTTCTGGTGTGGCATGGAAAGTCATCAAGGGCATAACCAACGAGTTGGTTATGGATCCACCCGGATAACCGCCCTTTTCCAGGAGGTACGTCTTGGCCCCGAGTCGGGCGGCCGCTACGGCAGCACATAGGCCGGATGGTCCGGCGCCACAGACCAGTACATCGGCTGTGGCGATCAGGGATGTCTGCCTGGATGGTTCAACAAGAAAGGGATTCATGATGTCTCTAGGGTAACATCAGGTTTGAGAATGGATCGCTTGCACGTAGGCCGGCAGGTTTTTGGAAAAGTCCTGGGGAGTTGCCCCAATGGCGACCGTTCCCAGAATGACGCCCTGCGTGCCGATTCGCTTCAAGGCGGCAAGATCGCCGGGCAGGATTTTCTTCTGGCTGGGAATGACAACCGGTTTGTTGGTGGTGGAGACGATCAACGAATAGGCTTCCAGATCGCTTACGGTCAAGGGTTGCCGGTAAAGGCCGGGGGAGACGATGGAAGCTTCCAGGTAATCCATCCCCAGATTGTCCAAAGTTCTGACACCCTCCAGGCAATAGTGTTCTCCGGCGGCAATCATCTTCCCCATTTCTATTTCCAGCATCCAGCATGGCATCTGGTAATCGTATATATCGAAGAAATCGACACCCAGGGAGGCGGCCTCCTTCATCTCTGTGGGAGTCATGGTGACCTCTCCTCCGGGAAGGATGCCGATCGGCCCCTTGGCCTGCGAAAGGATCTCTTCGATGGCTTGTCTTTCTTCCGCCCAGGGGCCGAAGTGTGTCCCGCTGGCCCGGTGATGCACGTTGGTATGGACCTTGACGGCATCGGCGCCATAATCGAAGGCGATTCGGGCCAGTTCCGGAGAATTGACGGGAAGGCTGACAAAGAGTAGAAATGGTTTTCTGCTCCACAATTGGCTGAGTTTTCGCATCGGCTTATGCTCTCCTTTTGTGTTTGTTTCCTATGTGAATCTGTTTCACAGGCAAGAATGCCTGTGTCACACTGGACAAGGATGCCTGTTTCGCTTCGGATCGATACTTTGGAATTATATCAAGCGGTTGTTGAAATGGGTTCTTACCGATAAAATTGGACGTCGGTAAAACGAGATCGACAGGAATGGAGCAAGACACATGTTAACTCGAAGAAGGTATCTAAATGGTAAAAGGGTGTCTGTTTTTTCTTTGCCCCTGGTAACGGTTTCTTTTTTCTTCAGCTTGGCATTTTCCCAGGTCGAAAAGCCGGTATGGAAAACCATCCTGGACGGGACCGGTCTGTCGGGCTGGCAGGTCCGAAATCAAAAGCTGGGAAACGATTGGCAAACCGCTGCCGCTGTCGGCCTCGATCCGCAGGATGAAAAAAGATTTCTTCCCAAGACCGGCCGGGGCATCCTCTACAATGGACTGAAAGGGAAAACCGCAGACCTCGTCACCGAAGAGAAGTTCGGGGACATCGAGTTGCATGTGGAATTCAACATCGCTAAAAGTTCCAATTCCGGCGTGTATCTGATGGGGCTGTACGAAGTGCAGATCTATGACAGCTTCGGCAAGATGGATGTCGGTTTTATCGATTGCGGCGGGATTTATGCCCGCTGGGTGAACGAGTCCAATGTCGATGGCGAGGCGCCAAGAACCAATGCCTGTAAGGCCCCGGGGCAATGGCAGACCTTCGACGTGCAATTCCGGGCTCCACGTTTCGATGCCGCCGGCAAGAAAAGCGTCGCAGCGAAATTCGTCAAGGTTTACCACAACGGGGCCTTGGTTCATGAAAACTACGAACTAAAGGGACCGACCCGTTCCTCCCTGGAAATCCCGGAAAGTCAGACCGGCCCCATCCTGCTGCAAGGGGACCATGGCCCCGTCGCCTTCAGAAACATACGCGTACGCCCTCTCCCGCCGGAAAAGCCCTGATGGCCTCTTTTTCTGGTGGGTGATTAAAACTGGCTGCCGAGATCGGCCAGGAATTTTTCCGCCAGTTTTTGCGGCCAGTCGCCGATCGGCTCCAGACGACCGACAAAGAAACGAAGGACCTTGGGCTCCTCCTGGAACCGCAGGCCTCCGACCAACTTCCGGTTGGCATAGAGCCATTCCAGCCGATCGGCTACAAAGAGGGTTTGGGAAAGAGTGAATACCCGCCGTGGGAAGGCGAGCCGCATCAATTCCATGTCGGCCAGGACGTCGTTTCCATTTTCATCCCGATCGGTTGAAATCGTTCCCCGCTCCATGCCGCGGCAGCCGGAGATGATGTAGAAGGCCGCTACCAGAGCTCCCGCCGGATACTCGGATTGAGGCAGGTGGGAGAGAAAGCCCTTGGCATCGACATGACAGCCCAAAGCTCCGGCCGGCAGTACAACCGGTATTCCTTTCGCATCCAGAGTGCGAGCCAGATATTCGACGAAGGAGGGGGACTGGTTGATGACGCTCTCTTCGGTTGTTTCGTCCAAACCCACCGCCATGGCTTCGATTTCGCGAACCGACATGCCGCCATAAGTCAGAAAGCCCTCAAAGAGCGGAACCAGGTCGCGCATGCGCATATAAAGGTCTTTCCGGTTGGTGGTAATGGCTCCCCCGCGGGTAGAGCTGACCTTGCGGCTGGAGAAGTAGACGATATCGGCCAGGGAACACATCTCCAACAGGATGTCTTTGATCGGTGTGTCCTGATAACCTTCCTCTCTCTGCTTGATCAAATAGGCATTTTCACCGATCAGGCTGGCATCCAGAACAATGTCGATGTGGTATTGGTCGGCGATTTTGCGGACCGCTTTGAAGTTTTCCATCGAGAAAGGCTGACCACCGATCAGATTGGTGGAGGCTTCCATGCGGATGTAGGGGATGTGATCGACCCCATACTGCCGTATTACCGCCTGCAGTTTTTCCAGGTCCATGTTGCCTTTGAAGGGGCAGGAGCTCTTGATCTTTAACGCCTCGTCGGTGAAGATTTCCAACACCTTGCCACCGGGGAGTTCTATATGCGCCTTGGTCGTGGTGAAATGGTAATTCATGGGGACGACATCACCTTTTTTTACCAGGGCCGTACCCAGGATGTGTTCCGCAGCCCGTCCCTGATGGACGGGAAGGACCATGGTCTTTCCAAATACCCGTCGAATGGCTTCTTCCATGCGGGTAAAACTTCTGGACCCGGCGTAGGCATCATCCGCCTCCAGCATGGCGGCCATCTGCCGGTCGCTCATGGCATTGGTGCCGCTGTCGGTCAACATGTCCATATAGACATCGCTGCTGGCGAGCAGGAAAGAGTTGAATCCGGCTTTCTCTATGGCCTGCAGCCGGTAATCGACCGGCCATAGATTCAATTTTTGTACCATACGAACACGATGCATCTCCAGCGGGATGTTCTCACCGCTAAAAAACTTGACCCTTCCGGCGTTGGAGTTTTCCATGGATACCTTTCCTCAAATTAAAGAATTGACAAAAAAACCTCCACATACGATCCCGATTCCCCGGTTGTCCGCCTGCTCTTCCTGCCTGGTCGGAGAAATAGAACGTCCCTGTATCTAACAAAAAATCTTCATGGATTGCAAGCTACAAATGAATCAGGAAACACTTGATTGAATCGCCTCTGTCGTTGTAAGTTTGTGCCATTACTGTTTCATATTTCGGAAAATACTTACAAATAAAATACTATCAATGTAGTCGAAAAGGAGCATTCAGATGAATACACGCCCTGCAAACCTGCGTCGAAGTCGGCGATCTTTCCTTAAAAAAACGGCCCAGGCGGCCGGCGGGATCGTGGCCGCCCCTTATGTATTGACCTCTGCGGCATTAGGCGGGAATGGCCGTCCTCCGGCCAGCGATCGCATCGTGATGGGGGGAATCGGATTCGGCGGAAGAGGACGTTATGTCGTCGAGGCCTTCATGTGGAATCCGGAGGTGCAGATGACGGCCGTCTGCGATGTGCAGGGAAATCGGCGGGCTTCGGCCAAAAACATGGTGGATAAAAAATATGGAAATAACGACTGTAAGGCCTATATCGATTTGCGTGAGCTGCTGGCCCAACCGGAAATCGACGCCGTAGTCATCGCCACCGGCGATAACTGGCATTCCATGGCATCCATCCTTGCCGCCCGGGCGGGAAAGGATATCTATTGCGAAAAACCGCTGAGCGTTTCCATCGGTGAGAGCCGGGCCGTGGCCGAGATCATGCGCCGTTACTCCCGGGTTTTCCAGTGCGGCACCCAAAGAAGGAACATCGGGAATTTTGTCTTTGCCGCCAATCTGGCCCGTTCCGGAAAACTGGGAAAAATGAAGGCATTCCATGCGGAAAAAGCCGGTGGGAGCATTTCTCCCAAGGTCAAATTTACGGTCCTGCCGGAAGAACCCCAACCGGACAGGGAAGTGATGGATTGGGACCTCTGGCTGGGTCCTGCCGCCTGGCGGCCCTATAACGCGAAATACTATACCCGGGGTTTCTGGCAGGACCACGGAGATTTTTCCGGTGCGGCCATCTGCGAGTGGGGCAGTCACACCGTGGACCTGTGCCAATGGGCCAATAACGCCGACGATACCGCACCTGTGGAATACGAGATCATGAACGACAAGCTGGATGTCATGGGGCATTATGCCAACGGCACGAAGCTGATCATACGCACCGGACTGCGATTCGGATCCTGTCCGGTGCGATTCGAAGGAGAAGAGGGATGGGTGGAAACGGGGGACTCCGGGCAGATCGAGGTCAGTCCGGCCTCCTTGCTGCAGGAGAGACAGTTCCTGGGCGGATATCCGGCCGATAATCACGTCCGCGAGTTTCTGGATTGCATCAAGTCCCGGAAACAGCCCAGTTCCACCGCCGATGCCGCCCATCATTCCATCACCGCCTGCCATGCCGCCAATGCCTGTGTCCGCCTGGGACGTACGGTCAAGTGGGATCCGGTCCAGGAAGTCTTTGTCGGCGACGAAGAAGCCAACCGGTTGATCACCCGTCCCTATCGTCAGCCCTGGCGCCTTTGATACGGACAATGCTGCCATGGAAACGAATTTGCGTCCTAATCCGATCCTATCATCGAATGAGGTAATAATGAAATCTGTATATGTAGACTCTAAAACCGTTCTGCTGCTGCTCCTGGTGGGTCTGCTCTTCTACCCAGCCGGACTGTTGGCTCAGAACCAGAGTAAGAAAGAGCTGGAAGGGCAATGGATCCAGGTTCTGAAAAGTAGTAACGCTTCCGTTATGGAAAAAGACAAGGCCTGCCGGGAGCTGCAGGTCATCGGTACAACGGACTCCATTCCGGCGCTTTCGCCGCTGCTGACCGATCCGGCGCTGTCCCACATGGCCCGTTATGCCTTAGAACCGATGCCCTATCCGGAAGCCGGTCAGGCATTACGAGACGCGCTGAAGAAGACGGAATCTCTGATCAAAGTGGGCTTGCTGAATTCACTGGCCTGGCGGCAGGAAAAAACGGCTGTCCCGGACATCGTGAATCAGCTCAACGACAAGGACAGCCGTGTCGTCGAGGCGGCCATCTCCGCACTTGGCCGTATCGGTACACCGGAGGCGGCCCTGGCGCTGGCCAAGCTTCGGCTCAACCCTCCCAGCGGTCTGCAGGCGGTCGTAGGTCAGGCATCGCTGGCGATGGCGGAACACTGGATGAAAAACGGAAATCCGAAAGAAGCCGCCAAGATCTATGATCGTCTGCAAACAGTGGAAAATCCGAATTATATCCGGCAGGGCGCTCTGATCGGATCGATGAACGCTCAGCCTGAAAAAGCCGCGGAAAGGATTCTGCAGGCAATTCGAGGTAACGACTTCATTATCAAACCGACGGCTATCGCTGCCATTCCTTCCATGAAGGATCCGAAGGCCATCAAGCAATTTTCCGAGATGCTGCCCAAGGTTTCGATTGAAACACAAATCCTGCTGATAGGTGCCCTGGCCGATTGCGATCCGGCTATCGTACTCCCCACCCTTATCGAGGCCCTGAAAAATCCGAATCCCAAGATCCAGATAACAGCCGTCAAAGCCCTGGGCAGAGCGGGAGATGTACATTCCATCATGCACCTCTGCCGCATGATGGGGGAAAGCAAAGATGCCGCCCTGAAAAAAGAGATCGTCAACAGTCTGGGACGAATGCGCGGCGAGCGCATCAACGAAGAGATATTGGCCAGCTATAAGAAGGCTGATTCCGAGGCACGTGCTTCCTTGATTGAGGTATTGGTTTCAAGAAGAATCATGGAATCCATCGACAGCCTCTTCCTGGATGCCAAAGGCGAACCGGGACGAGTCCGCGAGGCGGCTTTAAAGGCCCTGGGAAATATGGCCGGAGCGGCACGACTGCCCGATATTCTGGCCTTGGTGGTGCAATGGCAAGGGGAAGAGGAGAGAAGCGACGTAGAATCGGCCTGCATCAAGATCGCCAGGAGGAACCCCTCCGAAGAAAACCGTGCCGATGCCATACTGGATGCCTTTCAGCAAACCAAGGATCTACCGACCAAGCGGTCCTTGCTGAACATACTGGGGGGAATCGCCAACAATAAAGCGCTCCGTGTATTCCAAGGCATGACCGGGGAGAAAAATCCGGAGCTGCGGGACGCCTATATCGTCGCTTTAGCCGGCTGGCCCAACAGCAAGGTCATCGATCTGCTAGTGAAGGAGTGGAAGGACACCGATGTCCTGCGGCATAAGTTGCTAGCCTTGCGGGGCAGCGTGCGTCTCCTGCGCTTGAACGAAATCCCTGCTCCCGCGACATTGAATCACTACCGCTATCTGATGGAAAACTCCAGGAATCCGGACGACCAGAAATTGATACTCTCCGGTCTGGCTGATGCCGCCGATGCCGGTGCTTTGCAGCTGGTAGAACCGAGTCTGGCCAATCCCGAAATCCGCGCCGAGGCCGAATTGGCCTTGTTACAGATTGCCCGGCGCGTCCTCCATTCCTCACCGACGGAAGCAAAAGCTGCCCTGGACAAGCTCCGCAAGGAAGCACAGAATCCGGAAGTCAAGACCCAGGCGGAAGAACTCTACAACCGTAAAAATTAGAAAGGAAGAAGATATGAGCAATAAACCTCTCGTGGAAAGGGCTCTGGATCAAGGCCAGGGAATTTTGCGGCTTACACCGACGTGGGTTCCGCGGGCATTCTGCGTCCCCGGAAGGCGCATCAAACTGCATCCGGACGATTACTATGCACTGGGGGCCAACCGGGGCGGCATCGACGAAAGATGGTTCTCCTCCACGACACCAGCGGATAATGGTCCCCTCACCAGCCTGCATGAAGGGTTGAGTCATGTAATCATGGAAGACGGGACCAAGACGGAACTGTCACTCCTGCAGGAGGCGGTGGAAGAGTTGCAGGACCGGTTGATCGGCAAAACACTTTGGGACACCTACCATGCCTGGCCGATGTATTCCAAGTTTTTCGACAACAAAGGTGCCCTTCCCCTGCATATCCATCATGACGATGCCCACGCCGCTCGTGTCGATGCCCGGGGGAAACCGGAAGCCTACTATTTCGCTCCTCAGGTGAACAACTACGGAGGGGATTTCCCCTATACCTTTTTCGGTTTGCAGCCGGGCGTAACCAAAGACCAGGTACGGGACATTCTGAAAAGGTTCGTGGCCGGGGATAATCGCATTGCCGATATTTCCGTGGCCTATGCCCTGACGCCGGGAACCGGCTGGAACGTACCGCCGGGCGTGCTCCATGCTCCGGGAAGTCTTTGCACCTATGAACCGCAGAAGGCCTCCGACGTTTTCGCCATGTACGAATCGGTGACCCATCACCAGGTCATCGATAAGGAGCTGCTGTGGAAAAATACTCCCAGGGAAGAACTCGGAAATATCGACTATCTGGTCGATGTCATCGATTGGGAACAGAATGTCGATCCGATGTTTAAGGAAAAACATTTCATGACGCCCAAACCTGTCCGTAATCCGGCGGAGATGAGCGCGGAAGGCTACCGTGAAGATTGGATCTGTTATCTCTCGGCGGATTTCAGTGCCAAAGAACTGACCGTTTTTCCGGGAAGAAGCGTGACCATCAAGGATAACGGCGCCTACGGCATGTATATGTTGCAGGGGCATGGGAAGATGGGAGTTTGGGACATCGAAACGCCTTCTCTGATTCGCTTCGGGCAATATACCTATGACGAGTTTTTCATCTCCGAAGCAGCCGCCAGGGAAGGGGTTACTATTTTCAATCCAAGCCAGTCGGACCCCATCGTGATGCTGAAGCATTTCGGTCCGGGCGCATTGGACCCGTCAACGATTGCCAAACAATGATCCACACAGGAGCCTAGAACATGAACGAACATGCGAATACTTATCCGAAACTGCATAATGCCCTCTGGCCGGGAGTCGTGGGAAAAGGCGAGGGGGGAGAGCCGTTCTTCTCCCTGGAGACCATGCTGGATTTTACCGCTGCAGCGGAGGTCGACGGTAAAAAATTTGACGGTGTGGACCTGTTTCTTTCTTCTCCCCATGTCGACATCGATTCTTCACCGGAGGATCTGAAGCGTCTGGCCGATTCCGTTGGAGCTCGCCATCTGGAAATCGGATCGGTCGTCGCGCCTGTTTGGGGGGGGACCGGAGGCGGATCGGCCATGGGGAGCGAGGAGGAGAGAAAACGTTTTCTCGCTCAAGTGACCAAAGCCTGCGCCATTGCGCGTCGCCTGAGGGACATGGGCGTTCGACCTCATGGTGTGGTACGGATCGACTCCTCTGTCGATCCGGGAACCTGGGCCCGGGATCCGGAAGGGAATCAGAAACGTATCGCCGAGACTTTTCGCCAGGCCTGCGATATTGCCAAGGATTATGGGGAGAAGCTGGCTGCTGAAGGAGAGATTTGCTGGGGCGGGATGCACAGCTGGCGAAGGATGGTCCAGCTGCTGGAGATGACGGACCGGCCGGAGACCATCGGTTTTCAGGCGGACATGGCTCATACCATGCTTTATCTGCTGGGGTACAACGCCGAGGAGGATGCCCTGGTTTCCGGGGATGTAGACTGGAAGAGCCGGGAATTCGATGAAGCCTACCAAAAGCTTTGTGCCGTTCTCCGTCCATGGACTATCGACCTGCATATCGCGCAGAATGACGGGACGGTAAAGGGTTCCGGTTCGCACGACAAAACGGGCAGGCATTGTCTGCCCGGCGATACGAATGGAAAGCTGGATATCGTCCGTCATGCCGGATACTGGCTGCAGGAAAAGGAAGGAGTCCCTCTGAAACGGCTGCGTCATATATGCTGGGACGGCTGCATGTTCCCGAATGCGGTTATGCAGCAACCGGAGACCTGGAACTCCATTCTCCGGGCGATGCTGAGCGTGCGCGATGCCTACGGCTGGACAGAATAAGGAAAAGAAAGGAATTCATATCATGCCAAAATTGAATATCGGATTGGTCGGGGGCGGATTTATGGGCAGGGCCCATACCAATGCCCACAAACGTGTGGCTGATTTCTTCCCCGAATTATCCTATCAACCTTGCCTGAAGGCCGTTTGTGACGGCAACGAAACAACGGCGGACCGGTTTGCCAAACAATGGGGATTTGAAAGCCGGGAGACCGATTGGCGCAAACTTATCGAGCGTACGGATATCGATGTCGTGGATATTTGCGTCCCCAACCGTTTTCATAAAGAGATTGCCATGGCCGCTGCAGCGAAAGGGAAAATGGTATTTTGCGAAAAACCGTTGTCCATGAATACCGCGGAAGGGGAAGAGATGGCGCTGGCCGTGGAAAAGGCTGGGGTGCGGAATATGGTCTGGTATAACTACCGGCGTATCCCCGCAGTCGCTTTGGCGAAGAAACTGATCGAAGAGGGGCGTCTGGGGCCAAAAGTGTACCATTACCGGGCCAATTTCCTGCAGGATTGGACCATATCCGCCGACGTCCCCCAGGGAGGCGATGCCACCTGGCGACTGGATGTCAAAACCGCCGGTTCGGGAGTGACCGGGGATCTGCTGGCACACTGCATCGATACGGCTTTATGGCTCAATGGCCCCATTCGGGACCTCTGCGCCATGACGGAAACCTTCGTCAAGGAACGCAAACATGCCGAAAGCGGCCTGTTACAGCCTGTCGGTATCGACGACGCCTGTTCTTTCCTTTGTCATTTCAGCAACGGCTCCCTGGGGCTTTTCGAGTCCACTCGTTATGCCCGGGGACATAAGGCGCTGTACACCTTTGAAATCAACGGGACGGAGGCCTCCATCCGTTGGGACCTGCATGATCTGCACCGCCTGGAATACTTCGATCATCGTGACGAAGGGAAGATTCGCGGCTGGAGATCGATCCATGTCACCGATACGGGAGGTGACCATCCCTATATGAACCGGTGGTGGGTTCCGGGTTTGCAGGTCGGCTACGAACACTCCTTCGTCCACCAGCTGGCCGATTTTCTCCAGGCCCTGGAGAAGGGAACCGAATTTTCTCCGACCTTCCGCGACGCTCTGGCCACGCAGAAAGTCTGTGACGCCATCCTGTACAGCGCCAAAGAAAGAAAATGGACCGACGTGTAACATGCAATACGGTATCAATCTGCTCCTTTGGGCCGACACCCTTTCGGACTCCCTGCGCCCTTTGCTCGATGAGATCAAGGCCATCGGATACGATGCGGTCGAGCTTCCCGTTTTTGAATTCGATGTGCCTAAGTACACGGCTTGGGGAAGGTATCTGAAGGAAGCGGGTCTCGTCGGCAGCACGGTGACCGTTCGGGGAGAGTCGGACAATCCCATCAGCCGGGATCGCAGTATTCGGCTGCGGGGCATAGAAAACAACAAAAGGGCGGTGGAATGCACTCAGGCTGCCGGCTGTCGCCGCATGGTCGGACCGATGCATTCCGCCCTGGGAGTGTTCAGCGGGGCCGGCCCCACCGAAGAAGAATGGAAACTGGGGGTCGAGTCGATGCAGCAAGTCTCGGAATATGCCGCCGGCTGTGGCATATATCTGGCGGTGGAGCCTTTGAACCGTTTCGAGTGCTATTTCTTGAATACGGCTGCCGATACGGCACGCTTTTGTCGTGCCGTGAACCACTCCCATTGTCAGTCCATGCTGGATACCTTTCATGCGCACATCGAGGAGAAGAACGTTCGGGAAGCGGTGCTGTCGATGAAAGGGTTACTCGGACATGTACATATTTCGGAAAATGACCGTAGCACTCCGGGATCCGGCAATGTCCGCTGGGAGGAAACGTTCCAGGCACTGCAGGAGATCGGGTACGATGACCTCCTGGTGATTGAATCTTTCGGTCTGTTGCTGGAAAAGCTGGTACCGACCGTACGCATATGGAGACGAATGTACCGGAGCGAGAGGCAACTGGCCTCGGATGGCCTGCAATTCATGCAGAGCAAAGTTCGTTCCTACTACCGCAGCCGTATTCCCCGTGCACAGGAAGTTCAATAAATCCAGCGATTCCTGGATAAAAATCCGGCCAGGTTTATCCAATTTTTCCTAAGAAACATCTTGACCCTTTCCGGGGCCTATGTTAACCTCACGCATCGATTTGAGTGATAAATTATGTTTGATTTTAATATTGCACTACCGATAATTCTGGTCATCTTCCTGACCACTCTCTTCCTGTTGAACCGGATTCTCTTCCGGCCGCTCCTGGCCGTCATGGAACAACGCAAAACGCTCACCAGCGGGACCAAGAAGGAAGCCGCCAAGAGCATGGAGCATTACCAGACGGCGTTCGAAGAATACCAGAAGAAGATCAAGGCGGCCCATCAGGAAGGATACCGGCTGAAGGATGTCGCCCGTGCCGAGGCTGCCCAGCTGCGGAAGAAACGGTTGGACAGCGTCCATACGGAAGCACAAACCACCATCCAACGGATGAAATCGGACCTGACCGTACAGATTGACGAATCCAAGCAACATTTACGGTCGGAAGTTCAGGAACTTGCCGATACCATCGCATCGAAGATCATGCTCAGGAATTAGCCGTATGTCCTTCTCCAATATTCCCATAAAAACGAAGCCGGGCATGGTTGGCCCTCTACTGCTTTTGTCGCTGTTATGCCTGTTTCTACTCTTTCCCTGGCAGATTGCCTCCGCTTCCGAATCGGCGGAAGGGGGTTGGGGCGTGTGGGAAACCATTGGCAAGGTCTTCAATCTGGCCCTGGTGATCGGGGTGCTCGTTTACTTCCTGAAAAAGCCGTTCTGCGAGTTTTTTGAAAATCAAAGAATCGGTATCCGTAAAGAGATCGAGGAAGCCCGGACGGCCAAAGAAGAGGCTGAAAGCAAGCTGGCCGAGATGGAAAAGCGGATGGCCGGGCTGAGCGCCGAACTGGAGGAAGTCCATAAAACGGCACAGAAGGAAGCGGGAGAAGAACGGGACCGGATCCTGGCCCAGGCGGAAAAGGATGCCGCTACCATTCTGGAAACCACACGCAAGGAGGCTGATGCTCTGGTCCGTGCCGGGCGCATGGAATTGAAGGAGTATGCAGCCAAATTGGCCGTCGACCTGGCGGCCGAAAAGATCATTGCCGGCATGGATTCCAACCTGCAGAACCGCATGGTGGATCGTTTTGCCGATAAATTGAAGACACTATCATGATCACCGGACCCATAGTAAAAAGATATGCCAAGGCCCTCGCCGATACCGCACTGGAAGCCGGGGTGGCGGAAGCGGTGGCTAAGGACCTTTCCACGCTGGTCGAACTGGTGCGGGGGAGCTCGGAATTCTTCTCCATCTTGAAGAATCCGGCCGTGCCCGGGGATGAAAAGATCCTGATCGTAGACCGGATATGGAAAACGGTCGTCCCCACTCCCTATTGCGATCAAACCCGCCGGCTGCTGCAGCTGCTTATACAGAATCATCGCATACATCTGATCATTCCCTTGCAGCAGACCTATCAGGAGATCATTGACCAGCGGGCCGGAATCCTACCTGCCACGATTCGAAGTTGTACGGCTTTGAGTGCGGCGCAGGGGAAACAGCTGGAACAAAAACTGCAGGACATGACGGGCGCCAGGATTCGGGCTCAGTACGAGAAGGACGAATCTCTGATCGGCGGTATCGTCATACGGATCGGCAGCACGGTTTACGACGGTTCCGTCAAAAACCAGCTGGAAACAGTACGCAAGATGCTGGTCCAGGAATAAAACCCTTTTTTACCAGGTTTATCAGGACAATCTATATTTTTAATTGAGGTATTCCAAATTCTGGAAGAGCCGGGAGCGAAACGGATGCAAATCAAGGCCGATGAAATCAGCAAGATATTACGAGAACAACTGAAAGGCTACGAAGCCGGCATCGAGGTCTCCGAGGTGGGAACGGTGCTTTCCGTCGGAGACGGAATCGCCCATGTACATGGCCTGGACAAAGCGATGCTTGGGGAACTGCTGGAATTTCCGCGTGGCGTTGCCGGGATCGTTCTGAAGCTGGAAGAGGACAACGTCGGTACGGTTATTCTTGGCGACTACAGCGAGATCAAGGAAGGCGACACGGTCAAACGTACCAACCGCATCATGTCGATCCCTGTCGGAAACGCCATGGTCGGACGTGTGGTCAATCCTCTGGGGCAGCCCCTGGACGGCAAAGGGCCCATCGGCAGCGACACATACTATCCCATCGAAAGGCTGGCCCCCGGTGTCACCGCCCGACAACCGGTGAAAGAGCCCCTGCAAACCGGAATCAAGGCCATCGATGCCCTGATCCCCATCGGACGCGGACAGCGCGAACTGATCATCGGGGATCGCCAGACCGGGAAAACCGCCGTGGTCATCGATACGATCATCAATCAAAAAGACTCCGGCGTCATCTGTATCTATGTCGCCATCGGACAGAAGAAATCCAACGTCGCCCAGGTGGTGAAAACCCTGAACGACTACGATGCCATGGGCCATACGATTGTCGTCATGGCTTCTGCCAGCGATGCGGCCACCATGCAATACATCGCCCCTTACTCCGGTTGCGCCCTCGGGGAATATTTCCGCGACAACAAACAGCACGCGCTGGTTATCTATGACGATCTGTCAAAACATGCCGCCGCTTACCGCGAAATCTCCCTGCTGCTGCGCATCCCGCCCGGACGCGAAGCCTTCCCCGGCGATGTCTTTTACCTGCATTCCCGCCTGTTGGAACGTGCCGCCAAGTACGACGACGCCAACGGTGGCGGATCGCTGACGGCGTTGCCCATCATCGAAACGCAGGCCGGCGATATCTCCGCCTATATTCCGACCAACGTCATTTCCATCACGGACGGGCAGCTGTTCCTCGAATCCGATTTGTTCCACTCCGGCATCCGTCCGGCTATCAATGTCGGCAATTCGGTCTCCCGTGTCGGCGGCAACGCGCAGATACGGGCCATCCGCCAGGTCGCCGGCAGCTTACGGCTGGAGTTGGCTCAATATCGGGAATTGGCCGCCTTCGCCCAGTTCGGAAGCGATCTGGATAAGGCCACGCAAGCCCAGCTGGCGCGCGGAGAGCGCTTGACGGAAATCCTGAAACAGGGTCAGTTTCAACCCCTGCCTGTGGAAAAACAGGCTCTCATCATCTTCACCGCCACCCGAGGATTTTTCGACGACATGCCGGTCTCCGACATCAAACGTTTCGAGTCGGAGATGTACACCTTCTTCGACAGCTATAAGAGCGGCGTACTCAAGGAGATCCGGGAAGAGAAGAAACTCTCCGATGAGTTGAGTAAGCAGCTGGAAAAGGACATTGCCGAATTCAAGGAACGCTTCCTTTCGCAAGGGAAAGCCGTAGCCTAAGCGGATAGAAACGGGACTGAAATATGGCTAACATACTGGATATCCGCCGCCGCATACGCAGCGTAAAAAGCACCCAACAGATCACCCGGGCCATGAAGTTTGTGGCCGCCGCCAAACTTCGCAAAGCCCAGGAACGGATGTTTCAAGCCCGTCCCTACTCCAGCCGCATGCTGAAAGTTCTTTCCAGCCTGGCTTCGCGCATCGAAGAAATTTCGCACCCCCTGCTGGAGACGAGAGAGGAACAGCGAATCGAACTGGTTTTGATCACCGGGGACAAGGGCCTCTGCGGCGCGTTCAACAGCAACATCATACGATCGGCCGTAGATTATCTGGAGAGAGAGGGTGAAGCCAATAAGGCATTGCAGCTGAATCTGATCGGGAGAAAAGGAAGGGACTTCTTTCGTCGCCGGCAGTACGCCGTTCGGACGGACCTGGTGGGCTTGCCCACGGAAGTCAAATTCGAACAGGCGAGATCCATTGCCGACGATATTATGAAATGCTATATCAACGGACAGGTGGATGCCGTCTATCTGTTGTATAACGAATTCAAATCGGTCATGCTGCAGAAAATCATCGTGGAAAAGATGTTACCCATCCAGAAAATGCTGCCGGAAGGGAATGGGGGTGTTGCCCAAGGGGAATACATCTACGAACAGGATCCCAAAGAGCTCCTGGCTTCGCTTCTTCCCCAGCATTTCACCACACAGATCTATCACGCTCTGGTCGAATCGGCCGCCGCAGAACAGGCCGCCAAAATGACCTCCATGGAAGCGGCCACCAAGAATGCCGGGGAGATGATCGATTTCCTGACCTTGACTATGAATCGAGCCCGCCAGGCATCCATTACCAAGGAATTGATCGAGATCGTCAGCGGGGCCAACGCCCTGCAGTAGTCTTTGATAGTACATCGCGTTTTTTTAATTATCAGCCAGGAGTAACCATCAGGGGTTTGCATGAACAGCAACGAAAACAACAATGTGGGAAGGGTCATCTCCGTAGTCGGACCGGTAGTTGATGTGGAATTTCCCGATCAACAGGTACCGGAAATCTACCAGGCTCTGCGAATAGTTTCCGAAGGAGATGGCGGTTCGGAAGGTGTAAATATTGTCGTGGAGGTGCAGCAGCATCTGGGCGAAGGAAGGGTACGCTGCGTGGCCATGCTTCCCACCGAAGGACTGGTCCGGGGAATGAAGGCCATCGATACCGGCGGCCCAATCACCGTTCCGGTCGGTCGGGAAACTCTGGGCCGGGTGATCAACGTGATCGGCGAACCGGTGGACAAGATGGGACCGGTTAGCTGCAACCTGCGCTATTCGATTCATCGTCCCGCCCCAAAATTCATCGATCAGAGTACGGAACTGGTCATGCTGGAGACCGGGATCAAGGTAATCGATCTTTTGGAACCCTATCTGAAGGGCGGTAAAGTCGGACTCTTTGGAGGTGCCGGCGTCGGCAAAACCGTGGTGATCATGGAGCTGATCAATCGTATCGCTACCCATCACGGCGGATTTTCCGTGTTTGCCGGAGTCGGAGAACGAACCCGTGAAGGGAACGATCTCTGGCTGGAAATGAAGGAATCCGGCGTTATCGACAAGGCCGCTCTGATCTATGGGCAGATGACGGAGCCGCCCGGTGCACGCCTACGTGTCGGCCTGACAGGAGTCACCGTAGCCGAATATTTCCGCGACGAGGAAGGGCAGGACGTTCTACTCTTTATCGACAACATATTCCGGTTCACTCAGGCCGGATCCGAGGTATCGGCTCTCCTGGGACGCATGCCTTCTGCCGTAGGTTATCAACCGAATCTGGCGACGGAAATGGGCGAACTGCAGGAACGGATCACCTCCACCAAGAAGGGATCCATTACCTCGATTCAGGCTATCTACGTACCGGCGGACGATTACACCGATCCGGCTCCGGCAACTACCTTCAGCCATTTGGACGCCACGACCAATCTGGATCGAAAAATCGCTCAGCTGGGAATTTATCCGGCGGTCGATCCCCTGGCCTCCACCTCCCGCATCCTGGATCCCAATGTGATCGGCGAAGAACATTACACCGTCGCCCGCTGGGTGAAATCGATCCTGCAGCGATATAAGGACCTGCAGGACATCATCGCCATCCTCGGAGTCGATGAACTTTCCGAAGATGATAAGCTGATCGTTTCCCGGGCGCGAAAGATACAGAAGTTCCTGTCGCAACCCTTCTTCGTTGCCGAACAGTTCACCGGCTTCGCCGGGAAATATGTGGCCATCGCCGATACGGTGCGAAGCTTCCGGGAAATCTGCGAAGGGAAACATGACAACATCCCCGAACAGGCCTTCTACATGGTCGGGGGTATCGATGAGGTGCTGGAAAAGGCAAAATCTCTGCAGCTGTAGAGGCGGAACCGAGAATGACCATGCTCCCTAAGAATCTGCAAGTTGAGATAGTAAGTCCGGAAAAGATGCTTTTCAGCGGCGTTTCCGACTTCGTTTGCGTACCGGGGAAAGACGGTTGTCTGGGAATTCTCCCCGGACACGCCCCTCTCCTGTCGGAGTTACAGATCGGAGAAATCCTGATCAAACAGGGGACGGAAAGCAAGAAGTTTTTCTGTCGCGGCGGTTTTGTGGAAGTCCTTCCCGACCAGGTCTCCATTCTGGCCCAGGTCGGCGAAAAGCCGGAAGACATCGATGTGGAAAGGGCGAAGAAATCCAAAGACAGGGCCTGGGAAAGGCTACAATCCAAATCCCCGGATCTGGATTATGCCCGGGCCTGCGCCTCGCTACGCAGAGCCCTGATGAGGCTGCAGATCGCCGCTGAAAAAAAATAAAGGAGAAGCAAAGATATGGACCCGGTCAAAATCACCTGTAAAACGGACGGTTCCATACGCGTGGAAGGGGAATTCGAACTCTGCGATCTGGAAGGAAACCGGTTCGATCTGGGCGAGAGAAAACAGATATCCCTGTGCCGTTGCGGCGCTTCCGAAAACAAACCCTTCTGCGATGGCCGTCATAGAGCCGTAGGATTCCGTTCGGAAATCAAGGCCCGTAAAATCTGATCCAAAGAGAGACACAGACATCCCTGTCTGACCTCGCAAAAAAGCATATCCGGGAGAGCCGCACCCCAGTGCGGCTGAAGAACATGGATCACAAGAGATTCCTTTCCGCACCATACAATCCGGCGATGCAAGAAAGAGGATAGGAATACACATCCTTTCCCTTGCCGCACTGGGGTGCGGCGCTCCCAGGACTTTTTACCGGGCCGTCAGTCTTGTCTGTGTCCGCTGATTCTGCGGCCTCAGCCTACCATACCTTTTCTACGGATCAGCCCTTTCCCCGTCAGGTAGAAACCCTCGGGCAGCGCTTTTTCCACCTCACTGATGTGAGGCCGAACCGACCAGTTTCTATCGAGAAAAAGCTGAGCGACCCATGCCTTCACCCGTGGACGCTCGTCGGATTGAATCAGCAAATGGATCAATCTCTGCCGGAGAACGTCATTCTCCTCCGAAGCCAGAAATTCCACGGCCGACAGGACAACTTCATCATTGTCGTCTTCTAAAAAGGTAAGGACGACTTCCTGACTTTTGGCGCTGGCCGGTTTGATGAGAACCTGAATCAGGCGGGCCTTGTGTTCTTCATCCCGCAGGTGACGCCCTTGCAGCTCCTGCAGGACCTGCAGCAGATGATCGGTGTATTCTTCCTCCGAAACCAGGCGGCGGAGGATTTCGCATGGCCAGCGGATCTCCGTTTTCTGTCGCAGATATTTGAGAATGGGTTGGACCATGGCTCGGCCGCATTGTGTCAGCCGGTCGCTGAGCTCCTCCTTTTCCTGCTGGTCGATGGTGATGGAGGGGAGCTGGATGGTGAAACGCTGCAGAGCCGCATAGAGGGCTTCTTCCGTACCCCATTGGATCAGACGGCCGGCGGCATTGTACCGTCCCAGCGGATCGCCCAAAGGTTGCATGATGGCCTTGGTGGCCCGTTGTATCTGTTTGTCGGACGGTTTTCCGGAACCGCCGGTTAGAAAATCGAATATACCCATCTTGTTCTGCCTGTAAAAAAAAAGCGGATAAAAAAGTGCGATTGATTGCCCCAGAGATTATGCGAATAACGGGGAAGAAATGCAAGTGGTGCGACTCGGCAAGCGTTACTCTCCGATCCTTTGGTAGTAATTCTTATCAAAAAAATCTGAGTCTTCGACGGCAAGCTATGTTACAATACTTGCGTTTTATTGTTTTACGGTTTTTGTACTTTCCACGGAAGTTAAAGAGCGTTTCTTTGGTAGAACCGCTGGAGAGCACAAAGACAAGGATGGAAAGGATTTTTTTTCATGAACAGGGAAAAAGGGAAAGTTAAGTGGTTCAGTGACTCCAAAGGCTATGGATTCATTCAGCGCGAATCGGGCAGTGATGTCTTCGTCCATTTCAAGCAGATACAGAGTGAAGGATTCAAGTCCCTCAAGCAGGGTGATGCCGTCGAGTTCACTGTCCAGGAAGGAGAGAAAGGTCCCCACGCTCAAAGCGTAATCCGACTTTAAGCTTCCCTGACGGGCGGGCAACTCCCTTACCTTCCGCTCGCCCGTTGTTTTCTCCCTCGTTCCTCTTCCTCCGTGGATCCGTCTCCGCATGAAAAGTCATCGTAAAGAACTTTTTTTCAATCTTCCGCAAAGACGTGGATTCGTCAATATTACGGGACAGGTGGAAGCCTGTCTTAGGGAAAGCGGCATACGCGAGGGATTCTGCCTGGTCAACGCCATGCATATTACCGCTTCCGTTTTCATCAACGATGACGAGAGCGGATTGCATACCGATTATGAGAAATGGCTGGAACGCCTGGCACCCCATCAACCCGTCGATCAGTACCTGCATAACCGCACCGGGGAAGACAATGGAGATGCGCATCTCAAACGCCAGGTGATGGGGCGGGAGGTGGTCATCGCCGTCAGCGAAGGCCGGCTCGACTTCGGTCCCTGGGAACAGATTTTTTATGGGGAATTCGACGGCCGAAGAAAAAAAAGAGTGTTGGTGAAAATCATCGGCGAGTGAAGCGCTTCCTCTGGGTTGATAGAAATTCTGCCGCATCACTTTCCCTCCGGCGATTCAAGCGGTTTCCTACGCCAATCAATGACAGAAGGCAGGAATACAAATATGATCGCTAAAAATATACTCCTATCCTGGCTATGGCGGATCGGGCTGCTGTTGCTTTTCGGCTCCGCCGTTCCCGCGGAAAGCTTCCTCACCCGACAGACGGAAGAGAAGGAAAATACGTCTCCGCAAAGGTATGCCCATGGAGGTATCATCCGCGGCCGGACGGAAGAAAAATGTATCTATCTGACCTTTACCGGTCATGAATTCGCCGAGGGAGGCGAAACCATCCTGCGGGTTTTCCGCAAGCACAAGATCCAGGGTTCCTTCTTCTTTACCGGAGATTTTTATCGCAACCCCAAGCTGCATTCCCTGATCCGCAAGCTATACCGGCAGGGACATTACCTGGGGCCTCATTCCGACAAACATCTCCTCTATGCTGCCTGGGAGGACCGTAACCGACTGCTGGTGGACAAGAAAACGTTTCAGAAGGATCTTCTGGAGAATCTCCGGGAAATGGAAAAACTCAAGGTCCGCCCGAAAAGAAAATTGTTCCTTCCTCCTTATGAATGGTATAACCGGACGATCGCCGATTGGACGGCCGAACTTGGTTTCACCCTGATCAACTATACCCCCGGAACCATCAGTCATGCCGACTACACCTCGCCACTGGACGGAAAGAAATACCGTTCCAGCAGGAAAATATACGAAGCGGTCCTGGAGTTCGAAAAAACGGCGCCGCAGGGATTGAACGGCTTCATTCTCTTAAGCCATATCGGGGCCGGTCCGGCCCGATCCGACAAGTTTTTCCTCTATCTGGACAGCCTGATCGGCGAGCTGAAAAAGCGGGGATACCAATTTTCTACGCTGGAATCCCTTCCCGAGTAAATTCCGCGTCAGATGCGGATGAAGACTTTTTTACGGTAGAAAACGTACATGACGCCCCACCAGAAGAAAACATAGGTAAAGGCCCATAAGAAGGATGCGTTCTTGGGTGAAGCCCAGGCGGCAAACAGGGTTTGATACAGGTAATTTTTTAAATTCCATGCGGTGCCAGTGGAATCCGTCCAGGTGAGCAGAAGCAGGACCCGGCTCAAAAGGCCGGACAGCACATAGACGGTGATGGCATTCATACCAAACACCAGAAAAGGTCTGATCCAGCGGCGGTGATGCCGTACATCCGCCGACCAATAGCAGATTGCCAGGAAAAGCAGGGCCATTCCGGCACAGAAAACCGCATAGGAACTGGTCCAGATCTTTTTATTGATGGGGAAGAACAAGTCCCATGCAAGACCGGCACCGCAGAGGAAAACTCCTCCCGCTACAAGTCCGGACAGCAGTTTTCCATGATTTTCCGAACTGCGGAACCATTGGCCGGTCAGAATTCCGAATAATACGGTGGCGATGGCCGGCAGAGTGCTCAGAATTCCTTCGGGATCATAGACACGGGTCGAGGCGTACAGATGTCCCTCGAGAAAGTAACGGTCCAGATAGGCGGACAGGTTTCCTTCCGGAGTCAGCTGTCCGGATCCGATCCCGGGAACGGGAATCCAGACCATCATGGCCCAATAGCCCAACAGAAGGGAAATCAATGCAATTACCCGACCGCGCAGGCCACAGTAGAGGTAAAGCAGCGAACCGAAGAAGTAACAGATGCCGATTCTCTGCAGCACACCGGGAATGCGCAGCGTGGAGAACTGGTAAAAAGGAAATCCCGAAAGAACCAGACCCAGGCCGAAGATGATCAACGAGCGCCGCAGGATGGGAAGGAGCAGACCAGTGCGGCTCGCTCCGGCGGCAATCCTGCGCTCCAGCGACAGGGTGATGGCGACTCCGACGATAAAAAGAAAAAAGGGAAAAATCAGATCCGTCGGTGTCCAACCGTGCCATTCGGCGTGAAGCAACGGAGAATAGACCGACTGCCAGTTGCCGGGATTGTTGACCAGGATCATGGCGGCAATGGTAATGCCGCGGAAAACGTCCAGAGAGACAAAACGATCGGGTAGTGTTTTCCCCATGCCTCGACTCGAAAAAATATCGGTTTGTAGGGGCGACCCTTGCGGTCACCCCTATTTGGGAAGGCGAATCACTGTGCGGTTTTCCACCAGGTCCCTTCCGGGCCATAGTATTGCAGCAATTTCTTCGCCAGTTCGATTTCATTGGAGGTGTTGAACTTGCTGCTGGACGGTGTCAGGTTGGCAGGAATCTCGCTCCATAAAATGGCCTTGCCGCGGTGACAGGCCGAGGAACAGGAGTTGACGTTTCCTGCCGCTCCGTAGGTTGTTCCCGTCGATGCCGCGTTTTGATAGGCGATCGTGTCCTGCGGGCGTGCAGGCATGAAGGTATGAGTCGCACCTTCGACGACGCCACGGCCGGATGTGGGGGCCATATGGCAACCGATGCAGTTGGAAAGACCCATCTTGCGATCGGCCCCGTAGGGATGACGGGTATGCGCCTCGATGACCGGCCGGATCGTGGTGGAGAAATTGCTGTTCCAATCCTTGACCATCTGTTTGGTCAATCCGGAGAAGACTCCGTAGCCGGCGTGGCACGCCAGGCAAAAACTGTCCGTGGCCGTACTGGCCGGGATGACCAGGCCGGTGCGGGAGTCGGTGATGGTACTGCGCACCTGGGCAGGATTTGTGGTCTCTCCATGGGAGAAGTGGCAGTTGTTGCAGGCGATGCCGTGGGCCCCCTTGTAATGTCCGCTTTCGCGATAGCTGTCGATGCGGGCATACACATAGTTCCAGCCGTCCGGCCATTTTCCGCCGGTGAAGACCTGGTAGGCATCCAGGGATTGAGGGGGATTGGTCAGGACATAAGGCTGATTGGTGGTTTCGTTATACGTGAACCCCCACGTCTTGTTGGGTGACGAAGCGATCTGAACGTGGCATTGCAGACAGACGACGCTACGCTGCTGATTGTTGGTCATTTTCGACGGATTGACGATGCGGGAGGAATCGCTCGGGCGCATGATGTGCCCGGAACCGGGCCCATGACAGCTTTCACAACCGATGTTGGCCATGTCGGCATTCCCGTCGCCATCGAGATCCGGGTAGTTGGGACTGTCATCCGGTACCAGGACGGCTACATAGGGATTGACGACATATTCCCCGGATTTGCTGACATAGGCCTTGCGGACACCGGTGATGTGGCACCCGGAACATGTCTTCATATAGTTCTGGCTTTGCAGAGGAACAAGAGCTGAGGAGGTAATACCGACGGGGAATTTGGGAGTGTTGCCGTCGTACCAGTTGGAGGCATTGCTGGTCCATGCCGTGCCCGACCATGCCAGCGGAGAAAAGTAAATCGCATCGCTCAATCCTGCGGCAAGATCGGCCACCGGAACTCGAACCATATATCTTTGCCCGTTGCCGATGGAGGCTCCTCCCAGTGTGGCTACAACCGGCATCTTCAGGCCATCGGGTCCGAGCTGGATCGAATAGGTATCGGTGGCAGCATGGTAGGAAAGGATCGGTGCGTTGGGTTTGAGCGAATCCATTACCGTACCGGATAGCTTGTTGAAGTCCAGACCGTTGATGAAATCGTCCTTCTCCTTGCCGAGCATGTTGGCCATCACGCCTTTTCCGGCCTGCAGGCTGTAAAGGCCCATCGGTTTGCGTATAAAATAGGCGTGTTTGGTTTCGTGCCAGCCGGCGGCCTCGGGGGTGAAGGAACTGTGGCATGCCAGGCAGAGTTCGGAACCGACATAAACGCTGCTGGCGGCCAGATCGGCGGAGTAGTTTTCGGAAAAGAGACTAAAGGGAGTCGCTGATTGTCTGAGAGCGGCGGTATGCACGGAGACAGGCAGGAGCTCCTGAGCCTGTATCCAGAGGGACATACCCAAAGCGATCGCTATACACAGGAAAAAAACAATCCTGATATTTCTGTTTGCCTGCATGGGACCTCCTGGTTCATATGCCAGAATGAT
>CAZTVS010000025.1:0-7687 GCA_964617125.1 uncultured Acidobacteriota bacterium
TCGCCGATGCCGGAAAGACGGTGCAGATCGATCTGTACAAGGCATGGTTTCATCGCCTCAAGGATAGCGGCGCATACATCCCGGACGCGTTGATACCGATATCCAATCCGTACACGGGCAGGATGCCGGATCCGGAGAATAAAATCCCCGACCAGAGGGCCCAGTCCTTCTGGATCGATCTATATGTACCGGAGGCGGCAACGCCAGGTATCTACAGGGGACAGGCGATATTGCAGTCCGGACGGAAACGTCTGAAGCGAGAGGTACTATTGACCGTTCGGGAAACGATCGTCCCCTCTTCGGATGCGCTGGTTGTGGATCACAACACCTACGGCACCGGATGGATGGGGGACCTTTATCCAAAAATGCGAGCCGCTGCCGGATCGCAATTCTACAGCAGCGATGCCCTGTTCCGGCTGATTCACGCCTATCATCGCCTGTTTTACGAACACCGGGGCACCTTCCATCAGCTCGGCTACGGCCATGCCGGCAAGGTGGGTCCGGAATTCGCACCCGCCCTTGTCGGCCGGGGCAAGTCGAAGCGGATTGCAGACTGGGATCTGTTCGATCGTCACTATGCACCGCTGCTGGACGGCAGCGCCTTTGCCGGCTCGCGACGGGGACCGGCCCCTATCCCCTTCGTTTATTTGCCCATCAATCCGGAATGGCCGGCCTCTTTTCTCGCCTGGGGAGAGCCGGGATACGAAGAAGAATTCACCCGGATCGTTGCGGAAATGGAAAGACATTTTCGCGCCAAAGGGTGGACGCAAACCCATTTTGAGATGTTCTTCAATTTTAAGAAACGATACAAAGGATTCCCCTGGGACGGAGATGAAACCCGTTTTCCGAAAGACGACGCCTTCTTCCTGGAAATGGATCGCCTGCTGAAAAGATCCATTCCGCAGAACTCGCCGATAAGCTTTGTTTTTCGCCATGACGCCAGCTGGCGCCTGGAGGAACAGTTCCGCACCCTGGCGGGCGCCGTGAATTTCTGGGTTTGTAGCCGGGGAATCCTGAGTTATTTGCCCCAATCGGTCGAGATGGCTAAACAACGAGGCGATATCCTATGGATTTATTCCGGGCCTCCCTCCATGCAGAAAACTGCATCGGCCATACTGGAAAATCCTCTTCTGGCCTGGGTGTGGGGACTGGATGGCTACATCCACTGGCAGACCGTTACTCCCAGCCAAGATCCCTGGTTTGCTTCCGACGGCGAATCCATCTGCCTGGCCTATCCCGGAGAACGTTTTGGGCGGGAGGAACCGGTCCCCAGTATCCGTCTGAAAATCCAACGCAATTTTGCACAGGACCTGGCCCTTATGAAAGTCCTGGAGAAATCCCATTCCAAGGACTGGATACGTTCCCAGGTCACCCGGCAGATCAATGGCAAACCGCCGGTGGAATGGTGGACACCCAGACCTGCCATGGCCGACATTCCGCCGCAGGACTGGACCAACGCCAGTATTGCCGAGGGCATCGATCCGGCCTTCCAGAAATATAAGGATTGGCCTTCCGGATACTGGACGGCCATACGCCATCAAATTTTTCGGCTGTTGCAAGGAGATATGCGATGAAACAGACGGCCCTTTCTTTTCTTTGCAGAAAAGCAGTTCTCGTAAACTCCGCATCTTTAGCATCGGAGAGACGATTTTGTCCGGTTTCGATTCTTGCCATACTCTTTTGCTTCCTTTTCCTGACAGGATTTTCCCTTCAAGCCCAGGAGCGTCCTACCCGGCTGCAGACACAAGATCTGGAAGAGATCGCCCGGGTGGCCACAGCGATTGTGGATGGCGATATTTGCCGGAGAATCATGACCGATAGGGCCTTGCAGAAGATGTTTACCATCGACCCCAAAGACCCCTGGGCCGGATCTGACAACTTCGATGTGCATCACGATCCGTATATCCAAACCAAAAAGACCTTGATACGTCTTGCCGCGCTGGTTGACTATCCCGTGGACTGTAATTTGTGGATGCCGTTCCGGGAGGATGCGGGAAAAATCCAGGTCCTGATCCGGAACAAGTACGAAATGAGTCAGTTCTGGAACTTCGGACAGTTGTATGCCGATATCTTTCCCGAGATGAAAGAGGTGTTGACCACCGGCAAACGGGTGACTGTGCGGAAAAGGGCCGACTACCTCTCCGTACTCACTCCGGTTTACGACAGCATGGGAGACATCGTCGCACTGGTGGAAGTTGTAGGCCGGGTGCGCTTCGATCCCCAGGAAAACGTCAAGTAAGGAACCCGCATCGGAGTTTTTCCATGATTCTTATCCTTCTCTTTTTGTTTTTTTTCATGGGATCGGTTCAGGCCGAACCGGTCCGCTTTGCCCGGGAAAAATGTATTCTCCCCACCTACACGTTCGAGAGGATCGAGGACGTCGCTCCCCTGTTCGGCTCGCTGGAGAACATGGGGCATTACCCCTATACGGTCGTCGATTGGAACTCCCGCGGCAACAAACCGGTCCCCGTCGAATACGAATCCCTTGTTCTGGAGAACGAGGTACTGCGGGTCGAGTTTCTGCCCGAATTCGGGGGTCGTATCTGGTCGGCATTCGACAAGCGGAGCCGTCGAGAGATTTTTTATCGGCCGACGGTGGTGAAACCCGGCCGATATAACCAGCGGAGCGCCTGGCCGGTCGGTAATCTCGAGTTGTATGGGCCTTACGATGCCCACATGCTTACCTGGCCGGGCGAACCCTGGGCCTGGGATGTGCAACAGCATGCCGACGGCAGGGCGACCGTGACCCTGAGCCATATCGATCATTTCTTCCGCGATAAGATTTCCCTTGTTGTGACCATGTATCCGGAACGTTCTTTTCTGGAGACGGAGATCCGGTTGCACAATAAAAATCTGTTCCCCAATCGCTATCTCCTCTGGACCAATGCCGGCGTTGCCGTCACCGACGGAAGCCGCTTCGTCTACCCGATGACCCGGACGATCGGGCATGACAGCTCCTCGCTGGCCGATTGGCCGCTCTATGATGGGAAGGACCTGAGCTGGAACCGGAACAATGCAAGTATGCTGGGGGTCTTTGGTCTCGACATCTATGACAACTTCATGTCGATTTATGATTACCGGCAGGATTACGGGACCATTTGTACGGCCAATCGCCTGCTGGCCCGGGGTATCAAGACCTGGACCTTCGGATCGGGCCTGACCGCGGAAAGACACCGGACGACCTATACCGACAAAGATAGTTTGTACATGGAAATGCAGAGCGGCCGATTCATATGGGACGGCAACTACGAATTCATCGATCCGGGCAAAACCGACGGCTGGACGGAGTACTGGTACGGAGCCGGCAATCTAGGCGGGTTGACCACCGCTAACCGTGATGTAGCCGTCTATTTGCAGTTGCCGGAACAGCATCCCGGAACCGCACAGGTAGCCGTTACCGCCACCGGATCCTTCCCTCAATCGGTCCTGGAGCTTTGGGCCGACGGTCAAAAGCTTTGGAGCAGCGTTCAGGATCTGGAGATACAACGGGTATTTCGTGCCGCTCCTGCCCTGACCGGACTCCCTGGCATCAAGCGGTGGAACCTGAGAATCCGAACCAGGGAAGGATCAGACCTTTTAAACTATACGATGTATACCGACGGCTCGCACCCGGAGGCCGTGTATGCTCAGGATTCCATCCCCCGCGATTACGGAGCGGCAGAATCTTTATCCATTGAAGAGTTGTACCGAAAGGGATTGGCGGAGGAAAAATTCGGCCGGATTTCCAAGGCGGAGGAGGCATACCGCCTGGCCCTTTCGCGTGATGCCCTGTTTTCCCCGGTGCAACTGCGTCTCGGGCTTCTGGCCATGGAACGTTTCGAGGAATCGAAAGCCTTTTCCCATTTTCAAAAGGTACTGGAAAGAGACCCCACCAGCGGTGATGCCCATTACTTTCTTGGCATCCTGGAAGCGGACCGGGGACATATCTTGGAAGCGAAACGGCATTACTACCGGATCCTGCCCTCCTCGTCCAAGTTCGAGCGACGGGATTACATGCTGGCTTTGACGGCGCTTCAAGAGGGCGATGGGGCCGAAGCCGACCGGACACTTGCGCACGCCGTCGCGGTTGCCCCGATGGATCTGTCGATACGGCAAAGCAACGCTTATCGCCTGAGAAAAAGAGGACGGATGACGGAAGCGATCCGCGAACAGGAGTCCATCCTGCAGCAGGATCCAACCAATGCCTTTTCCCGCAGCGAACAACTCTTTCTGGAATCTGCATCGGAAAAGCCCCGTTCCCAAACCTCTTCTGTATCCGGGAAAAACGGCCGGACTGGTTCCGGTGCGATTTCGGATGCCCGGCAGCTGCTCGATCAGGCGTGTGCCGGTCATCCTCAGGGATATATAGAACTGGCCACGGAGTATATGCGGCTGTCGGCTTGGGACGAGGCCGGAAAGGTCCTGGAATTGGGCCTGGAAACGGCCAAATCCTCCGGGAAGCCCCCTGATCCGCTGCTGTACTATTATCGTGCTTTCATCGCCGGAAAAGAGGGTAAAGCGGACTTGTCCTCCCGATTTCTGGCAGACGTCTCAAACCAGGAGTTGCACCTGGATCTGTTCCCCTTCCGCTACGAAGACTTGCGGGTCTTGGAATACGCTCGAAAGCATAATGCAAAAGATGCCAATGCCTCCCTGCTGCTCGCCGAGCTGTTATACAGCCGGAACCGGCAGCAGGAGGCGATCTCTATCTGGCGACAGGCACTTGCCGCCGATCCACGGCATTTTCTGGCAACCAGGGACCTCGGACTGACCCTGTTCACCCTTGGGGATGCCGGAGAGGGACTCGATTTGCTTACCCGGGCATCCTCGATCCGCCCCACGCATCTCGCCACCACCATGCTGACAGCCGATCTTCAGGCCCGTTTCGGCAACATCGAGGCCGCCAGGGAAAGCATTCAGCGCACCTTAAAGGCTTATCCTGGAAAGGATGTTCTCATGGAAAAGCTCTCCTCCCTGGAGGCCCAGGTAGGAAACAGCGCCACCGCGATGGATATCCTTCTGAAACACACCTTCGAACCGGTCCATCAGACCTATCATCTGCTCCACCTCTATCGCGGGATCCGATTGATGCTGGCCCTGCAGGCCGCGAACCGAAATGATTTTTCCGAGGCGATGGGACACATGCAGGCAGCGGCCCAACCGCATGCCGGCCTGGGGATTGATGATTTCGCTACTGTCCCCAGTTCCCGCCTTCTTCTACATAAGGCGCTGTTGCACCAGTTTTTTGGACAGAAGGCCGAAGCGATGCAGGTCTGGCAGTCGGCTGCCGCCACCCGGGATGACGATATCGAAGGCGAGGGCCTTTTCCGCGCCATTGCCCTGGACAAGACTGGACAGAAGCAATCGGCCATGGATTGGATCCGTACCTTTCGTCCGGTCAACGAACAGAGGAAAACCGATTCCAGCGTGCCTTTGCGGCTGCATGCCCACTGCTTGTCCGGCTACCTCGCTGTCTTTGAAGGGAAAGACGGGGAAGCGGAGGACCATTTCCGCAAAGCACTGGATGTGGATCAATCCTATCTGTACGCAAGACAGGGATTGGCGTGGCTGAAATCGGGCCTTCTCAAAGAATTACGGCAGAAAGCGGAATAGGAGTCCATACTATTTCCATACAAATATCGTTTAGGACAACCCACCTGGTATCCGGAGAAAGGAGATGTCCCACATAGCGATCCAGGGAAAAGTGAATGCCCCAGATCTCTCCACTGTCATCAGCGACTCAGTTTTGCACTGGCCATGCGATTGAGGCTTACCCCGGCTTCCTCTGCCTGTAGGGTCAGGCTCCGATGCACTTCAGGAGGAACGCGAACCATAAACCTACCGCTAAATTGTCTCATGGCCAATGGTTCGGGTATGGATTCTCCATTATGACGTAAGTCGGCGATCACTTCGGCGACAAGCTTCCGGATTCCTTTTAGAGCCGACTCCGGAGTTTGTGCGAGCCAGCTTAGGCTTGGAAATTCAATACAAAGGCCCACATATTCGGCATCCTCCTCCGACCAGGTCACTCGATAGGTATATTTGTCATTTTTTGCTGCCATATTCAACCTCCAATCGCTCGATCGCTTTGATGATCTGCCTGACTTGGTACGCTTTCGCCTTTCCCTGGCGGTTTTGGACATTGACCCGTGGATCGCCCGTCCAAGGAGTTCGGTACACTCGATGACTTCCACCGGTCTGACGAACCGCGCCGAAAAAATGGTCGCATATCCTGCATAGATCGGTGAAACGGACATCGGCAGGGTTGGTATGCATCTTTTCAAGAAGTTCCGTCAGTTTGATCATAGAGCGATAATATCAATAATGATACTACCCGTCAATCAGAAGAGAGTCGTTTGGAACAGCCTGTGTGGTATCAGGAGGACAGAAATGTCACCGATATCGGTCCCGAGAAAAAGCGGGAGTTTCAGATCTCTCCTGATTTTCTGTAATTCTGTGTTGATTCTGAATTGATTTGAAAGGGAACACCGACAGGATGCCGGCGCTCCCGGCATTTTTTGCTAGGTCATTGCCTACCGTTGCATTTAAATTTCGCCCACTGCTATCTGCCATCAGCCGCGTTGCGGCAGCATGTCAATAGCTGTGCTGCCATGTATATACCCTAAGCAAGGCAGCGTTAAGGCGTGCGCAACAGGTATCGATGCAGATGATCGCGGTGTCGCTGGATGGCCTGGTAGAGCGGCTCGGGTCCGAAGCGAACATCAGGGGTATAGACAAAACTCCAGCTCTCGTGCGCCAGCAACAAGGAAATGGCTGTTCCTCTTGGCGTTTCCGCGGAAAGTCGCATCAGGCTGGTCCGTTCCTGGGCCCCGGTCCACTCCCTCTGTTTCTCTTCCTCCAGAAGCTCCACCTCTTCCAGCCATGGCGAGTCGTTATATACCCGGCACCGATGCCAGCTGTTTTTATCAAAGGGATCCAGCCCCTGGAGAATCTTCACCCAGAAGGTGGCCTGTTCGCCGGGCTCCAGCACTCCGTTGCCGTTCCCCTTTCCTTCGGTCACCTTCCGGTCAATTAGCGAACCTCCCCCCTGGTTCCCCTTCTGGCGAAAAACGGAAAAGGTCACCGTTCGACCATCCAGGATCTCCAGCGTTTGCGGGGTATCGATCACCTCGGGTTCTACAAGCAGATCGATCTCATTGGTAATCTCATGCCAGTCATCATAGGTCAAACGTAACATCAGCCGAGTGGGAGCCGGAGGCCCGTCACCGGAGGTAAACCGGACCCGCAGACAGTCCTTGAGATTGGCGACCCCTCCGCCGGGGATCGTCTTCAAGCGGCAGGAACCCTGGAGAATCTCCACCGTCGGATAGTCGCTGGTCAGCTCCGCTCGAACGTCTTCCATGGGCTGACCACGCGGATTGAAGATCCTGACCGGCAAACGGATTTCTTTCTTCGGCGGATAGAGCGGACGATCACGCGTACTCAAAGGGAGAAGAACCGGCGGCGAAGCGCTCGTGCCCGGGCCGACGATGCCTATCTGCCGGGACGCGCCATCGACACGGATCTGCAGCCGTCCGCGAGCATCGGCTTGTATTTCACGCTCGGTCGTTGTTCCTGAAGAAAGAAGATGATCCCCTATCCGATAGGTTTTGCCTGGCTGGTAGAGTGGTGCTGAGGTAAGGACGATCGTTCGCGGTGTCGCGGCCGGCGGACCGTCGGGCATCCAGCGGCGGGTCAACAGACGCAA
>CAZTVS010000025.1:7787-54784 GCA_964617125.1 uncultured Acidobacteriota bacterium
GCGGTGTCGCGGCCGGCGGACCGTCGGGCATCCAGCGGCGGGTCAACAGACGCAATCCTCCCTGAGAGACACCTTCCAGACAGGTGTATGAGGGATCGGGATTACCTTCTGTTTCCACATCCCAACCCCAGACGGAAAAACTGCGGAAGGGAGAAACGTAACTCCAGGACTCAGGCGTATTGTCGAGCGCCGATTGGGCAAAAGCCTTGCGATGGAAATCCAGGGTCTCTTCGATGGAGGTGGCGGCATGCTTGTGATACTCGTCGCGGCGATATTCAAAACCGACCCGGGGATTACGGGCATAGTTCCAATGCATCTCTTTATGATATTGACTGATGAAATCTCCTCCGGCATGGATCAGCCGGACCAGGCTCTGTTCATGGTTGACGGCCGCGTCCCTCAGCCGCCATAGGAGACGGCGGCCGATGTCTCCCACGTAGAACTCCGGACCGGGATTAAAGGCCGAGGCACTGCCGATACGATCCGGATAGCGGGCACTGAGGTACAGGCTCATGAATCCGCCCATGCTCAGCCCGCAGGTCCCGCGGTTACGCCGGTCGGTCCGTGTCCGGTAGGTGGAATCGATATGTCCGACCAGTTCCAGAAAATAGGATCCAAAGTCGTAACGCTCTTTTCCCTTGCTGATATCCCAGGGGGAACCGCCGTAGAATCCGCCGTAATCTTCGGCCACATAGCCGTCGACACTGACCACAATCAGCTCATGTCCGGCGACATAGGCAGCGATACGGGGAACGGTGTCCTTGCCCTGGTCATAGTGCTCCAAGGTATAGCGATCGCTGTGGCCATGAAAATAGTAGACAACCGGGTAGGATTTTTTATCCGCGTCATAGTCCCGGGGCAGGAAAATACGATAGAAGCGTGGACCGCCCAGAATTTTCGATTCGTGAGTGCGGTCATAGAACGGCCTCTGATCGGCCCGCATCGGCAGAATACAGCCGACGATGCCAACCATCACCGCCATCAAGGCGGACAATTTTCGAAGGATTCCCATGATTACTCCAGACGCAAGCCTGACAGCGGACGCCGGCAGCCACGAGTAAGAACCAGCAGATAGATAACACCGACTCCCAGCCAGTAACTCCCCAATTCCAGGGCAAAAGGGGAGAGATGGATCCACAGAGCGAAACAGACCCCCATGCCGGTTCCCGGTAGAATCAGGTCCATACAAATGCGTTTTTGCCGCTGCTGCACATAAAAGTGCCGGATGACGGCCGCATTGACCACGATGAATCCCAGAAGAGCTCCATAATTGACCAGTTCCGCCGCCTCCGTATAACGAAGGAGCAGTGCACCCGTCAGATGAATCGCTCCCATCAGCAGGATGCTGTATACCGGCGTTCCCAGACGCGGATGGATGTGGGCGAAAAGGCGGCGTGGCAGCAGATTGTCTCTACCCATCCCCACCAGCATGCGCGAGGCGCTGGCCTGACCGGTAATGGCACTGGCCAGCCCGCCGACCAGCAGAACGAAGGAGATACCGAAATAAAGTGCGGCCCCGCCGATCAGCCTTCCGACATCGAGAAAAGCGGTCTCCACCGGCTGGAACCGTGTGAAATCCGGCCACACCATCTGAGCCAGATAGCTCTGCAGAACGAACAGACCTCCGGCCAGAAAACAGACCAGCAGCGTAGCCCGGCCGATATCCTTTTCCGGCCGGCAGGCGTCCTCGGACAGGGTGCTGATGCCGTCAAAACCCAGATAGGAGAGAGCCGCCAGGGAGGTGGCCCCCAAGATGGCATTCCACTGGAAAAGCTCCGCGTGATAAAAAGGTCGCAGGGAGAAGATGCTTCCGCCGCCCATGCCTGAGAGCAGGGCCCGGAGGGCCATCAGCACGAACCAGCAGAGCGAGCCGATCATGACGGTGTTCATCACCAGGTTGGCCCGGGCGGTGACCCGTATCCCGCACACATTGATCGAGGTAATGACGGCCACGGTGATCACCGCCCAGAGCCAGTAAGGCACCTCCGGAACAAGTTTGGCGGCGGTCAGTCCGACAAAGATCACACTAAGCATGGGAATTAGAACGTAGTCAAGAATCATGGCCCAGCCCGTCAGAAAACCGACCATGGGATGCAGCCCCTTGGAGGCGTAGGTGTAGGTGGAACCGGCCTCCTGGTAGACCGACGCCATACGCCCGTAGCTCAGGGCGGTCAGGCTCATTACGATCATGGCCAGGAAATATACCAGAGGCAGATGCCCCTGGGATTTGACGGTGGCAATCCCGTACATGGAATAGGGGGCCGTCGGACCGACGAATGCCAGTCCGAAGAGCACCAGATCGCGCAGTGTAAGTACCCGCCGGAACCCCGCAGTCCCTGTATGAGAAACGGCCGTTTTGCCGCCGGAATCTCCGACAGCTGCCTTCCCGATTCCGTTTTGCTCCATACCTTACTCGGTTGTCTCCACCGGGGAGAAAAGCTTGGCAGGCAGCCGGTTTTTCTCCAGAAAGGCCTTCTGGATCTCTCCCAGATCCACAAGCCATCGATCCAGGCCGATGGATTCTTCCGGGGCAATCATATAGCTGAGATCCGGACGGCGATCGGCCCAATGATCCTTGACATCGTCCATGACATGCAAGAACTTGCGTCCGTTCACCTCCCGGTTTTTGGGATAACGGCTCTTCTCCCATACCGTCTGCAGGGCGGCAAAGACCGTCTTGCGCTCCCGTAGCAGGCGGGCGGCATAGCGACGGGCCTCGTTCAGGTAGCCGGCGGCCGCTTCCGGATTCCCCCGTTGCACCTCGACGTGGGCATCCATCAGCTTTTCTTCCAAAAAGGAAAGTCCGTACACCAGGCGGCTTTGATGCTGCATCAGAGCGGCCAGGGACTGAAACACCTCCAGATTATAACGATTGCGGTCCACCTGGGAGATGGCTTGTGCAAGGCGGAAGGTCAGCAGTTCCCCCTCCGTAGCCGCTATCCGGGCCAGCCGGATACGGTCTTGATATTTTTCTCCATACACCGGATGGAATTCCAATCCGGGCAGTTGCGGCAGGGCCGGAGACGGCAGGGTCATATCGGTTCGGTTGGTCGGTCCGATGCGATCCCAATCGCCATATGCCGGCGGGCGCACACGCGATACGACATGGTCCCAGGTTTCCTCGAAGAACCGGGCCTGGCGCTGCATATCCATATAAATCCCCATAAGATCAACCGCAGACCGGCCATAGTAGAGGTTCATGAAATCGGCAGCGGTCTGCTCTACCGGCGCGGCACCCGGCTTCCAGCCGTATTGAGCCACCGTCGCCCAACCAAGCCAGAAGGTTTCGTCGTGCAGGCCGGCATCATCCCAGGCGGCCCCGTAAACTCCGACCGGCTTGGCCCGTCGGGACAGGGTGGAGATTACTTCCTCGGCTGTTGCCAGACGACCCTGAATGTCCCGTCCTCTCTCGGCAAGCCGGAAATGATTGGGAAACAGTAGCTCCTCTCCCTGCATGGAAACATAGGCAAGGTGCTGCAGGCCATGATCCATCTGGGCCTGTACATCCGGATTGTATCCCGTCATGATCCCGTTGATCAGCCCCTTGGGCAACATTGTCACATGTTCGATAAGGAAAGGATATTCCACCCAGGCCAGCATCTGGCGGTTTTTGCCGGCAAGAAAGGCGTGGGCCTTCTGGACGAAATCGATCCACTGCAGGCTGCGGTTGGTCGGATTGTAGGGGCGTGTGCACTTGGCGCAGATGCCGGCGTAATATACCTCGTCGGTGGATACGAACAGCTGTTCCACCCCTGGAGTGGCCCGTATGACATCTTCATACATCGAGAAGATCAGCTCATTGACGGCCGGATCGCACATGCAGGATTGATAATTGCTCCCATCGGAGCGAAGGGCGGCAAACTGCGGGTGTTTGAGGACATAACCCATGTGAGCCGGAGATTGTATCTGGGGCACCACCTGGATGAAGCGCTCCAGAGCGTAGCGCACGATCTCCTGCATCTCCGCCGTGGTGTAGGCGCCGGGAGCGCCGATCACCGGATGAGATGGGTATTCGAACTTGTCCTCCAATTCGAAACCGATTCGGTTCACCTTGAAGCGGGCCGACCAGTCCAGATAGCGCTTCATGGTCTCCATGCGATTCTGATGATGTTTGGTATCCCAATGCAGGAATCGCAGGGAATGGGCCGGCCAGTCCTCGATGCTGCAGGCAGGCAGCTGCAATCGGCCCCGTGGATCGGGCCGCAGCAGCTGCAGTAAGGTTTGTACGCCGTAAAACAGCCCCTGGTCGCTGTTTCCAAGAATCTGTATGCCGTCGGCAGCCACCTGCAAACGGTAGGCCTGCCGTTCGATATCCGTACCGGCCGGGGTTTTCACCGATCCGGCGGCAACCTTTACCATCAGTTTCTTCCCCGATCGGGCTGCGGCCGGAGCGATCTTCATACGGTGGAAGTCGCGTAAATCCTGTTGCAGGGCCCGCAGGGCGATATGATCGGCCGACAGGCCGGAGGCATCGATCGTCCAGGACTCATCCAGGACAACATCGTTCCCGTGGAGCAGTACCTTCTGCGGGGCAGGCAATACCGAATACCCGCGCAAAAACAAATCGCTGGTTTCAGCCGGCAGCCAGGACAGTGACAAAAACAACAGCGGAAACCACATGCAGACAGACTTCGTAATAGTTTTCATCATTGCCTCCTCGCAACAATAAAAGATGATGGATCCTAAGGAGCTATCCCGCACCAGCGGCATACGAAGAGAAGCAAGGCCTTGGCGGCGGCAATCGCCGAATCGATTTCCAGATATTCATCGGCGGCGTGGGTGTTCCCGCCCCGCGCACCCCAGAAAACGGTGGGGATTCCGAATCGATGAAAGATGTACATGTCGCATGGCCCCTCCAGCCCGGCAATCTCCGGTGCCTTTCCCAAGGTCAGGGCAACACTGTCGCTCAATTCACGGACCAAAGGCTCATCCACGGAAATGGCCGATCCCGGAAGCCAGCGTATCGGAAATTCCAGCTGCGGTGGAATGGGAAACAGTTCCGAAGCTTCTTTTTGTATTGCGGCAAACCAGTCGATAAACTGTCGCTCGATTTCTTCCTGAGTTTCTCCCGGAAGAGTCTGCCAGTAAAGTTCCACCCGGCAGATTTCGGGAACGGTGATCGGTTCGCCGAATCCCCAGGGTCCGGTGTTGACCTTGGTGATTGTAACCGGAACCGGATCGGGATGTGTACCGAAGAATCTCTCTTTCGGACAGATGTTGCGCCGCAATTGGGAAAACTCCGGCACTTTTTGCAGCAGGTAGCGCAATTGATCGATGGTACCGGAGGGAAAATCGCCTTCGGAAAGAATCCCGCCACTGGCCCGCAGGGTGATATGAACCGTACGCCCGCCCCGTTGTGCCGGACAGATGCGTAAAAAGGAGGCCTCGGAAAGGATGGCGGCATCGGCATGATATCCCTGGAGTCGACCGGCCAGCGTCCCGTTGGCTCCGCCGAATTCCTCGTCAACCACCGATTCGAAGATCAGGTCTCCCTGCAGCTTGATTCCCAGCTCATGAAGTGCCTCCAGTACGAAGAGATTAGTTCCGATCCCCCCTTTCATGTCATTCGAACCCCGTCCGTACAAGCGATTCCCTTGGATCTCCCCTCCGAAAGGTTCACGGGTCCATTCCTGCATGCCGCGAGGTACGGTATCGATATGGCCGCTCAGGATCAGAGATCGTCCGCCACCTGATCCCGTCATTCGCACACCCAGGTTCGGTCTTCCTTTATAGTGGCGCCCGGGCCAGAAATCCGGATGCTCCAGCAAGCCTTTCACCTCGGTCAATTCATACAGCTGGGGCTGCAGACCGATAGCCTTCAGGTGATGGGCAATCTTTTCCTGGCATGCGGCCTCCGATCCGTCCGGAGGGGTGTTCTCCGAAGGCGTTTGCACCAGCTCCTGAATACGCTCTACCAGCTTATACGAATGATGATCCACATAATCCTGCAACCGGGCATCCAGGCAATCCGATCGACTCATATTTTTTCCTTTCTATCTCTTGGAGGCTCCGACGGGGCTCTTATTGTAGAAACAGCAGCCATACCGCCAAGCATACCGGAAAACAGGTTTCTTGTCAATCACAATTAACATAGTTATCCCAGGAAATTCTTTTCAATCCGGCAAAAAGCCAGGCAAAGACGGTAAAAAGTTCCTGTTTCTTACCAGACTGTTTGTAGTATAATATAAGTCAATCATAAATATACATATAACGATGGAGACGTGAAAAGAAAGGAAATCCAAGGTTATCCGTCCAAAGAGACGGCTGAAAATTTCCAAGGACATTCCATGGAATCTCAGGTTTCTTGTTATTCATAATAATCTAAAGAAGAAAGGAGAGGAAACCGTGCGATCCCCTTCGTTGAATCGTAGGAGCTATCTGCAGGCATCCCTTGGCCCGGCGCTGAGTTTAACCTCCTGTCCGGCGGATGTCCTTGCAGGGCAGGACCGAAACACCACCGACCAGGAGCGGAAAAAAAGTCATACGCGGCTGGTCGACCAGCCGCAGGTGAAAAGGAATTTCCCCAAGGACGGGCGCAGCATGAAAGTCGTGCTGGTGGCTCATTGTGTTTTAAACCAGAATGCCCGGCATGTGGACTGCGCTGATTTTCCTGCCATGATGAAATTGCTGCTGACTGCTCTGCAGGACCGGGAAATCGGGATTGTGCAGTTGCCCTGCCCGGAGATGATGGCTCTGGGATTGGGCCGCGACAGAGATGTTCCAGCTCTGGACACAATTCGCGAGGCTCTGGAATTACCGGAGGCAGCCGTCCGGTTGCAGCCCTTCCTGGATCAAATCATCTATATGATTCGGGAATATCAATGGCAGGGCTTCCAAATTGTGGGAATTTTAGGTAAAAACGGAAGTCCGTCCTGCGGGGTGGAAACCACCAGTCTGAAGAGTGGTTTTGCCCCCGGAGAGGGCATCTTTTTCAGGCTTTTACGAAAACGACTGGAAAAAGAAGGCATCCAGGTCGGAATCAAAGGAGTGGATGATCACCGCCAGCAGGAGGCAATCGATTGGCTTTCCGGTCAACTGGACAAAAGAAAGGTAACTTGAACCGGAGTGGGGACCATGTGATTGGGAACGTGCGTATATTCCGCAGAGAGATCGAATATACCGACGTTTTTCTGTTATCGGTCTTCTTCTGGGTAGCACAGTCTTCCCTGGCCTTTGGCTACATCGGCCCGGGAGCGGGGCTTGCCATCGCCGGATCGTTTCTGGTTCTGGTTTTCGCCTTTTTTTCCTCGCTGCTGTTGTTGCTGACCTGGCCGATTCGTCGTATTTTACAGGCATTGCGCTATCGTAAAGCGATGAGCCGAAGCAAAATCCAAAGGGCAGTGGTGCTGGGTTTTGATGGCATGGATTACCATCTGACCGCAAGGATGCTGGCGGAAGGTAAGTTACCTCATTTTGCCGCCCTGAAAGCGGAAGGATGCTTTCGCCCTTTGCGATCCACGATTCCCCCGATCTCGCCGGTGGCATGGTCTTCCTTTCAGACCGGTGTCAACCCCGGCAAACACCGCATTTTCGACTTTCTGACCCATGACCGGAAAACCTACCGGCTCAGGTTGAGCAGCACGGAAATCGAAGGTCCTCGGCGAAGTCTCTCCCTGGGGAAATTCCGCATTCCTCTGGGCCGCCCCAGTATTCGCGGCCTGCGCAAAGGAGTACCCTTCTGGCGGATTCTGGGAGACCACGGCATCTTCAGCAGCATCCTGCGCGTTCCCATCACCTTCCCCCCGGAGAGGTTTCATGGCGTTCAGCTGTCGGGTATGTGTGTTCCCGACCTGCGCGGCTCGCAAGGGATCTTTTCCTTCCATACGACAGCACCCAAAGACCAGGAAGAAAATACCGGAGGCGAGGTTTATCGATTGATACGGAACGGAGACACGGTCATCTCCCGGCTCAAAGGCCCCGATCATCCCTATCTCAAGCAGAAGACGCAGCTCACATGCCCGTTTGCCCTCACCCTGTTGGGCCGCGGGCAGGCCCGTCTCAAAATTTGCGGAGTTGCGTACGATCTGCAGCAGGGCCAATATTCCGGATGGATTCCGGTTTTTTTTCGGTATTTCGGGTGGATGCGCATCTCCGGCATGTGCATGTTTCTTCTGCAGGAGACGGAACCGGAGGTGCGGTTGTATGTCACTCCCATACAGATCGATCCGGAAAGACCTGTCATGCCCATCAGTTCACCGGCTGTGTTTGCCGCCTACCTGGCCAAGCGTCAGGGGCGCTACGCAACGCTCGGCCTCGCCGAAGACAGCTGGGCCTTGAACGAGAAATTTCTGAGCGACGAACAGTTTCTCCATCAGTGCTGGCAGTCGGACCGGGAGCGAGAGCGTATGTTTTACGATTCTCTGGACAAAACCCACCAGGGGCTGTGCGTCTGCGTCTTCGACGGCACCGATCGCATACAACATTCTTTCTGGCGGCAACTGGATGCAGAACACCCGGTCCACCGGGGACAGTACCAGGCAGTACCCGAGACGGCCGTAGAGCGGGCATACCGGAACGCCGATCGTATTCTGGGCGAAACCAGGAAACGATTTCAGGACGGCAAAACTCTGTTGATGGTGATCTCCGACCATGGTTTTCAGACCTTTCGCCGCGGGGTCGATCTGAACCGCTGGCTGGAAGAGAACGGCTATCTGGTACTAAAACAGGGGGGACGTTGGCAAAAGAATTTGGCCGGAATCGACTGGAGCCGTACCCGTGCCTTTGCTCTCGGACTCGCAGGTATCTACATGAATCTTCAAGGCCGTGAAGCCTGCGGAATGGTCAGTCCTGGGGAAGAAGCCCAAACCTTGTGTGAAGAAATCGCCGAGCGGTTGCATCATCTCCAGGATAGGGAAACCGGTCAGTCGGTGGTCAAGAAGGTCTATCTGGCCGGTAAAACCTACATCGGTCCTTACAAACAGGAGGGTCCCGATCTGCTGGTCGGCTATCTGGCGGGGTATCGAGCTTCCTGGGAAACGGCCATCGGCCAGGTCTCCGACAAGGTTTTTCATGATAACCTCAAGGCATGGAGCGGAGATCACTGCATCGATCGCTCCCTGGTTCCCGGTATTTTCTTCTGTAACCGGAGGATCGCTGAAGAGGAACCACGCCTGCTCGATATCGGACCGACGATTCTCGACCTGTTCGGAGTGGAACCGCCGGTACATATGGACGGCCGGCCATTGCATGTGGAAATGGGAGACAGGTGATCCGTCATGCCTAAACCGAACCGACGTTCTATTCTGAAAGCCTCCCTGGGAACCCTTTCGACTCTCGGGGCAGGCTGCCGATCGGCAGGCAGAAAGGCGGCCACTCACGGCGGCAGAAAGATAATTGTATTGGGCTTCGACGGTATGGATCCGCTGCTGTGCGAGCAGATGTTGCTGCAGGGCCGTCTCCCCAACCTGGACCGCTTGCGCCGTGAAGGGGGCTATCGCCGCCTCGGTACCAGCACCCCTCCGCAAAGCCCCGTGGCCTGGGCCAACTTCATCAACGGCGCCGGCCCGGGATCCCACGGCATTTTCGATTTCATCCACCGCGACCCGGAGCGCCAGTGCGTCCCCTTCTTCGCCGTGGCCGATACCGATCCGGGCAGCGGACAGGTGGAGATTGGCCGCCACAAGATGCAGCTTCCCTTCTGGCCTTTTCGCCATCGGCAGCCGCAGACGATATTACGACGCGAAGGGATCCCCTTCTGGGATTTTCTCGATGAGGCCGGCATTCCTTCGACCTTTTACAATCTCCCTTCCAACTACCCTCCCAGCCCGTCCAGGCACGGCCATCATCGCTGTCTTTCCGGCATGGGGACACCCGATCTGCTGGGCACCTATGGCACCTACCAGTTTTTTGAAGAGGGCGGTCCGGAGGAACCGGTGCAGGAAGGAGGCGGCATGCGTTGCGGGATTTCCTTCGACCGTGAGACTTCCCAACCGCTCCGACTGATCGGCCCGGACCAGGCCTTCTTACTCAAGCCGGAAAAGAGCTTCCTGCCGTTCACCGTACATCGCGATACCCGGGCAGAGGCGGCCATTCTCGAAATACAGGGACAAATCATCCTACTCAAAAAGGGCCAATGGAGCCGTTGGATACGACTGACCTTTTATCTTTCCACCCCCGCGCTCATTCCGGATAAGGAGATACACGCCATCTGCCGGTTCTACCTGCCGCAGGTAAGCCCTGTGTTCCAGCTGTATGTGACCCCACTCAATGCCGATCCCGGCCGGCCTGTGCTGCAACTCTCCGAACCGCCGGATTTCGTACAAAAGATATCCTCTCGCCTTGGCCTGTTTTACAACACCGGGTTCCAGGAGGACCACAAGGCGCTCTCCAACCGCATTTTTCATGACGACGAATTCGTACGCCAGGCGGATTATGTTCTCGAGGAAAGGCTCCGGTTGCTGGATTATGCCTTGCGGGACTACCAGGACGGACTGCTCTTTTTCTATTTCTCCAGTACCGATTTGCAATCGCACATGCTCTGGTGGGACACGGCCGCCCCCCATCCTTATCGCTCGGAAAGCGAAGCAAAACATTATTTCGACCGTTTGAAGGATCTGTATGTCCGCATGGATGCCGTTGTCGGCGATCTGATAAAACGATACGGGAACCGGGCACACCTTCTGATCTTGAGCGATCACGGATTCGGCAATTTCCGGCGACAGTTCAATGTCAACACCTGGCTGCGGGACCATGGTTATCTTGGACCGGCCGACTGCACATCGGTACTCACGGATACGGAATGGTCGGAAAGCCGGGCCTTTGCCCTGGGGCTGAACGGCATCTACCTCAACCTCAAGGGGCGGGAACGGCATGGGATCGTGGAACCGGGCGAGGAGCGCGAAAGGCTTCTGGCAGAAATTATCCAAAGGCTCGAAGAGGTGAAGGATGCAGATGGCCGCAGGGTAATCCGCAAGGTTTACCGGTCGGACCGGGAATTTGCCGGTTCCGCGCTGCGCTACGCCCCGGACTTGATCGTGGGTTATGCCCGGGATTACCGCTGTTCCTGGGCGGCATGTCTTGGAGATATCACCCAGGACACCCTATTGGACAACGACTCAGCCTGGGCCGCCGATCACTGCATGGACGCTTCGGAAATGGCTGGCATCCTGTTCAGCAATCGACCGATTAAAAGTGAATCGCCGGCACTGATCGATCTGGCGCCCTCGATCCTGAAGGCCTTTGGATGCCGGGTCCCCTCATGCATGACCGGAAAAAATATTCTCTGAGGAAGGCATCATGACCAAAATTAAAATCGATTCAGGGCTGTATACCCGGGCGAAAAAGGTCGCCGAAGAGGCCGGGTACGGCAGCGTGGAGGAATTCGTCACTCACCTGGTGGAAAAAGAAGTAGCACTGATCGAGTCTTCGCCCGAAGCGGATACGGCCGTTTCCGACAGGCTGCGCGGCCTGGGGTACATCGATTGATGGACTCCTTCGTTTCCATCCTCGCGATCATCAACCGATGGACCGGTGCGCTCTTTGGTGCCATATCCGGTTTGCTGGAAAACACACCGGGATGGATCTCGCTCACGGTCCTTTCCGCACTCTCCGGTGCAGGCATGGCGTTGGTCTTTCGCTATACGGTGAACCGGCATGCGTTCCGTACGGTTCTGGACGGCATTCAAGCCGAACTGTTGTCCGTCTACCTGTTCCGCCACGACCTGGGAGTGACCTTGCGATCGGAAAAATGCCTGATTTTCGGCGCTTTCCGCCTTCTTTATCACAGCTTGCTGCCGCTTTTACTTATGGGCTTTCCGCTGAGCCTCCTGCTGGCACAGATGGCGGCATGGTACCAGGCACGCCCTTTCCAGCCGGGAAGCGAGCCGGCCATCGTGCAAGTGAAATTGCCCGATACATCCCAGGAAATTCCCGCTATCAACCTGGCGGAACAGACGGACATCCGCGTGCTGAACGGTCCAGTGAGCCTTGTGAGCCGTAAGGAAGTGTACTGGGAGATTCTCGCCCTCCGAAAGGGCTTATACCGGCTTACTTTTCTGACCGGGGGACGACCAATGCAAAAGACACTGATGGCAGGAGATGGCTATCTTCCGGTAAGCCCCCTGCGACCGGGCCCGGAGCCGGGCGATATGATTCTCTATCCCCTGGAAGAACCCTTCCCGAGCGGGAGTCCCATCCGTTCCATTCGTATCGACTACCCCTCGCGCGACTCGTATTTCAGCGGAACCGGCTGGTGGTTGTTCTCCTTTTTGTGGATTTCCCTAGTGGCCGCCATCCTTGTGAAACCTCTTCCCCCACCCGGCAGGTAACGGCCGATGCACCCCAGTTTTATCACCATCGTATCCGGATTACCCCGTTCGGGCACCTCCATGATGATGCAGGTGATCGAGGCGGGTGGGATAGCGGTCCTCACGGATCGCCTGCGGACGGCAGATGAGCACAATCCGAAAGGCTATTACGAGTTTGAGCCGGTGAAGAAAACCAAACAGGACCCCGCCTGGATCCCGATGGCAAGAGGGAAAGCGGTAAAAATGGTATACAGCCTGCTCTACGATCTCCCGGATACTTATTGCTACAAGGTCGTCTTTATGGAACGGGATTTACGGGAGATACTGCTCTCGCAAAACAGGATGTTGGCCGGAAAAAGCACAACCGCTGCCGAGGTGAGCGATGAAAAGATGATGGAGTATTTCCGTGCCCAGTTGGCCAGATTCCATCACTGGATAGGCAACCGCAAATATTTCTCGATGCTGGTTGTGAATTATAGGGATATGATCTCCTCACCGAAAGAACAAGCCAGGCGCCTCAATCCATTTCTCGGTGGCCATCTCAATGTCGAAGCCATGGTCGCCGCCGTAGATCCCACTCTCTACCGCCGTCGGGTGGAATAGTTTCTCAAATTTTGTTTTCACAGACAGGAATGAAGAAGTCGCAATAAATACCATTTTCAGGAGTTTTTTAACTGACTTAAAAAATTTCGAGTAGGGGCACGGTGCGCCGTGCTCTTGCGACTATAGGATTGGGGCTCCCTTTGGGCACGGCACGCCGTGCCCCTACAACAGCTGATGCAATTTTCTATAATATGATTTGTTGCGGCTTACTCAAGAATGTCTGTGTCACTCTTTGGGGCAGTAGATTTTATCCAGGCGGCAGGCTTCGGCTTGCTCTTTCCGGGCTTGGCCGGCTTGACCCAACACTCGATAGGCGGTCGCCAGATTGGAGTGAGCTTCGGCATCGCCCGGATTCAGTTCGATCACCTTTTGGAAATGTGGAACCGCCTCCGTGACCTTTCCCCGCGATGCCAGTAGAAATCCGGTTTTAGCGTGAGCATCCTCGTTTTCCGGGTCCAGGGCAAGAACCCGCTGGAAGGAAGCCAGGGCCGAATCGGTATCCTTTTTTGTCTGGTATAGGAAACCCAGGTAAAGGTAGCCTGAGACAAAATCAGGATTCTCCTGCAGCAATCGCTTGAAACCCGCTTCCGCCGCCGTCCAGTTTTTCTGCCGATAATCGCAGGCCGCCAGGTAAAACCGGGCATCCGGATTCGAAGGCTGCCCTTTTAAGATCGCCTGGAACGCCTTGCGCGCTTCCTCGATTTGACCCGTCTCGAACTGGCACCGGCCCAGCATGGACAGAGCCAGTCGCATGCCAGGTTCCTGCAGGAGTATCTTCTGGAAAACCGGTATTGCCTGCCGGTAACGCCCGGCGGCCACGTCCTGACTGCCGGCAGATATCATCTGGTATAGGGGAAGCTTGTCTTTTGGATCGGCACCGGCGGGCTTTCCTTCATCCTTTGCCAGTGAGGAGGGGGCGGGCGATGACCCTACATATCCCAGGGATCGCAAGGCATCCAGCCGACGAGGATCCATGGACGTACGCGACGTCTGTCCGGCCTTGGGATCGGCATAGAGTGATTCCAACTTCATCGTTGCCGCCTGCATTTCTTTGGCCATCTCCGCCTGGGTGGAGAAGCGGTTGGTTTTTTCCCCCGGGTCTTCCTGCAGCCGGTACAGCTCGGCTTTCGGTGCCCGTATGTACTTGGCATCGCGGCGACGAAGCCCCACCAGTGGGCTCCAGCCGAACTGCGCCGGATAATGGCTCTCGCAATACGCCGCCTCGGGCCAGCCGGCGGCTTGTCCCTTCATGAGATCCAGCATCCCCCGGCCTTGCAATTCTTCCGGGCCCGGAATACGTAGGAGCTGAAGAATAGTGGGTACCACATCGGCAAGGCTGACTTGCTCCGTTACAACTTTTCCTACAAACCCAGGGACGGCCGGTTTGATGATGAGTGGGACCAGGAGCGTCGTATCGTAGATGAAATAGCCATGGGTCCATTCCTGATGTTCGCCAAAACTCTCCCCATGATCGCCCAGCAGAACGATGATGGTGTTTTCATACAGGTGCCTTTCACGTAGCAGAGAAAGGAGCTTTCCCAGTTCCTGGTCCGTATAGGCAATCTCTCCGTCGTAAGGTCTGTCGCTGTAAGTTTTGCGAAAGTCGGACGGCGGTTCATAGGGATCATGAGGATCGAAAAGGTGTACCCAAAGAAAAAAGGGAGATGAGGATCCCGCCTTCACCCAGTCTATGGCCCGGGAAACGACCTCTCCGGCTCTGCGTTCGACGGCGTTGAGATTGACTACCGGTCCTGACTTTGAGGAACCGGCGATACGATCATCGTAGAGATCGAAGCCCTGATGCAAACCAAACTTGGCATTCAGAACGAAGGCAGCAATGAAGGCTCCGGTCCGGTATCCCTGTTTTCTTAGAATTTCCGCCAGTGTTGTCCGGGATTGTGCAAGCTTGTAGCCTACATTGTCCCGCACCCCATGATACGGAGGGTAGGTACCGGTCATGATTGTGCAATGAGAAGGAAGGGTGAGCGGGACCGGAGAGACCGCCGTAGCGAAGCGCACACCTTCCATGGCCAGCCGGTCGATATGAGGGGTTTGTACCTTTTTATATCCATAACAACCCAACCGGTCGGCGCGAAGGGTATCGATGCTCACCAGCAGCAGGTTGGGAACGGATTTCGTTGCCTCCGGAGATGAGGAGGAGAAGGCCATCGACATGGTTGCTAGAAAAACCCCAAAAAACATCGACATCTGGTTGTACTGCATGTGTCTGAACCTTTCACGAAACCATGGCGGCATAGACAGACTCCTCGGTCATCTCTGCAATCATACAGGACGTGCTCTGGCAATGTCCAAGGTTTGTAGCGGATGGCACTCCGGAGAACCGCAGCTTAAAGGGAAAAGAAACTTCTCAAAATGTGGCCGGAGCTTCTAGCTCCGGAAGGCAAAACCGAAGCCGGAGGCTCCGGCCACGCCAGCATGTTACATGGGAGTCCTGTGTTTATGCGGCAGAAAGCAGATCAGGGACATTCGGGAAAAGGAATATTTTTTCCCCATTCTCCTGCCGCCCTGGGCTGTAGTGCTCCCGGGACTTTTTACGAGACCTTACACAAAGCAGCAAACGGTACAAAAAAAAGCCGTACCGGTCGACGACCGGTACGGCTGGGTGAAAGTAAAAGGAGGCATGAGAGATCAGAATTCCAATCGCGCCCCAAACTGGAGAAGACGCGGCGAACTGGCCATTCCCGTGATTCTTCCGCTGGAGGCGTTCGGCAATCCCCAGCAGGGATGATTGAACACATTGAAGGCATCCAGGGTGATCCGCAGATTGAGTCTCTCCTTGATCTGGGTATTCTTAGACAACGTCATGTCCATGCCCTTGAATCCGGGGCCTACGATGTTGTTCCGGCCAGGCCGTTTCGAGGTGTAGTAATCGATCGTTTTTCCATTGGCATCCAGGGCGCTGACAAAGGCGTCGGTATTGAAATACCGGGTTAGTGTCTGCTGGTCCTTCGGTAGGTTCGGATTCCCTGTCTGCCATTTGGTGGTATTCCGTGTTCCATAGGAGAAGAACATACCGGAACGTATGCTGGCACTTCCGGCCAGCTGCCAGCCACCGATGAGCCGGGAAAGGACGGGATTGGAGGTATGTCCAAAACGCCGGTTTGGCCCGAAAGGTATATCCAACAGGAAGTTCATGGTGAACTGATTCAGCGGGTAAGATCCGGAATTGGCATATTCCAGGGCAATACGATCATCCCGACTGGCAATACCTGACTGCCGGTCGCCGAGAATCGTGGTAGGAGCACTGCTTCCGTTGGAAAACTCCGTATTGGCCAAGGTGCGGTTCCAGGCATAGAACGCCTGTAAGGTCAGATCGCGCGACATATTGCGCTTGACCTCCACCTGCAACTGATGGCTATTGGAAAAGCCGTCCGTCAACAGGGTGGCAACATCGTTATAGACCGGATTGGCACGACGGTTCTGCGTGGAAACTCCCGGCATCTGCGATTGCGGGGCAGCGGTGTTGACCGGCTCGATCATCTGCAGATTGGAGCCCTTGGTTCCCACATAACTAACCCGCAGGCCGATGTTGGAAGGAAGAGCACGCTCCAACGTGACGTTCCAGCTCTGGGCCATGGAGTCTTTAATCTCCGGAGAGAACGGCGACATGGAAATCGGTACGCCTATCTTGGAGAGTTTCTCGTCATCGAAAGCAAGGGTGCCGCCTCCCAGAACATAAGGCGGGATGGCCTGAGTGAACTCGGTTTCTCCGACACCCGAGTATGCATAGGAAGGATAGTCTTTCATCAGCCGACGGAAATCGAACGGCGGATTGGTCCGGCTGCGGGCCTGCAAACCGATCAGAGGAAGGGTCCAGTAACTGATCCCATACCCTCCACGAAGTACCGTTTTCCCACTGCGGTCCAGCGAATAGGCAAAACCGATGCGGGGAGCGATATCGTTACGATCGGGAGCCAGAAGCCCGGAAGGGAAACCCACCTCGGAGGCACTCTTGAAAATGACTCCGGCAGTACGGAAAGCCGCGATGGCCGCTGCATTTACCTGGTACGCCTGCTCGATCGGCCCGCTGGTAACCATCGCCTTGGTTGCGGGATCGTAACTGGCGATCTGGTCGTTCTTATCTTTGTAGCGGGTGTAGTATTCATACCGGATCCCCAGGTTCAAGGTCAACCGTTGGTTCACCTTCCAGTCGTCCTGGAAATAAGCGGCAAAATCCTTTTGCCGGTGATAGAAAAATCCCTTGTTGGTGCGCAGTTCACCGGCCATCGGATATCCGAGCAAAAAGCTGGCAAAGCCCGACCCGGTGCCGGGTACGAATACTCCGGTATAGTCGGCGGCTAGAGCCGTCCAGTCGCAGGGGAATTCATAGCAGCCGCGCGGCTGGCCGATTTCATCGGAATTGATGGCCAGGGTCCGGAATTGTCCGCCGATCTTCAAGGCGTGCTTTCCCTTGGTGATCGTCAGATTATCCGCGAAAGTGCTGAAGAACTGGGGCGCCTGTTGAGGATTGTCGTCGTCGTAATAGAAACTGCCAAACTCCAGATTCAGTGCCGCAGTGTAAGGGTAGAGACAGGGCCAGCCCGTATCCCCGGTGGCATTCTGCAGTCCGAGAAAGTCGGTAATGGCCGGATTCTTGATGGTGGGTCCCCGACGGCTGTTGGGACGGGTGCCGCCGATACGTACTTCATTCACGATGGTCGGCGTGAAAATATGTGTATCCGCCAGCGTGAACTGCCAGGTTCTAGCTGTTACCTTATTGAAATAGATCTCCTCGGAAGCACCGCCTCTGGGGTTGTCCCGCTTTTGATCGGTGAAGGTGAAGCTGCCGGAGATGGTGTCCCTGGACAACTGTCTGTCGATCTTGGTGGTGTATTTGTTCAACGTCGTACCGGCCGACAGATACGTTTCCAGATTCTGATCTTCGGCAGCTCCGGGAATGTTCGGCATCGGGAAACGACTCAAGGCTTTCTTGGCCATATTGGAAATTCGGTTGGTGGGAATCTTGTTACCGGAAAACTGGTCCCGGATATACGTCCCGGTTGCCGGATCCTTCCGGGTTGTCAGGGGATCATAGATCTTGAAAACCTTGTCTTCGGCATAAGGAATGTAATTGGAAAAATCTCCCTCGCGGATGGATTGCGGCGGCGACCCAAGCAGATACCGGTTTTTCTGCGGCTGCCGCAACCCTTCATAGGTGAAGTAAAAGAACATCTTGTCTTTTCCGTCATAGAGCTTCGGAATATAGACAGGTCCACCGATCGCGGCGCCAAATTCCCGGCGCTGCAGGGCCGGCTGCTTATTTTTGCTGAAGGGGTCACGGGCATAAAAACGGTTGCTGCGGTAGGTTTCAAATGCGGAACCGTGGACCGTATTGGTACCGGATTTGGTGATATAGCTGACCGTGGCCGGCTTGCTATACTGGGCGGAGGAGTTCAGGGTTTCGATACGGAATTCCTGGATCCCTTCCAAGGCGGGATTGACCCGGCTCATTTCGCCGAGATAACGATCCTCCATGCTGACCCCGTCTCCCAGGAACATCACGCTGCCCATCTGCAGCCCATTGATTTGTGTTCCTCCTGTACGGCTGACTCCGGGAGTCAGGGTGAAGAGGCTTGTAACCTCCCGGCCATTTAACGGCAGGGCTTTGATGCGCTCCGATTCTTTCGTATCCGAAAGGGTGGCGCCGGTGGTCTCGATGACCGGAGTAACAGCCTGCACCTCCACCGTGACTTGCGAACTGGCCGGCTCCAGGCTGATGTTGATGGTGGCCTCCTGGCCGACCCTTAGAACGACTGACCCTTCGAACTTTTTAAAACCGGCGCGTTCCACGGCAATTTTGTAGTTGCCGGCCGGCACGCTGGGGAAAGTGTAAAGGCCGTATTCCGTAGTGATGGTGGTTCGAGTTTGGTTGGTGTCCAGATTCGTCAGCACGATATCCTGGCCCGGAATGACAGCGGTACTGCTGTCCTGAATAACCCCTCGGAGACCGCCCAGAGAAGTCTGAGCGACAGCCGAGGAAGAACAAGCAAGTATGAGAAAGGCAATGGAAAACAAATACAAATGCAACCACTTCTTTTGCTTCATTTTTCCTCCGAAACGTTCGAATGAACGGCAAACCTTGTCAACCGACTTTGAACAAATCATTATATCCATGAATGAAACGAGCTTAACACGTAATTTAGTTTCTTGTCAACCACAATTTATTAATATTTTCAATTAATAAATCACCCCAATACCGTCGTATTTCCTGATTTAGCTGGGGATTATTTGCGTGCAGGAAACCGTTCTATCCGGAAAATTGAGCGGTTTGTATTTTAAAATAGAAGACGATTTATCTACAAGAATTAGATTCTGACGGCAGGTTTGGGGAGACTTAGCTAACCGGATGGCATCTAGAAAAGAATCCTTGGCACAAGATATAATAAAGCTATAACCTCATGTTATATAATGGCTTGTTGATGCATTGGAAAGAAGCATTCCTTTTAGACGGATGCGTCTCACAACCCGATAAAGGGAGGGCTGCGACAAAGAGTCAAAAGAGTTGCTTGTATTAAATAATTAACCATTATATAATGGCGGAATGAACTAGAAAACCAGAGTTCATGGATCCGGAAAAGAAAAAAATGAAAAAGATCGATCTGCAAAAAATCCGCGTGGGAGACCATCGAGTACTACGGGATATCAATGAAGCCATTGTTATTAATCTGATCCGGGAACGGCAGCCTGTTTCCCGGGTGGCCATAGCCGAGGCTTCCGGTCTGGAGGAAGGCACGGTCTCCCGTATTACCCAGAGGTTTTTAAAGCAGGGATTGGTGTACGAATCGGGCATGGGAAGCTCTACGCCTGCAGGAGGACGCAAACCGCGTTTTCTTCATATCAATCCTGCCCGCCGATGTGCCGTCGGTGTAGAAATCGGACCGCAGGAAACCCTCCTCGCCCTGAGCGATCTTAACGGCCATCTGCACCAGTTGAGACGGATCCCTCATTCCCGTCAATCGGATCCGTTTCTATCCCAAGTGGCGGACACCATCAACTCCCTGATCGGTTCAGCCGGAAACTATCAGGAAATCGGTGGAGTGGGAGTGAGCCTGCCTGGCCTTCTGGATGTCAGAGATGGAATTATTCTGGAAGGAGAAAATTTGGGCTGGGGAGAAAATATCCCGGTAGGAGCCATTCTGCGTGCGAAAATTCGCAAAGACATCCCCATCTACTATGAAAATGGAGCACGACTTTCAGCCTTAGGGGAAATCTGGTTCGGGAGCATTCATTTTTCCGGTGTCCGGGACATGGTTTTCCTCGATGTGGCCGAGGGAGTCGGGACGGGGATCATTATCAACGGGCAGCTCTATCACGGGTACCGCAACGGTGCCGGAGAATTCGGTCATATCTGTATCGATCCGGCCGGTCCCCCATGTTCCTGCGGATCTGTCGGATGCCTGGAGGCACTGGCTTCCGACTGGGCTACGCTGGATCGATACCGACGCAAGCAGGAAGCTGCTCTCCGACCAAACCAGAATAAAACCGAGACTGCAGATTTGACACCGATCATCGAACTGGCCCGGCAAGGAGACTCGATGGCCTTGGAGGCCCTGCAAGAGACGGCTCATTACCTGGGGTTAGGTATCGCTCCGATTCTATACGGATTGAATCCGGAAGCGGTGGTCATCGGCGGCAAGATCGCGGAGGCTTGGCCGCTCATTTCCGCCAACGTCATGGAATCGTTGGCCAAACGTGTTTCCGCTCCCTATCTGCAGAGTACGAAACTGCTTCCTTCTTCCCTGCACATCCGTCCCTCTCTTCTCGGATCCATCGCCCTGGTTTTGGCCCAGGATTTTTCCATTCCGGAAATTTTATGATCGGACCGACCCGGCGATGACAACCGGGTCGGCCATCTTCACTAAAGGTTTCCGACCCGGCGGACTTCTTTCGAGGTGCCGGTATTCTTTTCGTAAGAGAGTTTTTTCGAGATAAATTTATGGACCTGGATATCCGGGATGGTGCGCTTTTCCCAATAGGGCAATAGCATTTTGGAAAGCTGATCGAGACGATCGGAAAGCTGGTTTTTATCCTCACTGGAGAGGGGTGCAAAGACCTTATTAAAAAATCCGATCATCACCGGGGCCAGATTATCCATGAATTCCACTCCTGATGGAGTTATCATGGTAAGACGTTTTCTACGGTCACCGGGCTGTTCCTTTCGTTCCACCAGACCCTTTTTAACCAATCCTTCCACCAGCCCGGTAACATTGGCCGCACTGACCTTCAAATGCTCTCCGATTTCTCCCAGAAGATATCCTTCGTTTTTCCGCATATAAAGGATTTTTAAAACCTCCATGGATTGGGGAGTGATCCCCGATTTGGATAAAACCCTCTCCATGATCGAAAAGAGTATATGATGGGCGTTGGCCATGGCCCCGACCAGTTTGATGGAGGAGTAGTCCATTTGAGGAAAGTGCTTTCGAAAAAGCGCCTCCATCTCACAGGGACACTCTTCTTTCAGCGGTAAGCTTTTACGGTTGTCCGGACCGATTGTCTCGCCGATGGAGGAACGGATTTCCTGAGTCTGCGGCATTACTGCTGACCCTCTTTTTTTGTCGGGACAGGAACCGATCCGGAAGGTAGAATCCCTCCCGAAGCCGGTACTGTCGTCGAATCGGCGAAGGCCCCACCGCCCGTTACCTTATACAGAGTCACCAGGTTCGCCGTACGTGCCAGACGAACGCCCAGTAAACCTTGCTGTGCGGCATACAGGGACCTTTGCGCCACCAGGACGCCCAGGTAACTGTCGATCCCCTCTTTATATCGGACATCGGACAAACGCCAGGTCTCTTCCAGGTTTTTCACCAGAGATTGTTGCGCCTCCAGCTGATTCGCCAGAGTGGTTCGGAGACTCAAGGCATCGCTCACCTCTCGGAAGGCCGATTGGATCGATTTCTCATATTCGGCAACAGCTAAATCCCGATCCGCCTGGCTTATCCGGTAATTGGCTCGACGGGCACCGGCATCGAAGATGGGCAGAACCGCTTGGGGAGCAAATGTCCAGGTTCTGGCGCCCCATTGGAAGAGATCGGACAAATCGCTATGCGTAATGCCGAGTCCGGCGGTCAGCGAGATGCGTGGGAAGTAATTGGCCCGGGCCGCTTCTATATTGGCGTAGGCTGCTTTCAGCTGATGCTCGGCCGCAAGAATGTCCGGCCGGCGGAGCAGCACATCCGACGGCAACCCAGGTTGTACATCCTTTAATTCAGCCACACCGCTAAGGCTATCTGACAGCAGATCGGCTGCAACCGGAGCTCCCACCAGCAAGTTAAGGGCATTTTCATCCAGGGCGATCTGGCCGTTGTATCGGGCAATATCCACTCGAGCGGCATCCACCTGAGTTTGAACCTGATGCAGATCGAGATCGGACGCCATGCCTGCATCCCGAGTCTTTTTAATCAATTCATAGTAGGCCTGCTGAGCATCCAGCGTAGCCTGGGCTAATTTCAGGTTTTCCCGGTCGGCCGCCAGGGCCATATAGCTCTGAGCGATGCCGGCCACCAGAGCGATCTGTGTGGCGGAACGGGCCTGTTCCGTGGCCAGAAACTGTTCCAGGGCACGGCTTTTCAGGCTGCGTATGCGTCCGAACAGATCGAGTTCCCAGGAGGAGGCCATGGCTCCTACCTTGTAAACGGCAATCGTCGACGCCTCCTTATTGGAAGACATGCCTTCCGGCATACGGTAACCTTCCCCGTTGACAACAGCGTTGATGTGAGGGAAAGCTTCCGCACGCTGGATCCGATAGTATTCCTGCACTCTTTCGACATGGATGGCAGCCATGCGTAGATCGCGGTTGTTGTTGAGAGCCAGTTCGATCACCTTCTGCAGGTTCGGATCGGTGAAGTATTCCTTCCAGCCGATATCGGTGGCTGCCGGTGCACTGACGGCACCGGCTTGCACCACGGCCTTTTCCGGCCAGTTGGAAGGAACGGGGATGTCCGGACGAGCATACTCCTGCTTACGCGGACAACCGTAGAAAAACAAAAGGAGTCCAAAGAAAAGAAGAAGTTTATGCTTCATGGGAATGCCCCTCCGTCAGGCTTGTGCTCTCCGGGCTCTGCTGCCCGTTTCGACCACGCTTCTTTTTGCCGAATATTTGCATAATGATCACAAAGAACAGGGGGATGAAGAAGATCGCCAGGAAGGTGGCCGTAATCATCCCGCCGAGAACGCTGGTACCGATCGCCTTCTGCGCCCCGGCCCCGGCGCCGGTGGCGATTGCCAGAGGCAGTACGCCGAACCCGAAGGCCAGAGAGGTCATCACGATCGGACGCAGACGGGTTTTCGACGCCTCCAGAGTGGCTTCGATCAGACCATGACCTTGCTCGATCAGTGCCTTGGCAAACTGCACGATCAGAATGGCGTTCTTAGTCGTCAGACCCAACACCGTCAACAGACCGATCTGGAAGTAGACGTCGTTGGGCAATCCACGATTCGAGGAGGCCAACACTCCTCCGATCACCCCGAGGGGCAAGGCAAACATAATGGAGATCGGGACCGTCCAGCTCTCGTAGAGTGCAGCCAAAACAAGGAAAATAACCAGAATCGAAAAGGAGTAAAGGAGTCCGGTCTGGGCCTGGGCCATCCGTTCCTGATAGGATATACCGGTCCAGTCATACCCAAAGCCTCTCGGCAACTTGGCCACAATCTCTTCCATGGCCTGCATGGCATCGCCGGAACTTCGTCCCGGGGCGGCTTCTCCCAGGAAGTTCAGGGCCGGAAAGCCGTTGTAACGTTCCAGCCGCGGAGAATCGTAGATCCAGCGGCCGGTGGCCAAAGCGGAAACCGGGACCATCTTACCCGAAGTGTTGCGGACATAGAGGTTCTCCAGATCCTTCGGCAACATGCGAAAAGGCGCATCCGCCTGCAGGTAGACACGTTTGACGCGGCCACCCTGGATGAAGTTGTTGATGTAGGCACTGCCGAAAGCCGCAGAGATGGTACTCTCGATCGAACTGACGGGAACGCCGAGACTGCCGGCTTTGTTCCAATCGATATCGACCTTGTATTGCGGCACATCGGGCATTCCGTTGGGTCGTACCGCCGTCAAACGGGGATCCGACATTGCCATACCCATTACCATGTTTCGGGCTTCCATCAGCTTTTCGTGTCCGAGCCCACCGCGATCCTGCAGGTAAAAATCGAAGCCCTTGGAGGTTCCCAGTTCCGAAACGGCCGGAGGTGCGAAGATATAGATAAACGCATTGCTGATGCGCGAGCAGGCATAATTGGCCTTGTTGGCCACGGCAGTGACCTGCAGGTCGGGCCTTTGGCGTTCCGACCAATCCCTGAGCATAATGAAAACCATGCCCTGGTTCTGCCCTCTTCCGGCAAAGTTAACGCCGGAGATGGTCATACAGGATCTGACCGCATCCTTTTGTTCTTCCAAAAGATGTTTTTGGATTATGTCCAATACTCCCCGGGTTTGCTCGGTGGTCGAGCCGACGGGTAACTGCACCAGGGCCAGAAGAACACCTTGGTCCTCGTCGGGCAGATAAGCGGTAGGCATCCTACGGAAAAGATAAATCATCGCCCCCACGATCAACAGAAATACCACCAGGTAGGCCAATTTCACCCGCAGGATGTGTCCTACTGTCCGCTGGTAACCGTCGCGAAGACGATAGAAAACGCGGTCGAACCAAAGAAAGAAGGGTCGTAGAAGACGGAATCCGGTTTCGGCCGCCTCGTGCCCCTTTCCTGTCGACTTGAGAAGAGAAGCGCACAGTACCGGCGTCAGTATCAATGCCACTAAAACCGATAACAACATCGAAGAGATGACGGTTACGGAAAACTGACGGTAGATGATGCCGGTAGAACCGGGAAAGAAGATCATGGGTCCGAAAACCGCCGACAGAACCATACCGATGCCGACGAGGGCGCTGGTGATCTGGTCCATCGATTTTCGCGTGGCCTCCAGGGGCGAGAGCCCCTCTTCGGTCATGATCCGCTCCACGTTCTCCACCACCACGATGGCATCGTCCACCAGCAGTCCTATTGCCAACACCATGGCAAACATGGTCAACATGTTGATGGAAAAGCCGAACAGACCGAGCACACCGAAGGTTCCGAGGATTACTACAGGAACGGCAATGGTGGGAATCAGCGTAGCCCGCATGTTTCCCAGGAAGAGATACATGACCAGGAACACCAGGATGATGGCTTCGATCAGGGTCCGGAAAACCTCATCGATCGATACCCGGATAAAAGGCGTCGTATCGTAGGGATAAACGACCGACATCCCAGCGGGAAAGTATCGGGACAACTCTTCCATTTTGGCCTTCACCCGATCGGCTGTCTCCAGGGCGTTGGCCCCGGCTTCCTGACGGATGGCCAGCATGCCGGCTGGATGACCGTTGTACAATCCTTTGATATCAGCAAATTCCGTCGCCAGTTCGGTGCGCCCGATGTCACGGACACGAACGACCGAACCGTCCGCATTGTTGCGTATCGGTATGGCGCTGAACTCCTCCGGGGTTTTCAACAGCGATTGCACCAGGATGGAGGCATTCAGCCGCTGGCCGGGCACAGCCGGCATCCCGCCAAACTGCCCGGCGGAGATTTCCACATTGTAAATCCGTACGGCAGCGACCACATCGTCGGTATTGAGGCTGTATTTGGTGAGCTTGTCCGGATCGATCCACAAGCGCATGGAATATTGCGCACCGAAGGCCTCCACCTCCCCCACACCCGGGACACGAGCCAGCGTGGGTTGGATTTGGGAAATGGCATAGTCGGAAAGATCGGCGTTGTCCAGGCTATCATCCATGGAGGCGAGGCCGACCATCAATAGGTAGTTCCGGGTCGATTTGCTGACCGTAACTCCTTGACGGGTGACCACCTCGGGGAGCATGGTCATTGCCAGTTGCAGTTTGTTCTGTACCTTGGACCAGGCCAGATCGGGATCGGTGCCGGGAGCGAAGGTGAGTGTGATCTGGGCGGATCCGGAAGAATCGCTGGTGGCATTCATGTACAACATCTTATCCAGACCGGTCATCTTCTGTTCGATGATCTGGACCACGCTGTCTTCCACGGTTTTGGCGGAAGCTCCGGGATAAAAGGCACTTACGGAAATGGAGGGCGGAGCGATCGGCGGATACTGGGAGATCGGTAAATTGTAGATCGCCAGGCCGCCGGCCAGCATCATGCCGATAGCGATGACCCAGGCAAAAACCGGGCGATCGAGAAAGAATCTAGCCATGGAATTCCCCTCCTACTTCGTGGCGCCGGAAGGTTGACCTTCTCCGGCGGCCGGCTTGGCACCGCCGACAAAAGGTACAGGATTGACGGTAGCCCCGGGCCGGGTCTTCTGGGTTCCTTCTACGATCAAGCGATCGCCCACTGCCAGTCCTCCGGTGACAAGCCACTTGTCTCCCAGGGCACGATCCAGAGTCAGGGTGCGCAGTTCGACCTTATTTTCCCGGTTGACGATCCAGGCAGTCGGATTTCCTTTCACGTCTCGTGTGACTCCCTGCTGAGGAACCAGCAGAGCTTGATCGTTGACACCCTCTTCCACCGTGGCCCGAACGAACATGCCCGGTAGGAGCACATAGTCAGGATTCGGGAAAATCAGCCGAAGAGTAACCGATCCGGTCGTCGGATTGACGGTCACATCGCGGAACTGCAGGGTTCCTTCCAGCGGGTACATGGTCCCGTCTTCCAGGCGGATCTTGACCTTATGGCTGGCCCCGCTGCGTTTCAGGTTCCCGTTCCCCATGCTTCTCTGCAGGCGGAGCATTTCCGCACTGGCTTGGGTAACATCTACATAAATGGGATCCAGCTGCTGTATGACCGCCAACGGAGTGGGCTGGTAAGCGGTCACCATGGCACCGACGGTAATATTGGAAATGCCGATACGCCCGGAAATCGGGGCCTTGATGGGGGTATAGGACAGGTTGATGCGGGCGCTTTCGACGGCCGTCCGGCTCACTTCCACCGATTTCCGGCTGCTCTCAACCGCCGTTTTTCTCAGGGCCAGATTGGCTTCGGCCTGCCGCAGGGCGGCGCTGGCATCGTCATAATCCTGCTGCCCAACCGCATGGATGGCCGCAAGGCCTTTGAGGCGTTCCGCACGGGACCGTATCGCCGGCAGATCTGCCTCCGCCAGAACGACATTGGCTTCCGCAGTGACCACATTCGCTTCCGCCATAGCCAGGGCCGCTTTGGCCTGATCGTAGGCGGTCTGGTAGGGAGCCGGATCGATCTGGTAGAGGAGGTCATTGACCTTAACGAAGGAGCCTTCTTGAAAATGGCGTTTTTGCAGCAGTCCATTGACCTGAGGGCGAATTTCCGCCACCAGGAAAGAGGCCGTTCTACCGGGAAGTTCTGTGGTCAGAACAACCGGTTCGGCAGCAACGGTAACGACACCGACCTGAGCGGGTCCGGCTTGGGGACGGGCCTGTTCCTTCGTACATCCGGAATAAAAAAATCCGGTGAGAAGAAGGAGTCCGGTAAGAAGCAGCTTTTTAAAAAAATGATGGAACGACATGAATCCACTCCTAATGTTTGAAAGTAAATATTCCTATCTCTTGCTTCCCGTTTTCAGGGCGGCATCATATTCCATTAGGCGCTTGATTGTCAAGTACCAAAATATCTGTTTGTGAACTATCGACCAGGTGCGACTGTTTTCGTATCACCTTCCAGTTCTCGGCGATGAGGTTTGGAGGTATATACTCTTTCCTTCCTGTCGTGGTTGGAAAGGAAGAATCCGTCTCATTTCCTTTCGATTCGGACGGAGAAGGCTTCCACCGATAAGACAATGTTTCTCCTCTGCATCGGCCCTTGCTTTTTCCGGAAAGCCGCCTTAAACTTGCGGAGAATTCCAGCGTGCCTGAAAGCGATCGCACAAGCGGAGCCGCCGGTGGAATTCCGATTTGCCTTAAAGGACATTTGGCAAAAAAGGATTTTGATAACCCTTCTCCGCAGATATGTCATCCAACCCTACAGGTACCATGGTCAGCGCTCCACCACCGTCACGGCTCGTGTACCTAAGAGATTCATCGATACGATATTTCAGCGTGGATAGTAAGAAGCATGTGCCGAATACATGAAAAAGAAAACATGAACCTGACGGCATCTTTTCCGAGCAAGCATCCATGGCCATGGATACTCGCTCTTGCCGTTTTCCTCATCGGTTGTACTGCGGGTCATGCCGTCCCAGCATCGCCGCCACCTGCTGCCTCCGGTCCGGTGAATTCGCCGGAGCGTCCGGGTGCATGCAAAGTCGGTCTTGTCCTCAGCGGAGGGGGGGCACGCGGAGCCGCCCATATCGGTGTGCTGAAAATTTTGGAGAGGGAGAATGTCCCCATCGACTGTATTGTAGGGACCAGCTTCGGGGCCATCGTCGGCGGACTCTACGCAGTGGGCTACCGTGCCATCGAGATCGAGCAGATCATGCTGCACCAGGATTGGCGCAAGCTCTTCAGCGACACACCGGAAAGAAAATTAATTCCTCTGGCGGAACGGAAGACCTCACGCTATCAGGGAAGACTTTCCTTCAAGGGTTTCAGTCCGGAGCTGCCTTCAGGGCTTTACAGTGGACAAAAACTGACCGAACTGCTTGACGCCTATACCATCGAAAGATTGCTGGCCGTCGACTATGACTTCGATCGCTTGCCAATCCCCTTCCGCGCCGTTGCCACCAACCTGCTCGACGGGAAAGCCTACGTATTCAAAGAAGGACGCATCACCGAGGCCCTGCGTGCCTCCACCGCCATCCCCATGTTTTTTACCCCGGTGGAAAAGGAGGGAATGCTGCTGGTGGACGGAGGATTGGCCAACAATTTACCGGTGGATATCGCGCGAGAAATGGGGGCCGATATCATACTCGCCGTTGACATTACTTCTCCTCTTCTGAAAAAAGAGGAAATTCGCACGCTGGTCAATGTCATGGATCAGGCCATCAGCCTATATATGAAGCAATCGGTCGAAAAGAACCGGATTCTGGCCAGCCTAGTACTGCAACCGGATCTGGAAGGGTTTACCAGCAGCGATTATGGCCGGTTCCCGGAACTCATCCGCCGGGGGGAGAAAGAAACAGAGATTCGACTGGCAGAAATAAAGGCCATTACGGCAGGGATGCTCAGACAACCGCACGATCTGACGCTCCCGATGGGAAAAACCCGGGCCATAGAAACCGTCTCTTTCCAGGGTTTACGCATGGTGCCGGAAAGACAACTTGCCAGAGAGGTGAGGACCCATCCGGGCAACGTACTGAATCCCCATCTCCTGCGAAACGATATCGCTCGGCTCTATTCCACCCGGCTGTTCGAGAACGTCGGCTTTGATCTTCAGCCGTCAGGAGCAGAAAAGGAGCGGTATCGACTCACCTTTCTACTGAAGGAAGCCCCACGAAATACGCTGGGGGCCGCCATTCGCTATGATAAAGATTTCCGCCTGGTCGCTCTGGCCGAATTCACCTCACGCCAACTCTTCCATACGCCCTCCACGTTAACCATCACCAGCATATTTGGCGGCTTGGAGGACCATTCCGCTACCCTCCGGTATAACCCGCCTGCCCTCTCCTTTTTATTTGTGGAACCCAAAGTGTTCCTGTCGAGAAGGGAGCGCCTGGATATCCGTGATGGCAGCCTCGTGGATAAATTCACCGACAAGCGCATCGGGTCACAGTTTCTGCTGGGAGGATCCTTCTTCAAACGACTGGAAATCAAAGGAGGGATAAGGGATGAATATATAAGTATCGGAGGAGGTGCCCCGCCGAATCTTCTCAGCGGTACCATGCACCTGTCCGGCCCGACCTTGCACATCACCCGGGACACGCTGGACGAAATGGAATTCGCTCGTTCCGGTTCTTACCTGCATCTGCAGTTCCATAAACGGAGCCGGGTGATCGGAAGCGACCTTAGTTATTCCAAATGGCAGGCAGATCTGGACCGCTATTTCTCACTCCATCCCCGATACGTTTTACACCTGAGTGCCGGGGCAGGACTCTCCCGGGGAGAAGTGCCTTTTTACGACCGTTTTTTTCTCGGGGGTTACAACTTTTCCGAGACAGGGCTCAAACGACTGGTGGGATTCGATCGGGACGAACTGGCGGTGAGCCGCATGGCCATCGTTGGGGCCTCCATTCGACAGCAGGCCTTTTCCCATCCGCTCAGCTTTCTCCGAGGAGGATATACTTCCTTCTTTTATAATGCGGTGGCGTTCAGCGATCGTTGGGAAGCCCCCTATCAATTCCATATCCTGCATGGCGCCGGTGTCGGTTTTGCCCTCGATTCCCTGATAGGTCCCATGCGCATTGCCTGCGGCTGGGGTGAGGGGGGGAAATGGAAACTCTACCTCACACTGGGTCCCTCCTTTTGACCGATAATTCCGGATGATGGTAAGATAGCCGAGAACACATTCCCGTGTTCCTCGGTATTCCTGGAGGAGGCACATGACCCGTAACGGCAGATTCTTCATCCTTACCATAACATCATTCTTCCTGTCGGCCTTTTGCTTATCGCCCAAGGTTTCGGCACAGAGTACGGTGAATCAGATCAAACCCATCCTCAACGAGGAGAGACTTGCACCGGCCGTGGCCCTTTTCCAGATCAAACAATACCTTATACGGAACACACCCGCTCCTCCCACGGCGTCGTCTCCCGACCAATGGATGGCCGAATCCAGTCGCCTGCGCCGGCACCTGCTCGATAACGTTGTCTATCACGGCTGGCCGCAGTCATGGATAGACAGCCCGCTCCTGGTGGAAGACCGGGGAATTATCGAAACCGGCCAGGGATACCGCATCCGCAAACTGCGCTATGAAATCGGGCCGGGGTTTTACTCCGCTGCCCTGGTGTATGAACCGGAGAGGATTTCCGGCAAAGTGCCCGCCATCGTCAATGTCAACGGACACGTAGGCGCACCGGGCAAAACGGTGGAATACAAACAGAAACGCTGCATTCACTTTGCCAGACAGGGAATCATCGCTCTCAATCTGGAATGGTTCTGTTATGGTGAACTGAATCCTTCAGAAAACCGTCACGCCTTCGGAGCACAACTCGATCTGGTTGGCAGCCATCATCTCGGGCTTTTTTACCAGCTGGTAAAAAAGGGCGTGGATTACCTCTGGCAGCGAACGGATGTAGATCATGACCGGATTGGGATAACGGGCCTGTCCGGCGGGGGATGGCAAACCATAGTAGTGAGCGCCCTGGAGGAACGCATCTCTGTAGCGGTGCCGGTAGCCGGTTTTGCCTCCACCCGCTCCCGGGTCGAAGCCCGGGAACGAGGTGATCTGGGCGACCTGGAACAATCGGCCACCGATCTGCTGGAAAAGATCGATTATCCCCACCTGGTGGCCATGCGCGCTCCCCGCCCCACGCTCCTCATCTACAATGCCGAGGATGACTGTTGCTTTCGCGGCCCGATCGCCCGTCCCTATGTCTTCGACGCCATCCAGCCGCTGTATCGGTTGATGGATCATCCGGATGCCCTTCAGTGGCATGAAAACCGCGAGCCCGGCAACCACAACTACCAGCGGGACAACCGGCTGGCGGCCTATCGCTTTTTCGCCCATCATTTTCGTCTAAGACCTGTAGAGAGCGAGTTACCCGTCGACACGGAAGTACGCGGCTACGATGAATTGACGGTTGGGTTACCGTCCGACAATATGACAATCCTCGGGCTGGCGAAAAAACTGGCCAACGAAATAGTACGCGCCCCTATCCCGTCGGACGGCCCCTCCAGGGCTTCCTGGAAGATCGCGCAGCGGAAAAACCTCCTAAACGTTCTTCGATATCAACCGATGGATATCGAATGTTCCTGGTTGGTGGCCAACAGCAAAAACCGGGAGATGGAAACGCTCTCCTATATGTTCGAGATGAAGAACGGATTGAGCATCGATGCTGTGCTCCTTAAACCGATTCATCTGCCGGATACGGCACCGGTAACCGTTCTGCTGCACGATGAGGGAATCGGAGGCACCGCTTCTGCCGCTGTTGAACGCCTGAATCGCGGGGAACAGGTACTGTCGGTCAATCTATTGTTTTTCGGAGATGCCTGGAAACAACAGAGTCCTTCTTCCTATGCCCAGATTATTCATGGACAAGGACAGCGGACGTTGGGGTTGCAGGCGGCGCAGCTGCTGGCTCTCACTCGTTGGATACAGAAAAAAACCGGAAACAGCAGAGTCCGGATCGAAGCGGAGGGGATGCGTACGCAAGCGATTGCTCTGGCGGCGGCAGCCATCCAACCGGAACTCTTTGCCAAGAAGGAAATCCGACAAGGATTGACAAGCTGGCAATACCTGCTGGAAAAGCCGGTACCCTTCGCCGAGGCCCCGGAACTCTTCTGCCTGGATCTGTATAAAGAATTCGATATAGATCGCCTGAGCCTTTTAACATTTCAGGCAGCAGAATAGAGGGCCGAAGGCCCGGCAACATCACAGCGTTCCCAGGATCATTGCCGGGCCATTACCCTTGATGAAGCGGTAAAAAGCCGCCTTATAGATATTTTCAACAGTCGTAGGGGCGAGTGGCGCTCGCCCTGTGGATGAAAAAGGTTTTCCGTATCGAGGGCGAGCGCCGCTCGCCCCTACGCGGAAACCTTTTTTCTCATGGGGATCGACTTTTTACGGCTTCATCAGGAATGTCTGTGGCACTATAGCTTCCAGGGAGCGCGCAGCGGGCGATCCAGCATCCGGTTGGCCTCGTCGTCGTCCAGGAACTTCTCCTGCGCCGGATCCCACCGCACCTTGCGTTTGAGCAGCATGGCGATGTTGCCCACATGACACAAGCTGGCGGTACGATGTCCGATCTCCGCGCAGGCGACCGGGTCCTTGCGCGACTTGATACAATCGATGAAGTTACGCACCTGGTCGGGGATGTAGTTCTTGGCGGAATCCTCTTTTCTTTCCGGATTGGTCTTCGGCAGATGGACCTCGTTGGGACCGATCACCGTTGTCTGCAAGGATTCGGGAAAGGTCTTCACCCCGTTATAGCCATATTCGATCCAACCCTCCGTGCCCTCGAATCGCACACCGAAACCGGGTTTTGCCGTCGCACAGATCAGCTCCTCTCCACCGGCGTAACGCGCCCGGAAACTGACCTTGGTTGCCGTGTTGAAAAACGAACCCTGAGGTGGCCATTCCGAACCGGTATCCTCGAACTCGACGGGCCCGCTGTGGTCCATACCCAGAGCCCATTGAACGACGTCATTCGAATGAGCTCCGAAGTTGGTCGTCTGACCGCCCGAATAGTCCAGGTTGAAACGAAAACGATAGAAGCAGCGATCTCTGTGGTAGGGCACTTTAGGTGCAGGACCCAGCCACAGCTCATAATCGAATCCATCCGGTACGGGCATCGGCTTCCAGCCGGGACCGGGATCCACGGCATTCTGTTCGGCCACCTGTGTAAGGATCCGCCGAATCTTGCCGATACGGCCGTTACGCACCAGTTCGCAGGCAAAACGATTATAGGGACTGGAACGATAGTGGCTGCCCGTCTGCAAAACTCGCTTGTGTTCCCGTACGGCCTTTACCATGGCTTGTCCCTGGCGAATCGTCAACGACAGGGGTTTTTCACAGTAGATGTCCTTACCGGCCCTGGCTGCCATGACCGTCATCAGCCCATGCCAGTGATCGGGAGTCACGATGGCCACGGCATCGATGTCTTTGCGGGCCAGGATTTCCCGGAAATCATTGTAGGCATCGCACCCTTGGTAACTGCCCGATGCCTTCTTTTCTGCATAGAAGGCATGGACCTTTTCCTGAGCCGGTTTGCGCCCCAGATACTGATCGGGGGTTTTGTAGTCGTAACCGGCAGTGTTCACATCACAGACGGCCACTACCTGCACATCCTCCTGCCGGAGAAAGGCGGGCAAATCGATCGTGCTCTGGTTACCGGTACCGATAAAACCTACGGTAATGCGGTTGCTTGGCGCGTAAGCTCCGAATACAGAAGAGGGGACAATATAGGGTGCGCTCCAAGCCGTGCCAAGCGTGGTCGCGGTTTTCAAAAAATTGCGTCGGGAGGTAAGCATGGCGGTAAAGCTCCTGTTGAAAAATGATTGGTTGTATCCTTGACCGATTTGCTAAACAGCTTACATTCCCGGATGAACGGTTGTCAACTTACTCCAGGTGGCGGCAAAGGAAAGGAAGTGAAGTCCGCATCTACGACAATATAAGATGTAGCGTATAATTCACGGTTGAGAACAGCTGGAATCAACGACCTTTTCCCCAGGAGGATATCCATGTCGACATCTGATGCAAACAATGAGTTATGGATCGGGCAGGCCTTCTCTTACAACGATCTCGTTACTTATCAGGGCGGATCCGTAGTCAGCCGGACCATCATCGATACCAAGGCCGGGACAGTCACTCTGTTTGCTTTCGACAAGGGACAGGGACTCAGCGAACACACGGCACCCTTCAATGCCCTGGTCCAGATTACGGACGGAGAAGCGATCATTCAGATCGATGGCAAGGATCATCCGGTCAAAGCGGGACAAAGTATCATCATGCCGGCACAACATCCGCATGCCTTAAAGGCCCCGGAACGTTTTAAAATGGCCCTGATCATGATCCGCTCCCATGATTGAGCGAAGAGGAAAGGAACACGCAGGCTTGGATTCGGATTTTCACCGAAGCCAGCGTGTGCTAGGGATATGGTTCGTCCAGAGCGGAGCGTACCCTCTTTAACAGAAAAGTGAAGTTCAGCGGTTTTTCCAGGAAAAAATCCTCCGACCGGACCCATGAAGGCGAATTGGTAATCCCGTCCGTAGTCTCACCGCAATAAATCACCTTCAAGTGAGGTTTCTTTTCCCGCATGAATTTGGCCAGCTCCAGCCCGTTCAAACCTCCCGGGAGGAACATATCGGTAATAAGCAGGTTCACTTCATCCCCATGGTTCTTCCATAACTCAAGGGCACGAGTGCCGGTGGATGCGGTCAGAACTTTATATCCATATCGTTTCAAGATGTTGATCGTCAACGTGTGGACAGGCGACTCCTCTTCCAGCAGCAGGATGGTCTCTTTCCCCTCCAGAGTCGTTTGAGCTGGAGACGTTTTTGACAAGGATGATTCTGCCGATAGAACCCGGTATGGCAGAAATATGGAAAAAGTGGTTCCTAAACCGAGTCTACTTTCGACTTCGGTCCATCCTCGATGTTGTTCCACAATACTGAAAACCGTCGAAAGCCCCAGGCCACTCCCTCGCCCGATCCCTTTGGTGGTAAAGAACGGTTCAAAGATGTGCGTCAGGTGTTCCGGTGGAATACCGGCACCGTTGTCGCTGATCGACAGGCGCACCTTCTTTCCGGAGCGGGCTCCCGGCCGGTCTTTGATTTCCGCCTCACCGATATCAACGATCTGGGTACGCAGGCTCAGTCGTCCTCCTTTCGGCATAGCATCTCGGGCGTTGATGACCAGATTGAGAATGACCTGCTCGATCAGATTGCGGTCGGCACGAACCGGAGCCCCGCCCGGCGCACTCTCCGTCTCCAGTTGAATATTTTCCCCGACAAGCCGCAGGAGCATGGTGGTAATCTCGGCTACCACTTCGTTTATATCCAGGGGCTTCATGGAGATCGGCTGACGGCGACTGAAAGTCAAGAGTTGGCGTAACAGTTGCGAAGCACGATCGGCGGCACCGGTAATTTCATCCAGGGCCACTTCTCGCTCCTCTTCGGAAAATCCCGCCATACGGAAGATAGAAAGATTGCCTATGATTACGGTAAGCAGATTATTGAAATCGTTGGCTATGCCTCCGGCCAATTGTCCGAAGGCCTCCATTTTCTGCGATTGCACCAGGTTTTCCGCCATCCTCCGGCTCTCGATGGCAATCCCGGCAATACGCGCCGCCACCTCCACCATTTGTATCTCTTTTTCTTCCGGGACGTAGGGGACCTGTTTGAACATGGCAAACGTTCCCAGAATCCCTCCCTGCCGGGCCCGTATGGGAACAGACCAACAGGAGCGAATGTTGAGTCGCGCAGCCAGGTCCTGCCATTCCTTCCAGAGCAGATCGGTTTTGGTGTCTGCCACGATCACCATTTCATTGCGAAAGGCGGCCTGGCCACAGGGTCCCGAATTTTCGCCGACAGGTATATGCATAATGGCTTGCAGCATACCGGTGGACATGGTGGGAGCAGCGCAACAAGAGAGGGTTTGGTGGTTCGGTTCCATCAGCATCACCGCACATTTCATCTCGGGACTTTGCGATTCCACCACCTGGGCCAGACGATTCATCACATCCGAAAAGGAACAGCCCGACGCGATCATTTCCAGCACCTCGTTCTGGCCAATGCGCAACGCCTCTGCCCGACTTCGTTCGGTGATATTCCGGATGATGACTACGATTTGTTCTTCGGCCGCAGGAATCAGCCTGGCTTCATACGTCTGTAGCTGGTTCTCGCGCCTCAGGTCATATTCGATAATGACCGTCGTGCGACTACTGCTCAATTGTTCGATAGCTCCAGAGAATTTTTCCGCGATGTTTTTCTCGGGAATGTCCTGAATGCGGCATCCGATCAGGTCCTTGGGTTGCCGAATCATATCTTCCAGATTGCCTACTTTAAAGGATAGGATGGTTCCTTCGCGATCGATTCGGAATAAAAGATCGGGGATGGCCTGGAAGATGGCGCGCATTTCGGAGTTGGCCTGCAGTAATTCCTGAGAGCTGAGATCCAGAGAACGCTCCAGCATGCCCCGATCGGCATCAAATTCAAAGTAGGCAGAATTGACGGCATCGATCATTTGACGCAGCGGAGCCGACAACTCCTGTTCTCCCAAAAAACGCTTGATCTGCCTGCGCAACAGGCTATGCACATTCGTATTCATAATTCCAGCAGGGTGGTGATAGTCATCGTCTGATTGTGGAGTTCGCATTTAGCCCCGGGGGCGAAGGGGGAAATCTCTCCGTAGGAATAAAATCCGGTCATCGCTGCGGAAGGGCCAAGTATCTCCCGAACTCCCTCCAATTCTTCTTCGACGCGCTGTTTGAGGACCAGTTTCCGACCGACACAACTGATCAGCAGAGCCAGATCGCAAGAGAGTCCATCGATGGACTCTTCCCCGGTCCTGGCGGCACCGATCGCCCCGTCGATCAACCGATCATAGTTGGCTTTCATCAGACGGCAATAAGCCCCCTCGGGAACATCGCCGGCGAAAGTCAGACTCTGAGCCTTTTCATCCACCGACAGGATGGTGCGGACAACGGGGGTATTCTCGTTGCCGGTGCGAAGGCTGAGAGGAAACAGGAGACCGGTTGCGGGAAGTCCGGATGCGTGTTCCCCCAGGTAACGTTTATAAACACTTAGAATGGATTGGCCATCGACTTCATAGAGAACATTGCCGTCGGAGCGGGTGATCAGTCGTTCCGGTCCGAACGGGTCCCATCCTCCCTGGGAGCCGCAACCGATTCGTAGTTGTTTTCCATAAAATCCTACGGCTGCAATCAAACCCGATTGAGGTTCGCCGCCGGTCCAGACAAGGGTTTCTCCAAAATCGGATCCGTCGGCAGCCAATCCGCCGGTGACCAGGATTCCAGGTGGCAGAGTTTCGGTCAATCCTTTGACCAGAGCGCTTCCGTTCACCCGTAAACCGTCGGAAAGGAGGAAAATGTGAACCAGCGGCCACTCCGCTTCCGGTTCCCATTGGTGCAGTAACGCCTCGGAGAGTTGATTGCCGGCTTTTTGGCTGTCCAGGGCCGTATCCAGAGCCACCTGGGTCATACTTATGCGAGTGTCGGAAAAGAGGACGGCATTGACGACAAGCGTTTCATCGGAAACCTGGGTGTCGCATATCTCCCCGGCGGTAGAACAGCCGATAAAACAAGCCGAAGGGTAGTCCCTGATGATTTGATCGAGCAACACCCCTTCCCTCATCCGGGATTTGGCACCAAATACGAAAACCAGTTGTGCTTTTGCGGCAATCTCCCGATCGACCGGCCGACTCCAGCCTTCGAACTGGGTCCATTTTCGCTGCTCAACTTTCATCTTTGCCCCCCTGTGAAAAGAACCATCGTAGCGATGTCCCGGCATGGTCCGAATATTGGGACCCCTGACTTGAGCCAGTTGAGTATTTGCTATTTTGTATTGACGATAACGCCCCTACCCACAATCTTTGGCAGCTCGATTTTAGCAATAGAATAATCGAAATAGGTGGGATCGTCAAGCGACCGGTCTCGAGTCCGGCAGGATGTCGGAAAGCAGTATTGCTTAGATATTCTTGACGAAGCGGTAAAAAGTCTTTATTCCGTTTCTTTTTGTAAATTCCGTGTTGATTCCATTGCTTTTGCCGGCGGAACGCCGGCGCTCCCAGGACTTTTTACCGCTTCGTCATTCCTGACGCCATCGCAAAAAATCATCTTCCCCGAAGGGGAAGCGTAATGTAGCCCGGGGTTGGCGCGCAGCGCCTACCCCGGGTTGTATCGTTAAAAGAGATCAACCCTGAAGGGGTTGCGTTAAATCACCTTTGATAACCCTTTTCGCAACCCTTTCAGGGTTGTCGTTGTTAGGGGCCGGAAACCCGGGGTAGCGCCTATGGCGCGACCCCGGGCTATGTTACGGAATCCCTTCGGGATTCTAAAAAGGGAAAACCGACTTTTTGCCGCTTCGTCATTCTTGCCAAGTCCTGGGAGAGCATCACACCCCCGGTGTCTTTTTTCCAGTCCATCCTTCGTTAGCGAATACCTGGTCTTTACGGCCAGATTACGATAGGAACCGGTTGATTCCATGTGCTTCGTCCGTCGAAAACAGCTGTGAAGAGATGGGTAATCCTCCCGTTTTCGAACAAAAGCCAGGGGCGTTCCCGGCGCTGTGGCCGGAAGCGGGTACCATCGGCGAAAAGAATTTCGTGATCGTAAACCGGCTGAATGTCTGCGGTCTTCCAGTCGTGAATCCCATCGGCGGAGACGAGGTGGGCTCCCCACCGCTCCTGACCAGTGATCGCTCCCTGGTTGTCTTCACATACCAGGTGATAGAGGTTGTCCTGTCGGAAGAAGAAAAAATCTTCCAGTCGGGCCGCGGGCCACACATTACGATTAGCCAAGGTATAGGGACCTTCATAGGTGCGCGCGCTCGAGATACAGACCCGTAGATCGCGCGTGCGCCAGATCAACTTTACCTGACCGTCCGATGCAAAACAGGCAGAGGGATTGTTGGCATCCTCGTTGGTGCCCAAAGCAAGCGGTCTTTCGCGCCGTGCCCATGGCCCGGTGATTTTCCGGGCGGTGGCTATGCCGATTTGGCGGAGCCGGGAACCGATTGCGGAACCGATATAGTAAAGAACGAAGGTGTCGCCGACACGGTAAATGGCCGGGTTGTGAGCCATACCACTGTCCCATTTGCCCTTTTCGCGCCGGCCGATAACTACTTCCTGGAATGTGTACGGTCCCATGGGATGCCCGGCCACAGCCCGGACGATTTCGGAGTTCTCCCGATAGCCCTCCGGGAAAGTGGTTGCCTCCGGCCAGCGGGAGGCAAAAAGATGGTATGTACCATCCACCTGAAGGACGGAGCCGCACCAGACGAAATACCCGTCCATGGCAAAACCGCTCCCCTTCGGCGCGGGCCCGAATCGTCCGGCGGCGCCGGATGCCGATATTATAACGGTTCCCCATATGATCATGAGGACGATGCAAACCTGGCTTGCAGAGAGAACACGGAGCTTTTCCAACGGCAACCTCCAATCGAGATACCTATTTTTCTTCATACCGTCGCTTTTATGATGGGTTCTAAATCATTCTCATAGGGAGAATTGAGAATTATACTATCTGCATGAATTCATTATTTCTCGATCATTCGCCCAACATTTTAGCTCAGATACCCGGAGTACCAGCGGCGAAGTTCAACTCTTCATCCGGGGGCTTGTGATATATTCGTACCATCGGACGGAAATGAGGTATGTCGGGAAAGGCAGAACTGCTAGAGACATTCTTCGCCATCGGAAAGGCATTGGGCGAGAAGGACATCGCCGCCCTGTTGCGCCTCTATGCGCCCGATTTTCAGAACCACGGCCTTCACGGTGAGGTTGAAACCCGGGAAGACATCCTGAAAAGCTTCGGGCCTGCGGGAGTTTATGGCTACCGCATGGCCGATGTTGAGGTGAGTGCAGAGGTGCACGGAGAGACAGGTCTGATTTATGGCTGTGGATCGGTTTCCGGCCAAATCGGAGAGGCAAGGTTCCATCATCGTGTACGTTTTCTGGAAGTCTACCTGTGGCGTGAAGCCCGCTGGCAGTGTTATCGCTCCCAATGCACCGAAGTCGGCACACTGCCCGGCGTCGAGGAGCCGGCGCGTTGATCCGCCGCCGTTCGATGGCACTTGATCCCCCTGTCGGCGGCTTCAGAAAGATGCCTGATTCGAATTTTCGTTTCGGAAAGAGGTGGTCCATTCTGGCGGCTGCCGTTTTGATGCAGATGTGCTTGGGGGCGACCTATGCCTGGTCGGTTTTCGTGCAACCGATACGCAACGCCACCGGAGCCGGTCAAGGGGTGGCGCAAATTCCCTTTTCGGTCTTCTACTTCCTGTTTCCGCTCACCATGGCATTCATGGGAAGTCTCTCGCGGCAGCCGTCGCCCCGCCGGGCGGCGGTGATGGGCGGTTGGATGTTCGGCGGAGGATGGATCCTGGCCGGCTTAGGCGGCAACAGCATCTACTGGACCGTTGCCGGCATCGGCGTTGTAGGCGGTATCGGCGTCGGACTGGCGTATATCGTACCGATTTCCGTAGCTATGGCCTGGTTTCCAAGACACCGTGGTCTGGTGACCGGTATCGCCGTGGCGGGATTCGGCGGAGGCGCCGCTCTGGTGGGCAAGCTGGCGGCTCAAGGAATCCGGCAAGGGATTTCGCCCTATACCCTATTACTATGTTTCGGTATCGCTTTTCAGCTGGTCATTCCCCTTGCCGCGATGGCGATGCAGTTGCCGGCGGCCGGCTCCGAACCTCCGTCGCCGCCGGTTAAGGCTCGCGAGGTCCTGACATCGCGAGCCTTTCTGACTCTCTTTCTTACTTTTGGAGCCGGGCTGGCCGCCGGTCTGACAGTAAATGCCAATCTCAAGCACTTGAACACGATGGATGCTCTCTCCTCCGGAGCCGAAGCGGTGGCCTGGTTCGCGTTAAGCAACGCTGCCGGCCGGATTGTCTGGGGCCGGGCCTTCGACCGCTTCGAACCGGCGCTGGTTCTGGCCCTCAACCTTATCGCCACCATACTCACTTTAGGCTCGTCCTTCTTTCTGCTGCAATCGAGTGGCGGAGTACAGTCGTTTGCCGCCCTGTCGGGATTCCAATATGGCGGGCTTCTGGCCATGCATCCCGCATTTGTGGCCCGCCTGTGGAACCGTGCGAATCTGAACCGCATCTACGGCTGGCTTTTCACCGCGCACCTCCCGGCCACATTCATGCCTTCCGTGGCCGGTTGGGTGTTCGATCGGACCGGCAGTCTGCTCCCCGCCCTGCTGGGCATTGCCGTGCTCGTGCTGATAGCTGCCTTGGCCATCCTTTCTTTACGCAGCCAGATCTCACCCGGCGACGCTGCCTGATTCCTGAATGGATTATTAATCCACCTCTGTCTGCCGGATGTGGCGATACGTGCCCATCTCGGCGAAGAGACCCGATTGGGGATCCCGATCGTATACCGACAGGAAAGATTGGAGATCTTCGGTCGAGGCGGTGATCAACTCCTGCCCGGGGGAATAGTCGAGCCGGGCTTGTCCCTTTTTCAGCATCTTAAGCAGTGTGTCCTTATCGCAATAAGCGATCTCCAGGACATCTCCTTCCAGCTTTAGCTTCAATATATGGCGTGTCGCCGTCACCAGCAGCTCCAATTCCTGGGGGTAGGTCGAAATCGGCTGGATCCGACCGACAGTCAGGCAGAGGCTATCGGTAATCCGTACAACGGGCAAGGAGCTTCTCTGTCCCTCCGCCGGCAGAAGCACCTTCACCCGGCCATCCTCTCTGATCCCATGATCGGGAAGGATCTCCAGATAATATTCTGGGCCGATACAACCCAGGAATGCCTCATATTCTTCTTGGTCTTCTCCGAGGCTGAACCGATAACGATTTTTTTCCTGCATTTCAAAAACCAGATACTCCTTCTTCGATGTCTCCGCATCTGTTTTCTGCCAAACCCCCTCCAACCCGGGGAGTGTGACCCGATCCGATTCACGGAAGAGGGGTTGAAGAAAGTCTGCCGGACCACAGCCGATCATGACAAAGGAACAAACTACGAGACCAAGGACGAAAATCTTCTTCCAAATCGACATAACATCCTCCTTTCAGGATAAGAACGATTGGTTTCATGTTTCTCCTGTCAGGTAAGCGTTCAACCGGGAAGAAAATTGCAGCCTCCTTCTTCTTTTCACCACACAAAAAGGACCAGCCATTTAGGGATACCCATTTTTCTCCATTTCGGTATTACCATACAAAAAGACTCGGATTTCCGGGACACCCACTTTTCTGGGCGGTCAAAAGGATGAAGTTGCAAAAAATCCAAGGTTTGTAGTTCCGCGTTTATGCGGCATTTCATGGATCCGTAAAAGCCTGTATTTACGCGGCACCGCCTAAAGGCGGAACTACGAATCCGATCCGTTTTCATTTGGTATCGATTTATTACAAGGCCATCAAATAAAGTGGATTCCCCATTTGAACGGATGGACGGAAGCCTCGACCGATACAACAGCAGGCATGAGGGCCAGGGAGCCTGATCATTTGCCTGCTTTTAGCCGTCGTGCCGTTTCCAAAGTAACCTGAGGCGGGTCGAGTATTTCACCGCCAACATCAGAAGGAAGCCGTTCAGCAGGAGCAGCAACGGCCAGGAGATATACCCCTGCAGCAGGTCTTTCTCCAATCGGATGATGCCGATGGCCAGGAATATCATCCCTACGGCCAGATAGTTTTTCATCTGCCGGGGAATGCTGTAAAAAACGAAGAGGGCTGCTATCGCCGGCAACAGAACTTCCCAGGTCCTGGCCTCCATCTGCTTGGCGCCGTCCAGCGGATTCTCCTGCCACAACTCCATGGCCTTGATACCCAGGATCCATAGAGGGGTCAAGACATGTCCGGCAATGACAAAACGAAAAAACTTCCCCACCTGATGCAGTTGTTCCGAAGGCAGATATTCGCATACCAGCTGCAATATCCAGTAAATCAAGGCATTGATCATGAAGAGATATTCCACCTGGCCCCGACTCTGAGGAAAGATATCCTGCCACCAGCGGGCATAGGGTTCATGGAACAGGGCGATACCGCTTAGCGAGAGATAGGTAAGAAAAACCCCATGCCCGTGCAGATAGCGGGAATCGTTGTTCCGGCTACTTCTTTCCAGAAGGTAGCCGATCAGAAAATATCCGGCCGCCACTGGCAAAAGGTACAGGAAGGGGCGACCGGGATCCTTATCAACCCAGTCCAGCAACCCCATTCGCAAAAGAGTCGTACCAGAGAGCAACAGCGAGAGAAAAGCCATCTCCAGGGTGAATACCGTCGCGCCTGTATACCGGCGCAAGCCATAAACGACCGGCAACAGGAGGAATAGGGACCACCAGACCTGTGTGTTGGTCGGTCCGGACAACCCCAGAGAGCCGATCGACAGTTCTAAATCTTTTCTCCCCTGGGTCCAGGCGGTCCACCAGCCGAAATCCTTCATGGCAACCAGCATTCCGGCCAGACAGAGCAGGGTGAAGGTCAGCAGGAAGGCCACTCCGTTGCGATACATTTTCCCATCCCATTCTTTTCGCCCCAGAATGAAAACAGCCGCCGCCGATCCGGTCACGGCCAGAAGATCCATCGAGGGAGGGACACCCGGAAAGCGGAAAAACACCAGCAGCAGAGAAGCGATGGCCATCAACCAGCCACCCAGATAGAGTGCAACCTGGGACAGGGTCAGCCTTCGCATCTCCATGATCCAGGCGTCTTCCCGATCGATCAGACGGCTATACAGGCGACGAAAAGCGTTCAACTCCGAGGGGGAGAGCAGTTGCTCCTGATGCCAGACTGTCAATTCCTTGAGATGCTTTTCCACCTTTCCCGAGAGATGACTCTGGTAAACCGAAGGCTGCGCCAGAACCGCTTCCCCGGCGAGAAAGCGAGCCAGATCGTCCGCCATCTCCTGAGCGGAGGCATAGCGTTGCGACGGATTTTTTTCCAGCGCCTTCAAACAGATATCCTGGATCCCCCGGGGCAGATCCGGATTGTAGAGGCGCGGCCAGAGCGGATCCGCGTTGCGGAGCAGGGACAGGTGCTCACGAAAGGATTCGCAGGCGAAAGGCAGTCTTCCAGTCAACACCTCATACAGAAGGATGCCCAGAGAGAAAACATCGCTGCGGATATCGATCGACTCTCCCAGGGCCTGTTCGGGAGAACAATAGTCGACTGTACCAAGGAGGCAGCCGTCTCGGGTCAAATGCCGCGACTCATCGGATACAGGACGCGCCAGGCCCATATCCAGAATCTTTATCTTCCCCTGATTGTCGACCAGAATGTTGGCCGGCTTCAAATCGCGATGCACTATCCCTTGGCGATGAAGGTAGGCCGCCACCTGCAGGACTTCGAAAAAGATCCTGCTCTTTTGTTCCAAAGGAAGGTATTGCAGTGCCACGGTCAAAGGCTTGCCTTCGAGATACTCCATGACGAAGTAGGAGTGGCCCGACACCTCTCCCTGCTGGAAGATGGCCACTACTCCCGGATGATGCAAACGGGCCAGAACACGGGCCTCTTCCAGGAAACGTATCTTGATTTCCGGATTACCACTCCAGGATGGATTCAGGTATTTGACGGCCACCCATCGTTCCAGCCTTACGTCTTGTGCCAGCCACACCTGGCCCATGCCGCCGGTCCCGAGCCGGCGAAGGATTTTGTATCCTGGCGGAGCCGGCGGCGATTCTGTAGACATCGTGTCGGGAATGGTTGGCGGTAACACCTCGGAATTGGCGAGTATCTCATCGATCGCCCGGCTGTCCCGTATCGCCGACTCCAGTTCGGCCCGTATATCCGGATAGGTATCCAGAAAGGCAACAAGAGGAAGATCTTCGCCGCAGGACCTGCTCTCCCAGTATTCCGTCAGGGCTTCCGCCAGGCGTTTATCCCGGGCGTCGTCACCCGACTCTACACGATCGCTCATCCTACTACCTGCCGATTCAGCTTGCGCAACGCCCGGTGCAGATGAAGACTGATCATGCATTTGTCTTCTCCGGTTTGTTCGGATATCTGCTGCAAAGAGAGCCCTTCCACCTTGGCCGACAGAATCAAGTCCCGTTCCTTTTCCGATAAGGCTTCCAATCCTCGTAGGAGGTGCTCGACTCGCTCCCGCTGCAAGAAAATCCGGCTCGGACTGTTCCTGTCCAAGGGCTCCTCCCTGCCCCAAAAACTGGGAGACTGGCAGGAGCATTCCTCCGAGGCACGCCGTTTATGACGATCCTGATAACGCGCCATATCCTGCAAGGTGTGGCGGGCGATCTGGAAAAGCCATCGGGCAAAAGAGCCGGGGCTGCGATACACAAAATCCGGTAGATCTCGAAATGCCTGCAGGAATATCTCCTGTAGCACATCCTCCGCTTCATATCGGCCACGCAGAAGGGTCCCCATATGGAAATGGACAAATACGGCCAATCGGGCCCGGTATTGCTGGAACAGTCCGGCAAAGGCGGACTGATCACCCTGCCTGGCTCGTTCGATCAATTCCCAGCTGATGGTTCTGTCCGTCATATGGTCTATAAGCGATAAAAGAGCACCAGGATTGCAAATACCATAGCATATTTTATTATACGTGATAGCCTGGTATATGGAATTCCTTTCTACATCATCTCGGCCAGCGTCTCTTGACGTCAGGCAGAGCAGGAAAGGGATTATGAGGTTCCTGCTGATACCAATAGGCCGTAGAAGCGATATCGTCTGCCAGAGGTTGGTAGCGTTGGTTAGGCCACCAACCGAGTGCCTGGATCGTGACTCGAAGGTCTTTATCGAAACAGATGGGATCCATGATGTGCCAGCGGTACAGGCTCCATTTAGGTGGCCCGTTTTCATTGCCGCGTTTGAGCGTGTTGCCGACATACGCGGTTGTGTAGATTTCCGGAAAACCGTAACTGCCGCAAAAATAATCCTCTGTTCCTGTCCCGCAGATGGTAGGAAATTTTTGATCTCCATCCAGGAAAAACTTGATTTCACCTTCGCCGAACCAACCGTCGGACAGTTGGGTCCAGGCCAGAAACGTCCCTACGTAACGGCCTTGTCCTCTGACGCCATCCAGAATCACATACTGGGGATTCTCCCTGTCCGTGGTCGCCCGTCGCCATTGCGCGTGAAAATAGCCGGCGTTTTCCGGTACGGCCGTCTCCGCATAGGTGATTTGAAAGGCCAGTAGCTCAAGATCCTTAGGATCTTCATTGGTAAAGGTGATCCGGGCATGCTTACGGAACGGCATGGGCCAATAACAGTTCATGGCATTGGCCGGATTGACCACGACCGCCAGGGAATTGACTCGAGCGAACAGTTCATGACCTACGGCAAAGAAATCCGGCGCCGGTACTTCGATCGACGGCCTTTCTTCCCCATCCCAGAAAAAGCGCAATACGTGACTGCGCTTCAATCCCTCAACCATCCAGATGTGTTGAAGGATTCCCGGACCGTTCACGTCCATCAAGGTAACGGTTTCGCCCCGATTGACGCGCAGAAAGGGTCGTACTTTCCAGCCTTGTCCCAGATCGTCTGCAGCCCGGGCACTGGCTGGCGGCTTCGTTTCCTTGGGATCAGGTATGGCCATACCGCCGGCCCCTTTGGCTCCCGTCGGATTTTCCGCTGAAATCGAGCGGGTCCGGGCATCGGATAAAAACGGCAGACCGCCTAGGCCAAACGGAAGGAAGGCGGTTGGCGAGCCGGTTTCGCTTTTCGGATTGGGCTCCTGAGCAAAAAGCCCAACACTAAATAGGACCAGCAGATGGAGCGTGAGGAAACCTTTTTTCATTCTAGACCTCCTGGGCAGATTATGCCGGTTGCGGGACTTGGGACCTCCGACCTTTTCGACAGCGGCGGCGAATCGGTTCTGAAAATCCATAGATGGCGTAGGAACAAACGACTTATACATGGCAAATTCCGAGGATGAGGGATTGCTTTGAGCGATTTTTCCAATCGACAAGGAGTTTACTTCGTTTAAACAGGGGAAACAAGACCGGCAGGAAGGAAGGAAAAGGAAATCCGGAG
>CAZTVS010000026.1:0-25895 GCA_964617125.1 uncultured Acidobacteriota bacterium
ATTGGTTTTGGTTTCGAAGCGGATGGTCTTCTTTTCCTGCGATACCTGGACAGGACGGCCTTCCGTTTCCACAAGCATGGGTTCCTCGACATGCAGGGTACATGGACGGCCCAGGAGAGATCGTATCTCCGCTCCCTCCAGCCGGCCGTCTTTCCAGGCGATACGTGAAAGCTCGAATCCGCCGCGGGCACGAAGTCCGCGCACCTCGCCCGAGGGCCAGGCGGAAGGCAGCGCCGGCAGGAGATGGATCTTTCCGGCATGGCTCTGCAGCAGCATTTCGGCAATGCCGGCCGTTCCGCCGAAATTGCCGTCGATCTGAAAAGGAGGATGGGCGCAGAAAAGGTTGGTGTACACGCCGCCCCCATTGGAATAGTTAAAGCCCTCCGTATCGACGACCCGCAGCAGGTTGCCGAGAAGCCGATAGGCATGGTTGCCGTCTCCGAACCGCGCCCAGAAGTTGACCTTCCAGGCCATGCTCCATCCGGTGCCGCCATCGCCTCGCCCTTCCAGAGCCTTACGGGCGGCCGCCGCCAGTTCGGGCGTTTCGCTCAGAAGGATCTGTTTTCCCGGGTGCAGGGCGAACAGATGAGAGACATGCCTGTGCAACGGCTCGGCTTCCCTGTATTCCCGGGCCCATTCCATCAGCCGGCCGTCGCTGCCGATCTGCGGGCCGAGCAGACCGGCACGAACTTGTGCCACCCGTCGGGTGAAATCATCATCGATCTTCAGGATGCGGGCTGCGGACAGAACGTTGCTGAAATTCTCATGGATGATCTGCTGTTCCATAGCGGGTCCCATGGAAAGGGAGCCGCGCTCCCCGCTTGCTGTAAGGAATACGTTTTCCGGAGAGTTGGCCGGCCCGCTGACCCACTTGCCGCTGACCGGATCTCGGACCAGCCAGTCCAGAGAGAATTGGGCGGAGCCTTTCAAGATCGGCCAGACGTCCTCGAGAAACTTCCTGTCGCCGGTGAATTCGTAATGTTCCCACAGATGCTGGGCCAGCCAGGCGCCGCCGGCCGGAAACAGGCCCCAGCCGGGATGTTCGCCGGGAGCGGTGAATCCCCAGGGATTGGTGATGGTGTGGACTGTCCATCCACCGGCCCCATAATGGACCTTCGCCGTTTTAGCCCCGGTTCTACTAAAAAGTCGTATGAGATCGAAGAGAGGCAGATGGCATTCGGAAAGGTTGGTCGGTTCGGCCGGCCAGTAATTCATCTGAACGTTGATATTGGCGTGATAATCGCCGTTCCATGGGGTCTGGATGCTGTCCGCCCATAGACCCTGCAGATTGGCCGCCAGATCTCCGGGGCGGGAACTGGCGATCAGCAGATACCTTCCATAATGGAAGTAAAGAGCCGACAGGCAAGGGTCCGGTGCCCCTTTGGCGAAGGCCATGAGGCGTTCGTCGGTCGGCAGGGAAGCGTTCGGTGTCGCAGCCAATCCCAGATGAACCCGGCGGAAGAGTTGTCGATGATCTTGAAGATGCGTGGAAAGCAGGCGGGGATAGGACCGGCCTTCGAGCCTTTTCATCTGTTGCTGGGTAACGATGAGGGGATCGGCCCCGCGAAAATCGGGAGCCGTCATGCTGTAGTCGGTGGCGGCAACGAGATAGAGCACGGCCTCGGAGGCATCCTTGACAAGCAGTCGATTTCCCTCGCTGGTGACATGACCACCCTTGGCCAGGATCCGCAACCGTGCGGCAAAGCGCATGCCTTGAAGATTCGTTCCGTTGGGGAGCCGGCCGGCCATGAGCAATTCGACGGGACCCTGCACCTCGGTGACGGCGTTTTCCCCGCGTTCGAGAGAAACGGCAAAAGCAAGCCGCCGGTCGCCCTGCGCCGTCAGGTGCACCACCAGGACCTGATCGGGATGGTCGGCAAACACATGGCGAACGAACCGGGTTTTGCCCCAGCGGTAGTCCACTGTCGCTACCCCTGCGTCCAGGTCAAGCTCCCGCCGGTATTCCGATACGGTTTGGCTGCGGTCGCCGAAAAACTCCAGGCGTATCTCGCCGAAGGTCTGGTAGGAACCATAGGGGGCCTTAGCCCCCTGTCCGCGTCCGGAACCCTGGCCGCGACAGATGAGCTTTTGCACCGCCAGCCGGTCGGCCTCGGTCTGTCTGCCTTCGGCCAGCAGACGACGTATCTCCGCAAGGGCGGGCAGGGCTTCCGGATTGTCGGGATCTTCCGGACCGCCCGACCAGAGGCTGTCTTCGTTGAACTGAATTCTCTCGTTCCAGGCGTCACCAAAGACCATGGCCCCCAGCCGGCCGTTGCCGACCGGAAGTGCCTGCGTCCATTTTTGGGCGGGTTGGCGGTACCAGAGCAGGGTATCGTTGGCAGTCTGCGCCCATCCGGTTCCTGACGTCAAAGCTAGCAGGATCAAAAGGATCGGCATTATTACCGGAAGAGAAAAACGGGTTTTGTTCATCATAAGAGGCCCGAAAAAAAAGTCCGGTGCACAAAGTCCATGCACCGGATCCTCCTCATTGTTTGCTCAGAGTGATCTTGAGAACGGCTTCCCCTTGCGGGCTTTCCATCTTGCGGTCGATGGTCAGGATTTTTCCATCCTCCGACAGGCTCCAGCGGTCGACCAGCTTGATGGCGTTGCCCTGAAAATCCATCCTGGTGTCCAGAACCAGCACCTTTCCCTCCCACTGTAAAACGCTCTTCAGTTCATTGTCGAACATCCGGTTAAGGCATTCTTTGCCGTCGGTGGTATAACGGGATTCTCCGGAGTAGCTACCCATGCCCCCCTCCTGGGTCCGGTGCAACACCAGGACCGGATCCTTATGGTCGATTTTGGCGACAAAAAGAGTGGGAGCGGGCAACGCCCCGAAATCGCTTTTAGCGGCATCCATCTTCCATTCGCCGCTGAAATCGGGCTTCCCTGCGGTAGCGGCCGCTGTCGTTGTCGCTACCGAGTCGGCAGGTGCCGGAGGGAAATGTTTCAGAAAAATATCTTTAAACTGGATCTTCATCGGCGGACCGACATGGACCTGGAAAGCCAGAACGCCTTCCATGGCCCTTTTCTCCGCCTGTTCGTCGAGAACATCGATGGTGGTATGGCCGTTGATGAAGTGCTGCAGACGGTTTCCCCGGGCGATGATCGTGTAATCGTTCCATTCGTTATCGCGGATGGCTTTTCGGATGCCGTCGGGATCCTCGGTCTGGCCGGTCAGGTTCAGTTTTCCATCCGGACCGATGGTCACCTTCTCCCCGACCTTGGCCAGAATACCGCGTCCGCCTTCTTCGTATAAAATGCCGCAATACTTTTTGGCCATGTCGTAATCGGCCTGATAGCCGTTGACCACCCATTCGCCTTTGTCTTTACTGCGGTACTGAATCCCGGTGTTGCCGCCTTCCATGCGGAACTTCAACCGGAGTTCGAAATCCCGGACCTGGCCGCCTTTCCACAGGATGAAAGAATTCTTTTTCAGCGGATTTTCTGCGGTGGTCTGCCCGGTAATGGCTCCGTCTTTTACCGACCAGAGGGACGGATTTCCATCCCAGCCGCTCAGATCCCGACCGTTGAACAGGGAGACGAAATCCGGGGGAGGAACGGATTCCTGGGCCGGAGCCAATATCGAAGCGGTCAGAAAGACGGCAAGGAATAAAGCGATTTTTTTCATAACATTTTCTCCATGTGGGATTATTTGCTTGGGGATGGCCATGCGAGGTGTGCAATCACCGGAAAATGGTCCGAAGGGAAGCGCCCTTCCTGGTTGTAGGTTGAGGTTTCGAATGTCTCCACATTCCATGGGCCACGGTAAAGGATCCAATCGATGCGGTGACTGCCCGGTTTTCCCCGGAAACCGTGGGTGGTCCCCGTCGGCCCGACCTGAGAGGTTGCCGTTTTCCGGGCATCCTGCAAATCCTTTACCAGGATGCCATAGGGAACGCTGCCTTCATCGCTGTTAAAATCGCCGGTCAGGATCAAAGGGATGTTTTTCGCAAGTTTCTCGATCCGCATGGCGATGAGGCGTGCGCATTCCTGGCGGGCCGTATCGTCCTCGTCGCGGTGGGGAAAATGCGTGTTGTAAAAATAAAACTGCCGGCCGGACTTGGTGCGGAAGAGTCCCCAGGTGACCATACGCGGGAGGTTCACATTCCAGGACATGCCGCCGGGTGTGTCCGGCGTTTGCGAAAGCCAGAAATTGCCCGACTCCAGCAGCTGCAGGAGATCTTTGCGATAGAAAATTCCCATGTGTTCATTCTCGTGGTTGCCGTAACGGCTGAGACCAAACCAGCCGTATTGGGGCAATTTGGCAATGATATAGTCGGCCTGCAGCTGGAACAGCTCCTGCGTTCCCAGCACGTCGGGCTCAGCCCGGCGGATCGTCTCCACCAGGACGTCGCGCCGCGCCTCCCATGCATTCTCTCCGTCGCGGCTGTTCGGGTAACGGACATTGAAACTCATCACCTTGAGCGGTTCGGCCGCGAGGGCCGGAATCAGAAACAGAAAGGAAAGCAGGAGAAAAGCAATGCGTCGGTAATTCATAGAAATTCCTTTGATCCGGACAGCCGGATCCGTGCTTATGGGGAATAGAGTTCCTTCAACTGGCGGTAGTTGGTCTTGCCGGTGCCCAGCAAGGGAATGGTTTCCACCCGAATCACTCGGCGTATGTTGTGCAGAGGGCTGAATCCCGCCTGCTGTAACAGGCGGTTGGCTTCCGCACGATCGATCTCGGGTACGGCAAAAAGGGTGATCTCCACCTCTTCTCCTTTTCCCAGAGATTCCACCGCCACCAGCGGACCATGCGATTCATCGGGCGGATAGTGGCGTACTAATTCAGATTCGATGGCCGGCAGAGAGATCATCTCCCCGCCGATCTTGACAAAACGCTTGAGCCGTCCGGCAAAGAAGAGCGCCCCGGAAGGCTCCTGGTGCACCAGATCGCCGGTCCGATACCATTGTTTCCCCTGCAGGTGCACAAAGGGCGATTCTCCGCCGTAGTTCAGATATCCGGAAAAGATACTCGGTCCCCTCACCAGCAGTATGCCGATGGTACCGCTTGGAACCGGTTGCAGCGTTTCCGGGTGAACGATGAGATATTCCAGGCTGGGAATCGGCCAGCCGATGCTACCCGGTATTTGCCGCAGGGAGGTATTGGCGGAGATGATCGGGGAGCATTCGGTGATCCCGTAACCCTCGAGAATGGCGGCATGGGGGCAATGCTGACGCAGGGCTTCGTATACCGCTTCCGGACACTTTTCGGCCCCGACTACGGCCCATCGCAGAGAGGCCAGCTGCCCTTTCTGGGCGCTGCGGACGATGCCGTTGAGAAAGGCCGGTGTTCCCACCATCAGAGAAGCCTTCCAGATTTCGATCAGGGAGGCGAGCACGGTGGCTTCGGTGGGATTGCTGTGGAAAACGGTCGGGATGCCCATGCAAAGGCAGGTGAGGATGTTGGCCATCAGGCCGAAAGAGTGAAAAGGAGGCAGCATCCCCAGGAAGATTTCCCCTTTGCGCAGGAGGATGACCTGGGAAAGCACGGTGAAGAGGTTGCTGAGAAGGTTCTCGTGGGTGAGGGGAACGGCCTTGGGCAGGCTCTCCGATCCGCTGGTGAAGAGAACCACGGCCGTTTCCGGCGGCTTGCAGGCATACAGGGATTTGGCCCCCAGGTAGCCCTGGAGGGCGGCCTGGATCTTTTGCCCGGTGGTAATTTTCCCGCGTAGATCCTCCACGAAGAGGAAATAGGGATTCAGCTCTTGCAGATCGATGCCGTTGGCCGCCAGCTTTTGCACCAGTTTTCGCGAGGTGATGACCTTGTTGACCTGCAGCAGATCGAGGGAATGGCGCAGATGCCTGGCCCCGGCCGTCCAGTTGAGCATGACCGGAACCTTTCCGGAAAACAGGGTGGAAATATAAAGAAGGGTCGCTCCGGCGGAAGCCGGCAGCAGGATGCCCAAATAAGAGCCCGATATCTTTTCCAGGTAAGGCTTGAAAAGCAGGACAGCGATCAGGGCGCGCCGATAGGTGATCTCTCCGCTGATCTGATCGGCGGCTATGATACGGTCCGGCCGGGCGTTTGCCTGGTAAAGAAATGCCTCGGTGATCGTTTTTCCCTTTGGGATTTCCAGTGCCGAGGAATCCTTGGCCTGCTGCAGCCATCTGGCGCTGGGCGGGCGAATGTCGATCTCTATGGCCGAGGAGCCTCTGCCGGCGGCGGCCAGGATGACATCGGCGACGGTCTTCAGGCTTTCCGGCGTATCCAGCGAGTGGCCATATTCCTTCTCGATCCACAGAACCAGTTCGGCGATGGCCAGGCTGTCCATGGCCAGATCCTGTGCCAGACGGTGTTCCGGGGCCGGAGAGGGGTGTCCGCTCTGTTGCGACAGTTTCTGCAGTACCTCATGCCGAACACCCTCTGGAATGGAACCCAATCGGGCATCCTTCCTGGATTCCACCGGTTCCGGAACGATGCGGCTGCCCCCTCTTTCCCAAAGCAGATAGGGGGTGTAGGTGTTCGGTTGGGCCTTCTCGTTGTAGAAATTCTCCATCCAGCGATTCATGGTCAGGACTTCGGCATTGCGGGGAAAGTCGGCCGGCTCGACGAATTCAAGCACGACCTCCCGCCGGGGCATGAAGAAAAGCCCGCCGCAAAGCAGCGACCGGACGGCATGGCGCAGCACCTTGCCCAGTTGGGGACGGCGCCCGGTATAACCGAAACTGAACTGACTGCCCCAGAGCCCGTTCTGGCGTATCATGACAATGCGCACATCCGGAACCTCCGAGAGAATGGTCTTTACGGCGCTGGCGGCCCCGATCACCTCTTCCCGCTGGTGTTTCAGATGACCGGAGGGGTAAAGGAGCAGATTCTCACCCTGCCGCAGACCCTCGATGGTGGTCCGAAGGATCCGTCGTGTTTCATCGATGCCTTCCAGACCACGGCGTTCCAGATTGGGGAGGCGCCTTACACCGGTACAGCGCCCGGCAAAGGAAATCAGAAAACGGTCCATCTGCCATTCGTCGGCCAGGGATCGCGGGCGAAAGACAGGGTAAAGGCGCGAGAGTAAAATGATCGGATCGATCATGGCCGGATGATTGGGCAGGAAGAGTATTTTACTTTTCCCCCGGCGGCCGATCTCCCCGAATCCCTGAAACCGGACCCGATAGCGCAGCCATACCAGCATGCGGGCCAGGAGGGCGAAGATATGGCCCCAGAAGGAGGAAGGGAAGGGGTTGACTCCCGGCATGCCTGCGGGGCGAATGGTGTCGTCCTTCTTTAACTTGCTTCCCATCATGATTGCCCTGGTGTCATTGGCTGACGACGGGGGTCTCGCCCCTCTTCGGCAGCAGACTGATGACCACGGTCCCGATCGCGGCCAGAATGACCAACAGCGTAAATCCGGAGCCGTAGCTTCCGGTTTGATCCCGCAAACTTCCGACGACCACAGGGACAATCGCCTCGGCCACGCCGTCGGACATGAGAATAATGCCCATTACCCGTCCCAGGACCCGCACTCCGAACAATTCCGCGGCCATCAAGGGGATGATCATGTAATCGCCGCCCAGGCCGATGCCGAAAATGATGGCGAACAAAAGCAGTGGGGGCGTCGGCAGTAAAAGAAGGGGCAGGGCCGCGGCTACCAGGAAGTAAATCAGTATCATGACGTACTTTTTGGGAAAACGATCGGCCAGAAAACCCATCAACAGCCGCCCGATGATGGAAAAGGTAAGGACCAGAGAGAGCGTTTCGGCAATCTCCGCCTGGGGAAGCTGCCGGTCCAGGGAGAGGTAGAGTTTCAGATTGAGCATCGTTCCGCCGACGGCACCGATGGAACACATGCTGCCTATCGCCAACAGGTAGAAGGCGGCTCGTTTCAGGGTCGGCCGTACGGGGGTGCTTTCCTTTTTACCGGCCTGGATATGAAAATCGGGAGGGGCGTCTTTAATAAATAGCGCCAGGGGCACCGAGATAAGCAGGAAGATTCCGCCCATGGTCATCAGGGCGGCGTGCCAGCCCATCTGCTCGGTCAGGTAATGGGCCATGCGCGGAGCCAGCGCTCCGCCGATTCCGATGCCGAGATAGGCAAAACCCATGGCGATTCCCCGGGAACGGTCGAACCATCGTGCCAGCAGGACCTGGTTGGGAAGAGGACCTCCGCAGACGTAGCTCAGGGAATTCATCACGAAAAAGGCGTAAAAGAGAGGAAGGGTGGAGATCGAGCCCAGCCCCACCAGGGCCATGCCTCCGCACAGAAGTCCGGCGAGCATCAGGCGGCGCGGCCCGAAACGATCGATCATCCAGCCGGCGATGAAGCCAAAGAGAGGTCCGACCAGGATCTTGCCCACGGCGTTTCCGGAGGTAACCTGGCTGCGCGTCCATCCGAACTCCTTGACCATGAAGTCGTAGAAAAAGCTCAAACCGTAATATCCGATGCCGACGACGGCGAAAAGGGCGAGAAAGGCGGTCGAAGCGATATAGGGCCGGTATTTGTCCACCATAGATTTAGTTCCGTAAGATAGAAATCCGTTTAATGGGCGTGGACCAGTTGTTTGGCCCGCTCTGTTGCTTTCACGACCGCTTTAATCAGAGTGACGCGAAGCTTTCCTTCTTCCAGTTCCAGGATGCCGTCGATGGTGCAACCAGCCGGAGTGGTGACGGCGTCCTTCAGCAGGGCCGGATGATGGCCGGTCTCCAGCACCATACGGGCCGAGCCGAGAACCGTTTGCGCCGCCAGTTCGGTGGCGATATCGCGTGGCAGTCCGCATTTGACTCCGGCTTCCGCCAGAGATTCAATAATGATGTACACGTAGGCCGGTCCACACCCGGACAGGCCGGTGACGGCGTCCATCAGGTTTTCCTCCACCACGACCGACCGGCCGAAGGTGTTGAAGATGGAACGGGCGATGTCCAGGTGTTCCTCGCGGGCGAAACGTCCCGGACAAATCCCCGCCATGCCGAAGCCGATGGAACAGGCGGTGTTGGGCATGGTCCGGACCACGGGAATCTCCAGGGCGGCGACCTTCTCGATCAATCCGGTGGGGATGGCGGCGGCAATGGAGATGATCAGCTTTTGAGGATTCAATTGCGGGCGTATCTCCTCCAGTACCGTTTTTACCGTCTGAGGTTTCACGCAGAGCAGGATGATGTCGGCCCATTCGGCGGCGGCCCGGTTGTCCGTTCCGACCGGAATGGGGACGAGAGAGCTGCCGCCAGGGCCTTTGCCGGTTGCTTTATCGGTGGCCCGGACCTGTTCCGGTTCGATCAATTTTTGATTCAGCATGGACTGCAGTAGAATGGAACCCATTTTTCCCGTGCCGATTACGGCGATTTTTTGCTTTAGTTTACACATTTCTTTTCTCGCAAGAGTTATTTATAAGCCTCGAAAACCAGGCCGTTGGGTCCGAAAATGCCGTACCAAGGTGCATAGGTACGGTAAAAGCGGGTGTGAAAGCCGATCTCCTCCAGGCGTACCAGCATTTCCATGGAAAAGATGCGGAACACGATAGCTCCCTGATTCGGCCGGACCGGATCGTCATGGTACCAGGGATCCTGAAAATGGACCAGATTGCCTTTTTCGTCCAGCTGCGAGCGAACCTCGTCCTGAAAACGGGTCTGATAAAAAGGAGCGGTGAAGATATGGCGTCCCCCTTTTTTCAGTATGCGGTAGATCTCGCGGTGGGCCTGGTAGGGATCGGCGATGTGCTCCATCACATCGGAGGAGAGAATGAGATCGAACTGCTCGTCGGCAAAGGAGCAATGCTGCAGATCCTGGTGCAGAATGCCGTTGACCCTGTCTCCACTGCGATATTCCGGTCCGAAATATTCGCTGCAGACATAGCCGGGACCGCTCTCCAACTGGCTGTGGATAGGACCTGAGGATTCGGTGTTCAACACGGATAAAACCTTTTTTTTCGCCAGGGCGGCCAGGGAAGGAACATGGGTCTTATCGCCGATTCCGAAGGATCTGGCGGCGATCCAGGCCATTTGCCGCTGACGGTTGCTGGACCGGCAATGGCGGCAGTGGCAGCTCTCCCGCAAGTTGGCGTGGATGGGACGGAAGACCGTTCTCCGGCCGCAAACGGTGCAAAACCCCGGCCAGCGTCCGAGGCGAATGGCCCATCGCTCGCACCGAGTCGAGGCCCTTTCCAACAGCGGGTAGACCAGATCTTTGGGTTGCGCTTGCATCATGCCAAGAAATTAACATGAATCGCAGCAATTTACACACATATAATAAAATGTCGTCGGGATGTTTTGGGTAAAAATTCGATTCGGTTCAAGCTCGGCCTATGTACGATGGTGAAAAATCAGGAATCCATTCTGTTCGATGATCTAGCAAGAAAGCCTGGGAACGCCGGCGTCCTGCCGGCATTCCCTTTCGAACCTCTTCGATTTTTTTTGGATGGAAAACAGTATGAATAGATTTCAAGTTACGGCGAAGGATTCTGGCAGCAACGCCCGGTGCGGACAATTGACGACGGCCCACGGAACGCTGGAGACACCGGTATTTATGCCGGTAGGCACGGCGGGATCGGTAAAAGCCATTCCGCAACACCTGCTGGAGGAGTTGGATGTACAGATCCTGCTCGGCAATACCTATCATCTCTATCTGCGACCCGGTCACCAGGTCATCGGAGAACTGGGTGGGCTCCACCGCTTCATGTCCTGGGAGCGCAGCATATTGACCGACAGCGGCGGTTACCAGGTCTTCAGTCACCAGGATCTGCGGCGCATCACCGAGGAAGGGGTGCGTTTCCGCTCTCACCTGGACGGCAGTGCCCATCTGCTGACACCGGAAAAAGCCATGGAAATCCAGCAGGCCCTGGGATCCGATATCGTCATGGTTCTGGACGACTGCACGCCCTATCCCGCGTCAGCGGCGGAAACCCGTCAATCCCTGGAGCTTTCCGCCCGCTGGGCCCGGCGCTGCCGGGATTTCTTTTCCGGAGGGGAAAGAGGACAGCAGCTATTCGGCATCGTGCAGGGCGGCATGTATCCCGATCTGCGCCTGGCATCCATGGAAAAGACGGTGGAGACAGGCTTTGACGGTTACGCCCTGGGTGGATTCAGTGTTGGAGAGCCCAAGGACATTATGTTTCCTCTGGTCGCGGAAATGGCTCCCCGCCTTCCCCGGGAAAAACCGCGTTATCTGATGGGAGTGGGGACACCCTTGGATCTGGTGGAGGGCGTTTGCTGCGGGATCGATATGTTCGACTGTGTCATGCCCACGCGCAACGCCCGCAACGGTTGCCTGTTTACCAGTCAAGGGAAGGTAATCATTAAAAATGCCCGCTATCTCCGCGACGAATCTCCGCTTGATCCGGATTGTTCGTGCCTGGTGTGCAGGCGCTATTCCAAAGCCTATCTGCGGCATCTTTTTCTCAGTCGGGAAATTTTATCCTCGACGCTGAATACCATTCATAACATTCACTTTTACCTTGACATTATGCGCAAAATAAGACATTTTATCCGCCTTAACAACTTGGCGGGCTTCAGGGATTCCCTGCGAGGGATTTACGGCGATCATTCGGGAAAAGCGACTGCCGAAGAGGGCGTAGAGGCCACCTCCGGCGGGTGCTAGAATCGTTGTTGTGCTTGGCGATGATTTGCAGTTGATGGGATGTGTTTCGGCAAGGCCATCTTCCCGCCTTACGGTTTGGTCACTTTTTTTATAGGTCGATTCTATGGCAGTTTTCTTTTTGGCTCAGCAAGCGGCATCTACCAAGGACATGATTCTCGGCTTCCTGCCGATGATCGCGATCGTGGTCATCTTCTATTTCCTGCTGGTGATGCCTGCGCGCAAACGACAAAAGAAGCTGGACAGTATGATCGCCAATCTGAAAAGCGGTGACCGGGTCATCACCACCGGCGGTGTTTATGGAACGATCGCCGGTATCAAGGAGCACACCTTTTACCTCAAGATCTCCGAACAAACGAAAATAGAGATCTCCAAAAACGCTATCGCCGGAATGCAGATGGAAGAGAAGCAGGGCTGATTGCAGGCGTCGACGCCGGGAAAGCGGGACGCACCCTTTTTATATCATTTTTTAATTTAAGTCAGAATAATCTCATGAACAAGAATTTGAAATGGCGTTTGTTGATCATAGTCGCCGTTGTCGGAATCTGTATCTACTTCTTTTACCCGCCGCAGGAAAAGCTCAAACTGGGCCTGGATCTTCAAGGCGGCATTCATATGACGCTGCAGGTGGTCACCGCCGATGCCGTCAATGCCGAAGTGGATCAGGTCGGCGAGAGGACCGTAAGCGAGCTGCGGGAAAAAGGGATTACGGTCACCTCCAAACGTCTGGAGGAAGGGAAGCTGGAAATAGCCACCACTGCCACCGACAGGAAACCGGAAGTGGATGCCTATCTGGAAGGAAATTATTCCAACGTCTGGGACATACGCGGATCCAACCTGGAAGGACAGACCGTTTGGACCCTGGCCATGAAGGCCTCCTTCATGAGAAATACCCAGGAGCAGGCAGTCAGGCAGGCGCTGGAAACCATCCGTCAACGTGTGGACGCCCTGGGCGTGCGTGAGCCGGTTTTGCAGATTTATGGAAGCAGCGAATCGACTGTTGCCGATCAGATCATTGTCGAACTTCCCGGCGTGGACGATCCGGGACGCATCAAGGAGATTATCCAGAGCACTGCGCAGCTGACCATGAATCTGGTTCCTCCCGATAAAGGCGGTCCCTTCTCCACCAGAGAAGCGGCCTTGCAGGCGTACAACGGATCGATCCCTTACGATATGGTGATGCTGCCTTACGCCGGTCGCGACGGCGAAGATGGGCAGCCGGCCAGTTCCGGCATTCAGTATATGGTGGTCCGCAAAGCGGCATCCATCACCGGTCAGCATCTGAAAACGGCCCGCCGCTCGACGGACCGCTTCGGCAAAGCCCAGGTTGAATTCTTCATGACCGCTGAAGGTGCGCGGGTGACCGGAAGAGTCACCGAGGCGAATATCGGCCGGCAGATGGCCATTGTTCTCGATAACCGCGTTATGTCCGCTCCCGTCATTCAAGGGAAATTCTCCGAAAGTGCCTTGATAACCAGCACCACCTTCACCATGCAATCGGCCGAGGATCTGGCACTGGTCCTTCGTTCCGGTGCGCTCCCGGCATCGATCAATATCATCGGCGAAAACACCGTCGGTCCCTCGCTGGGATACGATTCCATACGACAGGGAATCATCGCCTCTCTGGTAGGCCTGGCCCTGGTCGTCATCGCCATGCTGATCTACTACAAGCTGAGCGGGTTCAATGCCATCTTTGCCCTGGCCGTGAATTTATTGCTCCTTCTGGGGGCCATGGGGTATTTCGGTGCGGTGCTCACTCTGCCCGGTATCGCCGGCGTGATCCTTACCGTCGGTATGGGTGTGGACTCCAACGTCCTGATATTCGAGCGTATGAAAGAAGAGCTGCGGGCCGGCAAAACGGTGAAGACGGCCATCGACCAGGCGTTTGGCAGGGTTTTCTGGACCATTTTCGATACCCACCTGACGACGTTGATCTCCGCCGCTTTTCTGTTTCAGTTCGGTACCGGTCCGATACGTGGTTTTGCCGTTACCCTGGCGGTCGGTTTGATTGCCAATATGTTTACCTCGATTTTTATTTCGCGTACGGTGTTCGAAATGATATACGGCAACCGTCAAGCTACCAAATTGTCGATCTAGGCGCAGGCCGGCTGGCGCATGCGCAATATAACGCAAAATGATGGTCATTCCGAACTGCTGTTTTTACCGGTTCAGGGAACTTCCCGATAGGAACGGTGTCTAAGATTTCGAAGGATATACCGATCGATTTCTAGGTAAACCTTTCTATGGGATTAAGACTATTGTTGATAATTACAGATAGAAAATAGGGTTGGTTGGAGATCTCATGGAACTTTTTACGAATATTCAAATCGATTGGATCGGCAAACGACGTATCTTTTACGCCATTTCCGGTTTTATGATCCTGATGAGTGTCGTGCTCTTTGTAGTCAAAGGCGGCTTCGTCATGGGAATCGACTTTACCGGAGGAACGGTAGCCCAGGTGCAGTTTCAGCAATCCCCGGACTTAGGGGCCATACGCTCCGCCTTGGAGGGTAAAATACCGGGAGTGACTCCCTTCTTGCAGACCTTCGGCAAGGCCGCGGAAAACCGGGTCCAGATCAAGATGGAGAAAATCGGCGGCGGATCCGATGCGGTGGAAAACCAGACGCTGCTGATCAAGGACGCTTTGAAATCGGCTTTCGGCAACAGGGATGCGGCCGGTTCGGGGAAAATCGATCTGAATGACGGCGATCTGGGCGCCTCCGGATTATCGGCGCAACTGCTCTCCCTGGATCCTCTCGGGATCAAGCCGGTCAAAACGCTTTCGGAACAGACCTCGACCTACGACAGCCTGGCAGCCAATATCTTGCAGAAGCGGAAAACCCAGGGGATCTTCCATTCGACGGACGATCTTCGCGGCGTGGAAGGCCTGACCGATGCGGCCCTCGGCAAGATGAAGGACAAGTTCTTCACGGCATCCTATTCGGTTCAGGGTGTCCAGGCCATCGGAGCCATCGTCGGGAAGGATCTGCGGGAAAAGGCCGGTTATGCCGTCACGTTCGCTCTGATCGGCATGCTCATCTATATCGCCTTTCGCTTTCGCAGCTGGAGTTACGGTATCGGCGCGGTGGTTGCCCTGTTCCACGATGTGATCGTCACCCTGGGTCTCTTCCTCCTGACCAACAAGGAGATCAGCCTGACTGTGATCGCCTCGATCCTGACACTGGTCGGATACAGCGTCAACGACACCATCGTCATCTTCGACCGGGTGCGCGAAAACCTGAGGCTGATGCGCAAGAGTACTTTCGCGGAAATCGTCAACACCAGCATCAACCAGACGATGGGACGGTCCATTCTGACCTCCGGCTTGACCTTCCTGGCGGTCATCTCCATCTACCTTTTCGGAGGGGAAGTGCTCGATGGTTTTTCTTTTGCCCTGGTGATCGGTATCATCGTCGGATCGTATTCGACCATCGCCATCGCCGGACCGATCGTTCTGGCCTGGACTGATTTTATGGGGCGCCGGAAAGAAGCATCCAGATAGAAATTAGAAAGTAGGTTTCAACTTCGCGAAAAGCTGTGAAAGATCCGCGTTTTTTCTTGACAGTCTTTCATTTCAATAATAAGATAAAGCATCCAAATGGCAAGCCTTTCAGTTCTTTGTGTGAACCGTCAGGCTTGACCGGATCATGAGGAAGGTGAAAACCATGTTTAATGAGTCATTAGTGACATCGGGAGGGGGAGGTGGCAAGTACATCGTACGACAAATGCTCACCATGCTCCTTTCGTTTGTCCTTCACATTTTTGTAATCATTGCGATCGTGATTGTGCCTCTGATCTGGTTCCAGGTGTTGCCAGAGAATGAGGTCCTTACCTTTTTAGTGGCCCCGCCACCGCCACCGCCACCCCCGCCGCCGCCACCACCGCCACCGTCGAATGTTCGTGCTGCTCCAGTGGTCCAGAGGGTGATTGTGGATCCCAATCAATTCGTAGCCCCCACGGAAATTCCCAAGGAAATCCCGCCGCCGCAGGACGATATCGATCTCAGCGCATCGATCGGTCAAGGTGTCGGTATTCCGGGTGGGATGCCTGGTGGTGTTGCCGGAGGTCTGCCGGGCGGAATAGCCGGCGGAGTGGCCTCCAGTCTGGGTCAGGGTGGAACCGCGCCCCCGCCCCCGCCGCCGCCGAAGCCGAAGAAGAAAGAAGCCGTTCGCGTCGGTGGCAGCGTCCAGGAGTCCAAGCTGATCAAACGCGTGGAGCCGATCTATCCTGAACTGGCCAAGCGTGCCCGCGTGCAGGGCGTCGTGCTTTTGCAGGTTACCGTCGATGAGGCGGGACAAGTCGGCGATATAAAGGTGGTCAAAGGCAATCCTTTATTGGATAACGCGGCCATCGATGCCGTACGTCAGTGGCGATATTCGCCGACAATTCTCAATGGTGAACCGGTCCCCGTTATTGCGACGGTAACCGTAATCTTTAATCTGAGGTAGCCTTTTCTTTTAGGCTGTCGTAATTTTTTCAATCGTTTTGGAGGCTAATTTAAAATGCAGAACCTTACTTTGATAGATCTGTGGAATCAGATGGGAGGCGTCGCTAAGAGCGTTGCCATCGTCCTATTTATCATGTCGATTTGGTCGATCAGCGTTGCCGTGGAACGCTTCTTGACTTATATGAAGGCCCGCAAACAGTCCCGGGAACTGGTCGAGCCGTTGACCCAGTCTTTGAAAGAAAACCGTTTGGATGATGCTCTGGCTCTCACCGAACAGTACAACAAAAGCCACCTGGCCAAGGTGATCGCCTCCGGTCTGCAGGAATTCCGCGCTCATCAGCAGAGTAAAGAAATTCCTGGTGAAGCCGTCGAAGCCTCCAAGCGTGCCTTAGAACGTGCCACTGCCATCACTCTGGAAGAGTTCAAGCGCGGACTAGGCGGATTGGCCACCATCGCCAGCACCTCTCCCTTCATCGGACTTTTCGGAACCACCTTCGGTATCATCAACGCCTTCATGGGTATGAGCGCTGCTCAATCCGCCGGTATCGCCGCTGTGGCCGCCGGTATCGCCGAAGCGCTGATCACCACCGCCTTCGGAATTTTGGTGGCGGTTATCGCCGTGGTTTTCTACAACTATTTTATGACCAAGATCGACAGTTTTACGGTTGAAATGGACAATTCCTCCAGTGAACTGGTCGACTATTTCATCCAGAAGAAAGGCTCCACCAGTGGCAAGTAAGCATAGAGGCCATGGCGGTGTCAATTCGGAGATCAACGTAACTCCGATGGCCGACATCATGCTGGTGCTGCTGATCATCTTCATGATCACGGCACCCTTGATTCAGGAGGGGATCACCGTCAATTTGCCGAAAGCGAATAATCCCCTGGACGCTCCCGAAGCGGACCGTGAAGATGCGGTGATGATCGCTCTCACCCGCGAAGGACGTACCTACTTCAACAAATCTCCCATCAACGACAATGAACTGGCCACCAAACTCGCCGATTATTTTGCCAAGAAAAGCGAGAAGTGGGTTTTCATCAAAAGCGACCAGGCCGTTCCCTATGGAAAGGTCGTGGAAGCGGTGAATTCCTGCCGAGCGGCCGGAATCGAACGACTCGGCCTGATGGCAGAGAAAATCAAGTAAAGATCACGATGGAGGCGACCGAACCCGGTTGCCCGATCGAAAATAAATAGTGTTGTTTTTACGGGAGTTAAAATTTTATGTCAATGGATGTTGGAGGTAAAAAGAAGGGGCCGGAAGCGCGTCCGAACATCACCCCTTACATCGACATCTTGCTCGTGCTCCTGATTATTTTCATGGTGGTCTCGCCTTCGCAACAGATGGATTTGGACGTAAAAGTCCCTCAACCTCCGCCGCCGGGTCAGGAAGCAACTCCGGACCCCTCGGTCATTGTGGTGTCGATGGATGAACGTCTGAACCTGAAGGTGAACGCAGATCCGGTCACGATTGATACTTTGGGAGCTAAGCTTCTGGATATTTACAAAGCCAGAGCCAACAAGAACATGTTCGTTTCTGCCAGTTCCAAGCTGTTGTATGGAGACGTAGTAAAGATCATCGATATTGCCAAAGGATCTGGTGTAGGCGATATCGGTCTGGTTACCGAAATCAATTAATGAATGAAGGATGATGGGAACATTTCCTTTCCCGCCGCAAAGCGGGCGGAGATTTTCTGAAATCATCCCGACGTTTGGAGTGGATATGCCATATCGTAAAGCGCTTGCGGTTATTCTTCTATGCGTTCTGGCGGCGGCAGTCAGTGGATGCTCCTTCTATGATAAGTTGCAGTCGAGAGGCGAGCTGAACAAAGGAGTGGCTGCGTTTAAAGAACAGAAGTATGAAGAAGCCGTGAAATGTTTTCAAAATGCCATGAGGATGGATCCGACCTTCGTCGAACCGATCAGCTATATGGCCACCTGCTACGCTGCCATGTACGTGCCCGGTTCGGTAGATCCGTCGAACATTAAAAATGCCAAGAACGCCATCAGCACCTTTGAAACCGTGCTGCAGAAGAATCCTGGCAATGCTAACGCGATGGTTTATATTGCGCAACTCTATTATCAGCTCAAGGATTATGATAAATCCAAAGAGTGGTGCCGGAAGATCCTGAGCAAGGATCCCAGCAATTATGAAGCCCTTTATCGTATCGGAGTCATTGACTACGATATTTCCTATGATGCCAGCGGAATCACCGGTGAGAACGTCAAAGACATTCCCATCAATAAGCAGACGGAGATAAAGAGCGCCATTGAGGAAGGGATCAAGGCCCTGGAAGATTCCATCAAGATGAAGCCCAGCTATTTCGAGGCCATGCACTATCTGAACCTGCTCTATCGTGAGCAGGCCAAGTTCACCATGGACGAAACCGAGAAGAACAAAATTCTTCTGAAGGCCGACACCGTGGCCATCAAGGCCATGGATCTCGAAAAGGCGGCCAAAGCGGCCCAAGATACCAGAGTGCTCAATATCAAGAAGGAAGAGTAACGGTTCAGCCTCACAAAGCCAACTAAAAAAATGCGCTCCCTGGGGAGCGCATTTTTTTTTCCTTCTTCGTCCGACGATTATCTCGGCTTGTTTCCTTTTTAGTACAAGAATAGAATGGCTGCATAAACTTACAGGTGCCCATGATTCGCTTGGAAGAGATTTGCCGGCAGGTACAGAGTTATAATCCGAACGCCGATCTGAAGCTGATCCAGTCGGCTTATGGCTACGCCGTGCCCAGAGATAAAGAACCGAAGGAGAAAGGTCCGGTAGGGCTCCTTTCTCACCCGGCAGAGGTGGGCAGGCTGCTGGCAGAGATGAAACTGGACACCAACTCGATTTGTGCCGGACTTCTGCATGAAGTTCTGGAAGAATCTTCCCTGACCCGGGACGCACTGGCTAGGCAGTTCGGAGAAGAGATCACCCAGATTGTCGAAGGGGTCACCAAGATCGGAAAAATCAGCTACCGTAGCCAGCAGGCACAGCAGGTGGAAAATTTTCGCAAGATGCTGCTGGCGATGGTCGACGATATACGAGTTATACTGGTCAAGCTCGCCGATCGTTTGCATATCATGCGCTTCCTGGGTCATTTTAACGAGCAGGACCGGCTGCGCCTTTCGCGGGAGACTCTGGATATCTATGCGCCTATTGCCATGCGATTGGGAATGGGTAAGATTCGAGGCGAGTTGGAGGATCTTGCTTTTGCCTGCCTTGATCCGAACTCCTATAAGGCGATCCAGGATCGGATCGAAGAAAAACGCACGGCCAATGATCAATTTGTACAGGAAATCAAGAAGGTGATCGAGCGCAGCCTGAAGGAACATAACATCAAGGCGGAAATCGAGAGCAGGATCAAGAGAATTTACAGCATTCATCAGAAACTGGTGCGGCAGCAGATCTCCGTCGATCAGGTGTACGACCTGGTCGCCGTACGGGTGATCACCGAAACCGTCCAGGACTGTTATACGATTTTGGGAGTTATCCACAATACCTGGACTCCGATTCCCGGACGGATCAAGGATTTCGTCGGGATGCCCAGGAAAAACGGATATCAGTCGCTCCACACCTCCGTCTTTCATAACGGCCAGCCGGTGGAAATTCAGATACGAACCCATGAAATGCACCACCAGGCAGAAGAGGGGATCGCCGCTCACTGGAAGTATAAAGAGGGTAAATTAGGAAATCAGGATAAAGACGATCAGCGTTTTCTCTGGTTGCGACACCTTCTGGACTGGCAGCGGGAGGTAAAGGATCCCAATCTGTTTCTGAACAATCTGAAAATCGATCTGTATCCCGAGGAGGTGTATGTCTTTACACCCAAAGGCGACGTGATCACCCTGCCCCGGGATGCCACCCCCATCGATTTTGCTTACGCGGTCCACAGCCAGATCGGCCATATTTGCAAAGGAGCCAAGGTGGGCGGGCGTTTGGTCGATCTGCGCTACAAACTGAAGAATGGAGATATCTGCGAGATCATCACCTCCAAAGATCAGACTCCAGGCAGAGATTGGCTGAGTTTCGTCAAGACAACCCGGGCACGTACCCGGATAAGGCATTGGTTTGTCGCCGAAGAAAAAAAGCGTTCGATCGACGTCGGGAGAAAACTTCTGGAGAGAGAAGCCCGGCGTTTCCGAATTTCCGTCCGAGACGCCACCAGCGAGAAAAACCTGATGCAGCTGTTCAAGGATTATGGCGTGCCCAAGACGGAGGACCTCTTTTCCCTGATCGGATTCGGTAAGGTTTCTGCCAGAAGCATCATACAACGCTTGTTTCCGGATCGGATCACAGCCGGCGAAGAACAGGAGGTCAAGGCGGCCAAGTCCTCTGTCCTGTCAACTGTTGTCAATAAGGTGCTCAAACGGGGGGATACGCCCATTCTGGTCACGGGTCAGAGCGATATGCTGGTCTTTCTGGCCAAATGCTGCAATCCCATCAAGGGGGAGGAGATCGTCGGTTTCATTACCAAGGGGAAAGGCATTTCCGTTCATTCGGTACATTGTCCGAACATAGAATATCTTTTCGCCAATCCGGACAGGCAGATCGAGGTTAAATGGGCGACCTCATCCCATCGGGACGGAAGTACCTATCCGGAGAAGATCGCCGTGTTGTGTGAGGACAGGCGCGGCACGATAGCGGAGATCACCACCGCTATCTCGGGATGCGATGCCAACATACGGGAAATCGACGCGACGACAACCGACGATAACCATGGGGTGGTCAACGTGACCGTAGAGGTATCGGACATCAACCATCTTACGCGTATCATGCAGAGTGTCAAACAGCTGAAAGGCGTACTGCAGGTCAATCGCCGCAGGCGTTTCGTTCACTGAATCAGAGAGGACCCTTATGAAAAAAGCCATTCGAACCGAAGCCGCTCCGGCGGCCATCGGACCCTATTCCCAGGCGATCTGTGCCGATAAGCTGATTTTTGTTTCCGGACAGATACCGCTGGACCCTCTGACCGGCCAACTGGTGGCCGGGGATGTTGTCGAACAGACCCGTCAGGTGTTGAACAACATACAGGCCATACTGCTGGCGGCGGGATCTTCTATGTCCGGGGTGGTGAAAACCACCGTTTTTCTGGCGGATTTGGGGGATTTCGGACCGATGAACGAGGTTTACGCGACTTATTTTCCCGCGGAACCGCCGGCTAGGGCGACGGTCCAGGTGGCTCGATTGCCGAGGGATGTACGGGTGGAAATCGAGGCGATCGCTCTAGCCGATTGAAAGAAACTTCGGTTACACGCTTACTGCAGAGACAAAAACGCTACACCTTTTTCGTCACTTTACCCGATCGCAGGCAGCGGGTGCATACCTTGATCTTGCGGCCGTTTCCGTCGCCGAGATCAGCGCGAACGGTCTGCAGATTGGGGTTGAAACGACGATTGGTGATATTGTGAGCATGACTCACATTGTGCCCGAACTGGGCTCCTTTACCGCACAGGGAACAAACTTTTGCCATAATCGATCTCCAAAAAAGAGGCTAAGTTTAGCACTCTTTCCTCCTGTTTTCAAGAAAAATCGGATCTTATGTCTCCGGGAAAAGCATATCCTTCTCTTGATTCGGATCCTATTCTCTGTGAATATATGGTTCATTGAAGTTTAAAACCAGGAGGAGATACATGAATATTCGACGCTGGATAGTCACTATGCCCGTTTTTCTTATGTTCCTTGTGACAGGGATGCTCTTGTCCGATCCGGTCTGCATCGCCCAGGAGCACATCTATGCCGGGCGTCCCGCCTTCAAGGAGGGCGGCGATCGTTGCTATTATGTCTGGCATGAGGGAAACGAATGGCATGTGCGCTGGACAAGCTATGGAAGGTTGCTGACCTTCTCCGGGAGGGTACAGACCGACGAGGGCAAACTGGAGAAGCTGAAGCGGATCGATGTGGAGCAGGAAAGAACCGTCATCCGCCGTGGAAGAGGACCGGTGGTAGTGCGCGATAGATTCGGTAGACCTAGAGTGGTCGGAGGCCGGCCGGATGTGGTGGTGACACGGGAACAGGACCACATCGAAAAGGATGGCGATCGCAAGATTGTTTTTCGTGCCCGGACGAATGACGATATCGACGGCTTCGACTTCAAGGTGAACGAGGATGTGAGAGTTCTGCGCTTTAACCTGGAAATCGACGGCAGATCCAGCATGGAAGAGGTGGAGGTCGGCCGCAACAATGCCCATCCGCCGCGAAATCCGTTTGAGGTGAAACTGCCCTCGTAAGATTTTCCGAACGAAGGTACTTTTCGAGGCAGGGCACGGCGCGCTGTACCCTGCCTCGCCCGATCCGTCATTCATGCTGAAGCCGCAAAAAGTCAGTTTTTCTTATTAGAATCCCAAAGGGATTCCGTATTTTAGCCCGGGGTTGCGCCACAGGCGCTACCCCGGGTTCCTGGCGCCTGACAACGACAACCCTGAAAGGGTTGCGTCAAGGCTTGGTACAGGTGATATTGACGCAACCCCTTCAGGGTTGACCTCTTCTGACGACTCGACCCGGGGTAGGCGCTGCGCGCCAACCCCGGGCTGTATGACGATTCCCCTTGGGGGAAGATGATTTTTTGTGACCTCATCAGTCATAGGTTATTGTATTTCCCCTTCCTTGCTATACTTGAGTGCAACAGTCCCGGATTGGACTTTCTGCATTCGATAGCGGTGCCTGCCTCGTATCAATTCCTAGGTCAGATCAGGACCGAAAAATATTTCCCTGGATTGGCAACCAGACGAGAGGAAAACATGTCTAATGGAAGACAAAGGATGCAGTTGTTTCAGGTTGCATCCCGGTCCGAACTTTTTAGAGATGGAACAATAACGCAATCCTTTTCGTATGGCCATTACAGGAACGGAAAATCTATTTTTCAAGGAAGGGTGAATCATGTCCGGCAACGGGAATGGAAAGAGTCGACGGAAAAAACGGATCTGGACCATCGTCCTGCTGGTTGGAGTCCTCCTCATCGGCGTGGGTTATGGTGTCTCCACGGCGATGAAGACGAACGGCAAGATCGATCCTTCGAAGATCGCCCGGGTGGAACAGGGGGATTTGGCCCGATCCGTTGTGGCCACAGGCAAGATCGAGCCTCTGACGAAGGTGGAGGTGAAATCGAAGGCCAGCGGCATCGTTAAAAATCTTCTGGTGGAATATGGCGATATCGTGAAAAAAGGACAGATCCTGGTCGAACTCGACAAAGAGGAATTGCAGGCCAGGGTAAGGGAGCTGCAGGCGGCCCTGCAGGCCGCTCAGGCCGCTCAGGAGGCCGCGGAAGCCACCTATGAACGCGATAAGGTGGAAGCGGAAGGCCCTGATTTGCCTTTTCTAAAATCGGAGGCTGCCCGGGCCAAGCAACTGTTCCGGCAAGGTTTGATTTCCGAATCGGTGGCGGATGAGCCGGAAAAGGCCTATAGGATTGCCCTGAACAAACAAACGGTGTCCGCCCGGAACGTGGCCGTCAGTCGCGCTGTGGTTACTCAGGCCAAGGCACAGGTAAATCAGGCGCAGGCAGCCCTGGAAAGGGCCGAGGAGGATCTCCGCAATTCCACGGTTCAAAGTCCCATGGATGGCCTGGTCCTTTCCCGGGACGTCGAAATCGGAGACGCGGTCAGTTCCATACTCGTATTGGGTTCCCAGGCGACGCTGATCATGACCTTGGGAGATGTCAGCAGCGTCTACGTTATGGGTAAGGTCGATGAAGCCGACATTGGTAAGGTTTATCTATCTCAACCGGCACGCATCGTCGTCGAGTCTTTCAAGGACAAGAAGTTTTTCGGCAAGGTCACCAAGATTTCCCCCATGGGAGTGGAAAAAGACAATGTAACCACCTTTGAAGTGCGGGTGTCGATACAAAACGCTACCGGTGAGCTGAAGGCCAACATGAGCGCCAATGCCGAAATCATACTCGAAGAAAAGAAAAATATTCTCTTGATTCCGGAATCGGCCGTGATCTATGAAAAGGACCGTAAGCCCTTTCTGGAGATTCCCGATCTCCAGGCGGAAAGCGGGAAAAAGAAAATCGCCGTCGAATTGGGATTGTCCAATGGGGTGAAGACGGAACTGGTTTCCGGGCTCGCCAAAGGCGACAGCCTGGTCCTGCAATAGTTGAGTGAGCGATGAACTGGCGGGATTTATTCGGCGATACCTTGAGGACCTTGTGGGCCCATAAGCTTCGTACTGCCCTGACTATGTTCGGCATTGCCTGGGGTGTCGTTTCCATCATTTTGATGAACGCCGCCGGAGAGGGCCTGCGTGAAGGGCAGTTGAAAACCTCCAGGAATTTCGGCAGGGATCTGATGATCATCTTCTCCGGGAGAACCAGCCTGCAGGCCGGCGGTGCCAGAGCCGGACGTGCCATCCGCTGGCAGAGGGACGACTATCTCTATGTGACCCGGGAGGCCCCGGATTGCCAATATGTCCTGCCGGAATTCGGCAGAGGGATCAAAGTCTACAGCCAATACAACAGTGCCTCTTTGCTGGTGGTCGGTTCGCTGCCGACGTTTACCGACCTTCGCAGCATTACCGTGGCGGAAGGACGGTTCTATAACGACGAGGATGTGGCCATGGGGCGCCGGGTCGCCTTCTTGGGCAGCGATGCCAAAAAACAGCTGTTCAACACACGCAATGCCCTGGGAGAGAGCATTCGTCTCAACGGGCTTCCTTATGTGATCATCGGCGTGATGAAGGAAAAGGACCAGGACTCCAGCTACGACGGACGCGATGTAAATAAAGTATTTGTACCCTTCTCCACCATCATGCAGGATTTTCCCGAACCCCCGCCTTCCAAACCGACGGATATCGATCAGATGCTGGCCTCCCCCCGGTCGCTGGATGTGCATGAAAGCTGTAAGTGGCAGGTACGAAAAGCACTGGCCCGTCTGCACCACTTCGATCCGCATGATGAAGAAGCGGCTATGATTTGGGATACGGTGGAAAATCAGATGGCCTTCCGGCGCATGACGGACAGTATGAAATATTTTCTCGGAGGAGTCGGCGTCATCACGCTTTTATTGGGCGGACTTGGGGTGATGAATGTGATGCTGGTGGCGGTCCGGGAACGAACCCGGGAGATCGGCATTCGCAAAGCGGTCGGCGCTACCTCCGGGGCCATTCTCCGCCAGTTTCTGGTGGAATCCATGATCATTGTACTCCTGAGCGGATCCGTGGGATTGGCAATCGCTTTCACGATCTGTTCTCTGATCAATCTACTCCCTATGCCGGAGTTCTTCTCCGGGATGCTGCCCACCTGGACTGTGGGGCTGGTTTCCGTAACCTTGCTTGGATTGGTGGCGGTCCTGGCGGCACTCTATCCGGCGAGTCGTGCCGCAGCGGTCGATCCGATCGAGGCTCTCCGTTTTGAGGCGGGGAATTGACCTATGTTGAAAGAGATTTTTCACCAGGCATGGGCCGCGCTGAGCTATAACCCCACCCGCAGCTTATTGACCATGTTGGGGGTCGTTTGGGGGATTGTTACCATCACCTTGTTGATCGCCTACGGCAACAGCTTTCGCACCATTCTGACGGCCGCCTTCTATGCCTCGGGCAAGAGCACCGTCGTTTGCTGGCCCGGGCAAACGAGTGAGCAGGCAGGCGGAGAGCGGGCGGGAAAGATCATTCGTTTCGAAGCGGAAGACGTAGAAGCTGTCCGGCAGGAGGCTCGTCTGGTTAAAAGCATTTGTCGGGAGACCGTGCGTCACTGGGCCATCACCTATCGGGAACAATTACAGAATACGGCGGTACGCGGGGTATTTCCCGAGTATGGCGAGATGCGCAACGAAGTGGCGGCCGAGGGACGGTGGCTGAACGAGGAGGATGAAGCGGAACGTCGACGGGTCATTTTTTTAGGCAATCACATTCAAAGAAAATTGTTCGGCAATCAGCCGCCGATCGGTGAAACCGTACGTATCAATGGTGTCCGCTTCACGGTCGTAGGCGTGA
>CAZTVS010000026.1:25995-51377 GCA_964617125.1 uncultured Acidobacteriota bacterium
CCGATCGGTGAAACCGTACGTATCAATGGTGTCCGCTTCACGGTCGTAGGCGTGATGGATAAAAAAATCTCCTTCAGCAGCTATTTCCGTCCGGACAACGATTCCGTATTCATCCCCTACAGTACCGCCGGGGACCTCTGGAATACACGTTTCGCCAGCACGCTGGTGTTTTCCTCCGTCAGCTCGGCGGCGGAAAAGGAGGCCATGAGGCAGGTACGGGAAGCGATCGGCAAACGCCAGCGTTTCTCCCCCACCGATAAAAGGGCCATCAGCATGTTCGGTAAAGAGGAATTCCGGCCGGTTATCGATGGCATCACCATCGGCATGCAGGCATTGCTGGCCTTCATCGGCAGCCTGACTTTGGGAATCGGCGGGGTCGGTGTCATGAATATCATGCTGGTCTCGGTCAACGAACGGATTCGGGAGATCGGTCTGCGGCGCGCCCTGGGTGCCAAACGTTGGCATATTCAGCTGCAGGTCCTGTCGGAAACCCTGGTGCTGACGCTGGCCGGCGGTTTGATTGGAATCATTTTTTCTTACCTCATTGCTTCGATGATCGGTACCTTACCCTTGCTGGGTCCTATGTATGAGGATACCTCCGGCAAAGCCGACATCCACCTGGATCTTTCGCTGCACACCATGTTGATTTCTGCCGGAATCCTGATGGCAGTCGGTCTCGGCAGTTCTCTGCTGCCGGCCATCCGGGCCGCCCGCCTGGATCCGGTGGAAGCCCTGCGCTGCGAATAGCCCTGCCCTTGACGATACAAAAGGGTAAGGTGTGATCAAAGATTGACGTGGCATCCATGCAAGTTGTAGTATAAATACCGTTTGCGTGCGGCCGAGTGGATCGGTGTCGAGAGGTATGTATATATAAACCCAGGCTTGATGCCTGTTTTTAGGCAGGATTTCCCATGAAATTAAATTTTGGTAGTTTTGCAGTGCGGTTGGCTGCGGTCCTCTGTGTTCTGGCCCTGGCGGCTCCGCTCTTTGCCCAGGAGGGTTCGCTGGAGGTCAAATGCACCGGACCCGACGGGAGTGCAATATCGGGGGTAAAAGTGTTTGCCCTTCCGTTTTCCAACGCCAAACCCAAGGAGGCCAAGAGCGATAAGGCGGGTGTTGCCCTCTTTAAAAAGTTGGACGAAGGGGTTTATCGCGTTCTATGCCGTATGGTCGGCTATGCCCCTGCGTATGCTGAATTTTTTTATATCGCCAAGAGTGGACCCAAACAGACCGCCGAATTGAAATTTGCCGCCGGAGACCCCAACGCCAAACTCTATTTTGAAGATCAGTCCGTCAGCCAGAAGGCCTTCACCCTTTTGGACGAAGGAGTCAAGTTCCTCCAGGCAGGAAAATTCGCCGAAGGGGAAAAAGCCCTGCGTGATTCGCTCAGTATATATCCCAGCAATCCCGATACCAACTACAACCTGGCGATAGCCCTGGTGCAACAGAAAAAATTCGACGAGTGCGTTCCGGTTCTGCAGCGTACGGTCCAAGTCGCCTCGGCCCTTTCTCATATCCCCATGCAGAACCAGCAGCCCGGCACGGAAAATCCCTATGCCTTAAGACAAAAGGACGCCGAGGATCTTCTGAATAAAGTTCCTTCTTTCAAGCTGCGTGCGGAGGGGGAAAATTTGGCCAGGGAACGCAAGTTCGATGAAGCCATAGCCAAGTACAATGAGGTACTCAAGCTGGAACCCAATGACTCCGACATGTATTACAACATCAGTCTGGCTCAGGCTAATGCCAAGCGCTACGACGAGGCCATGAAGGCCGCCGAGAAGGCGATCCAATTGCGGCCCCAGGAAAAGGATTATGTTGACCTGAAGAAGCGAATCATCGAAATCCAGGAAAACGAGGTCCTGATCAAGGCCAAAACCTTATTGGAAGAGGGCGATGCCCTGTATAAAGCCGAAGATTTTTCCGGTGCCCTGAAGAAGTACGAAGCAGCCCTGCCCATGATCCCGCAAAATAAGCAGGCTATCGTGTACGTCCAGCTGGGACGTGCTCAGGGAAAACTGAAAAATGGAGATCTGGCCGTCCAGAACTTTAAAAAGGCGATCGATCTATCTCCGGATGTCGTCGATTATCGAAAAGCCCTGGCGCAGTATTACCTGGGTGAAAAAAGATACGATGAAGCCCTGGAAGTATACGCCGATCCCCGTTCCGCCGGCAACAGCACCCCGGACCAGGCCCTGTTCAGTCTCGGTCAGACTCTGTCCAAACAGGGAAATACGGAAGTCGCCGAGTTGGCTTATGCCAAGGCGCTGAAACTCAATCCCAATCATGCGGAAGCGGCCTATGAATACGGCATGTCGCTCTATTTCAGCAAAAAGAACGATAAGCTGGCCCAGGAGATCCTGGGACAGTATCTGAAGATCAGCAAAGATGCCGCACGGATCGACAACGTCAATTCCGTGCTGGTAGTGATTAAAAAGCGCAATCCCTAAACCTGCCTCTTTCCTTCTCAATGGTTCCGTCCTTCCCCGGGATTCAGCTCCCGGGGAGGGTACCGGACGCCGCCGCTACATCCTGCGGCAGATCCCTCCTTGTTTTCTCTTGCCAAAGCCTGCAGATCTGTTGTAAGTTTCATCGTTGCTATGGTGGACCAAACGGCTCCACTTCCAAAAGCTGTCTATGAACAACACCAGGTGGAAACTGATTGTCGGCGGGCTGGTTATCGTGACCGTTCTCGGTTGGCTGGCCTTCAGCGGTTTTGAAGAGAGCAATACCTACTATAAAACCGTCGAAGAACTGTTGTCGATGAAAGAGAAGGCCGTCGGGCTGAGGGTCCGGGTGGCCGGGGACCTCGTTCCCGGATCGGTCCAGCGACAAGGCGAGGTTGTCCTTTTTCGGTTGAAACAAAACGAGCATTCCTTACCCATTCGCTATGTGGGCCGCGCCGTCCTTCCGGACAGCTTCCAGGAGGGTTCTCAGGCGATATGCGAAGGATCGATCACCTCCGAAGGTTTGTTTGTAGCCAAGAAGGTCCAGGCTAAATGCGCTTCCAAGTATGAGGCGGCCCCGAAAAAAGACATCGAATGAGTTTTCCTCCCACATGGAGAAAGAATGATAGAACTGGGCTATTTCTCTTTGCTGCTGGCTTTGGCCCTCTCTCTGTTTGCCGCTGTCGCCTACTTCCTGGCGGCGAAGACCTCCGATCCGGTCCTGTCGCGTGGAGCCAGGCGAGCCGTGGAATCCGTCTGGTTTACGGTCACCGTCTCTTCCGCCTGTCTGATGTTTCTTCTGGCCGGCAGCGATTTCAGCCTGAAATATGTCACCGATTACACCAATCGCGATCTGCCGATTTTTTATAAACTCGCCGCTTTCTGGGCCGGGCAGAGTGGTTCTCTCCTCTTCTGGTCCTGGCTTTTATCTGTCGCGAGCACCATCCTGGCATGGCAGAACCGGAAAACCGATCATCCGTTGTCATTGTATGCCATGACCTGGATGATGATCACGACGGCATTTTTTCTCATCCTGAACCTGTTTGCCTCCAATCCTTTTGAACGCCTGGGAGTGGTGCAGGCGGACGGCCGAATCGCAGCCATCACCCCACCCGATGGACAGGGTCTTAATCCGCTGCTGCAATATTTCGCCATGGTGATCCACCCGCCGGTTCTCTTTATCGGCTATGTCGGTTTTACCGTCCCTTTTGCCTTTGCCATGTCCGCCTTGTGGTGCAGGCAGACAGACGACCTGTGGTGGCGCCTGAGTCGCCGTTGGACCCTGATCTCCTGGGGCTTCCTGGGTGCCGGTATCCTTTTAGGTGCGCAATGGGCTTACATGGAATTGGGCTGGGGAGGATACTGGGCCTGGGACCCGGTGGAAAATGCCTCTCTTCTGCCCTGGCTGACCGGTACGGCCTTGCTGCATGCGGTCATGGTTCAGGAACGGCGAGGGATGCTGAGGCGATGGAATCTGATCCTGGCCATTGCCACTTTTCTCCTCTGTATTTTTGGTACTTTTCTGACCCGAAGCGGTGTCGTTTCCTCGGTACATGCCTTCGGAAAATCGAATCTGGGGACCTTCTTCCTGGTTTTTATGATCGTGGTCCTATCCCTGGCTGTGGTTTTATTGTTACTGAGCCGAAGTGACCGGTACAGGGAATTTACTTTCCAGTCCTTGACCTCCCGGGAAAGCAGCATCGTTTACAACAGTCTGGTCCTTGTCGTTTCCTGCCTGACGGTCCTCATCGGTACCATGATGCCCGTCTTTTCCGAACTGCTGCGGGGGGAGCAAATCACCGTAGGGCCGCCCTTCTTCAACAAGGTGCATATTCCGATCGCCCTGATTCTCCTGCTGTTGACGGGTGTATGCCCCTTTCTGACCTGGAAACGAACCTCGGGGCCGTTGCTGCTGCGGAATCTGTTCTGGCCGGTTTTACTCGCTGCAATCGGATGCATCGGATTGGTGCTCGGCGGGATAAGGCATGGTACCGCCCTGCTTTTCTGGAGTCTTTGTTTGTTCGTCGCCGTGGCCCTGCTAATGGAATACCTGCGTGGAATAAGGGCTCGGAGGAAGGCCGCCGGAGAAAATCCCGTGCAGGCCTTGTTTTCCCTCACTTCTCGTAATACCCGCAGATATGGCGGATATGTGGTTCATCTGGGGAGCATCCTGATCTTTGCCGGATTGACCGGCGCCTGGTTCAATCAGGAAGCGGAAAAGGAGCTGGCTCCGGGCGAATCGATGAAGATCGGGGCCTATGAATTGCGCTGCAGGGAACTACGCCAGGGGGACACAAAGAACTACTCTTTTGTCTCGGCGGGGATGGATGTGCTCCGCGATTCCCGCCCGCTGACGGGCCTGGAGCCGCAACGGCGCATGTATAAAGCCGGCCGGCAGGTGTCGACGGAAGTGGCCTTGTATCCCACCTGGAAGGAAGACCTCTATGTCGTCTACAAGGGTCAATCCAGTGACGGAAGAAGGGCTGTGATTCAGGCATTCGTCAATCCCCTGGTCAACTGGTTATGGATCGGCGGATTGGTTATGATGCTGGGTACGGCCATCTGTCTGCTGCCCAACCGGAGAGGGACCATTCTGCCGGCGAATCCCGCAGGCAAGAAAGGGGAAATGGGATGATGTATACGGTCATGATCTGCCTTACCCTGCTTGCCGTTGGCTATGCCGTCTGGCCCTTCCTGCAGGGAGCTTCCGGCTCCGCTTCGAGGTCGACTCCGGCTCCTGCCGCAGAGCCGCACACCGACAGACAAATAGAGTATTTGGAATTGGATTATGCTTCCGGTAAACTTACAGCAGAAGATTTTCAGGATGCCCTGGCGGAGATACACAGCCAAAGCGAAGGAATCCGAACCAACAAGCAAAACGGGTGATTGAAAAGCATGGCACACTCTTACCTCCGCTTCCATCAGGCCGGCCGGTATTTTCTGTTTTTCTATTTATGTACGGCAGCGATCGTCCTGGGAGAAAACCGGCAGGGGCTGAAGATACAGCTGGTGAATGGTACCAGCCGACAGCCGGTTTCCGGCGGGGAGGTACAGCTGCTGAAGGGTGATGGTCAGGGGATGACCGTCGTTCGAACCCTGCGGACCGATGCCGGGGGAGAGTGCCTGCTTTCTGATTGGGAAACGGTAAAACAAACTCCGCACATCCTGCAATCGTCTTACCGGGAGGTCTCCTATAGTCTCTCCTTACAGCAGCTGCGGGGACCGGAGATCGCCGTGCTCACCGTGTATGAGACGACGGAAAAAACGGAACCGCTGAAGGTCGGACTGCCGCATATGATGGTTCGCCGGGACGGCCCCGTTCTGGAGATCAATGAAGTCTATCAGGTGGAAAACCGGACGGATCCTCCGAACACCATCTACTCCAAAGAAGGAACGTTCCGTTTCCATCTACCCCGGGGAGCGAGTCTGATCAAGGCAGCCTGCAGTAGCGGAGGCAGCCTGATGCCGCGAACGGTGCATGTTTACCCCTCCCGGGATGGGGAGGAATTCCGCACGGATTATGCGCTGAAACCCGGATCCAATCTGGTACAGATCGCCTACCGGCTGGATTACTCCGCGGAACAGGCCCGATTGAATCTGAAATACTTCTATCCCTTGACGCTGTTCCATATGATGTTGACCCCCGGGGATATACGGGTGGAAGCCGCCTTTCTCAAAGAGGCCGGAGAGGATGTTCGACGCAATATGCGCCTGTTTGCCGCCAGGACCATTCCGGCCGATCAGGAGTTGATTCTGGGACTATCTGGAGGGAGTCCTCGTCCTCCCGAGGTGTCGGACGAAGATATGCCGGGGAAAACGGCCACTCCGGAAAGCCCCGCCGATCCGGCAGAAGAAGAGGAACAGGGAGCGAAAATCGTTCCTCTTCCGCCGCGAATCGCCAACTACCGGTATCTGATTCTGGGCAATCTTCTGGTGCTCCTGGGGGCCTTTCTCGGCTGGGCGTACAGTAGCCGTAAATCATCCGGCAGCCCGCATGCATCCGCTTCGAGGAAAGGGCGATCGAAGACGGCCGATTCGCAAGGAAGCCACTGATTTCTTATGAACCGAAGTGATTCTGCCGGGACCTCCGGTCCGGTACTGCAAATGGAATCGCTGGGTAAGGTATTCGGTCATTTCAGGGCCCTGAGCGATGTCACCCTGGATCTGTATGCCGGTGAGTGCCTTCTCCTGCTCGGTTCCAATGGAGCCGGCAAGACCACGCTCCTGAGGATCCTGGCTGGTTTGACCCGACCGACGCGGGGGTCTTACGTCATCCAGGGCTGCAGCGGACGGAGATTGCCCCTGCTGGCCCGGCGGCAGATCGGTTTTCTGTCTCACATACCTCAACTCTATGCTGAATTGAGTGCCAGAGAGAACCTTCTGTTTTTCGGAAAACTCTATGGTGTTTCCCCCCTGGAAGAACGGGTGAAGGAAGTCTTGTCCCAGGTCGGGATGGAGACCCGTGCCGACGATCCGGTGCGTCATCACTCCCGGGGTATGCAGCAGAGGATTTCCATTGCCAGGGCATTGCTGCATGATCCGCCTCTGCTGCTGCTCGATGAGCCCTATTCCGGCCTGGATGCTTCCAGTGTGCGCAAGCTGAACCTGCTCCTGGAACAGTTCCATAGCCAGGGGAAGACAATGATTCTGACGACCCACCAGATGGAGGCCGCCATCTCTTTCGCCGACAGGGTGGCCATTCTGCAACGGGGCTTCGTTACCTATCAAGCCGTTCTCAAGGATTTGCCGGGCGAGTCGACTTCGCCCTCAGCGGCATTGTCTGCCGTCCTGGAAACCTATCTGTGAAACCGGTCCCTATGTTTTTTCGACAAGTACTGGCCATTTTCCAAAAAGACCTGCTGGCCGAGTGGCGCGGAAAAGAGATGCTCGGCTCCATGTTGATCTTTGGGTTGTTGGTAATCGTGGTCTTCAGCTTCGCTTTCGAACCGGATGAAGAGACGACAATAGCCATGATGCCGGGTCTGCTGTGGATCTCCTTCCATTTTTCCGCTACCCTAGGACTGAACCGGTCCTTTGCCGGCGAGGTCCGTCTGGGCGCGCTGCAGGGTTTACTGGCTGCCCCCATGGACCGCAGTGCCCTCTATGTGGGAAAAGTGGCGGCCAATTTCGTCTTCATGCTTTTCGCCGACGTCATCCTGCTGGTCTGTTTCGCCATTCTGTACAACTTTTCGGTTCTTCCCTTTTTAGGATGGCTGTTGTTGACGGTTTTTGCCGGCACTCTGGGACTGGCCGTTGTAGGAACGCTGTTTGCCGCCGTGGCCTTGAATACGCGCATGAGCGAGGTTTTGTTGCCCATCCTGCAACTGCCGATCACGGTTCCGCTGATGATCGCTTCCATCCAAGCCACGGATGCGCTGATACGGCCCGAATCCGGCGGACACTTTCTATCCTGGATGCAGATGCTGATCGTTTTTGATATTCTCTTTTTCGTTCTCTGCTTCTGGCTTTTTGAATATGTCATCGAGGAATGAGATAGGGTAAGGGGTCGATCGATATGATAAAGGAACAGTATTGGGAGAGGGTCGGTCTGCGGCTCGTTTTGATCCTGATGTTGATGGCACTCTATTGCGCTCTGGTCTGGGCCCCCACGGAAAGGACCATGGGGCCGGTGCAACGTATATTCTACTTTCATGTGCCTTCCGCCATGACCGCCTTCCTGAGCTTTTTTGTCGTCTTTGTGGCCGGGCTGGGTCATCTGCTGACCCGGAAACCTCACTGGGACCGGCTGGCGCTGAGTGCGGCCGAGGTCGGTTTGACCTTCATCCTGATTACCCTGATCACCGGACCGATCTGGGCCCGTCCGGTTTGGGGAATATGGTGGACGTGGGACATGCGCCTGACAACGTCGCTGCTGCTGGGTCTGATCTATTTTGCCTATCTGCTGCTGCGCTCCTGTATCGCCGACAAAGAGCGCCGGGCCACCCTGGCCGCGGTGGTGGGTATCCTGGGATTTGCCGACGTACCCCTGGTCTATTTTTCCATCCGGTGGTTCCGTACGCAGCATCCTCAGCCGGTAATCATGGGAGGGGAAGGCTCGGGGCTGGCACCGGACATGAAGATAGCTCTTTATTTTTGCCTGTTTGCTTTTCTGGTATTGTATGCCTGGCTGTTGCGTTTGCGCTATCGGGTGGAATCGATATCGGAGGAATTGGAATCGTTGCGTCAGGGGGAACTTTCCTGTAGAGAGGTCTTATGAATTATCTGTTTGCCGGGTTTACCGCCGTATGGATCGTCCTGTTTTTCTTTCTCTTGCGCATTCACAGGAAACAGGAACAGTTGGCCCAGGAGTTGGAAATGCTGCGCCAGGACATGAAACGGCCGGCTTCGCGCCGATAGGCGGACAGGAGAATTGCCTTCCGGGATACGGCCAGCCGGTCGGGGGCGTGGATCTCCTGGAGATCAGTGTATGTCGTACACCTGGAGCTTGTGGCGCAGAGAGCGGTAGCTGAGTTTTAAAAATTCCGCCGCCCGGGTGCGGTTCCACTCGAAGCGGTTCAAGGTGTCGAGCAGAATTTGTTTCTCCATCTTCTGCATATAGGATTCCAGATCGAAGCCTTCTTCCTGGTTTTCCCGCCATTCGCCCGGTGCTTCTTCCGCCGTTGTCTTCAGCCGGCGGATATGGGCCGGCAGGATTTCCGCATGAATCTCTTCTCCCGGTTCCAGGGCCACCGCCCTCTCGATGATATTTTCCAGCTCCCGTACGTTTCCCGGCCAGTGATATTGCTCCAGAAGGCGGATGGCTTCCGGTGAGATGCGATGAAGTCGTCGTCCGCTACGGGCGGCAAATCGTTCCAGAAAGTGCATGGCCAGAAGAGCGATGTCGACCTTTCGTTCGCGCAGCGGAGGCAGGTAGATGGGCAGGACGGCTATCCGGTAATATAGATCCTCCCGAAAGCGTCCGGCGGCGACATCTTTCTGCAGATCGCGATTGGTGGCCGCGATGCATCGCACCTGGATGGAGGTTTCCTGTGTGCCGCCCAGCCGCCGGACTTTTCGCTCCTGCAGGACCCGGTTCAGTTTGACTTGCATGCCTAGAGGCAGTTCCCCGATTTCATCGAGAAAAAGGGTTCCTCCCTGGGCCGCTTCGAAAAGGCCGGTTTTATTGGTATTGGCGCCGGTGAAGGCTCCCTTGTTATAACCGAACAGTTCACTTTCCAAAAGCGTTTCCGGAAAAGCGCCGCAGTTGATGCTGATAAAAGGGCCTTCCCGCACCTGACTGGCCTCATGGATGGCCCGAGCGGCTATCTCCTTGCCGGTTCCGCTCTCTCCCAGGAGCAGAACGGTGGAGTTGGTCGGGGCCGCCAAACCGATGGTCTTATATACCTCGATCATTCTGGGGCTGATGCCGATGATTTTCCTCTGCGTTTCCAGGGCGCTGCGCAGCTGGGATACTTCGGTGCGCAGCTGCTTCCTTTCCAAGGCACGGCGCACCAGATGCAACAGTTCTTCGACATCGAAGGGCTTGGTGATGTAATCGTAGGCCCCATGCTTTAGGGCCTCGATGGCCGTTTCCGGAGAGGCGTAAGCCGTGATCATGACAAACGGCATATCCGGGCAGAGAGAACGCGATTCCTTGAGGACGTCCACGCCGTTGCCGTCATCCAGCTGAATGTCGCAGAAAGCCAGGTCGAACGATTGTTCCCGTAACAGTTGCAGGGCCTCCTGGACGGAAGACGCTTCCGTAGAGGCCATCTTCTCCTGACGCAGAAGGATGGACAGCATTTCGCGAATGCTTCGATCATCATCAATAATTAGGATCTGATGCATGCTGATGAATTATCCCATAATCCTGATTTCTGTTTTAGGGAAGCGATCAAATGGAAGAGAGTCGAGGTAAGGAAATACGGATTCGCGTTCCCCGGCCGACTTCGCTCTCTGCCCGTATTTCTCCTTGATGCATGTCGACGATCTGATAAACCAGGGCCATGCCGACGCCCAAACCTTGCTTGAAATGGCTGTAGAACGGTTCGAACAGACGACTCTTTTCTTCCGCATTCATACCGTGCCCTTCATCCTGGAATTCCAGGACGATACGATCGGATTCGCAGGGTGTGCAGCGTATATACAACCGGCCCCCGTCCGGCATGGCTTTCAGCGCATTCAGGCCGAGGTTCCACAGGATCTGCCGCAGCATATCGGGATCTCCCTGCATAGGAATGACGCCGGGAGGAGCATCGAACAGGATGGAGTGATTTTCGTGGTGCAGGGGATTCATGTTTAGAAGCGAAATGGTATCTCGGATCAGCACATCCAGTTCAAAGAATTCGATCTGCAGCGGTCTGGGCCGTGCGTAGGCCAGAAAATCCTCAATGAACTTATTGAGACGTTTGGACTCCCGCAGAATGATCTCCATCAAGCGGGCATCGGATTCCTGCGGTTGAAACTGCCGGCCCAGCACCTGTATGGCTCCGTGCATGGAAGCCAGCGGGTTGCGGATTTCGTGGGCGATTACGGCCGCCATGCGGCCGATCGCCGACATACGTTCCTGATGGTTCAATTTCTCCCGCAGCTGTTCGATCTCCGTCAGGTCTTGGAATGAAATGACATGACCGATAATTTCCTGATTGCGGTTGCTCAAGGGGGAGATGCTGAAGCCGAAATACTTCCGCTGCTGTTGGGTGGATTCGATCCAGAATTCGTTGCGGTAAAGGCCGGGGAGAAGGTTCTGGGATACCTCCTGCCACCAGCGGTAGAAATTCCCCGGAAAGACCTCCTCCAGGGTTTTCTGCGCCAGCTGGTCCGGATGTTCGCCGAGCAGCAATTGGCTGTACTGGTTCACCATGCGGATTTTACCGGACAAGTCGGTCGTGATCAGCCCGCTGCGCAGGCTTTCGACGACCAAAGTATGGAAGAACTGAAGGTCTTCCAGGGTATGGATTCTGTCCTCCAGTTCCTCTCGGGTGGCCATCACCCGGGAGGAAAGAATAGCCGAGAGTATAGCCACACTGAAAAATCCGATAACCACGAAACCGATTTGAAAGTGGACCCAGTGCAGCGGGGCGTTGATCGGCAGCAGGGTAAAGAAGCCGAAATAGGAGATGTCGATCAATCCGACATAGCAGATGGTGGCGGATGCGGCGATGGCATAACCGGTCTTTTTCCCCAGAAGGAGAGATGCATAGCTTATGACCACCAAATAAAGGCTGGTGAAAGGGCTGTAAATCTCTCCGGAAAGATAGATCAGATAGGAGATCAGCAGCAGGTCGACAATCACCTGAGAACGCAGTTGCAGCGAATAACGGGCATTGGTCAGGACCAAGGCAAGATAGAGAGAAGAAACAAAGTAGATCAGAAGCAGCCCGAACAGGGCGGAATTCAGGCCCAGGATGGTGGAGGGGTACAGGCTCAGTGTGATTGTGGGGACGAGAATGACGGTAGCGGAAAGAAGCCGTCCGAGAATGACCCACAATAACTGCCGCTGGGAAAGCATGTCCGGTACGGATCAGACTCCGGCGGAGAGTTGACTGATGAGCTTGAACATGGGCAGGTACATGGCGATCACGATACCGCCGATAATGCATCCCAGAAAGACCATCATGACCGGTTCCAGCAGGGTCATCAGATTTTCTACGGTAGTGTCGACTTCCTCTTCGTAATAATCCGCCAGTTTGCTCAACAGGGTGTCCAGTTCACCGGTCTGTTCTCCGATGCTGACCATCTGAATGACCATGGCAGGAAAGATTTTGCTTTGAATCATGGGTTCCGCCATGGTTTTTCCTTCTTCCACCGCCTTGCGGATCGAGATGACGGCATCCTGTATGGTGGCGTTGCCGGCCGTCTTGGCGGTTATCTCCAGTCCTTCGATGATCGGAACGCCGCTGCTGAACAGGGTGGCCAGAGTGCGGGCAAACCGGGCGATGGCGATCTTGCGCAAGGCTTCTCCCATGACGGGAATCATCAATACCACACGGTCGATGGTCCGGCGGCCTGCTTGGGTTTTGTAGTAAGAACGCAGGAAAAAGACAGCGATGGCGATGCCCGCGAGAATCACGAGAATATAGCTCTGTACGAAATTGCTCATGGCAATGACGATCACCGTCGGCAGCGGCAGGGTCGCGCCCAGCCCTTCGAAGAGCGATTTGAAGACCGGGATGGCGTAGAGAAGGATGACGACGATGACTCCCAAAGCCACCGTCATGATCACGCTCGGATAGAGCGAAGCCGAAAGGAGAGCCCGGCGAAGTTTCAGCAGCTTCTCGGCAAAGATGGTAAGGCGTTTGAGAATGGTATCGAGGATACCGCCGGATTCACCGGCGGAGATCATGTTGACATAGAGTTCGTCGAAAGCCCCGGGATGTTTTCCCATGGCGTCGGACAGGGTGGAGCCTTCCTCCACATCGTTGTAGATCTTGGTAAGAACGCCCTTGAAGTTTTTATTGGGTGTCTGATCGGCCAGGATGCGCAGGGCCTGGACCAAAGGCAATCCGGCATCCAGCATGATGGCCAGCTGGCGGGAGAAGAGAGCGATTTCTTTCAGCGGGACTCCGGCGTAGGGCCGTTTGATCCCGGAAAGAGCGGTCTTCTTTTCGCGTATGAATACGGGTGTCAATCCGTCTTTGCGCAGTTGCATGGCGACTGCGGCCGTATCTGCGGCGGAGATCTCTCCGGTGATCAGCTGTTGGGTACGATTGTTGCGTCCTTTGTATTGAAATACCGGCATAGAATTACCCTCGCGTTCCTAATGGTACTCTGGGGCGGTGTTGGAGAGGACTTGCCGCTGAGGCCCCGGCCGCTCCTGCCCGTTTCATCATATCGGACAACTCATCCTTCTGTGCGCTGTACTCCATGGCCTGTTCGAAAGTGATATCATTTTTCAGGTAGTGTTGTAAAAGGGCCTGGTTGAAAGTCTGCATGCCGAATTTGTCCTGACCGGTTTGCATGGCCGAGTAGATCTGGTGGATTTTGTCTTCCCGGATCAGGTTGCGGACGGCGCTGTTGGGGATCAGGATCTCCATAGCCATAACGCGCCCTTTGCCTGTCGCCTTGGGAATCAGTGTCTGGCAGAGGATCCCTTCCAGGACCATGGAAAGTTGGGTGCGGATCTGACTCTGCTGATGGGAGGGGAAGACATCGATGATACGGTTGATGGTGCTGGCGGCCGTATTGGTATGCAGAGTGGCCAGGGTAAGATGTCCCGTTTCTGCGATACGCAGGGCCGACTCGATCGTTTCCAGATCTCGCATTTCTCCGACCAGCACCACATCGGGGTCTTCCCGCAGGGCGACCCGCAGGGCAGAGGAGAAGCTTTCGGTATCTTCCCCGACTTCTCTCTGGTTGACGAGACAATTCTTGTGTGTATGCAGGAATTCCACCGGGTCCTCAATCGTCAGGATATGCTCGTGACGTTCCTGATTGATCCGGTCGACCATGCAGGCCAGAGTGGTGGATTTGCCGCTGCCGGTGGGCCCGGTGACCAGCACCAGTCCACGAGGCAGATCGCAGAGATTTTTCACCTGCGGAGGGAGCCCCAGGGCATCGAATCCCAGGATCTCGAAAGGGATTTTACGATAGACGGCAGATACCGATCCTCTTTGTGTAAAAACGTTGACCCGGAAACGGCATAATCCCTTGATTCCGAAAGCAAAATCCAATTCTTTCTTTTCTTCGAAACGATGTTTCTGGGCATCGCTCATGATGCTGTAGACCAGCCGTTTGGTATCGGCAGGGGAGAGCTTTGGATAATCCATCGGGGACAGATTGCCGTGAATGCGCAGTTGCGGCGGCGTTCCGGTCGTGATGTGCAGATCGGAGGCATTGATATCGTAAGCTTTTTTCAGCAGATCGGTTAAAGTAAATGAGGTATCCATAGGCGCCATGTTTAAACGTTGACGGTTTCCCTGACGACTTCTTCTATGCTTGTCAGGCCTTGTTGTATCTTGAGTATTCCGCTGCGGCGCAAGGTAATCATCCCTTCCTCTACCGCTTTCCGGCGCAACTCTCTCGCCGATGCTCCGATCAGAATCAGTTCCTGGATCTCGTCACCGATCTGCATGACCTCGTAGAGTCCGATCCGTCCACGATATCCGTTTCCGTTACAGCTCTTACATCCTACTCCCCGGAAGACCTTCATTTCGGCGGCTTCTTCCGCCGGTACTCCCAGGTCAAGGAGAGATTGTATCGGAACCTTCTGTTCTTCCCTGCAATTCTGGCAGATTTTGCGAATCAACCGTTGGGCGCAGATCAGATGGACCGATGTGGCCACCAGAAAGGGTTCTATCCCCATATTGAGCAGCCGGTTGATCGAGGATGGGGCGTCGTTGGTGTGGAGGGTGCTGAGGACCAGATGTCCGGTAAGTGCGGCCTTGATGGCTATCTCCGCCGTCTCGAAGTCACGGATCTCCCCGACCAGGATGATATTCGGGTCCTGCCGCAGAAAGGAGCGGAGGGCAGAGGCGAAAGTCAATCCGATCTGCTCCCGCACATGGACCTGATTGATGCCCGGGAAATTGAATTCCACCGGGTCCTCGGCTGTCATGATATTGGTTTCCGGCTTGTTCAATTTATTGATAGCCGAGTAAAGGGTGCAGGTCTTTCCGCTCCCCGTCGGTCCGGTCACCAGGACCATGCCATACGGTTTTAAAATGGCTTCATCGAACCGGGTCAAGGAAATAGGTTCGAATCCGAGTTTGGTCATGTCCAGGGGGAGAGAACTCTTGTCGAGGATACGGAGAACGATTTTTTCCCCGAATAGGGTCGGCAGGGTGCTGACACGAAAATCGATTTCCCGATTTTCCCCCTTGAGCTGAGTTCGCAGTTTGATACGACCGTCCTGGGGTAACCGTTTTTCGGAAATATCCAGCTTGGCCATGATCTTGAGCCGGGAAGTAACTGCATCCTTCAATTTGACCGGGGGAGTCATGGACAGCTGCAGTACGCCGTCGATACGATACCGCACCCTGAATTCATGCTCGTAGGGTTCGATATGGATATCGCTTGCACCCCGCTTGAGCGATTCGGCGATAATCATATTCACCAGCTTGATGATAGGGGCTTCTTCGCTGGCATTCTGCAGTTCATCCGTGGTTTTTTCCTGTATCTGCTCCGTCGTCAGATCGAGTTCGATGCTGGCATCCGCCGGTCTACCGGATATCTCCTGAAACACCTTTTTCAGTTCGATGGCTGTCTGGGTGCCATAATATTTTTCGATGGCTTCACGGATAGAGGAGATCGAAGCCACGACCGGTTCAATGGCCAGTCCTGTCATGAACTTGATGTCGTCCAGGTCGGCGACGTTGGTGGGATCGGCAGCGGCGATAGTCAAGGTCGAGCCGACCCGGCTGAGGGGGACAATCTGGTATTTTTGTGCGGTCTCCAGAGAGATAAGTCGCAACACGTCCGGATCGACATCGAAATATGACAGATTGATGGAGGGTATACCGTAATTTCCGCAGATGGCGTTGGTGATGTCTTCATCGGTGACGAATCCCAGCCCCACGAGAACGTTTTCCAGCCGTCCGCCGCTGGTCGAGATTTGTTTCAGGGCAGTGTCGAGTTGTCTCTTGTCGATCAGTCGTTCTTGTATGAGCAACTCACCAAGTTTGGTAATCATGGGGTATATTCGATTCGTTGGGAACCAATTCTGATGAAGTCGTAAAAAATCGATTTCCCGTTCTTCCGTGTATATTCCGTATTAATTTAAAATGGGATGCCGGCAGGATGCCGGCGCTCCCGGCATATTTTGCGACTTCATCTATTCTTATCGTTCCGGGTTTCCTAATCACCTTGCGCTAAATATGTACTTCCTCTCTTCCCCTTGAGAAAGACGGGGGGTGACGATAAAAAAACTTCCTAAGGATTTTACAACAAGCATGAGTGGTTAGCTATCTAAACTTTATTCCGTCTTCAGGCGGAATGTTCCCTGTAAGGACTGGTTTCTATTTGGGTAAGAGGTATTCGCTTGCATTCGATGGGATAAAATCTATAATTACTGGTTGAAAATAGTGTGATAAGGTGCGTATCGTGAGCGAAAGTGGCGGAATTGGCAGACGCGCTGGACTTAGGATCCAGTCCCGCAAGGGGTGGGGGTTCAAGTCCCCCCTTTCGCATAGCCGGGGTGTCAGACCGGTCGATACCGGTGTATAGAGTGTGGATTGGAATGGTTCCGGGGCGCCATGGACCTTCCGTGCCCCGTAACGGTAATAGACTTTATAATTCCTTCGTTACGTTTTTCGGGAAAGGAGTCTTGTGACTCAGCTTCAGATGCAAAATGTGAATGATTCCAGGATCAGGATGATCGTGGATTGGAAAAGAGAAGAATTCCAGGAGGAATTCGAGAACATATGCCGGGATATCGCCCGGCATGCCAATATACCCGGATTTCGTCGCGGAAAAGCTCCGCAAACCCTGATTCGGAAAAAATATGCCGCTCCGATTCAAGAGGAGCTGGGTAATCAATTAGCTTCCAAGAGCTATCAGGAGGCACTGGATTCCCAGAAAATCAAACCGATCTCCTCTCCCATCCTGGAACGGTTCACGATGGAAGATGGAGGGGATGCCCATCTGGAGATCGCTTTCGACGTCCTGCCCGCCATAGATCTGCAGGAATATAAAGGACTCCGCGTAGAGGTCAACCGCGCGACCGTGACCGAAGAGCTCCTGGAAAGCAGTCTTAAGAGCATACAGGAGCGATGTGCACGTTTCCTTCCGGTAACGGATCGCTCTGCCGAGGTGGGAGACCACATCAATGCAGATTTCAAGGGAAAACTGACCGACGGTTCCGGTGTCGAGTTCCAGGACAAATCGGTGTCCCTGGAACTGGGCGGAACCAACGTTCAACCCGAGTTTACAGAGAACCTCAAGGGAACAAAGCCGGGAGATTCTCGTACCTTTATTGTGTCGTATCCTAAGGACTTTCAAAATCCGCGCATGGCCGGTAAGGAAGTCCAATATCAGGTGGATGTCCTGGTGATTCATAAGAAAGAGCTTCCGCCGATCGACGATAACCTGGCCAAGGAAACCGGAGAACATCAAACCCTGGAAGGTTTAAAAAGGGATTTGACCGACACCATGCAGGCCAATATGGATCGGGAATACGAAAACACCGTACGCAACAAACTGTTCGAGGCGCTGACGAAACAGTATTCTTTCGAACCCCCCTCGACGATGGTCGAGGAATCGCTGCACGACTCTCTCACGAGTTTTGCCTACGGGCTGAGCCAACAGGGTGTGGACCCGAATCGTTTGAATCTGGACTGGCGCAAAGTCGCGGAAAATTCTCGTCCCAAGGCTACCGAAACCGCTCGCGGGAATGTCCTGCTGGAGAAGGTCGCCGAGAAGGAAGGGATTACGATATCCGCCGAGGAACTGGATGCGGAAGTCGTCAGCCTGTCCAAATACAGCGAGAAGAATTTCGATGCCTTCCGTGCCGATCTGGAAAAGAAAGGGAGATTGGAACCGCTGCGGCTGCAGTTGTTACACAGAAAGACTCTCGATTTTTTAAGAGAACATGCGGTGATCGAATCTGTCGAGATTACAAAATTGGCCGGTGAGTAGAAAGAATGGATCGCCTGGAACCGATAACATAGATTGGACGTAGGAGGAGTGCGAGTGACATTAGTACCGATGGTAGTCGAACAAACCGGGCGGGGAGAACGTGCCTACGATATCTATTCCCGTCTCCTGAAAGACAATATCATTTTTCTGGGCAGTCCGATCGACGACCAGGTCGCCAACCTGGTGACGGCGCAGCTTCTTTTTCTGGAAGCAGAGGACCCGGAGAAGGATATCAATATTTACATCAACTCACCGGGCGGTTCCATCTCTGCCGGCCTGGCCATTTACGACACCATACAATTCATCAAGCCGGATGTTGCCACCATATGCGTCGGCCAGGCGGCAAGTATGGCTGCGGTTTTGCTCGCCGCCGGCGCGGAGAAGAAGCGCTTTGCTTTGCCCAATGCCCGGATCATGATCCATCAGCCTTTCATGAGCGGATTGTCGGGGCAGGCCACCGATATAGAGATTCATGCGCGGGAGATCCTGCGTCTGCGGCAGCTGATGAACGACATCCTGGTCCGGCACACCCGTCAGAATCCTGCTAAAATCCAGGCGGATGTGGAGAGGGATTTCATCATGAGCGCCGAGTCTGCCAAAGAGTACGGTATTATTGATGAGGTAATCAGTTCGCGCAACCCGCGATGATCATCACTTGGCATTCATTCATTCGAGGCTCGAATTGTGAAAAAAGAATCTGTTGAAGATAACACACTGAGATGCTCCTTCTGCCAGAAGACGCAAAATCAAGTCAGAAAGCTGATTGCCGGACCGACCACCGTCTACATCTGTGACGAGTGTGTGACTGTATGCAATGAGATCATCGCTGACGATACGCCCTTGCCCAGTGGCCAGCGACTGCCCAAGCCGCAGGAGATCAAGGAGTTCCTGGATTCCTATGTCATCGGCCAGGAGGTGTGCAAGAAAAAACTGGCGGTTGCCGTTTACAATCATTACAAACGGCTGGAGATCTGCAAGCGGCGTGCCGATGTGGAACTGCAGAAGAGCAACGTTTTATTGATCGGCCCCACGGGTACCGGTAAAACCCTGCTGGCCCAGACTCTGGCCAAGATGCTGAGTGTTCCCTTCGCTCTGGTCGATGCCACCACCCTGACCGAGGCAGGTTATGTCGGCGAGGATGTGGAGAACATCATCCTTCGCCTGCTGCAGTCTGCCGGCGGCGATAAGGAGAAATGCCAGCAGGGGATCATTTATATCGATGAAATCGATAAAATTGCCCGCAAGGACGAAAACCCGTCCATTACCCGGGATGTTTCCGGAGAGGGCGTACAACAGGCGTTGCTCAAGATACTGGAAGGCACCGTAGCCAATGTGCCTCCGCAGGGCGGGCGCAAACACCCCCATCAGGAGTTTGTCCAGGTCGATACCACCAATATCCTGTTTATCTGCGGCGGGGCTTTCGTCGGGCTGGAAAAGATCATTCAGCGTCGAGTCGGAAAAAAGACGGTCGGTTTCGTCCAACGGGATTCAGGGGTCTCGGCCAAAGTGGGGCTGGAAAACATTCTGGATCAGATTCAGCCCAGGGATTTGATCAAATTCGGTATGATTCCGGAATTTGTCGGCCGGTTGCCGGTTGTCGGTGCCTTGCACGATCTGGACGCCATGGCCCTGGTGGAAATCCTGACCAAACCGAAGAACGCCCTGGTCAAACAATATCAGAAGCTGATGGAGTTCGAAAACGTCAAATTGCAGTTTGAACCGGATGCCTTGAAGACCGTGGCGGAACAGGCTTTGGAGAGAAAGATGGGAGCCCGGGGGTTGAAGATCATCCTCGAAGAACTTATGCTGGACCTGATGTATCGGCTGCCTTCGCAGAAGGAGATCAAGGATTTCAGTATCACCAAGGAAATGGTTTGCAATAAGGAGCTCTGCTATTCCCTCATGGAAAAGGCAGGGTAACGGTTCATGTCAAGCGAAGTGGAAAAGCAGATACTCAAGATTCCTATGATCCCCATTCGGGACGTAGTCGTCTTTCCGTTCATGATGATCCCGTTCGTCATCGGCCGGCCGGCATCGGTGCGGGCCTTGGAAACGGCTTTGGCCGGAGACAAGCGGGTCTTTCTCGCCACCCAGAAGGACCCCGGGATCGATAATCCCTCCGTGCAGGACATCTTCCATATCGGAGTGGTCGCCAATATCGTGCAGAGCGTCAAACATCCGGATGGAAACATCAAGGTCCTGGTGGAGGGTCTGCAGCGGGCGCGTACCCTGCGTGTAGATACGGAGGACGATACCCTGATCGCTTATGTCGAGCTGCAGCCGTTCTGCAACAAGGTGACTCCTAAACTGACGGCCCTGATCAAAAAGCTTAACGGGATCTTTGAAGAATACGCCAAACTGAATCCACAAATCAATTTTGAGGCCCTGCTCAGTACCTTTCGGACCAACGACGCCGAGCGTCTGTCCGACACTCTCTGTTCCAGCATGCCATTGACCGCCCCGGAGAAACAGAATCTGCTGGAGATATTCGATATCTTCGAGCGGGTCGAACGGATCACCGAAATTGTGGAGATCGAGATCGAAAAGATCAAGATGGACCGCAATATCCAGAATCGGGTGAAGCGTCAGATGGAGCGGGCGCAAAAGGAGTACTATCTCAACGAGAAAATCAAGGCCATCCACAAGGAACTCGGGCGCAAGGACGAAAAGAACGAAATCGATGAGCTCCGGACCGCCATCGACAAGGCCAATATGCCCAAAGAGGCCAGGGAAAAGGCGCTCAAAGAGTTGCAGCGTCTGGAGATGATGCCGCCGCTTTCCGCCGAATCCACCGTCTCCCGGACATATATCGATTGGTTTTTGGCGGTGCCCTGGTCCGTGCGGACCAAAGAGCTGCGCGACATGAAAAAGGCCGAAGAGATCCTGGAAGCGGACCACTACGGCCTGGAAAAGATCAAAGAGCGCATTCTGGAATTTCTGGCGGTGCGGCATATGGTAAAAAAGCCGCAGGGCACCATTCTTTGCTTTGTCGGTCCGCCCGGATGCGGAAAGACCTCTCTGGGGCGTTCCATCGCCAGGGCTACTGGAAAGAAATTTGTAAGGCTGTCCCTGGGAGGGGTGCGCGATGAAGCGGAGATACGCGGTCATCGACGGACCTATATCGGCAGTCTGCCCGGCCAGATCATCCAGATGATGAAGAAGGCGACGGTCAAAAATCCGGTATTCCTGCTGGACGAAGTCGACAAGATGAGTACGGATTTCCGTGGAGATCCGTCGGCGGCCCTGTTGGAGGTCCTCGATCCGGAACAGAATTCGACCTTCACCGACCATTACCTGGACACGGAGTTTGATCTTTCCGAGGTCATGTTCATCGCCACAGCCAACGTTCTGCACACCATACCCAGGCCGCTGCAGGACCGCATGGAGATCATCCACCTGTCCGGATACACCGAGCAGGAAAAGCTGGAAATAGCCAAACGCTTTCTGATCCAGAAACAGCTGTCGACAGCGGGGCTTAAACCCGAGCAGTTGATCCTGCCCGATGCCGTTCTTCTTTCTATCATCCGCCGTTACACCAAGGAGTCCGGTGTCCGGAACCTGGAACGGGAGATCGGTAAAATCTGCCGCAAGGTGGTTCGCAAGCTGGTTTCCGGGTCGCTGGATGCCAAGGCCGAACACAGGGTGGAGTTCGAGATGCTGAACGAGTATCTGGGTGTGCCCCCTTACCGGCAGCAAACCGCCAATGAGACCAACGAGGTGGGCCTGGCCACCGGTCTTGCCTGGACCGAAGTCGGCGGAGAGGTTCTGCTCACGGAAACGACCCTGACAGACGGCAGGGGCAAGCTGACGCTGACCGGCAAGCTGGGGGAGGTAATGCAGGAATCGGCGCAGGCGGCCATCACCTTCGTAAGGTCGCGGACTGCCGAATATGGGATCAACCGCGATTTTTACCGCCGTACCGATATGCACATCCATATCCCCGAAGGTGCCATTCCCAAGGACGGACCATCTGCCGGTATAACTTTGGCAACGGCGATCGTGTCGGCCTTGACCAAAATTCCCGTGCGCAACGATGTGGCCATGACCGGCGAGATCACCCTCCGGGGTAAAGTTCTCCCTATCGGCGGATTGAAGGAGAAGATGTTGGCCGCTCACCGCGAGGGGTTGAAGACCATCGTCATTCCCAAAGAGAACGAGAAGGACCTTCAAGATATCCCCAAGGAGATCAAAGAAACCCTCGACATCAAGATGGTGGAGACGATGGATGAGGTGCTCCGTGTCGCCCTGGTTCATCCTCCCCAGGCCCAGAATGAAAGCAGCTTTACCAAGCCGCCGGAAAAGGATTTTTCCGGAAATCAGGCTATACGTCATTGATTTCTTACGACGCTAACCGGTTCTCTTTGTATTTTTTCTGAATCAGGCTTATTGTGATACGCTTGACAGCCGAACTCAGATGTTGTAGCTTTCTGCCTTCACAGTTCCCCGAGGACAAGCTCCCCCAGGTAGCTTTCGCAGGCCGCTCCAACGTGGGCAAATCTTCGCTGATCAACCTGCTGGCAGGACAAAAGCTGTTGGCACGTACCAGCAATACGCCCGGCAAAACCAGGGGGGTGAATTTTTATTTGCTCCAGCGGAGGCTGTATTTTGCAGATCTTCCCGGATATGGTTATGCCAAAACCGGTCGGGAAATGCGTGAACAGTGGGATCATCTGATTGGTACCTATCTGGAGTCGCGTTCGGCAAAGGATATGGTTCTTTTGGTACTAGATTGTCGCCTTCCTCCCACGCCTTTGGATCTCCAAATGCGGGATTGGCTGTTGGCCCATGAACGAGCCTTCGCCGTAGTAATCAATAAGGCCGACAAGCTTGGAAAAACCGCTCTGGCCAAAGCAGTCGCCTCTGCTGCCCGGGAAATGGCCGGGGCCCCCGTTATTGCCTGTTCTACCAAGTCCGGTGCAGGGCATAAGGAGATATGGCGAACTATTTCAGGATTTTTAAAATTTGGAGATGATTTATGGCAGATGAAGTGAACAACGAAACCTTGGAACATCGAAAGGCACAAAGAGAAGGCAAGGGCCAGGGTGAGAAATCCGAAAAGAGGAGCCGTTCTCCGAAGGGGAAAGACAAATCCCAGGAACGTTCCACTCAGTTGGATGTGGAAAATGAAGCCAGCAGCTACACTCCCAAGGAGGGGGCCGAGCCGCTCAATATCCGCGATCTGAAAGAGATGAATATCGGAACCCTGATGTCTGTGGCCAAGACGCTGGATGTGAATGGGGCAGCCGGAATGCGTAAACAGGAGCTGATCTTTCAGATTCTGAGGGCGCAAACCGAGCAGAGCGGCCTCATCTTTGCCGAGGGTGTGCTGGAATGCCTGCCGGATGGATTCGGTTTTCTGCGGGCCCCCGACTACAACTACCTCCCCGGTCCGGACGACATCTATGTTTCGCCTTCCCAGATACGCAAGTTCGATCTGCGCACGGGCGATACCGTATCCGGGCAGATCCGCCCACCCAAGGAAGGAGAGCGCTATTTTGCCCTGATCAAGGTGGAGGCCGTCAATTTCGAACCGCCCGATATGGCCCGGGACAAGATCTTTTTCGACAACCTGACTCCGCTCTATCCCATGGAACGGATACGGATGGAGAATACCTCCAACAATCTCTCGGCACGAATCCTGGATCTTCTGACCCCGGTCGGCAAGGGGCAGCGCGGCTTGATCGTGTCTCCTCCGCGAGCCGGAAAAACGATGCTGCTGCAGACCATAGCCAACTCCATCACCCGTAACCACCCGGAGATCTACCTGATCGTGCTGCTGATTGACGAACGACCGGAAGAAGTGACAGATATGCAGCGGTCCGTTAACGGCGAAGTCATCAGCTCCACCTTTGATGAACCGGCCAGCCGCCACGTACAGGTCGCCGAGATGGTGATCGAAAAGGCCAAGCGCTTCGTGGAGCATAAGAAGGATGTGGTCATCCTCCTGGACAGCATCACGCGCCTGGCACGAGCCTACAACACGATCGTTCCTCCCAGCGGCAAGGTGCTTTCCGGCGGCGTGGATTCCAACGCCCTGCAGCGTCCGAAACGGTTCTTCGGATCGGCCCGGAACATCGAAGAGGGGGGAAGCCTGACCATCATGGCCACCGCTCTGATCGATACCGGAAGCCGTATGGACGATGTGATTTTCGAGGAATTCAAGGGCACGGGTAATATGGAGATCATCCTCGACCGGCGCCTGGTCGATCGCCGCATCTTCCCGTCCATCGATATCAACCGCTCCGGAACGCGCAAGGAAGAGCTCCTGATGAGTCAGGAGGAACTGAATCGAGTGTGGATATTGCGCAAGGTTCTTACCCCCATGTCTGTGGTCGAAGGGATGGAACTGTTGACAGAAAAACTCAAAAAGACCCGCAGTAATCAGGACTTCCTGCAATCGATGGCCGGATAGATACGGTTGGAAACGGAGGGCTTATGAAATACCGCCGATTTGGACGTATGGGGTGGATGGTTTCCGATATCGGTTACGGCATGTGGGGACTAAGCGGCTGGACCGGGTCGAGCGACGAAGAGTCCTTTGAGGCCATGCAGCGTTCTGTCGACCTGGGATGCACCTTTTTCGATACGGCCTGGGCCTACGGAAACGGGCATAGCGAAGGGATGCTGGGCCGCCTTTGCCGTGCCAATCCGGAAAAACGCCTGTACACGGCCACCAAGATTCCTCCGAAAAACCGGGCCTGGCCCAGCCGGAGGGAATTCAGCCTGGACGACTGTTATCCTCCCGACTATATTGAGGAATATGTGCATTCCAGCCTGAAAAACTCAGGCCTCGACCGGTTGGATCTGTTTCAGTTTCACACCTGGGAGGACCGGTGGGTGGAGGACGATCGATGGTTTCAAACCATGGACAACCTTCGGTCGCAAGGGTTATTTCAGGCGATCGGGATCAGCATCAATCGCTGGGAGCCCTGGAACGCCATCCGAACGGTAGAGAGCGGACGGATCGATGCCGTACAGGTGATCTATAACATCTTCGACCAGGAACCGGAAGATGAACTCTTTCCTGCTTGCCGGGCCAAAGATGTAGCCGTCATTGCCCGGGTGCCCTTCGACGAGGGGTCCCTGACCGGTACCTTGACCAAAGAGAGTCACTGGGCAGAGGGGGATTGGAGAAATACCTACTTCGTAAAGGAAAACCTGGATGCGAGTGTGGACCGCGCGGAAGCCCTGAAAAAGATCCTTCCGCAGGGAATGTCCCTGCCGGAGATGGCCATGCGGTTCATCCTGAGCAATCCTGACGTTTCCACGATCATTCCCGGGATGCGACGGGTTCGTCACGTGGAACAGAATCTGGCCTGCAGCGACAGGGGACCCCTCTCCGCAGAACTGCTAACCTCTCTCGTCTCTCATAGATGGGACCGGCGTCCGACCAGGTGGTCGCAATAAGATGCATGCCGATTGAAA
>CAZTVS010000026.1:51477-54627 GCA_964617125.1 uncultured Acidobacteriota bacterium
TAGATGGGACCGGCGTCCGACCAGGTGGTCGCAATAAGATGCATGCCGATTGAAAGTCCTGGGAGCGCCGGCGTCCCGCCGGCAAAAGCAATGGAATCAATACGGAATGTACGGAAAAGACGGAACAAAGCCTTTTTTACCGGGCCATTCATAAAAAATAATATGCGGTTTTTTGCTTTCGGCCTTTGACTTTCCTGCAGGCATCGGGTATTAATCTTGGTTCAGCTGCATGTACATTCGATAAAAGCAAAAGCGGCAGGGAGACGCTCCTCGGCAGGAGCGTCTTGGCCGCTACTTATCCAGGCCTCGGGCCCTGTGCAATATAACCCTCGAACCATGTCAGGTCCGGAAGGAAGCAGCATTAAGAGGAAAATTATATGTGCCGCAGGTGTCCCGGGGACTGGGCCAACCCGCTCTTCTGCCCCCTGTCGATCGATAGAGGATCGGATCTTGATTTCCGCATAAACCCCGATGAATTACCTGGTAAGTGCCCGAAAATACCGGCCGCAGACCTTTTCCGATCTGGAAGGGCAGGAGGTCACCATCCGTGCGCTGCAGAACGCCATCCGGCGGAATCGGATTTCCCACGCCTATCTGTTCAGCGGCCCGCGCGGGGTGGGAAAAACCACCATGGCCCGGCTTCTGGCCAAAGCGCTCAATTGCAGTCAGGGACCGACCCCTGAACCCTGTGATCGGTGCGATGCCTGTCGAGAAATCGCCCATGGAAGCGATTTGGATGTGGTTGAAATCGATGCCGCCTCCAATCGCGGCATCGACGATATCCGCCGGTTGCGCGAAAGCGTGCAGTTCGCGCCTGTGCGCAATCGCTTCAAAGTCTATATCATCGATGAGGCGCATCAGATTACCAATGAGGGATTCAATGCTCTGCTGAAAACCCTGGAAGAGCCTCCGGAGCATGTCAAATTCATTCTGGCCACCACGGAAAAACAGAAGCTTCCGGTGACTATTCTCTCCCGCTGCCAACAGTACGACTTCCGGCTGCTCGACCTCCCGCTGATCGTCGCCCGGCTGAAAAAGATCCTTTCCATCGAAAATATTTCCTATGGCGATCGGGCCATAGAGCAGATCGCCCTGGCGGCCGAAGGGAGCATGCGGGATGCCCTTTCCTTGCTGGATCAGGTCATCGCCTATTGCGGTCCGGAGGCCAGGGACGAGGAGGTCGAGTCGGTATTGGGTGTGGTGGATTTCGCCCTCCTGCTACGATTGACCGAAGCCATACGGGATCAACAGCCCCGCGATGTATTGAAAATCGTGGAGGAGGTTTATGCGGCCGGATTCGATCTGCAGGTCTTCTGCCGGCACCTGATCCGATATGTGCGCGATCTGATGGTGGTGAAAGCAGGAGCAAAAGAAATCAGCATGATGGGAAGCGGTCCGGCACAGACAGGCCATCTGGAAGCATTGGTGCAGAATTTTTCCCTGGAGGACCTACTTCGCTTTCTTGACATCCTGGGCCGTGTCGAATCGGAGATGAGGATCGCCTATTTCCCGCGATTCTCTCTGGAACTGGCCCTGCTGAAGATGACAGCCCTGCCGCGCATCGAATCTCTTGCCGAATTATTGGCCGATCTGCGTTCTTCGGCAGGGGAAAGCCGGGTGAACGTCCCTGCCGCCAATTCGCCGGCGGTTCCCTCCGGCAGACTGCAGGGAGCGGATACACCGCCTGCTTCCGAACCACCTAGTCCATCGCACGCCCCGGTTCGTCCGAAGGCATCCCCGGCTGTGGAGAGGGTAGCAAAGGCTGTGCCGCCGGCCGACAGCCAGGCCGGTTTGGAATCTTTTCGGAGGCGTTTCGGCGAACTTTATCCGATTGCTATTCCCTGGCTGAATCTGGCTTCCAGCATCGAGATGCAGGAAGGGGAACTGCGCATACAGATTCCGGACAGGTACCGCTCCGTTTTCGAAAAACTGCAGGAAGAGAACTGCCGGCAATCTATGCAACAGGCAGCCGCGGAAACCTGCGGGCCCTCGATTCCCGTGCGCTTTAGCCTGGTGCAGAGCGATAACGCCGCACCCGCTCCGGTTGCCGTGAATCGAGAAGACGACTCGGGATTGATTTCCCGAATCAAGAAGGACCCCGTATTGGGGCCGTTTCTGGAGCATTTTCCAGGAGAAATCAGCAGTGAGGAGAAATAGAGCCCGATGAAGAATTTACAGCAGATGATGAAACAGGCCGAGGCCCTCCAGTCTCAATTCAAACAGCAGATGGCCCAGTTATCCGTGGAAGCCAGCAGTGGAGGGGGAATGGTGCTGGTCCGCATGAATGGGACCAAACAGATTACGGAGCTGCGTATCGATCCCGAAGTGGTCAACCCCGAGGATGTGGCAATGCTTCAGGATTTGATCGTAGCCGCAGTGAATCAGGCCGGTCAGGAAGTGGAAGAGCATCTGGGAAATCAGATGGGAAATCTGGCCCAGATGATGAAGATTCCCGGTCTGGGATGATCTGGAACACCTGTCTATGAACGAACAGCGCCCTGCCGTCCAGTTTCTGCTGGAAGAGTTGCAATTGCTTCCCGGGATCGGTCCCAAATCGGCGCAAAGGATTGCCTATGGCATTCTGCGCAAAACCGGCGAGGAGATCGATCGGCTAGCCGAGGCGGTTCTGGCGGTGAAGGAACGGATCGTCAGCTGTCACGTCTGCAATAATCTGACCGAAAGCGACCCCTGTGCCATCTGTAGCGATCCTGCCCGGGATGCGGGAACACTCTGTGTTGTCGAGACGCCTTTTAATATCCTGACCATCGAAAAAAGTGGAGGCTATCGAGGTCTGTACCATGTGTTGCATGGACGGCTGGCACCGCTCAGCGGAATCGGACCGGAACAGCTGCAGACCTCCAACCTGTTTTCCAGGTTGGAAGCCGGTTCGATTGCCGAGGTGATCGTTGCCACCAATCCGAACGTGGAAGGGGATGCCACAGCTCTGTTTCTGGCACAAAAGATCAAACCGACGGGGGTACGGGTAACGCGTATAGCCATGGGGCTTCCTGTCGGCAGCGACATCGAGTATGCCGACCAGGTGACCATCACCAGGGCCATTTCCGGCCGCCACGAACTATAGCTTCTTCATTCCCATCCCATACTTCCCATTCATCCCATAATATCCCATGAGCCATCACCGGCCCCTCA
>CAZTVS010000027.1:0-53113 GCA_964617125.1 uncultured Acidobacteriota bacterium
GGTGTCCCGGATAGCCCTCCTCCCGGATAGCCCTCCAGACTGACGTCCCGAAATTATAAGTGGGTGTCCCAGACAGTTCCCCGGTTGCAGCGTCAGGCGGGAGGCAATGCCTTGATCGGCAGAGAACTCTATCCTTTGCTGCGGGCGGCCGGTTTTGCCTCGATCCGGGTTTCCCCCAGGATGGTTTACGTAGATGCCGGAAAGCCGGAGTGGGTGGATGGTTTTACCAAAAAGACATTCACGGTCATGATCGCAGGAGTGCGCCGGGCAGCCTTATCTTCCCGGATGATCGATGCGGCCACCTTCGATCGGGGCATCGCCGATTTGTATCGGACCGCCGAAAAGGACGGCGTATTCTGCTACACCTTTTTTAAAGCCGTAGCCCATCTTTCCTGATACGGCTATTATTTTTTGGCATATTTCAGGCTCAGGATATAGGCGGCGGAAGAGAGCCGGTTCATCAGGCGGAGGGATGTTTCCCGGGCCGCAAGATCCTTCTCGTAGGCTTGAACGGCCGCCAGCTCGGCTTCGCGAATCTGCGTACGCAAATAGTTAAGTCCAAGGAACAGTCGTCCGAGCTGGGGAGAGGGCATCGCATGGCCGGAAAAGCCAAAGCGTTGCGGCGAGTGGGAGGCCTGGCGCAGTTCGTCCATACTCAGGCCAATGATCTGCCGGCGTTCGACCGGCGTGCCCTTCACGTCGGCGGCCATCACCTCCTTGACGGCGCGGCACACATCCTCCAACTCCGACAATAGCGAGGAACAGTTCTCCTCAAGGGCCTGGTATTGAATATCCGTGATCAGCGCAACAAGCGTATCCAGTTTGCCTCGCAGCGCAATGGACGGATGGGATTTCGATACCAGCGTATCCCGGTTCAGGTTGGTTTCGTGCTCCTGCTTGGCGTGCGTCTGTGGGGGGCGGCAGCCGGCAATGCGGCACACCTCGCGCGAAAACGCCTGACAGGCGGCGAGACAGGACGCCTGGGTACCTGTGAGCAGTCCACCGCCAAAGTTGGTTTCGGTCGGCGGCGAGTAGAGCGCACCTACGGACACATCCGCTTCCTTGAGCGCCGCGTCGATTCCGCTGACCGCCTCAAGCGGCGGGGCGATCACATAAGCAATGGCCGTGCCTACAGGGACGCCGGCCATTTTTGCCAGGTAGGAACCGCATGCCGATACGCAGTGGGCATAATACGATACGGTATCTTCTTCGTTGGCGGAAACGAATGCGGCATCGTGTTCTATGAAATAGGTGGCGGCGTTTACCCCACTCTCCACGTTCTCGACGCTGCGGCTGCCGAGAATGCCCAAAAACTCGCCTGCCAGAGCGGTGCTGGAGTTGGAGGCGCCGGCATACATGGAGCGCGCGTATACGACCTCGACATCGGCCTGTTTAGTGGCCTCGTCCAGCGCAGTATAGCCCACATCGTCACTGTTGCAGGTGATCAGGCCGATACTCTTGATGTGTGGCGGCAGCTCCAGGGATTGCGAAAGCGCGTCATCCACTGCCGGAATGATGTTGACCGCGAGCACAGTCGCTTTCAAGCTGTCGCCGGTCATCTGGATGCTTCCCTGTTTTGGGCTTCCCGCAATGCCAGGCCGCTCATCCGCGTCCGGTGCATATCGCGCAACAGCTCTGCCAGCCATGCGCCTGCCTCGACGGCGGGCGTACCTTTGTCATGGATGTTGGAGATCACCGTGCGGCGCGATTCGCCCATGCCGACGGTGGCGTTATAGGCCGCATAGGCGCTCATGCTGTCGGCGACGCCGAGGCCGGGCCTTTCCCCGATCAGGACGCAGGTGACCGGCATTCGCAATGTTTCCGATATTACGTCCATCACACCCACACGCCCATAGCGCACAACAAAGGCCGGGGCAACGCGCAGGCCCGCCGCTTCCAGACCGGCCTTGGCGGTCAGCAGCGTGTCCATTCCGTTTTGTACGATCGCCTTGGCCGATAAGCCGTCGGCCAGGAAGATGCATACGTCCACCGGAGTGGGGCTGAATCGACGTAGAGCATCGATACCCGCTTGCGGAAGCTGACGGCCAAGGTCGGGCCGGGTGATATGTTCCTCGCGGCCGGAGCACAGGCTTTGCAGCAGTGTCAGCGAATGTTGCCGGACGAATTCCTCCGGGATCTCGCTATCTACCGCATCCTTGGCCGCAGCATGATCAGCGAGAAAGCGCAGCTGGGTATGCGTCGGGTAGCGCGTTCCCCTGTGCCCGATCGCGAGCCGCGCGGGGGTACGGCTCTTCAGCACGGCGAATTCCCGGGCCTTAACGCCGTGGACGAAATTCCACCGGGAAATGTCCTCTTCGGTAAGATCCGAAACGGTTCTGGCGGCCGCACTGGCTACCATCCGTTCGGACAGCATACGTTTCAGGATTTCCCGGACGATTTTTTCAACATCCTGCCGCTCCATGCACGCCTCCTTAAAGCAAAACCGATCCGTCGCCCGTCAGCCTGGTAGGTGCGCCGTTTTCCCAGAAACCGTGTTCCTTCAGCCAGGCTTCGAACTCCGGGATGGGGCGCAGACGCAGCAGGCGGCGCAGCGTGGCCGTCTCGTGATATCCGGTGCTTTGGTAGCCGAGCATCACATCATCGCCGTGGGGAACCCCCATAAAGTAATTGCAGCCCGCAGTAGCCAGTAATACCGCCAAGTTTTCGATTTCGTTCTGGTCGGCCTTCATATGGTTGGTGTAACATGCGTCGCAACCCATGGGGAGGCCTAAAAGCTTTCCCATGAAGTGGTCCTCCAGTCCGGCGCGGATTACCTGCTGCGAGTCGAAGAGGTATTCCGGGCCGATGAAGCCCACGACGGTATTGACCAGGAACGGCGAGAAGTGTCTTGCGAAACCATAACAGCGTGCCTCCATGGTTACCTGGTCCGCACCGAAATGCGCGTCCGCCGAAAGTTCACTGCCCTGCCCGGTCTCAAAGTACATGACGCTCTGCCCTTTGGCGCGCCCGGAGGAAAGCGCGAGATGACGAGCCTCCTCCAGCATGGCGGCCGATATGCCGAACGAATCGTTGCCCTTCTGACTGCCGGCCACGCTCTGGAAGATAAGGTCGGTCGGCGCGCCCTTGCGCATCGCGTCCATCTGGGTGGTCACGTGCGCCAATACACAGATCTGGGTGGGGATGGCAAATTTCCGCTTGATCTCGTCCAACCGCGCCAGGACAGCGGAGACGCTCTCCGTGCGGTCGTCCACCGGATTGAGTCCGATCACCGCATCGCCCACGCCGTAGGAGAGACCTTCCAGTATGGAGGCGGTAATGCCGTCCGGGTCGTCGAACGGATGATTCGGCTGCAGGCGCGAGGCCAGCACGCCTGTTCCACCGATGGTGGTGCAACAGGTGGCGGTCACCCGTATGCGCGAGGCTCCGTAGATCAGATCCATATTGCTCATCAGCTTGGCGACAGCCGCCACACATTCGGGCATGAGGCCACGGCCGAGGGTCGGCAGCTCCTGCTCTCCACAGGTGTCAGAGAGGATATACTCGCGCAACTCCCCGATGGACATACCGGAGAACCGGCGGTAAACCTCCTTGTCGAGGTCGTCCCAGCAGATACGTGTGACCTCGTCCTGCTCGTAAGGCATGGCGGGATTCTCGGTCACGTCCTTGATGGTCAATCCGGACAGTACGATCTTGGCCGCGACGCGCTCCTTGGCATCCCGCGCGGCGATACCCGCCAGCACGTCGCCGTTTTTAGGCTCGTTGGCTTTGGCCAGTACCTCCTGGATGCTGCCGAAGGTATAGTTTTCGCCGAAAAGCCGTGTATTCAGTTTCATCCTTTTATCTTCCGAAAAGCAATGTGTGCACAATGACCGGGAAAACGCCTCCCACCGGTTTACCGATATCGATAAAGTCCCCATCCTTCACGGTCAAACCGTCCAGGCACAGCACGCGCCGGGTCGTGCGGCGAGAGAACGCCTGTCCCAATGCCTTCGCCATGTCCCGTTGGACGACGAGAACGATGTCGCCGGAAAGCGCCGAGGTCACCGCCTGCGCGATGGCCTCGATATCGGCAAAGCCCGCGCCGGCAAAGCCCTTGAAGGAAAAAGCGCAGTTATCCAGGCAGCGCCTCGATGCTACGGCAAGTGCACCGGGCAGCGAAGCGATATCCTCTCGGCTGCTCAAACGCAAGGCGGTGGCCTGCAGCCCCTTTAAGGGAAAATCCCATGTATCGGCATGAACGGTACTTCCGGTGAGTTCCATGGTGAAATCGGCTGCGCCGGTTACCGTCGCCCCACCTGTCTCTTTGGGGCGCAGCGTGAGGGGGAAGAGCGGATTACGTGCGATGGCGCGGGCCAGGGCCGGGCCGATATCGTCGTAATCGTCATTGCGGCCGCTGTACAGCAGCTCCGCCACCCCGCCGGAGAAGGTGCAGCCGCAGCCCGCCGGAGGACGGGAGATGCCGTGATCGGCCAGCACTGCGCCGTAGCGTGCCGTTTGGGGTCTCAGATAGAGTGCTTGTGCCAGGATGTCCGCCATCGCGTTGGCTACGGCGGTCTCCTGCTCCAAAGACATTTCGTTGCCTTCGTAAATGCCGAGGTCCAGCCGGCGAATCGCCGGGGCGATATACTCAATGCGTTTCGTGCCGCTGCTATATTTCACCAGCCGTCCGCCGATATCCAGACAGCCCGTGTCCACCGGCTGGCCGTCCACCAGCAGGCAGATATTGGAGGTACCGCCGCCGACATCGGTGTGCAACAGGCATCGTCCCCGGGAAAGCTCTACTGCGCCCGAGCCTTTGGCGGCCAGTACCGCTTCCATATCCGCGCCCGCTGCGGCCACGACAAAGCCGCCGGCCAGATGCGCCAGCGTCTGAGCCACTTCGGGTGCATTGCGGCTGCGCGCCGCTTCGCCGGTGAAAATCACCGCGCCGCTGTCGATCTCCGCGGCAGTAAAGCCTGCCGCGGCATACTCCGCCTCGATCACCGCCGCCAGCGCACGCCCGTCCACCCCCGCGTGCGATTGTGGCGTGAGGTAGACCGGTCCCCGGTACAGTAACTGCTTATGGGTGATGCGCATATCCGGCAGCCGGAAAGCCCCGGACGTATCCGCAATGGTGATGCGCGACAGGGCAATGCGCGTGGTGGTTGTGCCGATGTCGATGCCCGCGGATATCAGATTCAACTAACAAAACTCCTTCATGAACATGTGGGAGTATAGAAGCGAAAAAAACGTGAGTCAAGGGGAATAAACTGCTGTAGTCTATTAGAGATGACGAAGCGGTAAAAAGTCGAAAATCATACTGTGTGGTTTTTCCTGATGCCCATTGGACGCACGTTTCAGTCACAGACAGGAATGTTTGTGCCACTTTTTACCGCTTCGTCAGAGAAAATAGGGCAAGAAATCACTTCTACTCAGTGGGTATTTCAAATGATGGAATGATGTCGAGGAGGGAAAAGAGTATGAGAGAGCGAAGTCTGTCTCGACGCAGCTTTTTGGCGTCGACTACCGCAGCTGCAGCATACGGTGTCGCGGCGGGGGATGCCCATGCATCGACCCGGGTGACACGGTTCGGTTTTACAACCTATCAGTGGGGAAAGGAATGGGATATCCCCCTGTTGATTGCCAACTGCGCCCGCGCTAAGGTATGGGGAGTGGAACTGCGTACCAGCCAAAAGTACGCTCATGGAGTGGAGCTGGAAACCGGCAGCGACAGACGCCGGGAAGTGAAAAAACGGTTCGAGGACAGCCCCGTGAAGCTGGTGGGCCTGGCCTGTGGGGAAAGGTATGATGCCCCGGATCCGGCGGCTGTCAAGGCGGCAGTGGAGAATACCAAGGGATTCCTGAAGTTGAGCCATGACGTGGGCGCCGGCGGATTGCGGGTGTTTCCGAACGATTTTCACCGGGAAGTGCCCAGAGAAAAGACTATCGCGCAGATCGCCGCCGCTCTGAAGGAGGTAGGCGGTTACGCCGCCGATCTGGGGCAGCAGGTACGCCTGGAAGCTCACGGCAGTGCCGGAGATCTGGTTACCATCCGAAGCATCCTGGATCAGGTCGGGCATCCTGCAGTTCGCGTCAAGCTCAACAGTATGGCCCGGGACAAGGAAGGGAAGGGTTTCGAGGCCAATTTTAATCTGGTCAAGGACCTGCTGGCCGATACCCTGCACCTTCACGAACTCGACGATCCGGAGTTTCCCTATCTGCTGCAGATGAAACTGCTGCTTCAGAGCGGCTGGACCGGCTGGCAATTACTGGAGGCCAGCGCCGAGGTGCCGGACCGGCTGCAGGCTCTGCAGCGGCAGCGCGAGATATGGGATGGTATTCTGGCCCGGGCGCAGAAGGCCCCATCCTGAGATACAAACGGAGGGCGCAATCCTCTGCGATCGGATCAAAAGCCTTGACTGGCGGGTCAGGAAGATAAAACGCATCGGCTCCGTACCGGAGTCGGTCCAGCTGGAAGTCACCGCTCGTCTCCTGGCGCTGATTCATCCCGAAAAATAGGCTATCCCAAGAATCTTTCCATATCGGGTCTACGATCGAACTTTTGTCTTTGAGGAATATTTGCCTCTCAGTGGCATAATTGATTTCTGAAAACTGTCGTGACTTTCACTCTGGTACCTGAAAGACCTTTTACTCGCTCCTACTGGGTAGTACCCGGACGTCTGCTGGCTGGGTATTTCCCCGGCGACCGCAATGCCGCGTTAATGGAGCGCAAGCTGCATGCCTTGATCGATTGCGGGATCAGGCATATCATCAACCTCATGGAGGCCCACGAGATCGACCGTGAGGGCCGACCTTTCGTAGAATACCAGGCGGAATTCGAGCGCCAGGCTGCACAGAGAGGATACGTTGTGGCGGTGGAACGCCAGCCGATCCGAGATATGGATGTCCCCGACTTCGGGCACATGCGGCGCATTCTCGATGGGATCGATGCGGCTCTGGCGGCCGATCGGCTGGTGTACGTGCATTGCTGGGGGGGCAAGGGCCGCACCGGAACCGTGGTAGGGTGTTATCTCATGCGGCACCGTATGGCGGAAGCACGCACCGTACTGTCCAGGATACGGGATTTACGGCGCCCGGAGGAGCGTGCACAGGAGCATTCGCCGGAGACAAACGCACAACGCCGCATGGTTATGGCGTGGCCTGCGGGGGAGTGAGCATGGAGCGGCGCCGTATGCTATTTCAACATCGGGAACAATCCGCTACTTCCTGGAACGATACTTTTGTATCTCCCCCTCGATAAAATTCCGTTCTTTTTTCTTTTCTTCTCAACGGTCGGGCCGGAAACGGAGTATGTATTACTGCATGAGAACAAAAAGGAGAACCGGTGCCGGCAGATACCATTACCCTGGATGTACCCGCGATGAGTGAAGCCCGACTCGCTTCACCGCAGACGGCCGGAGATCGCGAACTGCTGGTACGAGCCGGGGCCGGTGAAGCGGAAGCCTTCGAATGTCTGTTGCTGCGTTATCAACAATTGGTGCTGCACACGGCGCTCCGCTTTCTGGCCGACCGCAACGATGCCCGGGATGCCGCACAGAATGTCTTCCTGCGCCTGTACCGTCACCTGAAGAGGATCGATCTGCAGCGGCCGCTGGCCCCGTGGCTCTACCGGGTCACCATCCATATTTGCTACGACATGGAGCGGCGGCGCAAAGGCCGACCCGCCAGGACGGCTTTCGAGTGGATCGAATCGATCGCGGAACCGGAAAGCCGCGAGCCCGGTCCTGGCCGGGAGTTGCAACGCAAGGAGGAATGGCGGGCATTGCAGCAGGCACTTCTGACCTTACCACAAAAGGAGCGTGCCGCCTTCCTTCTACGCGACATCGAGGAGCTCAGTACGGCGGAGGTGGCCCGTATCCTGGACACCTCCGAGGTCACCGTGCGCAGTCACATCTGTCGCGCCCGGGTAAAGATCAAGCAGGCACTGGAGCAGAGATGGGGGAGAAAGTCATGAGTTGTCAGGAATTCCAAAATAGGACGGTGCTGGACCTGAGCGGGGATCTGTCACCACGGGAGGCAGCCGATTTGCAGGCCCACCTGGCCGTCTGCGCCGACTGTCGCCGTTTTCGGGACGAAATGGAAGCAAGCTGGAACATCGTTCAAAGCTGGAAAAAAGCCATCCCCCAGGGTGAGGAAGAGTGCCTCTCCCAAATGCGCCACAACATAAGGGCGGGAACGCGTTTCTCCCGAAGGCTCCCTTTCCTCCTGCAATACATAGAGGACCTTTTCCCTCTGCCCGTATACCGGCCGGCTGCGGTTTTGGTCGCCATAGCTTTGCTTGCAGCAGCCATCTGGCTTGTCGCGGACCGGCCGACAGAAACCAAAGTTCCACCTGCCAGGCCGTCGGCAGACCTTCTTGTGCCGAAGACTGTACTTCCATCCCGTGAAATCGGGGAAGTCGCGAAAGAGTTGCCGGCCAGAACCGCATCCGTGGTGCCTGTAAAACCCCGTTCGGACAAGGCAGCCCGTGCCGGTTTAACCGATGCCCGCCGTAATGCAGCGAAGATGATGGTGGCGCAGGCATCCGACCATCCCCTGGGGCCAGCCAAAGCCTTTAGGGGCCGTATCGAGTTGCAGACAGCCGATCCCAATATACGAATCATTTGGCTGGCCTCCCGGTGATCTCCGGTTGGAAGCAATGCCATGAGACGGCAGGAAGGGATCTCACATTCATACAAATTTCAACCGTACCGCAGGATAGCGGAACGACGAATCGGAAAGGAGAAAAATCATGAAGTATTCCCGTTTACTATATGTGTGTCTTTTAACGATCGTTCTTTCTGCCGCGCCGATCTTAGGCCGGCAACAGGAAAAACAAGAAACCCATGTCGCTCCTTCGCTGAAGAGCAAGGTGTTCCAGCTCCAGCATGTTTCTCCTATGGTGCTGATGCCGGTTCTGCAGCCGCTGGCCAGCGGACATTCCGGTGCGCTGATGAACTATAGCCTGGAGATTCGTACCATCAGCGTCCGCGATCTGCCGGAGAACCTGGAGGCCATCGCGGCGGCGATACGGTTGCTGGACAGACCGGGAATCGTTACTCCAAGGATCGGTCTGAACATTCAACTCAGCCTGATCGGGGCCTCCCAGGAGGTCGACCAGGAGAAGTCGGACATGCCGTCGGCCCTGGGTCCGGTGATCACTCAGCTGGAACGAACTCTTAACTTTAAGAGCTATCGGCACATTACCACCATCAGCCAGCAAACCCTGGACCAGGGGAAGGTCGGGTCCTCCGGAGTGGCCACCAACTATCTGCCGGCGAAACTCGGTTCCGAAAAGCCCATCCACTATGAATATTCGTTTGCGGGCCTGCGGGTGTTTACCGGCGCCGGCGATGCCGCCTCCATTCATGTCGATGAATTTGACTTCCAAGCGTTCATTCCCACGATGATCAACCCCAGGCAATGGGCCACAGGACAGCAGAAACCGGAGATCGAAATGCAAAAGGTATCGATGGCCACCGGTCTGGTGCTGAGGGAAGGGGAACAGGTCGTCGTGGGCACCGGTAATGCCGGCGGCGAGGGGAGAGCGCTCATCGTAGTCGTCTCCATCAGCCGCATTCCTAAACAGTGAGAGACCGGGAGCATCGATCCCTCACTCCGGATGAAGTCGCCAAAAGCCCAAGGTTTGTAGTTCCGCGTTTACGCGGCATCCCATGGATGCGTGAAAGCATGTATTTACGCGGCACCGCCTAAAGGCGGAACTACAAACGCGATCCGTTTTTCTATCAGGATCGATTTTTGCGACTTCATCACTCAGGAGGTCGCGGAGATAAAATTCCTCCGCGATCTCGGTACCTCTATGAGAGCCATCAGGGAGTCAGGCCCAGGCTGACGGCGCGCAGGAGCTTCATTTCATGGGGCCGGAAGGTGACCGGCGTATCGGCCGCATAATCGGACTCCTCGGCGGTGAAGGGATCGATCCAGCGGTAACGTCCTTTGGCGGAAGGTTTCACCACCGTACTCACCTCCGTAGCCTCCTCGTTGAACAGCATATAGATATGCCGGCCGTTCTTGACCACGTGTCGGTAGCGTATGTTTTCCGAGGCCGGGACTAACGTCAGATCGACCTGGACCAGGCGATCGATGGCCGAAACCAGTTCCGCCTCGCTTGCAGCCGTGAGGATCTTTTTGGCAAAAGGGGCGTCCGGGACTTTTTTCCAGGCGATCAGACGCCCCTTGTCGGCCAGCTTTTTCAGTGCCGGCAGTGCCTGATCCGGAATCCGGTCCATGCCGTCGAGAATCACGGCGCGATATACCATTCCGGCGATGTTCACCCCGTTCCCCTTGATCTGGGCGTCTTCCCACAGGTGGCGCACTTCCAGGTAATTGAAATCGCGCTGATGCTGGAAGCATACCTTGGCCGACTGGTCAGGGAGGCGGTTGGCGTCGGCCAGGATGGCGACTTCGGCTACGTGCTGCGAATCGGTATTGAGCCAGGAGAGCCTTCGGCAGTAATGGGCATAAGGTCGATAGCGATACCACCACTCGGCGTTGGGGCCGACATCGGGTGGACGCTCGTCCCAACGCGGGCCACGCACCGAATAGTAGAAGGCATGCGGGTAGAGAAGGTTATGGCCGCGGATCAGTGCCCATCCGGCCAGCCACTGCATCTCGTCGAAGGTCAGGTTGTGTCCGTAGGCCCCGTAGAGTTCGTTGGCATTACGGCGCCGCTTGAGATGGATCATGGCGCTGCTGGCGCATTTGGCCATGGTGGAATGTTCGCCCTCCAGGGCGCTCTTCCCTGGCACCACGTAGCGCCACACCAGATCTTGTCCGGGGATCTGAAAATAGCGTTCGGCACCGATATCCATGGAGGAGGCCGGGTGACCGGTCAGAGCGATTCCGTGACGGGAACACCATTCGCTCAGCTTTTTATAGTAATTTTCCTCCAGGCAGATGCCGATGGCCCGCATATACTCCGTCTTGCGACGGGCCGAGTCCGGGGTGTCGCTGATCCACAGATCCCCCAGGTGCGGACGGAAGTCATAGCCCAGGATGCGCTGAATCTGAGGCAGTAGGGAAAGGTTGCCGGGCATCATGCCCCGTTCTCCGCCGCGTCCCAGGGGAGAGGGCTCGTCGGTAAAAATGCCCAGGATGGTTTTGCCGAAATGGGAGCCGAATTCCTGCGCGAAACGGTCATACACCAGGCGGATGAAACTGTCGACCGCCTCTGGATTGAGGATATCCCCGGCCGGAGGGGAATCTTCGAGGAGGCGTCCGCCGCTGTTTTCGTCTCCCAGGTAATGCAAACCGCGGATGACACCTTTGGAGGGCCGTTCGACAACGGCAAATCGCTTGCCGTCCGGCCGGGTGAGAAGAACGGCTGTCCTGGCTTCTTCGGGATCCTTCACCGCCTCGTCCGGGCCCAGGTCGATCCTGGCCAGGCCGCGGGCGGCATGTCTGGGATTGGCGGCGACCACTTGTCCGGAGGCCGATCCCGAGGGATACATTCCTTCATCATAGAGGATGACATACATGTTCCTGCGGGCGGCTTCCTCAATAGCCAGACGCATGGCCTGGATCATGCGCGACGACATCCAGCCGGTGTCCTGCGGCAGTCCGATGCGGGGATGAATGACGAATCCATAGACGCCATGCTCCTCCATGTCGGCGATCTGCCGGAGGATCTCCTTGTCTTCCAGGGTGTCGTTCCAGAACCAGAAGGGCATGAGGGAGAACTCGCGTGGCGGGTCCTGGAATTCCTGCAGGAAGTCGAGGGACTTCCTCTGTGCCGTAAGCGTCGAGAAAAATAAGAGAAACAGTAGGGGCGTCCAGATGTTACGAGAGAGGGAGACGAAAACCAATCGGCCGTTCATAGTGATCTCACAGAAAAAAGAAATTATCGATTCATTGCCAAGGATAAGGCGAGTATAGAAGGGGAACAAGAATCCGTCAAGATCGGATGATTTCGCAAAAACTCTTTAGAAACAGAATCCAGAAGCCAGAAGCCTGAATGGGTTGGGAGATGTCAGGATTGCACTGGGAATGCCTATCTGGGACGGAGCGGTAAATAGTGGCATGGACATTCTTGTCTGTGACTAAAACATCTGCCCCTTTTTGTAGCGGCGACTCTTGCGGTCGCCCGGGGGCGGATCTCCATAAAAGCTGCCGGGTAAGCGCAAGGGTTACCCCTACGGAGCGAATTCGGAAGTTCTGCGACTTGACAGAGGCGATGGGACCGCGATATGTTATCTGCATAAATATACTGAATAAATATTCATCCCCATTGGGGATCCGAGTCTAGGGAGAATGCACATGGCGACTGCCGCTGAAACAACCGCGTTCCCGGTATCCTTTGTCGACCGGCTGGGCATCTATCCGCCGCTGGCCTGGGGCTACCTGGGGTTGCTGCTGTTCATGATCGGGGATGGGGTGGAATCGGGATACCTGTCTCCTTTCTTGATGGAAACAGGATTATCGCAGGAAAGCGTAGCCGTGATTTTTACCGTCTATGGAATTACCGCGGCGATCGCTGCATGGTTTTCCGGAGCTCTTTCCGACCTTTGGGGGCCGCGACAGGTCATGTGCCTAGGAATGGGCATCTGGATGATATTTGAATTGGTCTTTCTCAGCATCCTGGCCGGAGGGATCTCTTATCCTCTGCTTTTGTGTGCCTATGCCCTGCGTGGATTCGGCTATCCGCTCTTTGCCTACGGTTTCCTGGTCTGGATCACCGCCGCGACTCCGGTTCCACGGTTGGGTACCGCTGTGGGTTGGTTCTGGTTTGCTTTTACCGGTGGGCTCCCCACGCTGGGATCGCTACTGGCCAGCTTTACCGTTCCCGCCATCGGGCCCTATTACACCTTGTGGCTTTCTCTGGGGTTGGTGACGGTCGGAGGCTGCGTCGCCCTTCTGGGAACCCACGAGACAATCGGAAAACAGCGTCTGGCGCCGGAAGGAGAAAATCCACTGAAGACCGTCTTGTCCAGTGTGACGATTGCCTGGCGGGAACCGAAAACGGCCATAGGCTGTGTGGTGCGCATCATCAATACTGCTCCCCAATTCGGTTTCCTGGTTTTCCTGCCGATCTATTTCACTCAAACCGTCGGGTTCGAACTGAGCGCCTGGCTGAGACTCTTGAGTGCCATCTTCCTGAGTAATATTGTCTGGAACCTCCTGTTCGGCATCATCGGCGACAAGTTCGGCTGGCGTCGGACAGTTGCCCTGTGCGGAGGAGTGGGATCGGCCATTACCACTCTGCTGCTTTATTATATTCCACACGTCTTCGGGGCGAATTTCCCTTTATGTGTTATGGCCGGTGTCTGTTACGGGGCAACCCTGGCCGGCTATGTGCCGCTTTCGGCGCTGATGCCCTCTCTGACACCGCATCATCGAGGTGCGGCCATGTCCATGTTGAACCTGGGGGCCGGGGCCAGTACCTGGGTCGGTCCGGCGATCGCCGGGCTCTTCCTGAAGCCATTGGGGGTCGGTGGGGTGATGTGGATCTTTGCTGTTCTCTACCTGGTCAGTGCAGGACTGACGATGCTCCTGACACTTCCTCTGGAAACCGGTCAGATCGAGCGTATCCCCCATTGAGGTATCGTACCAAAGAAGAGGCAATCCATAACTCATGCTGTTATCTTTGACCGATGAACGGCTGGCGATGATCGCCAGGCTTTATTACCTGGATGGACTGGGCCAGAAGGAGGTCGCCAGGCTGGCCGGTGTATCCCAGGCGAAGGTTTCACGGCTGCTGACCTTGGCCAGAGAGCGGGGCATTGTTTGCATCACGGTCGCCGACTACAACCCCCGCCATTCGGAACTGGAAGCGCAGCTGTGTCGTCGTCTGGGCCTGAATTCTGCGGTAGTGGTCAAAGCTGGCCACGACCTGAAAGGGGAAGATCTGCGTCGGACGGTCGGCTATTTCGGGGCAGCGCCGATCGCCTCCCTCCTGGCTCCCAACGATATTGTCGCTCTCGCCGGTGGACGTACCATCCGTGAACTGGCGGAACATTTGCCCCGCGATCCGGCCAGATCCCTTACCATCGTTCAGGCCATGGGCAGTGTGGAGGCCGGCGTGAATCCGTTCGATGCCCGGGAGATCGGTCGGATGATGGTCCAGCGTCTGGGAGGGACTTTTCTCTCCCTGAACACCCCCGCCTTCCTGCCGGCCAGGCATATGCGCGATGCCCTTCTTGCCCTGGAACAGGTGAGGGATGTTCAGGCCAATCTGGATCGGGCACGAGTGGCCCTCATCGGCCTGGGAACTTTAAACAACTCCGTTTTTGTCGAGCGGGGGGTGTTGAATGATGCCATGATCCAGACATTACAACGTTCCGGAGCGGTCGGTGAGATATGCGGGAGATTCTTCAATGTGCAAGGAGAAGAATGTGCAACCGGCTGGCGCGATAGGGTTGTCGGCATTTCTCTCGACCGGTTACGAAAAATCCCCCAGGTCATCGCCGTGGTATCCGGCAGCGATCGTTCTGCAGCCATATTAGCCGGAATCAGAGGGGGAGTTATCAAATCCCTAGTGATCGACGATCAGGGGGCTTCTACTCTGCTGGCCTTCGCTGCGAGATCTGGAGCAGGCTCGAAAAGCCATCGAATGAGGAAACATCCATGAAGGAAAATGAGGAAATCGTCCGGCATCAGGACGCTGCCGTCCGCCTCACACTGGAGGAGGCGCTACGATTGGCCCGGGAAACACGGGCGGTGATCATCCGGCATGGTGCCTTGACCCAGTCGTCTGAGTTGTTCCGGGAACTGTTTCCGGGACGGCAGGCCATGATCGTGGCCGATGTCAACACCTTTCCTGCAGCCGGCTGTAAGGTGGCGGGATCCCTCGCCGCCGACAGAGTATGCTGCCTGGAACCCTTTGTGTTCCAGGATACGAAGCTCTATGCCGAGTACGGTCGTATGGAAGAACTGATGAGCGCCTTGAGCGGACACGAGGCCATTCCCGTGGCCGTCGGCTCCGGGACCATCAACGATCTGACCAAGCTGGCGGCCCACCGTACCGGCCGGCCGTACTTGTGTGTGGCTACCGCGGCATCGATGGATGGCTATACGGCGTTCGGAGCCTCCATCACATTCCGGGGGGCCAAGCAGACCTTTTCCTGTCCGGCGCCGGAGGGTGTTCTGGCTGATTTGGATGTGATTTGCCGTGCTCCTGCCCAGATGACCGCCTCCGGCTATGCCGATCTGCTGGCGAAGGTTACAGCCGGAGCCGACTGGATTCTGGCCGATGCCCTGGGTGTCGAGTCCATCGACACCCAGGCCTGGGACATCGTTCAGGGCGGACTGCGCAATGCCCTGGTCGATCCGGAAGGCGCAAAGGCCGGCCGTTCGACGGCCATTGCCCCTCTGGTGGAGGGCTTGATGCTCGGAGGCCTGGCCATGCAATGGACCAAAAGCAGCCGTCCGGCCTCCGGCGCCGAACATCAGTTCAGCCACCTGTGGGACATGGAACATCATACATACCATGGTCAAATTCCTTCTCATGGATTCAAGGTCGGAGTGGCCACCCTTCTTATCACCGCCCTCTATGAATACTTGCTGAGGCAACCATTGGAAAAACTCGATGTGGCGAATTGCCTGGCTGCCTGGCCAACCGTGGCGGAGGCGGAGATGGAAGTCCGCCGGCTGTTTGCCGGAGAGGAATTTCTCGATACGGCCGTTACGGAAACGGTCGCTAAACATTCGTTGCCGGACGTTCTGGAACGTCAGCTGTTGCAACTTCGTGAGGGATGGCCGGTATTGCGTGCCAGGCTGCAATCCCAGCTTTTGCCCCGTGCGGAAGTGGAACGACGGCTATGGGCCGTGGGGGCACCGACGCGGCCCGAGGAGATCGGTCTTACATCCGAACGTATACGACGTAGTTTTCAGCGGGCCCGGCATATACGCAGACGTTTTACCGTTCTCGATCTGGCCCTTCGGGCCGGAATCTGGGACCATTGTCTCGACGCTCTCTTGGGAAAGGATAATGATCAATGACCTGCTCGATGACTTCCAATCTGCCTGCCCCGGTGGCCGCCCGGCTGCATGCCGTTCGACATGTTGTTTTGGATATGGATGGAACGATCTACAAGGGTGGGACCCTTTTCGATTGTACCTTGCCTTTTTTGGACCGCATGCGCCGGTTGGGAATCGGTTATACATTTTTAACCAACAACCCTTCCAGGAGTAAGTCCGATTATCGGAAGCATCTCGAAGCCATGGGGTTGAAAATCACCGGGGAGGAACTTTACACTTCCACCCAGGCGACCATCGATTACCTGCACAAACACCAGCCGACGGTACGGCGTATCTTCTCCCTTGGAACTCCGAGTATGCTGGCCGAATTCACCGGAGCCGGATTTGATTTAGCGGAGGACCAGGCGGAAGACGTACCGGATGCCGTGGTCGTTGGGTTCGATATGACACTCACATATGCCAGGGCCTGCCGGGCCGCCTGGTGGATACGGCAGGGAAAGCCGTATGTGGCCACCAATCCGGACCGTGTCTGCCCGACCGACCGGCCGACAGTGCTCATCGATTGCGGTTCCATCTGTGCCATGCTGGAAAAAGCGACGGGACGGGCGCCGGACATCGTCATGGGGAAACCGGATCCGTCCATGCTCCGCGGGGTCCTCGATCGCCACTCGCTGCAGCCTGACCAGATAGCCATGGTCGGAGATCGGATTTATACCGACATCCTGATGGCCCATAAAGCCGGGGCCCTCGGAATTCTGGTGTTGACTGGAGAGGCGACGACCGCCGAAGCGGAAAAGGCCGATCTGCCGCCACACTTGATTGTTCCCAGTCTGGCTGAACTGGGCGGGCTCCTGGCGAGCCACCATTGCTAGTACAGAAGACACTTTTTAGGTGATGTTGTGTTGCCGGAGAATTTGCATGGCCTGCGGATAATCGTATTGCAGGATCGATTTTTCCAATTGGGAAAAGGCTTCGGCGCCCAGTACGTGGGATAGGCAATGTGCCGATTCTTTCAGGAAATCTTCCGCATCGCTATCGCCGGCGGCCAGCATCTCCATCAGTTGCGTGACGGCAGTCATCGCTTTCTCGCGTGGAATGAATTCAGCCTGCTTGTTGGAATCCTGATCCCCCAGAAGAGAAGGGAGAGACGATTTCAATCCGGTTATTAATCGCTCGGTTGCCTCAGCAAAGGGCAAGAGCATGGCCTGGATCTTTTCCAACGGCATGCCATGTTTGATGGCTTTTTCGATTTGGCCGGCCATATCCTGAAGTTCCTTTGCCCCAATATTCCCGTTAATCCCTTTGATAGTATGGGCCAATCGTTCTGCAATGGGATAATTGCCGTCGGCCAGATTTTGACGGATCCATTCTGGAGTTTGCCCCTGATTTTCGACGTATGTCTTCAGTAAATCAAGATACAAATCCATTTTTCCCATGACCCGCTTAAGCCCCAGATCCGTATGCAGGCCGGCAATATTCGGCAGGTCTTTCCTCTCCACTCTGTCGATCTGAGGGTCCGGTTTTTGAGCGATTTTGTCCGTGGGTCCGCTGCCATGATCTATCGGGGGCTGGATCCAACGTCGTAGCTTGTCCAATAATTCCTCCATATCGATAGGCTTGGCAATGTGGTCATTCATGCCGGATTCCAGGCAAAGTTGGACATCAGTGGCCATGGCATTGGCCGTCATAGCGATGATGGGCAATTTCCGGAAGGCCTCTTGCTTCCGGATTTCGCGTGTGGCGGTTGCACCGTCCATATCCGGCATCTGGATATCCATGAGAATGGCGTCGTAGGGTTGGCAGGCCACCATGTCCAGGCAAATCCGACCATTCTCGGCGACATCGACAAGGAACCCCGAATCCCTGAGCAATTCGCTGGCCACCTGAATATTGAATTCATTATCCTCGACCAAAAGGATCCTTGCTCCGCGAATGTCGGCTAATCCATTGTGTGGCGCTCTCTCTTTTAGGGATTCTGTTCCTGCCTCCTCGGTCGATTTCCCGAGAGCATGCATAATCGTATCAAAGAGCACCGAGGGAGTCACCGGCTTGATGAGAACGTTTTCCAGTCCGGCCAAGTCGGCTTCCTTGAGAACTTCTTCTCTGCCATGAGCCGTCACCAGAATGACATGCGGCAGATCGGAGGGGGAGAGGCATTGCATGGCCTTATAGGTTTCGATGCCATCCATCTGAGGCATTTGCCAATCCAACAAGACAATCTGGAAAGGATCTCCCGCGTCGACAGCGGTACGGAGGGCCTGCAGCGCTTCCTCTCCCGAGGGTACGGTGTCTACTCGGAAAGCCATGCTGCGCAGCATTTCGCTTATCATGCGGCGACACAGCTTGTTATCATCCGCCACCAGCACTCTCAATCCCCGGAGATCCGGGCTGAGCTGGTATCGCTTGGATGGAATCTTGCTATGTTCCATGCGGGCGGTGAACCAGAAAGTACTGCCGTGTCCGTACTCGCTCTCCACTCCCACATCGCCGCCCATCAGGTTCGCCAGTTTTTTAGAGATAGCCAGACCGAGGCCGGTTCCTCCGAATCTGCGGGATGTAGAGACATCCGCCTGATTGAAAGACCGGAACAGGCTGGCCTGTTGTTCTTCCGTGAGGCCAATGCCTGTGTCACGGACCGAGAAGCGCAGCAGCACGTTCGTTCCGGCCTCTTCCAGCAATTCCACGGCAATGACAATCTCCCCGGCCTCCGTGAATTTGATGGCATTATTTACATAATTAATGAGAATTTGACCCAGCCGAAGAGGATCTCCGATCAAACGGCTGGGAGTTCCCTCGGCCATGTTAAAAACAAGTTCCAATCCCTTGGCCGCGGCCTTTCCTGAAACTAAGTTGGAAACGTTTTCCAGAACTTTTTCTAAATCGAATTCGGTTTGTTCCAGGGTGAGTCTTCCGGCTTCGACCTTGGAGAAATCCAGGATGTCGTTGATAATACGCAGCAAATGAGTCCCGGATTGCTGGATTTTCCGGATGTAATCTCTCTGCCTGGCGTCCAGATTGGTCTTCATGGCCAGGTTGGAAAATCCGATGATGGCGTTCATCGGCGTACGAATCTCATGGCTCATATTCGCCAAAAAATCAGACTTGGCCCTTTCCGCCTGCTCGGCGGCCTCCCGAGCCAGCTCGGTCTCTCCCAGAGCTTGATGGAGTTCGGAGGTTCGCTCGATCACCTTATTTTCCAGGACTTGTTTCTCCTGATTCAGGTGACGTACACGCCAGCTAAGGAGATTATAAATACCGCCACCGATCGTCAGCAGATAAATGACGATCGACCACCAGGCCCAGTACCATGGAGGCAGGATCCGGAACTGGAAGACATCTTCCTTGCTGATCCGACCGTATATGTTCCGGGCCCGTACCCGAAAGGTATAGATGCCATTGGAAAGGTTGGTATATTCCTTGATGGCCGTAGCAGCCCAAGGAGACCATTCTTCGTCAAAACCCTCCAGATAGGTCTGGAAGCGGTTGAATTCCTCCCCGTCGTAGCTTGTAGCCGCGAATTCGAAGCGCAGGTTGTGTTCGGCATACCGCAGGTTCGGTATTTGATCAGGCCGTTGGCGGCCATCCTTCCAGACTCCTCCAAATACCAGAGCATTTCCATTCTTGCTCACCCGGCGTATGAGAGCAGGATAATCCAGACCCACCATCCGAGAAACTCGCGGATCATAGCGCACGAGGGCATCGGGAGTCCTGAGCCAGATCACTCCATCCTCCTCCAAATGGAACGAGTAGATCCAGGCGTCTCCCATACGACTGAGCGGGCTCGCCTCCCATCGGTAAGTCCCGTCGGGTCGAGGGATGGCCAGTTTCGTTTCATTGGTATTCCGGATCTCATCCCTGGTCCACATCAAAATCCGGCCTTGTTGATCCTCCATCGCCACAACCCAGCGAGGTTCAGGGAAAAGAGAGGCAAATCTTGGATCGGGTGTAAAGCGGCGGGTCTCTTCCTCGAAACGGTAGATTCCCTGCTGGGTATAGAACAATGTTTCTTCTTTTATGGGAAAGGGACCGTTTTCTCTCCGGGTGGGTAAACCATCGTTGTTTGTAAATCGCTCCACACGGGCCTTACCGTTTTCCGGCCCACCCTCGGGGTAGGATACCCGCAGAATCCCGGAACTCATGGTACCCAACCAAAGGCGCCCATCCTTTTCTTCCAGGATCGATATGATGGTACTTACCGGATCCTGAAGCGTGTTCTCCAAGGTCCAGGAGCCACGGCTACGACGAATGGAGGTCAGACCGCCCAGCCCGCCGATATAGATTCGCGAGGGATCCACCTTGCTGGGATAAAGTACGTAGGCCGAGGAGATGCCCAGATCAGGGATCAACAGACTGACTTTTTCTCCCTGTAACTGGTATAAAGCTTTCTCCAGAGCGATAAAGAGACGATCCTGATGACCGAGACACCGGGCGGTTCCCGCTGCCAGTTCCGGGATGGCCTGAAAGACTGGGTTTGACGAAGATCCTTGGGATCGGGATAATCGCCGGACACCTCCGGAATGAATGCCGACGTATAAAGAACCCCGCCATCGGGTTATGCTTGTTGCCGATCCGGCCAGCCCCGATCGGTTGTCGAAGATGGATAGGGGAGAAGGGATTTCCAGATGAGCCATCCCGCTGTTCAGGGCAAGCCAGATGGAGGATTGGCGATCCTGATAGATAGAATGAATATTTTCATTCCTGAGTCCCTGATCTCTTCCCAGGGTGCGCCGTATTAGTGGATCGGTGCTCAGGATGGTTGCTCCTCCCATGGACATGGGAAGCAATAAGGTACCATCCGGTAAAGGTCGTGCATCGCTTAAAGGAAGACCTTCCTTAAAGAGAGACAAACCCTGAGGGAATGGCAATACGGTTTTGTCGTCAAGCAGGTAGGTCTTGAACGGTATCGCTACCAGCAGAGTACTTCCCAGTTTTCCCGCCAATGCATAATTCCAAGGGACGGCCGAGAGAAGTCTTTGACCCGCTAGTGAGTTGCCACCCGGCATACTCTGCAATTTCCCCTTGGTTATCTCCAACAAACCGTCCTTTTCGTCCACCGCAAAAACTCGGTGGTTATTACTGGAGGAAAGGGAGAGAAACTTGCTCCTGGCCGGCCAGGACTGGAACCGGTCGTCTGCCCAACACAAAATACGTTCTGGGGACAGGAAAAAAACACCTTGACCTGTGGTAAGGATTTTGGAGATGGTCCTGAAATTCTGGTCCTCAGGTGCCAGTAAATGTTTCATGGAAACATAATGCATGCGGCCGAGATCGTCAGCTTCCAGGCATCCGATTTCTCCCCTATGCATTCCACCGACAAAAACGCGACCGCTTTCATCCGCGCCGATACTGCTGGCACGGGCAAGGATGCGCCAGCGGACGCCGTCGTACTCCAGGATTCCATCCCGATCCAGGGCATAGATAACACCCCGAGCGTCCTGGGTGATCTGGAATATCTGCGGTTGGGCTCCATACTCGCTGGGATGAAAGTTCCGGAGAAACGGCAGTCCAATTTCCCAATTCCGGTCGACGGCAACCTCCCCAGACAGGGAAAACAACGTGGTTACTTGGGTTGCCAGAAGCCATAGAAGGAAAAGGCTGCGAAGACGGAGGGAAATCGAAGTTGTTTTCGACGGGAAGCACGGCATAAAACAATACCTGCTCTTAAAAGATGGATTCATCCTGGTGAGACATAAGTTTCCGGTTGATTTTTCTTTCCTGCTCCGGACCTTTATCTTCGAATTGTCCGGCAATCTGCTGGAATTCTCCGGAGATCCCCTGGAAGGCTTCTACGATATCAGGATCGAATTGAGAGCCGGCATTCTCACGGAGTATTCGAACCGCATTCTCATGTTTCATTCGTACTCTGTAGGTTCTCGCCGAGACGACGGCATCATAAACGTCCGCCAATGCCATCAATCGACCGGGAATAGGGATGGCATCGCCCGCAAGGTGCTCCGGATACCCGCTACCGTCCCATTTTTCATGGTGGGAATAGGCAATCTCCTTGGCACAGGTCAGAAAAGGCACCTTACTACCCAGGCGTTTCTCCGCAGACTGGATGGCATTGCGCCCCAGAACCGTATGGTTCTTCATGATCTCGTACTCCTCGGATGTATATCGTCCAGGCTTGAGAAGAATAGAGTCCGGGATGCCAACCTTGCCAACGTCGTGAAGCGGAGTGGATTGAAACAGATGAGGAATGGTTCTATCCTGGTTCAGATAGGATTTAAAGCGGGGATGCATGCGCAGTCTTTCTGCCAGGGCGCGGATGTAAAATTGGGTCCGGCGCACATGGTTGCCGGTACCACTATCCCGGGTCTCTGCCAGGCAAGCCAAAGCCTGAATGGTCACTTCCTGAATCGCATTGATTTCTTCCGTATGCCTCCGCACTTCGGTTTCCAGAACCTCGTTTTTATCCCGAAGCTTGTCATGGAATTTTTTCAACTGCAGGTGAGTTTGTATGCGGGCGATGACGATCGGTGGACTGATGGGTTTGATGATATAGTCCACGGCTCCCAGTTCCAACCCCCTGGCTTCATCTTCCACGTCCGACTTGCCCGTCAGGAAAATAACAGGTATGCCTGCGGTGTTCGGATTGGTTTTCAAATGCCGGCAGGTTTCATGGCCATCCAGGAGCGGCATAAGGACGTCGAGTAAAATGATGTCGGGGGGCTTGCCGGAGGCGATCAAGTCCAGCGCCTGCCTGCCGTTGTTGGCGATTTTGACCTTGTACCTTCCTTTGAGCAGCCCGCTTAACAGCCTGAGGTTTTCCGGGGCATCATCCACAATCAGAACGGTAGGCTTTTCCGTAAAGGTATGATTGTATCCCATCTTCCTTCCCTTGAAATTTCTGATTCGGTATGTTAGGGCGGTGATGTTTCGCCTTTTACTATACTACAAATCCTGATTGGCGTAAAAAGGAGTCGTGGAAATAGGATGATCGGTTCCGTGATGGGATAATCCTCTCGATCTTGAATTTCTCGGAAAAATACTATAACTTTCTTTTACATAATATCCTGGCCTTGGGAACCGGCTACCCTCTGATGAGCCTGGTGACCGAAAAGAACACCAACCGGTTCGCATGTCGGCACCGGAAAAGGAGAATGACATGCTCAATTCATCCGCAGACATTCCTTACAAGCCCACCATCCTGGTAGTGGATGATTCTCAGGAAAATCTCACCATGATCGAAAGCCTGCTTAAGGACAACTATACGGTTGCGCTTGCCGATAGTGGGGAAAAGGCCTTGGAACAGGCTGTTATGGTGCATCCCCTGGATCTGATCCTGCTCGACATTCTGATGCCGGAGATGGATGGCTACGAGGTCTGCCGCCGCCTGAAAGCGGATCCGGTTACCGCCGGAATTCCAATCATCTTCGTCACCTGTAAACGGGATATCGAGGATGAAATGCATGGTTTCTCTCTAGGGGCGGTTGATTACATCTCGAAACCGATCAGTCCTCCCATCCTTCTGGCTCGGGTGCAGACCCATATTCGTCTGAAACACTTCTCGGATGAACTGGACAAAAAAGTCCAGCAGAGAACCAGTGAATTGATGATGGTTCAAGATAAGCTGGAAAAGCTGGTGGAAGTCGGCATCGATCTGGGCCGGGAACGGGATCGCATGGAATTGCTACGCAAAATTCTCTTCGGTGGAAAAACCCTGTTGCATTGCGATGCGGCCACACTCTATATATTGACCGATCATCAGACCCTGCATTTTGCCCTGCGCACCAACAGCCGAGACCTGACCTTTCCGGAAATTCCGCTCTTTGATGAAGAGGGCAAGCCTGTCGAACGATATCTGGCTACCTGGTGCGTGCATCACAACCGTCCCATCCTGGTGGATGATGTCTACCATGAAAGCCGTTTTGATGTCAGTGGCGCGCAAATGATGGATGCCGCCACCGGCTATCGAACCATTTCCATGCTCACGGTCCCTTTGAGTCCAAGAGAGGGTGAGGTCATCGGTGTCCTTCAATTTTTGAACGCCCTGGATCCTGTCACCGGGGAAGTGACCTCCTTTCCCAACGAGCTGATACGCTTTGTGACGGCCATGGCGGCCCAGGCGGCGGTTGCCCTGGACGATCACCAGTTGATCGATACGCAAAGGGTCATGATGGATGACATGATCATGTTGATCGCAGGGGCCATCGATGCCAAGAGTCAATACACCGGAGCTCATTGTAAACGGGTTCCTGAGCTGGGAATGATGCTGGCGGAAGCGGCCTGCCAGGCCACGGAAGGATCTCTGGCGGATTTCCGCTTCAAGACCGAGGATGAGTGGCGCGAATTCCGCATCGGGGCCTGGCTGCACGACTGTGGGAAGGTCACCACCCCGGAATTCATTGTCGACAAGGCGAGTAAGCTGGAAACGATCTATAACCGCATTCATGAAATACGTACCCGATTTGAAGTCCTGTTACGGGATGCCCGTATCGAGCAGCTCGAGGCCGTGGCCCGGGGTGTCGATCCGGTGAAAGCCGAGGCCGGCTATAAGGCTCGTCAGGCCCAGCTGACCGACGATTTTGCTTTTCTAGCCGGCTGCAACCTGGGCAGTGAATCCATGGCCCCGGAAAAAATCGAGCGACTGCATCGCATTGCCGGACAGACCTGGCAGCGTCATTTTAACGACCGGCTCGGCCTGGTTCCTGCCGAATTGAAGTTGTATGTCGATCCTGCACCGGTTCTGCCGGTAACCGAATATGTATTGGCAGACAAGCCTCAACATCTTGTTCCCCGTTCGGATCGACGCAATCTCGATCCGAAATGGAGGTTCCAGGTCAAAGTGCCTGAGTATCTGTACAACCATGGAGAAATCTACAATTTAAGCATCGGCCGGGGCACGCTGAACGAAGAAGAACGGTATAAGATCAATGAACACGTCATGCATACTCTGATCATGCTGGAACAACTGACCTGGCCCAAGAACATGAAGCGTGTTCCGGAGTATGCCGGGGCCCACCACGAAACTATGGTCGGTCGTGGCTATCCGCGCAAATTGGAAGCCACCCAGCTAAGTTATCCTTGCCGGATCATGGCGATTGCCGATATCTTCGAGGCACTGACCGCCTCGGATCGTCCTTACAAGCAGGCCAAGACCCTGTCGGAATCCATCCGCATCCTCGCGCAGTTCAAAAAAGAGCGGCATATCGATCCCGATCTGTTCGATCTATTCCTTACCTCGGGAGTTTACCAGCGCTATGCCGAAAAATATCTGTTTGCCGAGCAGATCGATAAAGTCGATATCCGTCCGTATTTAGGATGAAATCCCCTTCGCATCCCTACCCGCTCTCTCGGAGAAGAGGTCTGTTCTGCCGAAACACCAAATGGTATTCACCGCCGCGGGGCGTTATGCCGACGGTCCTTCGGCCCTTTCTTTTGTTTTCTGAGCGTTTTCCGGTACAATCCTATATTCTTTGGTCGGGAGTCATATGCCGAAAATTCTGGTAGTGGACGATGAGCCCAATAACCGCTTCCTGATGGAAGACCTGCTTTCGATCTATCGGGATCGGGGCATAGAGTTGCTGTTTGCCGAGGACGGTCAGGAAGCCCTGGACGTGATGGAGGAGCACCATCCGGAGATTGTGTTTCTCGACGTCGTCCTCCCGGAAAGAGACGGATATGATGTCTGCGCCACGGTCCGAAAGAAGATGCATAAAAACGATATCCATATCATTCTGTTGACGGCCAAAAGCAAGGAAACAGAAGGGGCCAGGGCAATGGCGGTCGGGGCCGACGGGATGATACAAAAACCCTTCAAAGCCCAGGCGGTGTTCGATGTCGTTCATAAGGTGTTGGGTCTGGAAACCTAAGGACGAATCATGGCCAGCAACATACGAATCACGGAAACGGAACCCTGCCCCAAGAGCCATTGCTGCCTGCTGCAAAAAAAGTCCTTTCAGCATTTTCTTTTCAATGCCCTGAACTCGGCCGTATCTCTCTGTGGTCAGGATCCGATGTCGGCCGCGGACCTGCTGGTGTCGATCAGCGATTTCCTGCGGGCCGGTATGGAGGAGGAACGGGAACAGGTGCCTCTTGCGGTAGAACTGGAGTATGTGAACGCTTATCTGGATATCCAGAAAGTACGGTTCGAACAGAGGCTGGAAATCGACTACGATATCGATCCGCAAGCCACGTGTCTTTTACCCCCCTTCACCCTGATGCAGCTGGTAGACAACGGTGTCCGTCACGGATTGATGTCCAGGAAAGCGGGAGGAAGGCTGAAAATATCTACCGCACGACAGAAGGATCGGATCCGGATCCTGGTAGAAGACGATGGAGTCGGAATACCGGAGGACGTGCTCCGAATGCTGCATACGGCCAGGGAATCGGAATGTTCCCTGGGCCGGCTGCGACAACGATGGGAAACGGTCCCCGGAGCCGGGTTCACGATTCAAAGCGATACGGAAAACGGCACGCGTATCACTCTGGATCTTCCTTGTCTGCCGCAAGAGTAGAGTATGTCCGTACCCCTTTTTTTCTTGCAATAGTGCCTTGGATCTCTCTGCCATCGGTCTGTTGATTTCCTGAGGGAGAAGTCGTCGTGGAACAAGTCATACGCTTTCGGCTCAACCGGAAACCGGTCCGTCTGGTAACCGACGGCGATAGAATGTTGTTATGGGTTCTGCGCACGGAGCTGAATCTCACCGGAACCAAATACGGTTGCGGCGAGAATCAATGTGGTGCCTGCACGGTCCTTGTCGATGAGGAGGCCGTTCGCTCCTGTCACCTGCCGGTGCGAGAGGTTGCCGGTAAGAGTGTCCTGACCATAGAGGGATTGAGCCAGGGCCGGAAACTGCATCCCCTGCAGCAGGCTTTCGTCCGTCACGGAGCCATACAGTGTGGCTTCTGCAGCCCCGGAATGATTATGAATGCCTATGGCCTGTTATTGAAAAACGGCCATCCCGGCCGGGCGGAGATCATGGAAGCGATGGAAGGGAATCTGTGCCGCTGCGGCTGCTATTCCCGTATCCTGGACGCCATCGAAGAGGTGGCTGCCGATAAGGCCGCCAGGGAAACGAAGGGAGGGAAGTGGAAATGATCTCCGAACGTGTTTTTACTTCTGTCATCCCGGATGACCTGCAAAACGATATACAGAATGTTGGCGAGGACGGTGCTTCTTCCTTCTGCTCCCATCGCCGCGATTTCTTCCGGCTGCTGGGGCCCGGTCTGTATCTGCTTTTTCAGATCGAGGATCCCTGGCTGAAGGGGCAAGGATCGCGCACCCGGCAATACCCGGAAGATTTCAATGCCTATCTGCGCATCGGCGAGAACGAACAGGTCACCTGCTTTACCGGCAAGGTCGAACTGGGACAAGGTCTGACTGCCTCTCTGGCACAGATGCTGGCGGAAGAGCTGGCGGTTCGATACGAATCGGTAATCGTGGTCCTGGGGGACACCCGTTTCTGCCCCTGGGACGGCGGAACCAACGGTTCCCGCAGCATCAAATACTTCGGGCCGGCCCTGCGGCAGGCAGGGGCGGAGGCACGGGAGGTTCTGCTGCAGATAGCGGCCGAGCGGCTGCGCGTCCCCCGTGACCGTCTTGTCGCCCGTGAAGGAGCCGTTTATCTGCAGCCCGGTCCGGGAAAGGACGTCGGAAAAAAGCTGATTTCCTATGGATCCCTGACCCGTGGGAAGACCGTCGTCCGCCGGCTTTCCGGAGAGAAACCGGCGTTGAAAACACCTTCCGAATTTCAGGTTTGCGGAAAATCCATGCCCCGTCCGGACTCCTGGGAGAAAGCCGCGGGCACCGCCAGATTTGCCGGGGATATACGCCTGGGCGGAATGCTTTATGGCAAGGTTCTCCGTCCGCCGGCCCATGGGGCCAAGTTGAAGAGCGTCGATCTTTCCGCCGCCAGGGCCGTAGCCGGAGTCCGGATTCTGCAGGACGGCGATTTCATCGGTGCGGTTCATCCCCAACCCGATCAGGCGGAGAAGGCCATTTCCCTGATCAAGGCCGAGTTTGAAATCCCGGCGACAGCGGTGGATGAGACCGATATTCATCAACGACTACTTGCGTTCCCATCACGCGAAAGCGTTGTGGAGCGACGGGGCGATCTGGCCCAGGGAAAGGCCGCGGCCAGACTCTGGTTCGAGGAAACGTACCTGACTCCCTATGTAGCCCATGCCCCCATGGAAACCCATTCCGCCCTGGCCCAGGTGGAAAAAGACAGTGCCACCCTCTGGGTGGGCACACAGCGTCCATTCGGAGCACAGGAGGAGATCGCCCGATTATTGGGGCTGCCATCGGACAAGGTGCGCATCGTCACTCCCTATGTCGGTGGCGGATTCGGGGGCAAGAGCGCCATCGGACAGGCGGTGCAGGCGGCCAGGCTGTCCCGCATGGCCTCCTGTCCGGTACAGGTGGTCTGGGATCGCCAGGAAGAGTTTTTCTACGATACCTTCATGCCGGCAGCGGCGGTAAAAATCGCCTCCGGTCTCGATTCTTCCGATCGGATCGCTTTTTGGGACTATCGGGTCTTTTTTGCCGGAGACCGGAGTTCCCAGAACTTTTATGACGTGGCCCACTCCCAGAGTCTGGCCTATGGAGGTTGGTCGGGATCCCCCGCCGGTCCCCACTTCTTTGCCGTCGGTGCCTGGCGTGGTCCGGGGAGCAATACCAATATTTTTGCCCGCGAGTCCCATATCGATGAGATGGCCGCCCGGGTTGGAATGGATCCCGTGGCCTTTCGTTTCAAGAATCTATCCGATAAGAGAATGATACGGGTATTACGGGCTGCGGCGGAGAAGTTCGGCTGGAAGCCGGCCCAATCGCCCAGCCGGCGCGGACATGGGGTTGTCTGCCTCGATTATCTGGGGACCTATGTGGCCATGATGATCGAGATCGAGGCGGACCGGGGAAGCGGCCAGATTCAGGTGAAAAGAGTGGTCCAGGCGCAGGACATGGGACCGGTGATCAATCCTGAAGGAGCCAGGATGCAGATCGAAGGGGCCATTGTCATGGGATTGGGATATTGCCTGTCGGAAGAAATTCATTTTCGCGGCGGAGAGATCCGGGATTTGAGTTTTACCGGTTATGCAATCCCCCGTTTTTCCTGGACCCCGGCAAAAATAGAAACCGTATTGATCGACAATCCGGAGATCCCTCCTTCCGGATGCGGCGAGCCGCCCATTGTGGGTATGGGCGGATTGCTGGCCAATGCACTTTATGATGCGGTGGGGGTACGATGCCGGCAGCTCCCCTTGACGCCCCAACGAATAAAATCCAATCTTTGATATACCTTGGAAGCTATGTACAGGAGCAAGAAAATTGCGGTAGTGGCCCTGGGCGGGAATTCCCTCATCCGTGATCCGCGCAAGATCACGGTGGAAGACCAGGAGGAGGCCCTGCGGGAGACGTCCCGCTATTTGGCGGATATGGCCGCCGACGATTGGGAACTGGTGATCGTACACGGGAACGGTCCCCAGGTCGGCTTCATCCTGCATCGCTCGGAGATCGCCCACCGCGTGGAACAGATGCATGAAGTCCCCCTGGATGTCTGCGGCGCGGATACGCAGGGGGCCATCGGCTATGAGCTGCAGCAGGCGCTGCAGAACGAACTCTACCACCGCTCTTTCCGCAAGGATGTGGTCACGGTAATCACTCAAACCCTGGTGGATTCGAGCGATCCGGCCTTTTTGCATCCCACCAAGCCAATCGGCGGACATATGGATGAAGCGGAGGCGCAGAGGCGCCGGCGGGATTTAGGCTGGACGGTCATGGAGGATGCCGGTCGCGGATGGCGCCGGGTCGTGCCTTCTCCTATGCCTAAGGAAATTGTCGAACTGAATACCATCAAGGCGGTGATCGGGGCCGGTATCATCGTCATTGCCGCCGGCGGAGGCGGCATCCCGGTCACGGACATCGGCGATGGGGAATACCGCGGCATCGCTGCGGTCATCGATAAGGACTATGCCGCCGGGTTTCTGGCCCACGAATTGGGTGCCGAACTGTTTCTCATCGCCACCGCCGTGGAGAAAGTGGCGATTCATTTCGGCCGGCCGAACCAGCGTTGGCTCGACCATATGACGATGGCGGAAGCGAAACAATATCTGGAAGAGGGGATCCATTTTGCCCAGGGATCGATGGAACCCAAGATCCGGGCGGTCGTCCGTTATCTGGAGACCGGCGGTAAACGGGCGATTCTCACCAATCCGGAGAACATCGGGCGAGCCCTCGAGGGAACGGCCGGGACGACCATCACCTGCTGAGAAGATCGAAAATGGGGCTTCGCGGTAATCTGACGACGATGAGTGTAGCCGATCTCCTGCAGTTCCTGGAGGTGGGCCGAAAAACCGGGCTGCTGAAAATCGGGCAGGGTCCGATCGTCAAGGGTATCTACTTCGAGACGGGAATCATTACCGGAGCCATCACCAGCGATCCTCAGGAAGCCCTGGGACAGTTTCTTCTGCAGCGGGGGAAGCTGCAGGAATTCCAGCTGGCCCGCGCCCTCTTGCGACAGCGGCAAACCAAGGACCGGTTGGGGCGGGTTCTGGTCCTGGAAGGCCTTCTGCAGGAGCAGGAGGTGCTGGAGATCCTGCGTATACGCAACCTGGAAGCCATCTACGATTTGTTCCTTTGGGAAAAGGCGGAGTTCGAATTCCACGACAATATCCTCTATCCGGATCCGCAGCTGAAGGTGCACTTGCCCGCAACGCCCCTCATCATGGAGGGGGTCTATCGGGTCGACGAATGGCGCCGGTATCGGGAGCTGATACCGTCGGATCGCACCCGGGTTGCGCGGAATCCATCCTGTCCGCCGGAGGATTTTCCCAAGGAGGAAGGGGCCGTTAAAATCCTCGACCTTCTCGAAAGTCCCCTGTCGGTAAAAGAGATCGGATATCGCCTGCATGCTTCCCCCTTCTTCGTGTGCACGCAACTCTTTGACCTGATCCATCGCGGGGCCCTGCAGGTGCTGGAAACACCCCCGGAAACGCAGCCGGAGAAGACTGTCGCGACGGCCGAACCTCCCCCCGTGAAGTCGGTACCCTCCTTATTGAAGAACATCGTTACCCTGGTCAAGAAAGGAAAAGTCGAAGAGGCCCTGGATGTTCTGGGACTGGTTCTGCAGAAAGAGCCGAACCATACGGCCGCCCAGGAGCTGAGAACCATGGTCGAAAGCCGGTACATACAGGAGGTCCATCGATCGGGCCTTTCTCCTCAGGCGATCCCCAGAAGGGCCATCGGCGCCCAGGAAATGATGCGGCTCTCACTGGATTCGGGTGAGGGATTCATCCTGTCCCGTATCAACGATCATTGGGATGTCCAGTCGATCGTGGCCCTCTCTCCCCTGCGGGAGGCGGAAACCTTGCGCCTGCTGCATCGCCTGCTGCGAAAAGGGATTCTGCGCCTTTCCTGAAGAGGTCATGGCCGTCGGACCAAGTCCGCGTTTGCGCGGTAGACGGCACACGGTCGGCATGGAAAGTTGTTCACCACAGAGACACAGAGAATACGGAAAATGCTCCGGCTCCCCTGTGCCTCTTTGGTGGAAGTAGGGGCGACCCTTGCGGTCGCCCGCATTGTATCTCCACCCGTCGTTGAAAGAGCGCGATCAACATAGGGTCGGACCAAGGCAAGTTGTTTTAAAATCAAAAGATATCGCTTGAAAAGCGCAATTTTTTTTGCTTAAATCCTACTCTTTGCGGTAAAAAAGAACCTATAAGCCGGTTTCATCGGGATACCATTCCTTATGCAGACTATTTTTTGGGGTTAAAATCGGCATGGAAGACCACAATCAAGGCTAGTTTAGAGCCGATCAGCAAGATCATAAATGCCCCCGCTTGGTTCGACCCCATTGTGTCGCGAAAAACACTTTCCTAGCAAATACCTTTTACCATTCGTTCTCTCTCTCCTATCCGCCGGAGTGCTCTTGGTCTCTCTGCCGGCCTGGGTGGAAGGGAATTCCACCGCCGTCATTTCCGGCACCATCCGCCGGGCCGATGGAAACCCCGCCAAGGGTGCCTGGGTCCGGGTGCAGACCACATCCCGACTGGCGTATGCCGCCGAGGATGGAAGCTTTACCCTGGACGGATTGACCGCAGGGCAACCGGTGGTTATCTCCGCCTGGATCGACGATCACAAGGTAGGCTGGGCGAATGTCGTTCCGCCTGCCGGCGAGATCGTCATTGTCCTCCAGCATTATGACACCCGGGATAATCCCGCTTATGCCTGGAATACCTCCTATGCCGATCCTGCGAATCCGACCCTGGGCTGTGGACACTGCATGTCCCCGTCCTTTCAAGAATGGAAACAGACGGCCCATGCCATGTCGGGAACCAATCCCCGGTTTTTCTCTTTATACAACGGCACCGATCTGTCCGGCACAAGAGAGGTCCTCCCGGGTTATCAACAGGATTTTCCCGGAACCGCGGGAAATTGCGCCGCGTGCCACGCTCCGGGAGCAGCCTGCGATTTGCCGTTTACTGCGAACATGAACAAGTTGACCGGGGTGCAGCGGGAGGGAGTCTTTTGCGAATACTGTCACAAAATCGGAGCGGTGTATCTGAATCCGGCCACCGGCAGACCTTACAACAACGCTCCGGGGGTGATGTCCACTCGTCTCTATCGTCCCTTCGGCGACGACCAGATCTTCTTCGGCAGCTTGGACGATGTCGCCCGCCGGGTCAGCTATTTGCCTTTGGAGAAAAAGAGCGGCTTTTGCGCACCTTGTCATCAATTTTCTTTCTGGGGGACTCCCATCTATCAAAGCTACCGGGAATGGCAGGAAAGCGCCTATCCCGGTGAAGGTTTTGAGTGCCAGACCTGTCATATGCCTCCCGGGAATAGCGCCACTTTCGTACTGCCGGATAAAGGAGGGCTGGCCAGAGACCCGCTTCGTCAGGCATCTCACCTGGATCTGGGCCTGAAAGATGCCGACTTCATGAAGAATACCCTGGGCCTGACCTTGACGGCCGTTTTGGATTCCGGAACAGTCAAAGCGGATGTGACTTTGACCAATGTGAATGCCGGGCACCATGTCCCCACCGATTCTCCCTTAAGGCATATGCTTCTGATCGTTCATGCCGCCGATAAGGAGGGGAAAGTCCTGACGCTGCAGAGCGGGCCGGTCGTTCCTTTCTGGGGAGGGGATTATGCGGGAAGAGCGGGTCAAGGCTATGCCAAGATTTTGAAGGACCCGGTCAGCGGACAGTCCCCGGTCATCAATTACTGGAAACAAACGATCATAGAGAGCGACAATCGCATTCCGGCGCGAGGAACGGATCTCACCCAATACGTATTTGCCTCTCCATCCGGCCGTAAACCGATCGATCTATCCGCCACTCTCGTCTTTCGCCGGGCCTTTCATTCCGTGGAGATTTCCCGGAACTGGCCGGCCTCCGATTTGGTCTTAGCGCAGGTGAGAGTACCGTTGACCGAGCCGGGGATTCCGGTGACGGCAACGTACCAGCCGGAAAAAATTTCCAAACCGGATAAGGGACTGCAGCAGAAAATAGAAATTAGAAACAGTCGCCGACGTGCGCCTATTCCACTGTCGCCGGTGGTTGCCCATCGGCAGGAAGGGCCGAGGAAGCGCTCCAGCTCGGCCCTTGCCGTTACCGCCGATGGAAGTCGATTGCTGGTCGCCAATCCCGATTCCAATAGTATCAGTATCGTGGAAACCTCATCCCGCAAAGTTACGGCGGAATTAACGGTGGGGATCGATCCGCGAACCCTGACGGTGGACGATGCCGGTGGGCGCGCCTATGTGGCCAATCGCGGATCGGATACCGTCTCGGTGGTAGACCTGGCCGATCTTACCGTGCTGTCTTCTATCGCTGTCGGCAGCCGCCCTTATGGGATTGTGGTGAGCCCCGATGGACGCCGGCTTTACGTTGCCGAACAGGGAAGCAGCCGAATACGGTTATTGAACGCCCTCACCGGGAATACACTCGGCACAGTACCGGTGGCGGATCGACCCGGCGGTCTGGCCATCAGCGATGACGGCAAGACATTATATGTGACCCATCTGCTTTCCAACCGGATTACGATTTTAAAGAGCCTTGATTTTTTCCGGAGTTATCTGCCGGCGATACACGGCGCGTCGTCTCCTTCCGGAGAAAGACAGATATCTTCCGACAGGACGGTCGCCGGCATGTCGCCGGCCACTGTCTCGCTATGGACCGACAGCAATCTGGTTCAATCCATCGTTCTTTCTCCGGATCGCACCCGGGCCTACCTCCCGCATACCCGCTCCAATACCAGCAACCGGGCCTTGACCTTCGACACCACGGTCTTTCCTATGGTAAGCGTCATCGATCTGCTTCAGGAACAGCATCTGGTCGGCCGGCAGCTCGATCTCGGGGTCCTGGATCCGCCCGGTGTCGGATTGCCGTTCGATGCGGCCTTGACTCCGGACGGCAAAGAAATATGGATCGTCAATGCCGCCAGCAATAACGTTTCGGTCGTGGATCCGTCGGAGCGCAAACGACTGGCCAGTATCCCGGTGGGCGATAATCCTCGCGGGATCGTCATGGCACCCGATGGCCTCACGGTCTATGTCAGCAACGCTCTGGCCGGTACGATCAGCGTCATCGATACAAGTACCTATTCCGTGAGAGAGACGATCCCGGTGACGACCCTTCCGCTGCCTCCGCTCCTATTGCAGGGCAAACGGCTATTTCACAGCAGCCGGCGTTCCGATCTCGCCAAGGCCCGCTGGATCGCCTGTAACACCTGCCATTATGAAGGGGAACAGGACGGGCGGACCTGGTTTTTCGGTTTTGCCGGATGGCGAAACACTACGGGACTCCTGGGTATGATCGGTACCTACCCTCTGCGCTGGAGCGGAGAATGGGACGAGAGTTCCGATGCCGAGTTCGCCATACGGCGGGAAAACTTCGGGACCGGCCTGATCGCCGGAGAGATGAATTGTCTGATCTCTCCTCCCAATTGTGTCCACCTGGAGCCGAATCAGGGACGCAGCAACGATCTGGATTCTTTAGCGCTTTTTATGGACGGATTGGAAACCGCACGCAGCCCCTATCCGATGGACGGCAATGCCCGGCGTGGCCGGTTTCTTTTTCAGAGAAAAGATCTGCGCTGTACGGAATGTCATGCGGCCCCGCTGTACACCGATCTGAAGAAGCATGATGTGGGAACCTCGACCGCGGAGGAAAGGATCGGCCCGGAATACGATACCCCCACCCTTCTTGGACTGCACGCCTCGGCCCCCTATTTTCACGACGGCAGCGCCAAAACCTTGCGGGATACCCTGACCAGAAACACGCCGGGAAAAGAGCACGACGTCACCGGTCTGTTAACGGAAGCGGAAATACAGGACTTGATTTCCTTTCTTCTGGCCCTGCCCTACGAATAGCCAAATTGAAGAACGATCGATGGAACCAGAGGACGACAATACATCAGCCGTTGTAGGGGCACGGCGTGCCGTGCCCAAAGGGAGCTTCCATCCTACGGTCGCCAGGGCACGGCGTGCCGTGCCCCTACTCCAAATGAATCAGAGTGAATATGGAAATGATTGAAAATGGGATTGACCGCGATGCCATCAGGATGGGCGAAGTCGCAAAAAGCCAATGGTCTTTATTCCGTATGGATTCGAAAACGAATGCCGTCGGGACGCCGGCGGTCCCAGGATTCATTGCGGCTTTCTTCTTAGGGAAGGTCTTTAAAATATGGTTTCTCCTGCTGCCGATGGGAATCCTCCTCGGCTTCAGTTCCTTTTTATTCTGGCCAAAATCGGCCGCCTCGGCGGCGGTCAAGGCGACTGTGACCGTTTCCGGAACCATAACCGACTCTCGTGGTACACCTGTATCCGGAGTGCAGGTGAGGATGAATTGGGCGAGTGGGGAAAGGTTCCTTACCACGGACGGGAATGGTTTCTATTTCTGTGATGCCATCCCTTCGGGGGGTTGGCTGACCATCATGGTTCGTCCCTCGCTGTCACGGAAACTGGCCCAGCGAAACTGGCGTCTCGATACCTTAACGGCCAATCTTACCAAGGATTTCACACTGCAGGACGGGTTTCTTGTTCAGGGCGCGGTTGTCACTCCTGATGGCGGAACGCATACAGGGTTCGTCTGGCTGGAGGCGAATCCTACCACCTCTGCCCCGCCACGGAACGAATGGCTGGGAGAAGGACTGGATTACGGGCAGGGCAGCTTTTCCATGGTGCTTCCGCCCGACGTGTATACGATCCGGCCCAACGTTCGTCCGTCTCCCTGGAATTGGCCGTCCACCTCCGTGGATTTGCGCGGAAGGGATGCGACCGATCTGCAGGTGGTTCTCTCTCTCGAGTGGCGACATCCCTTTGACTATCCTCCTCCGGATGCCTCCCGTATACGCATCGGCCCTCCCGACGGCCTGGGAGAGGCCACGGTAACCGGGGCCGCCGGAGCGGTGCGATCTTCATACTATGTCGTGGTGGTCAATCTAAACAGTATGCACCAGGCCGAGGCGGTTGCCGGAGCGGACGGTTCCTTTTCCACCCGCATCTTTGCCCCTCCCGGTTCGGCCCTGATGATCAAGCATGGTGTCGGGGAACGGCTGCGGGATCTGGCGGTCGGAGTTTCCGAAGGCTTGAATCCCTTTCCCGGTACCATCCTCCAGGTTCCGCATGCCCATTCGGGCGAGCCGAATACCATTCCGTTTGCCGCAGCCGGGGCCATCGATTACCTGACGGACGATCCCAATACAACCCGTAATTACATCGGTTCTGCCTGGTCGATGACCGGCATCATGGGACCGGTAGTCGCCGAAGGCCGATGGCAAAAGATCCTGGCCGGTACCTACGATGGTCGAATGCAGGGCGGACTTTATCTGGGCGGACTCAACTGGACTCATCCCGTCCTGACGGATCTCGACGGCGACCAGGATCTGGATCTGATTCTGGGAGAGCGCAGCGGGCATCTGGTCCACTATCGAAACGATGGCGGAAAAAAGGATGGCTTCAAGCCTTCTTCCTGGACCTTCGTTACCAACACTTTCGCCGGGATCGACAGCGGCGATTGGTGGAATACTCCGGCTTTTGCCGATCTGGATGGCGATCACGATCTCGACTTGCTGTTGGGCAACAGCCGGGGGCAGATCGCCATGTATCGCCAGAATGCCGATCATAGCTGGACCTTGGTAGATTCTTCCTATCTTACCATCACCGGAAATTCGGCCTCGCCCACTTTTGCCGACCTGGACAACGACGGCGATTTGGATTTACTGGTCGGCTACAGTAACGGGAATCAAAGTCGAATCGCCTGCTTCCGCCGAGGAGGAACCGGCTCCAAACCCGCCTGGACCTTGGTTACTTCTCAGTATGCCGGCTTTACCTCGGATAGCGGAAACGCACTGCCGTTTCTTGAGGATTCGGATGGAGACGGGGATCTGGATCTGTTCATAGGACAAACGGGCAGCATCCTCCATTACCGCAACAGCGGCACAACGGCCAATCCTGCGTGGACCCTGGTCACTTCCCAATTTGCCGCGATCGGCGGCAGTTCGGCTATCAGTCCGGCTTTCGGCGACCTGGATGGAGACGGCGACCGGGATCTTATCTTTGGAGAACATTGGGGCCGGATTTCCTTTTACCGGCGTGACGGCTCCGGGTGGACCTTCGTCGACAACGATTTTTTCCCCTTCGATCTACAGGGCGATTCCGCTCCCGCACTCGCCGACTGGGACAATGACGGGGATTTGGATCTGCTGCTCGCTCAAGCTCATGGAAGTATCTACAAATTTACCAACGTCGGCAATAAAACCGGCGCCAGTTGGAGACCCGACGGAGTCTTGCTCACGCTTCCATGGACGAACCATCCTCATCCGTATCCGGCTTTCTGCGATATCGATGGCGACGGCGATATGGATCTTTTTTTAGGCGAAGGCAATTATGACGGTGCCGATGCCGGCGGAACTCTTTCCTTCTATCGCAACGACGGTTCCCGCAGTGCACCCTCATGGGTGCCGATAAGTACCAATTATTTATCTCTCGATGTGGGGGGATGGTCGACTCCCGCCTTTGCCGACATCGACGGCGACGGTGATAACGATCTTTTCATCGGCAATGCCGGCGGAACGATTACTTTTGTGCGGAATCTCGGCACTTCCAAGGTGCCATCCTGGGCCGCACCCGTCGCCAATTACGCGGGTCTTAATCTGGGAGCTTACTGTGCCCCTGCGTTTCTGGATATCGATGAAGACAGAGATCTGGATTTATTGTCCGGGCAGGAAAACGGATATCTTACCTACGTTCGAAATACAGGAACGAAAACCGCTCCCTCCTGGAAAAAGGTAACCGCACAATATCCCGGTTTGGCGGCCGTAGAGCGCTCCCTGCCGACCGCCGCCGACCTGGACGGGGACGGTCATGCGGATCTGCTTGTGGGTAGCGGTTACGGCGGCTTACAATGGTATCGTTACCTGGGGCCGGGCACGGCCTCGCCCTCGACTACCACCTATTCCCCAGGTGATTTAGTGAGGGTGGAAGGATCGGTAAAAATCCATAGCCCTGCCATTACCGCAAACCTTCCGCTTTCTACGATTCATGCCGGCGGTTCTTTGAACCTGATGATGCTGTTCGATGCCCAGGGACGTCCGATGCCCGCCAAGAACTATTTTATGTCCACCATGATGACGCCCGGCGGTCTGCCCATTCAGAGACCGGAAAGACCGGTGGTGGGATTGGATTCTCGTTTTGAGGTAACCAATTTACGGAAAACCGGAGCCAATAGCATCGAGGGCGATTTGTCGATAGATGGACGTCTGCCGAAGAACCTGCCGGCTGGTATCTACCGTCCTCTCCTCCAATTCGATTTTTCGGGTGTACCTGTAAGTACGCAATGGAAGGGAGCGAATGTCACTCGCTTCACCTACAATGCCAACGAGGCGGTCCTGCCTCCCCTCACCGTGGGTCCGCCCATCCAGGGACGGCTGATCTGGAGGTTGCTGATGGACGATTTCGTTCAGGGCATACGAGGTGTTGGGGCCAACGAAGACCAGGAGCATGTGGAGATGGCGTCCCAAATCGTTACCCAGGGATCGCCTCTGGCCATTCCTCCGATCGATACCTATACCGGTCAGGTCATCCGCTATCGGATGGAACCCTTTCTCCCCATGATCTCCTTTACCGACAGGCGAATGCCTGCACCGCCGCTGCTTCCGCTGCAGCTGCCCGGCGGCCAAATCAACGTCCAGATCCGGCAGCCCGACGGCATGATCCGTAAACTCGGCACGGACTCTTTCGCCCAGTCCTTCAACCGTACCAAAACGACTCGTAACGGCGGCGATTTGAACAGCGGTACGGTGCAAATGGAAGATGTATACTCGTTGCAGGCTTCCTCCGATGCCTTTCAGGTGACTTTCAACCAGTACGGGCAGCATCGTATCACCATGAACGGCACCGTCAGCGACATCTGGGGAAATTCCTATACCGGCGGGGGAACCTATGATCTCTGGGTGGCTCACCCCCTGGATATCGATCCGGGTGTTCTGCCCGGGACTCCTTTTCAGGTGGGCAATGCCTGGAATCCTACCCTGCAACTGTATCCCGGTGTACCGGCCGATATTCACATGGTGTTCAGCCTGTATCCCAATTCGGATCCGGGGAAAGCAATCCGGTGCACCCTGGACGGGAAAGCTAATCCGTTCGGATACTTCGATGGAAATTCCATGCAGTCAGGTCTATCATCCGCCAATCTGCCCTTTATTCTATCGCAACCCGGCGAATATCGGATCGACCTGGCAGCTTCCTATACCGGCGCCAACGGCCATTGCTATCTGGGATCCATGACCTGGGGCGGGGTCATCGAGACTCCCAATACCCCTCTCGTGGCACATGGCAGACGGGGCCTCGATTCCCTGCAGTACATACCCTCGGCCTGGTTTGTTTCCGGACGAGATCTCACGCTTGTCCCGGGTTCCGTAGCCCATACCTTGAATGCATATTTCAATGGGGACATCGTCTGGAGCGGAATGGGCGATTCCAATTGGGGAGGAGACGCCTTGATCATGGGATCGAGCATTCAAGACACTTTCGGCCAGGTCGAAACGATAATTCGTAACCGGGCGGCGCGCAAGGGGGTGTGGCTGTCGAGTCCCGGCAGTCTGGACGAACGTTTCACAGCCGGCGAATTACCGCTCTTCACAAGCAACCCCTCTTCCTATCCGGCTCAGATGGTGCCCGGCGAAATCGATCAGGTGGCCTACAGCTATCGTTCCTCGCAGCGACCGGGCGTCAGGGTGCGGGAGGTTATTGCCGAAGACGGCGAAAGCGGAGGCTATTGGCGGTTGAATACACTTTATGATTACCAGTTGGGAATAGGCATCAACGGCGATTTGCCCAACGATTTCAAATTCCAATATGTGGGAACCGTGTTTCGAGACCTGATAGCGGGAATCAACCAATACGGTATTCAAGGTTCCCTTTGGGTCTGTCTTCCCGATGACGATCCGATCGGCAGTCGCACCATGCCCCCTTTTGCCGGACCGGGAAACGGCGGTTGGACTAAGGAAGGCGGGCCGATTCTTACGCTGCAAGGACAGGAGATACACATCTTCCTCCATCCGACCGGAACCATGCCGGGAGCGGTGCTTCAGGTCGGGGATCGTTTCCGGTTCGCCGGACATGTCGCTCCGACTCTGGACAGCAAGGTATCCGTCACAGTGACGGCACCGAGCGGGAAAAAATTCTCCGGCGGCGGACAAGCCAACAAAATCGGCTATTACTATCAGCCTTCGGATGACTTCGTCATCGACGAACCGGGCATATGGTCGGTGGACGTACGCGTTTGGCATGAAGGGCTTTGCTCCGGGGGAAATACCATTTCGCCTTATCCTACGGGCGATGTGCTCGGAAGCGATCGGGGGCGCTATTATTTTTACGCAGTCCCGGCCGATGCCCCTCGCCTGCACATCTCCGGACCCGGATCCGGCTTTCGGACGCCAGTCGGCCGCATTTCCCCGGTCGCGATCCAGGGGACGGCCCCCACCGGCATGGTCGAGGCCATCGTCGATTACACGATCGCCATGCCCGGGTTTATCCTGAAACACGGGCAGGTTCCGGTGATCGACGGGACCTATAGCATTCCTTTCGATCCCGTTGCTCTGAATAGAGATTTCCCCAATCTGGACCTGGTCGGACGTGAGGAGAATGCCGAGGGTCTGTCGGATACCATTACCATCGGACTGCTGATGAAGGGACAGGTGGCAGGAAATACCACCTATAGCGGGGAAAAAATTACCTGGCAGGGAGATGAAGTCACAGTCGGCCTGCCCGACGCCCTGACCCCCGTCCTGTCCGGAACGTCCGGTATCGGCGGGGCAATCCTGAGCTATACGGATGGGATTCCCCTGATTTCCACGGCCGACGGGGAAGGGAAATATTCTTTTCCCGTATCGCCCAACTGGTCCGGATCGGTCATCCCCTGGAAAGCCGGTTATTCCTTCGATCCCGCCGGCCGATCCTATCTCGGTGTTACCGAAGGCCGGGATCAGCAAAATTTTCGGGCCATACTCAATGCCCCTAAATCGCTGTCTGCTTTTCAAGTGTCCGAGTCGAGTTTTACGGCGAATTGGCAGGGGACAGAAAAGATTCGCTATCGTTTGGACGTCGCGTATGATATCGGTTTTGGCGAGTATGTCCCCGGATTTCAAAATCGCGAAGTCGGACCGGTCCATTCGGTTTCCATTTACAACCTGGCGTCGGATACCCTCTATTACTACCGCGTGCGAGCCTTCGACGGCTTGAACACAAGCGCCAACTCCAATGTAACGACCGTACGCACCTCTGCGAAGAAAAGCTTCACCTATTTGCCTCTGGTCAGGAATTGAAAAAGCACGAAAGAAGCCGGGAGCGCCGGCATCCTGCCGGCAACGTCATTCCAAGTAAGGAATCGATGAGGGATGGACTCATAAAAAATCGCTAACGATAGAATCACGGATCCTGTTTGTTTTTCACCACAGTGGCACAGAGAACACGGTTAATGTTCCGGGTCCTCAGTGCCTCTGTGGCAGAAGAAGATGTCTTGCCTGGGGGGGCTCTGACTTTCGCCGATACTGGGAGAAGCCGGCCCGATCAACAGGAACCCTGCTGGAAAGGTCCCAGGGTGGCCGTTGCGGGCCCGTAGGTGGCGGAGTCGGCGAAACTGAAAACAATGCTGAATGTACCTGACTGTGCCACGGCAATATCGGGAAAACCGGCCACTCCGGAACCGTTGGTTGAGGCGTCCGGCGGGGCGACAGCGCCTGTTCCGTTTATGGTTGCATGGATCATAACGCCGGATACAGGAGGGGACATCGTTACGGTAATGTTTTCAATCCAACACAAAGCTCCGCTCGGTTGGTCGGCGCCGGCAACCAAACTATAGGAAATGGAACCCTGGGCATGGGCCGGCAATTCCCCGGCTTCCACCGTCGGCCGGATCCAGCGATCCGGTAATAGCATCGTTGCGGCGGCTCCGCCGCCGATGGCCATGACTTTCAGCATCCTGCGGCGGCCGGAAGCATTGTCCTGATTCTTTTCCATCCCGTCTGCATCAAGTTCGTTTACTTTCATCTTCCATCCTGTCTTATGCCCTTGAGAAAGGTATTTCTATATACTGATTCTAAATCATAAAGATCAATGAAACTGTAATATACAATCAATATTCTAAGAATCATAATCCGGGCAGCGAAACAGTGGATATCTCTAAATTTCTGCGTTGAGAAAGCCAGTACAAAGTTGATATTTTCAATCCAGGGAAAGTTTGCCGGAAAACAGATGCCGGCACATTTTTCCGTATGCGAACAGAACAGAAACGGGAGGGAGGTAATGGAACGAATCAGCCTTTCCAAGGATATCAAAAAATTTCTCATCGTCTTGCTGGTCTTATGGGCCGTGGGGGATACGTTGCTCTCGGGACAGTTGCCTTCTTCGGATAAGACGAGATCGAAATGGGACCTGGCGGCCCTGGAGAAACCGCGTATTCTGCGTAAGGCAGCCGGTTACCTGGGAGAAGCACCGGTCACCGTCACCGCCCGGCAGTGTGAACGCAGTGCCGGCGGGGCACACGACTTCTTCTCCGAAGGTGACTACTGGTGGCCGGACCCGGCCAATCCGAAGGGGCCCTATATACGGAAGGACGGTCTGAGCAATCCCAACAACTTCACCGCTCATCGCCAGGCTATGGTCCGCATGGCGGAGATCGTGGGGACGCTTGCCTCCGCCTATCTCCTGACCGGAGAGGAACGCTACGCGGAAGGGGTCTGCCGTCATCTCAAGGCCTGGTTTGTCGATCCCGGAACGCGGATGAATCCTAACCTGCAATATGCTCAGGCCATCTTCGGTCGGGTCAGCGGACGCGGCACGGGAATCATCGATACCATCCATCTGATGGAGGCAGTTCGCGCGGCGATGGCCGTCCGCCATTCGCCCTGTCTGAAAACCAATCTGCCGGATGTCCGTACATGGTTTTCCGAATACCTGACCTGGATATCCACCCATCCCTATGGGATCGAGGAACGCGATGCCAAGAACAATCACGCTACATGCTGGGCCATGCAGGCCGCGGTCTTCGCCCAGTTCGTCGGCGACGAGAAAACCCTCGCCTTCTGCCGACGCCGCTTCAAGGAAATCCTGCTTCCGGGCCAGATGGCCGCCGACGGCAGTTTTCCGCAGGAGCTGGAGCGCACCAAACCCTATGGCTATTCGCTTTTCAACCTGGATGCCATGGCCACTCTATGCCAGGTTCTCTCCACCCCAGAAGACGATCTCTGGACCTTCGCCCTTGCCGATGGACGTTCCATAGGGCGCGGACTGGAGTTCCTTTATCCTTTCATCGAAGATAAATCCAGATGGCCGTACCCCAGAGATGTTCTCTACGGGAACGAATGGCCACAGCGTCATCCCTCGCTGCTCTTTGCCGGGCTTGCGCTGCAGAAACAAAAGTACCTGGATTTATGGTCGCGTCTGCCGTCCGATCCGCAGGAGGACGAGGTGCGGCGGAATCTGCCCATCCGCCATCCCCTGCTATGGCTGCCGGACGGATCCCGCTGATCATCTTATTTGAATGCCTCTTGGGCTGTAAGTCACGCAGTGTGGTTCGGCATGACAGGCATGTTCTTTCTGTTTATCGGAGTAATGGATCTATTGTCTCATGCCGGATTGCAGAAAAGCTGGAGATGCTCCTGGAGATACGCATTTTGTTCAGCAATATTTCCAGCCTTGCTGACTCCGATAGGCATTTACATTTTCAGAAAGGATGCGGATTTCCCGCTGTTCCCGGTACTCATTTTTGTCATCAATTGATTGCCACCATAATATTGATTTCCGGCCGGGGAAGGTATCGGAATTCTGATTCGTAAGCATAGCCGGATTAACCACGATGTTGTAGGGGCGACCCTCGCGGTCGCCCGGGATGTATCTCCCGATTTTCTACTCCATCACTGATGTGAATATCGTTTACGTATTACGGCACCTTTCCTCTGGTCAGAGATGGAGAAGACGGCGAAAGGGGCCGGGAGCGCCGGCATCCTGCCGGCCAGTGCATTCCAGGTAAGAGGGAGGGAACGGAAAGAGACAAAACAAAGACTCTTTCCCATGCGGTAACCCATGGTAGTATTGAAAAGTCTGTTGTCGAAATCCAAGGAAGAGGGAGTATGCCCGAAGAAAAATTGAGACAATCGATCCGGGATCTACGGCGGGAGATGGAAAGGCTGGAGATCACCGATACGGCGGCCAGAGAGCGCCTGGGCCAATTGTTGGCCGGCATCGAAGATAACCTGAACTCCGGAGACGGCCCATCCCAGAGGCGTGATCTGGCCCGGGAGCTGCAGGATACGGTGAAAACCTTAGAAATGACCCATCCCAAGGTGACCGGGATCCTCAATGAAATCATAGCCGCTCTGGTCAATCTGGGGATTTGAAAGGAGCGGAGATTTCCCCCGCTCGAATCGGTGAAAACCCGAGGGGAAACTCCGAAGGATACTTGTATGCAGATATCGGTTCCCCGCAAAGAGATCGATGAGATCGTAAAAAAATATGGCTGTACCCCGGAGGAGGCCGGCAAGGCCTATCTGACGGCGCAGGACCAGGCCCGGGAAACCTTCCAGGAAACGCTGCACCGGCAGCTGGGAGCCGCCGGCGCCTCCGCGGCCCATACGGGGAAGAAGCCGAAAAGCTTTACCCCGAAAGAGATCCATAAGCATCTGGATAAATACGTGATCGGGCAGGAGGAGTATAAGAAGCGTATCTGTATTGCCGCCAGTTACCATTTTGCCATGATCCGGTATCTGCGGGACAATCCCGGGGCCTCGGCGGTCCGGAGATTTCGCAAGAAAAATACCATCATCGCCGGCCCTTCCGGCAGCGGCAAGACTTACTGTGCCGAGGTCCTGGGAGATCTGCTGGAGGTGCCCACGCTGATTGTCGATGCCACCGATTACACCGAGATGGGTTACGTGGGCAAGAGCGCCGATGACATGATCCGCGAGCTGATTGATCTGGCCCCCGGCAGCAATCGCGAGGAGCAGGCCCATTTCATCAGCCACTATGGGGGCATCATCTTTATCGATGAAATCGACAAGAAGGCCAAGGATGGAACTCTGATCGGGCATGATATTTCCCGGGAGGGATTCCAGCGTTCCGTCCTCAAGCTGATTGAAAGGAAACTGATCTCCATCGACAATCCCTATTCTCCTGCCTCCCAGATACAGGAGGCCATGGAGCGCCAGCAGGGGCGCACCGGCGTCAAAAAGGAGAAGATGATCAGCACGGAGAATATCCTGTTTGTTCTGGGAGGCTCCTTCGAGCGCACCGGTGAGAATCTGGAATCGATCGTCAAGCAGCGTGTCGAACGGAAGGGGACCGTCAAGGAGGACGGCAGTATCGTGATCCGCGGATTCGACACCATTGCACGGGAGAACGAAAAGGATAAATTCAAAAATTACTACAAGGAGGCCGGTGCCGACGACTATATACGTTTCGGGCTTCTGCCGGAACTGGTCGGCCGAGCTCCCATTCGGACCTTCGTCAATCTTTTGTCCAAAAACGATCTGATACGGATCATGACCGATACGGAGGATTCCATCCTCGATCAGTATAAGGTGGAATTCCTGCTTTTCGATATCGATCTGGAATTTTCCCAAGAGGCCATCGAGTATGTCAGCGAAGTCGCCGAAAACAGCAAGACCGGGGCCCGGGCTCTGGTCAGCGTCTGGGAAAGCATCCTGACCGATTTCCAGTTTGAGCTGCCCGGCTCCAATTTTAAAAAACTGGAGCTGACCCGGGAAATATGCGAGCGGCCGCACGACATGCTGCTGAAGATGCTGGAAAAGTCTCCTTTCGTAGATTTTACCGAGCGATTTCGAAAAGAATATGGTATTGAGATCCTTCTGAGCGAGGAGGCACAGAGCTACATCGAGGAGTATGCCCGCCAGGAAAATATGGAGGTATCCGTAAGCATCAAACAGCTGCTGGCCGGTGTTTCCGCCCTCAATTACATGAATCTGAAGGCCCCCTATCGCATCACCCGGGAGATGCTCGAAGACCCCAAGTATTTCGACAAGCTGTTCACCAGCTGGCATGAAAATGAATTGAAGCAGGAAATTCCCTGAATCGGGGAGATCGCATTCGATGCCCCGATAAAAAGTTGGTAGTTCTGGGAATCTCGATGGGATTCTGTATGAAAGCCCAGAGTTGCGCCAACGGCGCTACTCTGGGATCAAGGTACCCGTTGGAGTTCAACCCCAAAAGGGTTGCGTTCTTGGCCACCTTGATTTTCTTTGGCCGCAACCCCTTCAGGGTTGAGGTTGGTATTTCGATCTCGCCCCAAGGTAGGCGCTATGCGCCAACCTTGGGCTATCTTTCGATGCCCCGTTGGGGCATTTTTGCCGTTCCGTTTTTTTGTTGAATCCGTTTCGCTTGGAAAGGGAGCGCCGGCCAGATGCCGGCGCTCCCGGCCCTTATTGCCTGCGATGTCATTTTCCGGCCACCACCAGCATCTCATAATCGTTGACGGTCAGCGGATTATCCCGGCTGTAAGCGCCCAGCGGACAGCCGAAAATCTCCACCTGGCGGAAGCCCAGCGATTGCAGCAGCCAGGCGATTTCCGAAGGCGCATAGTATCTTTCATTACACTGTAAGGTGCGCAGATTGCCGTCGTCGTCCACCGATTCCACCACCGATCTGTCGCGGAAGGTCAGCAGGTCGAAATGGTTTTCCACCAAAGTGGTCGTCTGAGCCTCGGCGTTGATGAAATCTTTCACCGAATGATAGAGCGGATACAGCGCGTTCAGTGTGGTCAGGATGAATTTCCCCGCCGGTTTCAGGGCCCGGGCCACACCCTGCAGGATCTGAAAATTCATTTCGTCCGTTTCCATCAGGGGAAAGGCTCCTTCGCAGAAGATCGTCACCAGGTCGAACTCCTCGTGAAACGTCAGATTGCGCGCATCCTGCTGGTGAAAGGATACCGATACCCCACGCTCTTCGGCCTTGAGGCGGGCGTGCCGCAGCTGTGATTCCGACAGGTCGACACCGACCACCGAATAGCCGCGGGCCGCCAGTTCGATACTGTGCCGGCCCGTGCCGCAGCCGACGTCCAGAATACGGCAACGGCGGTCGTATTGCATCTCTTTTTCCAGGAAATCCACCTCTCCGGTCGTTCCCTGGGTAAAGCTTTCCTGATCGTAATGATGGGCGTAATTTTCAAACAGGGTTTCATACCATTGCTTCATGACATCTCCCAAAATCAATCATTGTAAGGAGTATCCGGAGGCATGTCAATGCTCAGAAATCATGAAAGAATCCTTTTATGGAGAGATACGATACCGACACAATCCGGTGCGGTAAGTAACCTAGACAAAAAAGACGTGATGAGAGATGCGGCGAGTCTTGAGGGAATTTTCCGGTTTGGTTCCTGAGTGGAGTCTCGGTTAGAATAACCGTCGAGAGAAAGGTGGAACTTGGAACTGCACCCCATTATTTCCGTGCAAATGCGAAAATGGTTGCCTGCCGGTCTGATACGGCGATTGGACCCATTTGGTGCCGCCATTGACGATCTGGTTCGGCAGGCAGCTCGTCTCCTTCCAGCCGGAGCGAAGATTCTCGATGCCGGGGCGGGCGAATCGCGCTATGCCGCATGCTTTTCCCCTGGGTTTTATATAGGCCTGGATTCGACGGTGGGAGAGCGTCGCTGGGATTACTCCCGGTTGAATCTGATCGGAGACCTGCACCGGGTACCGCTGAAGGACGACATTTTCGACGCCGTGCTCTGTATCGTTACCCTGGAACATGTACATTCTCCTCTGGAAGTTTTAAGAGAGTTGCATCGAACCGCGCGACCGGGTGCGTCTTTGTGGATGGTCACCCCTTTTCTCTGGGAGGAGCATCAGAAACCGCACGACTACTACCGCTACACCTCTGACGGGTTGACGTATCTGCTGTCCCAAAGCCGCTGGGAGGTGAAAGAGATACGGCCTGCGGGCGGTTATTTCCAGGTCATGGCGCGTCGCAGCGTCAATCTGCTTTCCTTCTTCCAGGGAGGATGGCGATGGCTGTTCTTCCCCGTACTGGCCCCGATTTTTGGTCTCCTATTACCCCTGCTGCTCTGTTTCCTGGATCCGCTGGACCGGCAGCGGCATTTTACCCTGGGACACATCATCCGTGCCGTCGCCCGATAAACAGCCGGGGATTTTTCCCTCTATTCCATGGAGACACTGGGTCTGTCTGGCCCTGATTCTTCTGGGACATACGGCCGCCAATGGCTACTGGCTTGCCGTGGATCGGCAGCCTCCCCTGTGGGACATGGCTTTGCACCAGTCTATAGGGATTCGCTATCTGGATTATTATACCGGGGCCGGTCTGCAGGAAAAGGAATCCTGGTGGGACATTTCCGGTGCCTATCCTCCCTTATACCATCATTTTTTAGCCTTTGTCTTCCTCTTCGGCCGGGGTTCCGATACGGCGGTGTTGGGGAATACGGCTCTGATCGCCATGCTCCTTCTTGGCACGTATGTATTGGGACGCCGCTGGTTTTCTCCTGCCGTCGGACTGCTGGCCGCGATCTGCCTGGTCTGCTTTCCTTACATGGCGTGGATCTCCAGGGAAACGGTCATCGATAACGCCATGGCCGCGGTAGTCCTGTGGACGCTGATCATACTGGACCGATGCCGCGGATGGAAACAGCGCGGCCATACGCTGATCTTCGGGGCGCTCATCGCCTCGGGTGCCATGACCAAATGGATCAGTCCGGTATTTCTTGCCCTGCCGGCTATGTACTCCTGGTGGAAAGCGCGCTCTGCCGCTGCCGCAACGAATCGTTTCCCGGAGACGACCGACAGTTCCCGTGCAGCAGGCAACCTGGTCCGGCCGTTGACCGCTGCGGGGCGAAATTTGTTGGATGCAGCCATCTTGTCCTTCGCTCTGGTGCTGCTTTGGTATGGGCGAAAACTGCCGGAAATTCTGGAATTTCTCAGGCGCAATACCCTCGTGGGAGCGGCGGAGGGAGAGCCTCCGGTCTTCTCCATGGCAAGTGCCCTCTATTATCTACGCCTGCTGGAAGGGCAGCAGCTCCACGCCTTTTTCTTCCTATTGGCCGCTGCCGGAGCCGTTTACGCTTGGTTTCGCAGAAGGGATTCGTGGAAATTTCTCATGCTATGGATCTTCAGTGGATACATCGGACTGACCCTGCTGCGCACCAAGGACCCGCGCTTCAGTCTGCCGCTGCTGCCCGCCATGGCCATTCTTTGTGCCTGCTGGACCGAGGGCATCTCATTCCGGATCCGGAGAGGGATGGTCCGCGGGGCGATCATCCTGGCGGCCCTCGGTATCTTTTGGCTCTCCTCTTTCGGCTGGGATTCGATTCCGCGGGAAGTGGTCCTGGTCAAAGGGTACCAGGGTGCCCTTTCCTGGGATTGGAAGCTGTATTCCCAGGACTATTTTGGTCTTCTGGGTCCGCCCCGACCGCAAATCTGGCCGCAGGAAGAGATCTTGTTGCGGGTGAAAAAAAATGTTGTTGCCGGGGAAATCAGACAGCTTGGGATCGTTCCCGATTTTCCCCGTTTCAACCATGAGAATCTGCGGCTGCATGCCCTGCTTAGCCGCTGGCCGATACGGGTGCAGCGTCTGGGGAGCCTGGAGGGAGGAGGTGCCGAACGGTTGGCCCAGATGGATTTTCTTCTCGTGGCTGAAGGAAAACAGGGTATGGAGTGGTCTACCAGAGAAAACGAAAAGGTGAACGGATACATCTTTGCCAGACCGCAACAGTTCGTCATCGATTCCTTTTATACATTGCCCGACGGGACCCATCTTCGCCTGTACCGGGTGGAGAAGGGAAAAGGATAACCGATGAAGCGATCTTTCCCGGTTCCATGGAAACAACTGGCGCTGCTCTGGCTATTGCAGGCGGTGCTCTATCTGCCCTTTCTGTACCAGGCGTTTCATATGGACGATCCGATTTACCTGGATATCGGCCGGAATGTCCTGCTCCATCCGTGGGAACCGCACGATTTCCCTTACGGATTCACCGGATACGCCGTTAAAGATATGGCCAGCCACAGCCACCCGCCGTTCAACGGCTACTACATAGCCCTTTGGATGTGGATCTTCGGAAATACCCACCCTCCCGCGTGGATCATGCACCTGGCATTTCTGCCTTTCGCTCTTCTATTTACCACAGCCATGTTCTTTCTCGCCCGGCGTTTTACTGCCGAACCGGTGATGGCTTCCATCCTGGCCATAGCCGGCCCGACGGCGGTGGTGCTCTCCCATACCCTGATGTCCGACTTTCCAACCCTGGCCCTATGGACGGCGGGCATCACCCTTTTCCTCTTTGGATCGGAGCGGGACGATAAGCTCAGGCTTTCCGCCGCTGCCGTATGCCTGTCGCTGGCGGCCTTCGCCTCCTATCCGGCTCTCCTGGCCGCGCTGCTCTGCTGGCTGTATCTTTATCTGCACCGTTGTACATCCCGTACCGCCTGGTGTGTCCCTGCCATTCCCTTTCTTTTTATGGCTCTCTGGCTGGGAAAATCGTCTCTCTATTACGGACGCTTTATCCTGGCAGCGACTGCCCGTTACACCCTGCAGGAGACGCACTCCTTCTGGGCATCTCTATGGGAAAAAGGAGTCACACTCCCGGTCCTTGTCGCCGGGGCTCTGGTGATCTCCCTGCCGGTCATCGTCAAGGTTCTCCTCCTGTGGCAGGGAAGATTGGCGATTCTGCTGGCCATGGCCGGCATCTGTGTCGCCCAGACCGGGACAGCCGCTTACCCCTGGCCGGAAAAAATCCTCTTTACGATTCTCTTCTGGTTGGGAATGCTGACGCTTACAGGACTGGCCCTGCTGATCCGGCGCCACCCGGACAAGGATACGCTGTTTCTCGGTGCCTGGCTGGGAGGAGCCGCCGTCATCGCCATCGGACTCTACACCTCCGCCTCTCCGCGGTATCTTCTTCCGATGGTGCCCCCGCTGGCCCTGCTGAGCCTGAAAATCTGCGAATGGTCCGGCCATCGATGGTACCGGAGACTGAATTATGCCGGGGCTCTGCTTTCCGTGATGCTGGCGCTGGTTTTTTCCCTGGCCGATTACGCGGCAGCCGCCGTCTATCGTCGTATGGGAGAGGAAGCGAAGAAAATCTTTACCGGATGGGAAGGGCAGGTACGGTTCGGAGGCGAATGGGGCTTTCGCCACGCCATGGAGAAGAACGGATTCCGGCAGTTTCTCTCCGTCAGCGACGATTTTCATGGGGGCGATTTCATCCTTACGCCGGATCAGGCCACACCCTATACCTTGCCGCAAGATGTGGAGTCGATGACCATCGATATGGGATCGCAGGAATACCTCTCCTCTTTTCCGGTACAACTGATGTGCCGCCGGGTCCGTGCCGGCTTTTACAGCTCCGGCTGGGGCTGGCTGCCTTTCGGCTTCTACCGCGGGCCGACGGAAAAGCTGTATCTGCGGCTGGTGAGCCTGCTGTCGGAGAGTATGCCGGAAGCCGTCATTCGTTGCTCCTCCGGTAAGCCGGGTCTGCCTGTGCCGCCGTTCGAGGGATCGGGCATCGATCTACGCCTGGAAGGGGACTGCCGCATCTCCTTTCCGCTACCGATAGCCCCCGCTTCCCAGATTCTGCTGCAGACGGCGTTGGAAAACCGTCCGGAAACGGAAATGCCAGGCCTTAGGGTTTCTCTTCGAAACCAGGAGAAGGAAACCGGCGATCTTCTATCGGTGGTCAAGGAAAATTCCTCCCGCTACCTGGTAAAGCTGCCGGCTACCAAGGCAGGAGATTGGCTGGAGATGGAATGGACCCTGTCATCAAAGGAAAGAAACGGGGTCCTTCGCCTGCATAACCTGGTCCGTCTGCCCGACCCGTTTCCCTGGGGAGGAGCCGTCCATGTCGATTGAGCGGTATCTGCTTCCAGGCCTGTTCTGGTTCCTGTTGTCACTCTCCGGATGTAGCATCGGTCCAGAGGCTGAAAGAGAAGGGAAGCGAGGCGCCGATTTGATGCAGACCGCGAGGGACAGGGGCATCGGCGGTCCATCCGATGGGAATATCTTTTTTTATACATTTACCCGCGGAGGTGTTCGCCGGGAGGCACTGGTGCTGGTTCCCGGAGCGGTGTTCGAAGCACGACCGGAGGAATTGGGTGAGCGCGGTTCTTTACGCCTTTGGGTGGGAATGCCGTTTCAGATGGGTGACGGGGCAGAGCTGATTGTAGAAGCGATCTCGAGCGATAAGCCGGTGGAGATCGCACGCCTGGCGGTAAATCCGGTTATGAAAAGGGAAGACCGGCAATGGCGGCGACTGGAGGTCGCCCTGCCTGTCTCGACGGAACGGGTGCGCCTGCGAGTGTCGCCCGGCCCGTCCGGTGATGGTACCGCCGACTGGCTGGGCCTGGCTCCCCTGCAAGACCGATGAGAGTAGGGGCGACCCTTGCGGTCGCCCGGGAGGTATCTCCATAAAGGCAGCCGGGCAACCGCAAGGGTTGCCCCTACGGAATGAATTTAAAAAAGTGTGCCATGCCGCGTCCTATACAAAAGCAGATACTAAATTCTATTGTATGCTTTTTTGTTTCTTGACATCGACGCAAAAAATAGCTTAATACAATGATGGGTCTTTTGTGGGGTTCTGCCTTTGGGCGGTGCCGGTACAGGCAGCATTACTTTCTGTGATCCGGTTTGCATTGCGGATCTTGTTCCGGTTGCTGCAGACTGTGTGAACAGGGAACTCCAAACCAGATTCATTTCTAAAAAGAGAGGAAGGGGCAAAATGGAAGAAACACGCTTCCGCGGGGCCGGTGGAACCAAGGGGGGAGTCGGTTCCT
>CAZTVS010000028.1:0-51917 GCA_964617125.1 uncultured Acidobacteriota bacterium
GACCTCGAAAAAAACCACTATAGAAAATTGCATTAGTCCTCGGGGCACGGCACTCCGTGCCCCTACTCTCTATTTGTCAGTGTAAATGCAGAAATGATTGAAAATGGGCTTTTAGCGGGTCCATCCGGAATCGGGGACCCGATCGAGAAATCCGTGCTGCGTGGATCCGTTACCGGAAAGAAAGTTACGGCTATTTTGCCCGTTTGGCGACAAATTCTTCCACGATATTTTCAGCCACCTTACGGGTGAACTTGATCTCGTCGCCGGCCACTTTACCCTTGTACTCGATGCGCAGATCCATCTCACCGAATTTGAGATTTTCTAAAAAGGAAATTTCATCACCGTCGATCTTGCCGTTCTGAATATCGACCGTTGTTGCCTCGGCATCGGCCACCTTGCCGATGGCTTTTCCGATGAGCTTGGCTCCCTCGGCCTTCAACTCGAAGATATATTTCTGCATCCCGATTTGAGTGTCGAACTCGGCGGTCCACTTTCCGGTGGGATCGCCAGCAAACGCCGAAACGAGGAGGGCCATGGCCAGAACAACCGATGCTGCTACTTTTTTAATCATACTTTTCCTCCTGGGGATAGGGTTTTCTCCCGAAGGCAAAACGCTTCGGATGTACGATTATACTACGACATCAACACCGACCATCGGAACAACGCAACTTGGCGTCTGCATGCAACGAAAGGAGTTTGGCTGTGATCCCCGGACAAACCAGAGGAGAGATGCGTCCTATCCGCTTCCCTTCATGGATTGCAAGCGTTTGATCGATTCTTCCACCGCAGGGGAAGGCTTGATCTGCTTCGCCTTTTTATAGGCTTGCAGGGCCTGGGTCCACTTCTTTTGTTTTTCGTACACCAAACCGAGGCGCACGTGAGCCTCCATGCTTTGCGGATTCAGGGTGATGGCGCTTTGCAAGGCCTTTTCCGCTTCGGGATATTTCTTCAAGAACAACAAGGCTTCGGCCATATTGAAGTGAGCGTATGCATCCTTGGGATTGAGTTCCAAGGTTTTGCGAAAGAGTTCGACGGCCAGGGGAAACTGCTGGGTGGAGAGCGCGGTATATCCTTTTTTAAAATAGCATTTTCCCAACATTTCCGCACTGGCGGCATGGTCCGGTTTCAGGGACATTACTTTACTCAAGGCCTGAATGGCATCCTCGTATCGGTCCAAACGATAATAGGCGCTTCCCAGTTCGGCATACTCGCTCCAGTCACCGTTGCGCGATTGCAGGGCGGCCTGCAGATCGCTCACCGCTTCCGGATACTTGTGTGACCGGCTGTAGGCAAATCCGCGAAGACGATATAATTTCGCTTTTTCGGCATCTTTGGCCAAAGACTCGCCGCGATTGAGTACTTCGATGCATTTGCCGAACTGGTCCAGCTGAAAATAGGCCTGACCCAATCCGAGATAGGTGGAGACGGTCGTCGATTTGAGTTCCACAGCCCGGCTGAGGAATTGGATGGCCAGGGAATTGTGTTTCAAGGCCAGATGGCACAAACCGGTGAGGCGGTGTCCGAATTCCCAGTTCGGATTGGCATCCAGATCAGGCTTGAGTTCGTCGATGGATTTTTGGAAATTACCCTGATTGTAGTAAGCAACAGCAAGTTTATAGTCCGCCTGCAGGTAGGCATTTTCAAAGAGAACGGCAACCAGCAGGAGAAAAGATCCCTTGAGCAGCCTCCGATTCCAATTCACTTGTCTTCCTCCGACTTGATAAGGGCGATGTTCTTCGATCCCGCCTGTTGGGCCACGTCCAAAACCGGAAAAACCGTACCGAAGGCATGGGTCGGGTAAGCGCGGACGAACATGTTCCGATTAGGACGGGTGGCGAATATCAGCGGCAGCTTCTCCTTCAATTCCTGTAGCGTGACCGGCGTCGAATTGAGTTGGATGGAATTGTCTTTGAGCACATCGACGATTATGTAATCCGGCTTGGCCTTTTCCTGCGTCGGAGGCGGAGGTTGAGGAACCCGTATCGGAATATCATAGCTCTGCATCGGATGGGTGACCATAAAAATGATCAACAGCACCAGTAAGATGTCGATGTAAGGAGTGATGTTGATATCCGATTTCCTGCCCTTTTTGGTTAGATTGCCCATCGACATGGTAAGACTCCTCTTCTTTTTTTACGATTCATTTTCCTTAAGCCGACTACCTATGCCATTAAAGCAATCTAAAACGAACTTCAATGGAAGCCTGGACATCCACCGGCCGGCCCTGTAAGGTGCCGGGCCGGAACTTCCACTTGGTAATCACCGTCTGAATGGCCGATTCATCCAGACCATACCCCAATCCGCGCAAGACACGGGCGTTGTCCACCCGACCGTCGGCACGAATGACTACATCCAGCAGCACGATCCCTTCCACCCGATTACGCCGGGCCTCATCGGTGTAGACCGGCAACGGCTGGAAAATCGGTACCGGCTGGGTCACACCGCTTCCGATCTGATAGGGACCGATGCCCGGACCCCGTCCGGAACCGATACCGCCGCCTTCACCGCCACCCATGCCGCCGCCGCTTCCCGGTCCTACGCCGGGACCACTGCCCGGTCCGATGCCGGATCCTGTCCCGACACCGATACCGCCGCCGGATCCGGGTCCGGAGGAGCGCCGGTCCGTCAAAGGAGCGGCCAGATCTCCGATCGGCAAAGTCTCATCCTGGGGGATATCCACGGGCATAACGACCGTAGCTGCAGCCTGCAGAAGATCTTCCGCCGGCGCCAGCGGTTGGGGCGATTCCGGGTCCGGTGCAATCATTTGTACCGGAGAGGTTTCCGCCATACGACCACCGGAAGGAGGAGTGGGCTCCTGCTTGCCGCCGCCGCCGCCACCGCCGCCGCTGCCGGTCGAAGGCCCCAGGTCCCAGGGGATGGTGATCTGATCGCCCAGGAAAACTACCGTTTCATTCGCTTTAGGTTTTTCCTGTTCCGGTGCGGTTCCTGCCAGGATTACCAGGAGTACCACCAAGGCATGAGCGCCCATGGAGATCAATTGCGCCCGATGTTTGCTCTTGCGTATATTGAACTCATCCCACTCCGCTGTATGGGCATCGGTATAAGTGGCGAGAGAAAAGGAAAAGAGCCCATCCCCGCGAAAGAGATCCAAGAATGCATCTTTAAAGCTAAAAGGCTCGTGATCTTCTTCCTTTTCCACCACATAATGGAAGAGGGATGCCTGCGTTTTGGGTCCTCTCAGCGTTTCCAGAAATCCTAACTTTTTTGCTTTTTTCCGGCTAGGGCTCGATTCCATAAAACCTTGATCTGCGAAAATTATCCTTGCTGTTTGTCCAGTTGGTTAGACACATACCTTAGTATAAGGGTTCAGGCTATGGATCTTTCTCCGCAGTCGACCTCAGATACTGTCTCCACCGGCCCGAAAAACAATCCATCCATTCCCTGTCTACTTCCCATCTGACACTTATGTTCAAGCGAGGCAATATTTTACAACACTACAACAAAAATGTCCGATTTAAATACGTTGCAACAAAGGCAGATGAATCCGGCAGCCTCCGTTCCATGGCTGCAGTCTTTCTGCCTCCAGATTGGCCAGTGCCTGGGCCAACTCTCTCTTTTTTACGCTATAGTTCCCGTCCGCCGAAAGATTTTTCAATTCCTCTAAATCATCGGCCCTTCCGTCGCCATGGTACACGTGATACATCTCATATTGTTCCGCGGTTGTTCCGGCGGGATCGAAATAGCGGGCATATTTCCATATCCCATCCTTATCCCTCAATCGGATGCAACGAATATGGTTAGGCTGCCCGATAGGGTAATTCGGTTTGGGCGGATCGGACAGACCGGAATACTCGTCGTCGAAGAGATAAAGCAATCTGTCTTGCACCGACGAAGATGGATTCTGAAAGATAGGGGTCAAATCTTTACCCGCGAAAAGATAGCGTCCCCGATCGGGAACGTTGGCCAGGGTGGCCAGGGTAGGCAGAACATCGACCAGAGAAGCGAAGGCATCCGTAACCTGAGCGGCAGGAAAGAGGATGGGGTTGGAAAAGACCAGCGGCACATGGATCGATTCCTCATAGATATTGAACATTTTCTGCCTTAAACCGTGCGACAGCCCCATTTCCCCATGGTCGGACAAACGTACCACCACCGTATTTTCAGTCAGGCCCCGACTATCCAGCCGGTTCAAGACGTCCTGGATGTGAACGTCGACCGTTTTTTGCAGGTAGGCATAGAAATTGAAGTAATTCTTTTTCTTCTGTTCCAGCTGCAACGTGCCCAGTCCGGCATACAGATTCATGGATTGCGCCTGGACCGAAGGCTTGGTGCTCAAATCGTCGTTGTAATTGATCAGATAATCGGCGAATTTTCCGGGAATATCGATCATGTCGAACACTCCGGGGCTGTTTTTATAATTGAAGCAACCGGGGACTTCCGTGCTTTCCTGGTCCCATGTATTGGGGTAGGAAAGGACATCGTGTGGATTGGCCAGCGACAGAATCAGGCAAAAAGGACGTTCTGCCGTTTTGGCTAGAGACTCCTGGTCTAGAAAAGCCAATGCCTGCTTTTTGATCTCGGAATCGTTATCGGCACATCCCCCTCCGAAATCTTTCATCTCCGTCGCCTCTCCCGCCGTATTGGCCTTCAACCAGGTGAAGCCATAAGGCGCCACGTCTTCTATGGAAGGAGGGCCGCCGGAAGCGCTCTTGCTCAGATGCCATTTGCCGGCCAGAACGACACGGTAATCGGCCTCCATCAACACCCGAGCCATATTCTGAACACAGACCGGCAGCGGGGTCTCCGTATGCGACCATGCCCCTCCATAGGTCAGGGTTCGCTTCACCTGATGCTGAGAGGGATAGAGGCCGGTGAAAAGAGTCGCCCGACTGGGAGAGCACATAGCGGAATTACAGTAGGCTTGCCGAAAGGTGATTCCATGGCGCGCCAATCGCTGCCGGGCGGGAAAATGGTTCGTATACCAGCTCTCTTCGGTGGGCCAATGTTGCGGATACCGTTCCTGATCGGTAATGACGATGAGAAAATTGGGATGTTGCGGAAAGGCACAGGTGTCCCTGGCCGAACTGCCGATGGAAAAGGAAGGGACCCCAAGGGACAAGGCCCCTCCAGCGAAAGCCAATCCGGCGGCTTTCAGACAACTGCGCCTACCGATCGGGTGAGATCCCGGGTCGGTGTTGTTTTTTGGGCCAGGCCGGACTTTTGGGGAAGATTTTCCTGCTTTTTCCTTGACCTGCCCTTTCGCAATACCTTTCATGTCTTATCCCCTCCCGGTCAACATCAACTTCTCTCCCCGCTGATTGAGCACATATCCCAATTTCAGCCATAAGCCTTGAAAGACATCATAATCGAAAGCCTCCAATCGATGGGAACCGCTCCCCGAGTAAGCATAAAGCGTCTTTTCCTGCAACAGACGGTCCAATATCTCCAATCCCAATGCTTCCCGTGGCGACAGACCGGTTTTTCTGCGTATCAGAGAGGAAATGTCGTCCCCATCCTTTTCTATCGGCAGATTTTTCAGAAAGTTGATCATGCGGCTGCACACCAACAGGGTATAAAGTCGGTCCCGGCAACAATCCGCCGTTTCCACGGAAAAGGCGGTCAGACGGCATCGCAGCAGTTCTTCTTGGGAAAAAGCGCCTTTTTCCTCGTACATGGGAGCCCCGGGAACGGGATAAAAAGGAGACGGCCCGATCGTTACCGGAAGACGTCCTAGAAAAGCCAGGGTGTCCGTCATCGATTCCAGAGATTCTCCGGGGAGTCCAAGAATCTGGTAGGCGGTGATGGGAAAACCAAGAGAGTGAGCAAGCTCCACGCAGTGTTGAAAAGAGTGGAGCCGATGCGGCCGGTTCAGGTCACGGCACACCTCTCTGTCGGTGGAGACAAGAGAAAGATTCAGGGAAACGAAGCCCGCCTGCCGCATGAGCAAGAGGAGCTCTTCATCCAGATGCCAGTGAGAAATGCCGTTCATAGCCATCAGCATGATCTCTCCGGCAGAAAACCGTTCCCGTAGTCGGCGACACAGGGAGGTGAGAAAAGCACGGTCGCCGGCAAGATGGTCCTCCTCAAAATCGAACACCCGGTACCCTTCCTTAAACCGTTCCTCGATTTCCTGGATGATGTTGTCCACATCTCTTCTCTCTGATCGGAAGCCAAATACTTTATGCACCGAGCAGAAGCGACACCGCTGGGGACATCCGCGTGAGGTCATCAACATCGCCAGCGGGAGACGATCGTAAGAATACTTGTGCACCTCCCAGTCGGAAAAATCGGGAATGCCGATCTCCGCCAGCGCATAATTGTCCTGCAGAGGATTGAGGACTATGTCGTCCCCCTTGCGATAAGCCAGATGGGGAAGATCCCGAACGGAACTGCCGGACAGCAAAGCCTTCAACAACTCCACCAGGGGACGTTCGCCCGCCCCGCGCAGCACCCAATCGATGGCTCCGCTCCGCAACAGACTCTCCGGTGCCGCCGTGGCATGAGCGCCTCCGGCAACGATCGGCACGGAAAGCCGCTCCTTGATGGATTCCGCCGTCCGCAGGACTTCGCGATGATAGGCGGAAAACAGGGAAGAAATACCCACCAGATCCGGTTTCTCCGCTGCCACCGTCTCGGCAATGGTCCGAAAATCCGCACCGAAATGAAAATAATGATAAAAAACGGCGAAAGGACTCTTATCGGCAACAGGATAATAGCGGCGCAGGTACCTTAACTCCGGCGGAAGAGGAATGGTATATCGGCCCCGATGGTGATGAAAGTCGCAAAGGACGACTTCCACCTGCGGCAGGTGTTTCCGCACGGCAGCTTTCAGGCAGGCCAGTCCCAGCGGCTGCAGGCGGACTTCCGTATGATAGAAATCTTCCACCGGGGGCTGTATGAGGACGACTTTCACTTTGATTCTCTTCTCCCGGCATATTCTACCAAGGAAGCGAAAGTCGCCCTAGCGGAACCTGTATTCCTGTCTGAATGGGATGGGAGGGAGACGAATCAAGCAGTAACTTGACGAGAAATCGGCCCGAACCGCAGAGGATACATTACGGCAATCGAAACAAATGATAAAAGAGCAGGGGCACGACGGATCGCGCCCCTGCTCTGTCGAAGACAGTCCTCAGAAGGTGAATTTGAGAGCCAGCTGGAAGTTACGTCCTTGGCGATCGAACTGAGTCGCATCCAGGAACAGCGGAGAAGTGACATTGGCGTAGGAAGTACTCTGGGCATTGGTACTGGTCTGTACCGGTGCCACATCGGCATTCCCTAGGGAGTGATTGCTGACATTGAACACGTTGAACATGTCCAGGCGGAATTGCAGGTTCTTTCCTTCACTGATCCGTGTGTTTTTCACCAGGGACATATTCCACAGATTGAAATCTTTGGAATTGACCGTATTCCTGCCGAGGTTGGTTTTGGCACCGACACCGGCCTGCACGTAACGGGCATTCGAATTGGCGGCCACATAACCGACGATATTGGCGTTGCCGCCGGCACACCCTGCGGCAGTGGCGGTAATACTGGTCGCACCGCTGGCGGCTCGGCAGACAAAGCGTACGGCCGATCCGATATCTTGGCTTCCATTCGGATTGTAGATGGCCCGGTCGCTGGCTGAATCGGAATTCCCGTTGGAATCGGCCACTGACTGAACGGTGATCGGCTGACCGGACTGGAACAGATAGGTTCCACTCCATTGCCAACCGTGAGTCAATCCTCTTAGAAACGAGGCGTCGACATTCCATTTCGGAATCTCATAGACCCACATCACAGCCACTTTTTGCCGTACATCCAGGGCGGAACGGGACCATTCGTCACGCAGATTGTTGGGATTCTGCGGACGGCGCGGATTGACCACCGAAGTGAACAAATCGTTGGTGGCGTTATCCATGGCATGGGCCAGGGTGTAATTGGCCCGTAAAAGCACCCCATGGCTGAAACGGCGGTTGAAATCCAGGGATCCGCCATGATACTCGCTGATTCCGATGGTCTTCATCGAGGTGATGGCGTTAGGAAAACCATCCGCCGAATAGGGACGACCGCGTCTGCTCAGGAATTGGGCCAGGGTGGGGACATCGGTCGCAACCGTAGACGGCACGGAAGAGGATGCAAAGTAGGTCGGCAGCGCTTGGGCACCCCGTTCGAAGGCGGTTTGGGCGTTCAACTGTATCTGCACCGGCAGGAACAGGCCGCGGGTTCCAAGGTATCGAACTTCGACGGTCGTATTCTTAAAAATCTCGTGCTGTATACCGAGAGACCAGTTGAAGACCTTCGGATTCCGCCCGTCCGGCATCAGCTGACCCGTCATGGAGCGGGCTGTCGCCGTATCCGTAGGTGGCTTATAGGCCAATTTCATGGCACCGCCGGCCAGGAAGTTGGATCCGAGACCGTCCGCGTTATAGGAGGCACACCAGGAAGGAGGAGTGGCAAACCGCCCGGCACAGGCCGTACTGGCACGCATGACAGTCTGTTGTTGAGGAGGTTGCCCGTTCATTACGAAATTGAAGGGCCATACGTCATAACTGACGCCGATTCCACCGCGCAGAGCCCATTTTCCATTCCCGAACATGTCCCAGGCAAAACCGAGCCGCGGGCCGAAATTGTTCTTATCCTGGGCAGGTTTGCCGAAGATCAGTTCGGTCCCGGTCAGGTTGGCCGGTGCATTCTTCTCCTGATTGAAGGCCCCTTGCGGAAGGGCAAAATATTCGTAGCGTAAACCGGCATTGATCGTCAAACGCGAGGTCAGTTTGATATCATCCTGGATGAAGGCGGCGATGTTGCCGGCATTCAGGACCACATATCCCGAACCGATCCCCTGCAGCTGATCGTTGGCCGGGACTTGATCCAGGAGCAAATTGGTCAAATTGGAATAGTAGTAAATGCCGCGAGAGTTCTGAAGGAAATTGCTGCCGCCGGTATACCAGCGATACTCGGCTCCGGTTTTGATGGAGTGCCGACCGCGGATCCAGTTGACCTGCTCCAGGACCTGATACTGGTTCAACAATCTCCCCTGCGGAAAGTTACTGGGTGGACCGATTTGTACGCCCAGCCCACCAGCGATATCCACATTGGGGAAGGTAGCGGCAATCCCTTCCAGACTGGATAGGTTTCCGAATCGGGAATAGGATGCCCGCAGTTCATTGACTGTGGAATTGTTAACCACCCACACATCGCTGAAGGTGACCTTCTTGTTGTCGCTGGCACTGGAGGCGAAAAATTGAGCTTGTGGAACAGGAGGCGCTTGCGGCAAGCGACGCCTGGTATAGATGTATCCTCCCCGCAAGGAATGGGCGCCGACGTTGACATCGGAGTTGATGATGTAATCGTACTGGGTAATATAATCCGGCGAGGAAACCGAAAATTGCCCGATGGGGATTTCCGTAGTTGTCCCTGCGACTGTTACCGGAGTGGTTCCTGTCTGAGTTGGAGCCGTGGGAAACTGTTTCAAGATGTCCTTGACAGCGTTATTGGCCGCCAAGGAAGTGAGTGTCGTCAATCCGGCGCTGGTCGGCAGACTAACAGTGGACCCCAATCCTTGCCTTCCCTGGGTCATATACTCGAAGGAGCCGAAAGCAAACCATTTATTGCGCAGGATGGGACCGCCCATATTTCCGCCGAGTCGATTGTAATCGAATCGGGGTTTCGGTTTGGTCCGATCGGCCAGATTGCTGGTAGCCCGATAAGCACGATTGACGTTATACCACCAGGCGGCACCATGCAGTTCGTTACTGCCCCGTTTGGTAACCACATTGAACTGTCCGCCGGCAGCATTGCCATATTCGGCACTGAATTGATTGGTAGTCAGGCTAAATTCCTGGACGGCATCCGGCATAACCTGTTGGGAAACGGTGGTCACAGACGGATCGTTATTATTGACACCGTCGATGGCAAAGCTGTTCTGCCGGCCTCGCAGGCCACCGATGGACCCACCGGAACCGGAGGTGCCTCCCAGAGCGGTCGTCGTATTGGGCAGAAAGACAGCCAGGTTCAGAACGGAGGCGTTCTGCCCGGCGACGGTCGGTAATTCGTTGACCATCTTTTCATCGAACGATTTGGTCAGCTGCGAGGTTTGAATCTGTACCAGATCCGCCCCTGCCTGTACCTGAATGGTCTGGGAAGCAGTGGTCAGGGAAAGATCGGCATTCACCTCCGTGGTCTGTGCCGCCTGTACACCGACCTCGGTTCTGGTATATACGGCAAAGCCTGCGGATTCGATCTTCACGGTATAATTTCCGACCAACAGGTTGGGAACGAAATACGTACCCACGTTGGAGGTCTGCACCGTACGAACCTGTCCTGTCTGATCGCTGGTGATCGTCACCGTGGCATTTCCGATCACCGCGCCGGACGGATCCTTCACTGTCCCACTGATGGTTCCATCCTGTCTTTGGGCCCAGGACGGCCAGGTAATCATTAGCATTAAAAGGAAAGTCAGGAAAAACAATGGTCGACTTTTTTGTTTTAGCAACATGTTTGTCTCCTCCTCAGTTGTTACGGGGCCATGTGTTTCTGCCCTCTTTAAATTTGGCGCATCAAACACACTTCTCCCCATCTTGCGACGTTTGAAAAACGCCACAGTGCCTCCTCGAACACTCGATGGTGTTGATTCTTTCTTAATATGGATACGGCAGGGTGAACACTAATCTGGGATGAAAGGCCTGAAAGTCGTGACGAACTGCTCTTTTTTTCCCGAATGACATCGAAAACAAAAGCAATAAGCTGTTATAGTATGGGTAGCCTGTTATCGGCAGTAGGAAAGGAATAAGACATGATTGTAGTAATGACCGTTGCGGCCAGGGAAAGCGATATCCAACAAGCGGTAAGGGCCATCGAGGAACAACAGCTCAAGGCCCTGGTGATACCGGGTGGAGAGAGAGTCGCCATCGGCATTCCCAGTGCCATTCCCCCGGACATACGGGAACAGCTTGCCTTGACTCTGGGCGGCCTGGCGGAAGTGGACCACATCACCCATGTAACCCGCTCCTTCAAATTGGCATCCCGGTCCTTTCACCCTTACGATACCGTCGTCGACATCTCCGGGGTGAAGATCGGAGGGAATGAGATACAGATGATTGCCGGTCCCTGTTCGATCGAAAGCTATGAACAGATGGCGCTCTCGGCACAATCCGTCAAACAGAGTGGCGCCCGCATCCTTCGCGGCGGAGCCTTCAAACCCCGAACCTCCCCTTATGCCTTTCAGGGATTACAGGAAGAAGGATTGAAAATTCTGCAGGCCGTCGGCCGGGAATACGACCTGCTGACGATAACGGAGGTCATGCAGCCGGACATGGTGGACCACATCGCCGCGTACGTCGACATTCTGCAAATCGGCGCCCGCAACATGCAGAATTACCCTCTGCTGATCGAAGCGGGGAAATCCGGCCATCCCGTACTCCTGAAACGCGGCCCTTCCGCCACTCTGGAGGAATTTATGCTGGCCGCCGAATATCTTCTGCATTACAACAACTCCAACGTCATGCTGTGTGAACGAGGGGTACATCCGCTGGATCGCAGTTTCGTACGCAATACGCTCGACCTGAGCGCCGTTCCGGTCCTGAAAGAGATCTCCCATCTGCCGGTCTTCGTCGATCCCAGCCACGGAGTAGGGGTGGCCCGATATATCCCGTCTATGGCCTTATCGGCCATTGCCGCGGGCGCGGACGGATTGATGATCGAGATGCATCCATCTCCAAGGACGGCATTATCCGATGGAGCCCAGTCGTTGACCCCGCAGCAGTTTTCCGACATGATGATAAAATTAAGGCAGATCTCACAGGCGATACAGCGGATCCTGTGATAAAGAAATTGTCTTCCTCGACCATGGAAATCAACCACCCATTTGCTCTTCTGGAAAACCTGCCGTTGGGAATATTCGTTCTGCAACGGAATATGGAAGTGGTCTACTGGAATCCCTGCCTGGAAAATTGGACGGGAATTCCCCAAGAGCAAATGGTCGGCACCCCGATCGGCAAAACCTACCCTCACCTGAACAATCCCAAGTTTATCCAATATCTCCAGGGTATCTTCGAAGGCGGACTGCCCATCACCTTTTTCTCCGAAATCCATAAACATCTGATTCCCTGTCCGCTTCCCGACGGCAATCTGCGAATCCAGCATACGACGGTGATTTCCATCGAAGCCCGGGAAGAAGATAATTCCTATCTGGCCCTGTTTGCCATACAGGATTACACCGATATCCTGAGTCATCTGCAGAACCACCAAAATCTGCAGGATCTCCTACAAAGAGAAAAGGACGCACAATCGCAAACCGCCGAGCAGCTTCGTCTGGCGACCCGATTCTGCCAGAACTCGAACGAAGCCATGGTAATCACCGACCGGCAGGGGATCATCCTGGACGTAAATAACGCTTTCTGCCGGATTACGGGATATTCCAGAGAAGAGGTCCTGGGGAAAACCAATCGGATCCTCAAATCGGGAAGGCATGACGAGGCATTCTACCAGGAAATGTGGCGTGCCGTCACCGAGGCCGGCCAATGGCAGGGCGAGATCTGGGATCGTCACAAGGATGGTAACATCTACCTGAAATGGATAACCATCTCGGGGATCCTCGACGAGGAGGGCCAGACCACCCATTATATGGGCATCTCCACCGATCTCACCGGCATCAAACAGACGGAAGAACGACTGCAGCAGATCGTTCACCACGATGCCCTGACCGGGCTGGCCAATCGTGTACTGCTCCGCGACCGGCTGAAACAGGCGATCCATTTCGCCCATCGCTACCGGCAGTGTGTCGGCGTCCTGATCATGGACCTGGACGGTTTTAAGACCGTCAATGACACTCTGGGACACAGCATGGGAGACATGCTGCTGATGGAAGCCGCCCGACGGATCTCCTCCTGTGTACGGAGCAGCGATACCGTCGCCCGCCTGGGAGGGGATGAATTCACCGTCGTCCTGCCCGAAGTCGGAGCGGCGGAAAATGTCGCCGTAGTGGCCCAGAAAATCATTACGGCCATCGCCGAACCCTTTTTTCTGGAAGGGCATGAGGTCTATCTAACTACCAGCGTCGGTATCAGCATGTTTCCCCAGGAAGGGGACACCTGCGAATCGTTGATGAAGCATGCCGATTCGGCCATGTACTATGCCAAGGAGCGCGGTAAGAACAACTATCAGTTTTTCCGAAAAGACATGAGCAGCAACATTTCCGAGAAAATGGAAATCGGCACCAAGCTGCGTCGCTCCATCGTCAATAACGAACTGTTTCTCCATTACCAGCCCCGCGTGGATTTGCGAAACGGACGGATTGTCGGGCTGGAAGCCCTGATTCGCTGGAAACACACCAAAGACGGCTTGATCATGCCGGCACGGTTCATCCCCGTAGCCGAAGAGACCGGCATGATCGTTCCCATCGGAGAGTGGGTTTTACGGGAAGTCTGCCGGCAGAATATGCAGTGGGAAAGGTCAAAGATGGAGCCATTGCGTATCTCCGTCAACCTCTCGGCCCGGCAATTCCATCATCACGATATCCAGGGTACGGTCGAGGGGGTATTGAAGGAAACCGGAATGCCGCCGGAGCTGCTGGAACTGGAGATTACCGAAAGCATCCTCATGTACAACGTCGACGAGGCCATTCAAACCATGCGCCGCTTAAAGCAAATGGGAATCAGCCTGTCCATCGACGATTTCGGTATCGGTTATTCCTCGCTGAACTACCTGAAACGATTTCCCATCGATGTTCTCAAGATCGACCGCTCCTTCATCCTTGACCTCACCCAGAATTCGGAAGACGAAGCCGTGGTCAATACCATTATCGCCCTGGCCAAAAACCTGAAACTGAAAGTCGTCGCCGAGGGGGTTGAGACCGAAAGCCAGATCGATTTTCTTCTCCAGACCAGCTGTGACGAGATACAAGGGTTCTTTTTCAGCAAACCGTTGTCTCCGGACGATTTGGAGATCTTCCTGGCTGGCTACAGCGACTATCCGCCTTTCACGCTTCTCAGGAAGAAGCTGCACCTGAAAGCAACGAAATCAATAAAGGATTTCCCATAACGATCGCTTCCCTAGAATCAACTGCAATGATATTTCTTCTTTACAAGGAGAAGGCACATGGACAGAAGAAAGTTTGTAACAAGTCTGACCGCCGCAACCGCTGTCGGAGGGTACCTTCCGGCTGACTCACTCCAGGAAAACCGAGGCATCCGCGACCAACCCCTTCGAACCGATTTTTGGGGACCGCTGCATTACGATGAAGCGGAACGAGACCAGGTGGTGCAGGTAATCGACACCGGATTGCCCTTCCGCTTCGGTTCCCGCAAAGGGATGGCCGCCAATAAAGTTGCCGGTTTCGAAAAAGAGTTTGCCGCCAAGATCGGAACCCGATTCGCCCTGGCGGTCTCCTCGGGGACCACGGCTCTGGAATGTGCCGTGGCCGCTTTGGGTATCGGTCCCGGCGATGAAGTCATCTTACCTGCATGGACATGGCACTCCACCTGCACGGCCATTGTCCGGGCCGGAGCTCTTCCGGTTTTCGCCGAAATCGACGAGTCCTTCAACCTCGATCCCGACGATATTGAACATCGAATCACTCCGGCGACCAGATTGATCATTGCCGTGCATCTGCAGGGAAATCCGGCCGCCATGGATCCCATCCTGGCCATTGCCGCCAAGTATCGAATCCGTATCCTGGAAGATGCCGCCCAGTGCGTCGGAGGTAAATACAAAGGTCGGCGGCTCGGCTCCCTGGGCAACATCGGTATCTATAGCCATCAGGAGAGCAAAACCATCACAGCTGGAGAGGGCGGCTCGGTGGTCACCAACGATCCGGAACTTTTTGAAAGGGCATGTCGGTTCCATAACGTCGGCAACCTCGCACCGGTTCATCAGCAGAATCTGGGACAGGCGGCATTGGAGCCGTTTGTCGGAACCAACGCCCGCATGAACGAACTGACCGGCGGAGTGATGCTGGCCCAGGTGAGAAAACTCGACTCTATCATTGCAGCCGTGCGCGATAAGGTAGCGGTCGTCCTGCAGGGCATCCAAGACGTCCCCGGAATACGATTCCGTATTCGTCCCGATCCGGACGGAGATTTGGGATCTCCGGTCTTTCTCCGCTTCGACAGCAAATCCAGGCGCGACCTGTTTCTGGAGATGATGAAGGCCGATCAGGTACCCGCCGCACCGCCGGGCGGGTCGGTCATTCTCCCCATCGTTCCTTACATCGAGAAAAAACGGACGGCACATCCGGGATGGCCGACCTGGAACTCTCCCCGCGGAAAAGCGATCCAGTATGGAGCGGCCTCCTGCCCCCGTACCATCGATATCCTCAATCGTTTTGCCGGTGTGGCCGTTGGGCCAAAGTACACCCGGCAGGATCTGCAGGACATCATTTCCGCGATTCGAAAAAACTACCCGAAGGCGATGCAATCCTGAGACGGGATGATCCCGATCAGGAATTTTTCGCAGGGAATAGGAGGTATCTTTTAGGAGAAACTAGGAATCGGACCTGGTATCTTTCAGCTCGCCAGCCAGAAAGATCGCCTTTCTGCCGAAACGCCTGAGGACCTCGGCGACAGCCTGCTCCGAGGCATCCTTCCCGTTTCGATCGGTGTTGTCCGGAAAAAGATCCGGACAGGATGGTTCCCTAAAACCGCTCACCCCTACTCCGAGAAGCCTTATTTTTCCGGAAGTTTTTCTCTCCGCTTCCAGGAGAGACATCGCCGTTCTGAATATCTCCGATTGCAGGTTGGTGGGACAGGGCATGGAGCGCTGCCTCGTGTGCCTTTGAAAATTGGTGGTGCGCCAGGTCAGAAAGACCGTCCGGCCGCGAAGTCCGCTCTCCCGAGCGCGTAAAGCCACATCTCGGGAGAGACTCAGCAAGGTACGGCGAAGTACCTGATCGTCACCGCAATCCTGATCGAAGGTGTGTTCGCGTGAAATGGACTGTGCCTCCCGGACCTCCTCCAGACAGCGATCGTCGATCCCACGGCAAAGCCGGTCCATTTGCCCGACCTGTCTGCCGAACAATTTTTCTTTCACATCCCTGGGTGCCTGCTGTAAATCGCCGACGGTTCGAATACCGAATTTGTGCAGTTGTTCCACGCTCTTGGGCCCGATTCCCCAGATTATGCCTACGGCAAGCGGGGCCAGCCAGGCAACGATCGCAGCCGGATCGAAGGGTACGGCCGTTATGCCGCCTGGTTTGTGCATGTCGGAAGCGATCTTGGCCAGCAGTTTATTGGGGGCCACGCCGATGGAGCAGGAAAGAGACAGCTCCCGGGCAATCTGTTTCTGGATTTTCTCTGCCGCCTCCACCGGACTGCCGAAAAGTTTTTCCGTCCCGGACATATCCAAAAATGCCTCGTCAATGGATATTTGCTCCTTGACCGGCGAATAGGTGTCGAGAATGGCCATTACCTGCTCCGACACCTTTTCATAATGACGCATATCGGGCCGCAGATAGACACCTCCCGGACATAAGGAATACGCGCGGCTGATCGGCATGGCCGATCGTACTCCGTACTTTCGCGCCTCATAGCTGGCGGCACAAACCACACCGCGTTTCCCGGGCATGGCACCGATGATGACCGGTTTCCCACACAATTCGGGATGGTCGCGCTGCTCCACGGAGGCATAAAAGGCATCCATATCGATGTGGAAGATGACCCGTTGCACCATAACGTGGAACGAATGGAAATTTCTCGTTTACCTTACCTGAGCAATGGCTTTTTCCAGCGCACTCAGGTACAGTTGCGGGGTTTTATCGGACAGGGGGTAAGGAGCGCCGATGTAAATATACATCTGGTCGACCTCGTATCCGCCTTCCTGGAACGCCTGGGCATCCGGCAGGTAACAGTTCTGTCCGTTGGTGTATCCCATGAAAAGCAGCTGCTTCGCTTTGCTTCTTTTCCTCATTTCCATCTGGTAAGAATGGAAGGGCTCCCCTTGGGAGAAGAGCAGTACGATGGTTCCGATCCGGAGGGACCCGATAGCCACCGGACGATAGTTCTTTACTTTCCCCTCTTTCAGTTCCTGTAACATTCTCTTTTCCCAGCGAGTCACATCCTCCGGCCAGGTACGAAACTGGTTTTTCAGCGGCCTTATCTCTTCCGCATGCCGTCGGATCAGGTCCGGGGTGATCTCGGAAACCCGGAAAGGCAGAGGTACGGTTTCGTTGTAGATTTTCAGCGACGGGTCCTTCCGGACCGATTTCAGCTCTGCTCCTAGAACGGCCCGGGCCAGCATCTCCCCTCTGGATTCGGTATAAGCGGTGTCGGCCCTGAGTTTTCCGGCCGGATCCACATCCCCTGCCGCTCCGTTCAGGTAAAGGACGGTTCCGCCCCACTGTTTTTCGATCTGTTCGGCGGCAATTCCGGGAAAATCGGGCGATACGACATAGCTTTCCCAATTCAGGCTCACCGGATGGCAGGCATAATTCACCAGAGTAGCCAGGGTTTTCCCTTTTGTATCCTCCAGCCGCACGATCATGACGTCAGGGTCGCAGCCCCGCTCCGCCCGGCGCCGGTTCCCATTCAACCGGCATTGGGCCTTGCCGGCCCTGATACGAAAAGGAGTGAACGACTGTTCGTCTCCGATGGCCTGGACGGCATTGTCGCTGATCGCACGAAACAGGCTTTCCGCGTAGCGCTTGTTGGCTTCGGAATTTTGTATCGCCGTCCCGCCATTTCTGGGGGCGGAATGGGTATGGATGTTGTGCATCAGGATCCGGTCTTTAGCGATGCCGCTGCGGGATGAGATCCGGTCCCGGACCCGATCGGCATCCTCCATGGATATCTCCATCAGGTCATTGCTGATCAGGCATATCTTTTCCGTTCCGCTCTTCAACACCAGGCAATGAGTATGCAGCGGCCGGTGAATCTCACTCGAGGGCAGCTTCCGGTTGGCAAAACCTGCCAGCAGAACCGATTCCTGAGGAGTGATATCGGCGGTCCGGATGTTGCAGGTCAATCCCTTGTCCGCTACCGCAGGTGAGGAAATCGTCAGACAGAATCCCAGCAGTATGCAGCCTAGCCAGGAAAAGGTTTTAACCAATGAAGTCATAGTATCCTTCCTATCGTACCTATACCTTGCGGGATCCGGGGAAGTAGTGATCGAATCCGTTGATTTTATGCAATGGATCGGACCTGTCATCCATTCTCAATAGGGAACAGGAGTCTGTTCCAGTATCTCCGCGAGGATATTCTCCACCTCATCGGCCACCTTGTCCTGGGAGGAATAGCGCGACCGGAGTACCAGCCGATGCGCCAACACCGGCAAGGCCATCTGCTTGACGTCATCGGGTACACAAAAATCACGCCCGGCAATGACCGCCGAGGCCTGGGCCGCACGCAACAGGAACAGCGATCCGCGCGGGCTTACTCCGGTGGCGATGAAAGGGGACTGTCGTGTGGCGGCCACAATGGCCAGGATGTAATCATACAGCGATTCTTTCACCTGCACCTGATGGCACAGCCTCTGCAACTGCAGCGCATCTTCTCCGGTCAATACCGCCTCTATGCGGGAACCCAAGCGTCCGTTCACCCTGCTTTTGAGAATTTCCTTCTCACTCTCCGGATGGGGATAGCCCATACGAATGCGCATCAGGAATCGGTCGAGCTGCGATTCGGGCAGAGGGTAGGTACCCTGATGTTCTACCGGATTCTGCGTGGCAATCACCATGAACGGTTTCAGCATGGGGTACGTGGCGTTGTCGACGCTCACCTGGCCCTCGTTCATCACCTCCAGCAGTGCCGACTGTGTCTTGGGCGTTGTGCGGTTCAGTTCGTCGGCCAGGATGAAATGGGCGAAGATCGGTCCCTTGCGAAACTCGAATTCATGTGACTTCTGGTTGAAGATGGTGACGCCGAGGATATCGGAAGGGAGCAGATCGCTGGTAAACTGCACGCGGCGAAAGGAACAGTGAAACGAATTGGCCAGGGTCTGAGCCAGCGTGGTCTTTCCTACGCCCGGTACGTCCTCGATCAGAAGATGCCCTTCCGCCAACAGGGCGATCACCGCCAGACGCACCACCTCTTCCTTGCCTTTGATCACACTCTCTACGGAAGCGATCAGATCGGCCAGAACGGATGGACCGGTCCCGGGAAAAGGCTCTTTCATAAAGTCTCCTCCGGGAAGGTGGAAAACAGGGAAAGCTGCCTCCCGGCAGGCAGCCGCCGCTGGAAATACTCGAAAGCCAGACGGGTAGCCATACGGCCCCGGGGAGTTCGCTCCAGAAACCCGATCTGCATCAGATAGGGCTCATAGACATCTTCGATGGTTTCGACCTCTTCATTGATGGCCGCGGAGATAGATCCTATGCCCACCGGTCCACCCTGGAACTTCTCAATGATGGTCAACAGCAGGCGCCGGTCGGTTTCGTCGAATCCGTAGGCATCGACATCAAGCATCTCCAGGGCTTCCTGCGCCACCTGGCGGGTGATTCTTCCGTCATGCCTGACTTCGGCATAATCCCGCACTCTCCGCAGCATACGATTGGCGATACGCGGCGTTCCGCGGGCCCGGGAAGCCATTTCCGTGGCCCCATCCGGTTCGAGGACAACTCCCAGGATCTGCGCCGAACGATTCAGAATGATCTGAAGATCCTCGCGGCTGTACATGTCCAGGCGATGAATGATGCCGAACCGTCCGCGTAACGGCGCCGTCAGCAGTCCGGCACGGGTGGTGGCCCCTACCAGGGTGAATGGTTTCAACGGCATGCGGATGGATCGGGCCGCCGGCCCTTCGCCGATCATGATGTCCACGCAATTGTCTTCCATGGCAGGGTACAGGAGTTCTTCGATGGCCGGATGCAGGCGATGGATCTCGTCGATGAAGAAAACGTCATTGGTATCGAGAGAGGTCAGCAGGGCAACCAGGTCCCCCCTTTTTTCAATGGTAGGCCCGGCGGCGCATTTGAAACTGACTCCCAGTTCCGAAGCAATGATACCGGCCAGCGTCGTCTTGCCCAGTCCGGGGGGACCGAACAGCAGAACGTGATCCATGGCCTCGCCGCGCTTTCGTGCCGCCTGGATACTGATGGAAAGATTCTCTTTGACCTTCTGCTGTCCGATATATTCGACCAGACGGCGCGGACGCAGACTCAGCTCATAGGAGTTTTCATCCGCATAAGGTTCGGCAGAGGTCATCAGGCGTTTGGCGCTTGTAGGATTCATATTCGAATTCTGCCGGGAAACGGCTCTCCCTTCTTCACGATACGACTCAGGCGGCACCGCTCAGGCGCCGCAGAACGGTACGCAGCAGGCTTTCGAAAGTAACGGAATCGTCCGTCGTCGTTTCCAGGACCTTTTCTAAAACCCGGTCGGCAACGGAGCGCTGGTACCCCAGGTTGACCAGGGCGGACAGAACGTCCTCTTGCAGCCGGCCGGCAGGACTCGCGGTCGACCTGTCCTCGCCGGAATCGATATCCTTCATCTTTTCCCGCAGTTCCAGAACCATCCGTTCGGCGGTCTTCTTCCCGATTCCGGGTATGCGCGTCAAGCGGGCAATATCTCCGGCCTTCAAGGAACTTGTCAGGTCATCGACAGACGAGCCGGAAAGGATATTGATGGCCAGTTTAGGCCCGATACCGCTGAGAGTGATCAACTTCTCGAACATCCATTTTTCCTTGTCGGTCAGGAAGCCGAAAAGGGCCAGAGCGTCCTCTCGTACATGGGTATGGATCTTCAGGTGAACCTGGGAATGGATCTCTCCTATCTGGTAAAAGGTGGAAAGCGGGATCTGCACTGCATAACCGACACCCTGCACGTCGATAACGGCAAGATCCGGCCTTTTCTCCATCAGGTTTCCGGTCAAAGAAGCGATCATAAGATAAAAAGATAAGCATATCAACTTTCCATCCTGAATGGTAGCCCCGCCACGAGACTCCTGTGGCGCTTGGCCAACGGCCCGGCGAAAGTGCCGGCATCGCCGCCATCTTACCGGCATCACATTTCGGATCAACCGAATCCTGACAGCAGCGGAAGAAACCTTTACACCTGGTGTATTTGTGGAGATAAATGCCGGGCGACCGCTAGGGTCGCCCCTACGGGTTTGACGGGGCAAGAATTCGGTTGCGGCCCGGCTTTTCTTCGGAATACAATGGGAACACGGTATCCGAGCACTTTTCCTCCAGACAAGGAGTACCCTGAGATGCGAACCTTGACCTTTACGGCATTACTGCTGACGATCTCGCTTCTTCTTTTTTTAAATGGTTGCCGATCCGGCGAAGAGGCGCGATCTTCCGATAAGGAGCCGGCTTCTATTGCTGATGATCAGAATCGTACTATTAAAACGGGTTCTCGGGATAGCAAGGAAACTCGGACGAGCAGAACCGATAACTCGGGACGTAAGATGGTACTCGTTGTCCGGCCATTACCGTCCGGGAACAATCCAATCCCATCGATCGTCAAGGAGCAGCCGGAATGTCCTCCGGAAGAAACCATTCTGGATGATACAAAGGCGGCGGAAGTCCTCTGGGATGCATTCCAATCGATCTCCTGGGATCAAGAGCCTCAAGGTAACTGCCATAACTTCCAAAAGGATGATCCGCGCTGGATATACAACCAGGAAGCATGCGTGCGGTGTATTTCCTGCAAAAGCGCATACCAGGAAGCACGATTTTACTATGCTCTTTCCCCCGAGGCCGAGTCTTGTATCCTGGAAGAGTCCCACTTTTCCTTACACCGGCGGACCGGCCGACGGCTGTCAGAGGTAGAAAACCTGCTGATAGCCCAAATGGAAAAGAACTTCGGACCGGCCGATGTGAATCAGGAATCGACCCGATTTCCCTTCCCTTTTACGAACTTTCATAAATGGTGGCATACGAAAGACGCATCAACGTACCTCAATCTCTTTCAGGATGAGGACCGATTGATCCTGAGGGTACGGCATTTCCATCTGCAAAGACACTTGGCCGAGAACAAGGATTTATTATTGCCGGAGGAGCTTTCTCCACTCGACACGGAAGCATCGATCGACCTTGCCTTGGAACAATGGTTGAAAGCGAAGTATCCCGATCTGTCGGAATGGTTAGGGCGTCGATTCGAGCGAAAGCCTGACGGAACCCTTTCTCCCGATCCGGAGAAGGCATTCCAGATACTTCTGCAGTTTTTGAAAAGCCGTAAAGAGGCTCCCAAGAATATCCAACCGGCCATCCTCATGGCCTGTGATCGCCTGACTGCACGCCTAGCCAACAGTTTTGAAGAATCCTCCACCATTTGGCCAAGATGGAAGGCTGAGCTGGAAGCCTATGGACTCCGGTTTGCACCCAATCATTTGGGAGATTGTTGGGATTATGACCACAGTCTTTTACACATTCTGCGGAAGGAATTTCCGGAAAATCCCTGGGCGGAGGAGGCCTTTCTCTGCCTGATGCGGAATGGTTTTCAGACCTGGGCCACCTGTAGTGACGGTCCGGACTCCTTTCGTCTTGTCATTACCAAAGGAGAAGAATTTCTAAGGCAAAATCCCTCCCCGGAACATCGCCTGGAGGCTCTATTTATGCTGGCTCAGGCCTATGAAACCTGGTGGTCGCTCAGCAAGGCTTCCGACACAGATGACTATGTACGTCGGGCGAGATATACCGAAGGGGCTGAAGATGCCCGGATCGAAGCCGTTCGAGTCTATCGGCAAGTAAAAGAATCGGCCCCCGACTCCCGATACGCCCGGATCGCCGGACGGAAACTGCCTCGCCTGAGGATGAGGCTGGATACCAACCAGCGCCGTTTTTTCTGCATCTATGATTGAACTCCTGTTGCGCTTGGGGAGATAGATGCCGGGCGACCGCTAGGGTCGCCTCAACGGGTTTTCCGAGGTAAGAATTCGGTTGCGGCCCGGCTTTTATTCGGCATACAATGGGAACACTGTATCCGAGCACCTTTTTCCCAGATAAGGAGCGTCGTATGAAGAGACATAGCATTTTTTTTCTACTGCTTTTACTGTTGTGTGTCGTTGTCTCGCCTGCCGAACCCCTCTTCCGCACGGAGAAACTGAGCGATCGGGTCCTATTGCTGATCGAGCAATCTCCCATGCAAAACATCATCGCCGCCATCGCCACCAGCCGGGGGATTGTGGTGATCGATACCGGACCATCCGTCGAAGCCACCTTTCAGGCCAACGACCTTATCGGCAAACACTTTAACCGAAGCGATATTCTATGGGTCCTTCATACCCATGGGCATTGGGACCATGTTTTTGGCAGCCAGGTTTTCCGCAATGCCCAATTTATCGGTCATGAACAGACAGCACAAAGCATACGCGACAGCAGCCGGTCGCTATCCCAACTGAAGGCTTCCTTCGAAAGAACGGCGGCGGATGTCCGTACCCGACTGGCGGAGATGCCGGCATCCCATCCGGAGCGATCCGAGCTGGTTCTGCAGCAAGAGTTTGCCGCCAGAAACCTGAAGGGCATGGAGTCTCGCGGTTTCCAACTGGTTCCCTTAACGATCACCTTTAACGACCGGATGACCTTGCAACTGGGAGACCTGACCGTTCGACTCCTCCATTTCGGTCGGGCCCATTCGACGGGAGATATTTTTCTGCATATTCCCGAGGAAGGATTGCTGTTCACCGGGGATCTGTTTCTGGATCAGAAATGGCTGCCTCTCTTTGCCGGATTGAGGACTTTGGAAATCCCGCGGTGGATCGAAGTTCTAAACGATGTACTGCAACCGGAATCCGCTGTGCGAACGGTGATTCCGGGGCACATTGGTACCTGGCCCCGGGAAAAATTGGCACTCTGGCGGGATTATATCGTGCAGTTATGGCAAGCCGTGCAGGCGGCAGTCAAAGAAGGGAAAACCCTGGAGGAATTCGTCCGACAGTATCCGCTGCCGACGTCGTGTATGTATCTGAGAGACCTGGGACACACGAAGGAAAGATTGCAGCGTTTCCATGAAGCGAACATCCGTGCCTTCTGGAGGCAACTTGTCCCGTCCCCTCTGCAGGAAATCGAAATGGCCATTATGCAAGGTGGAGCCGATGCGGCAGAAAAAAGATTCCAGGAAATCCAGGCAAGGGCAAAAGGGGCCTCGTTCGACGAAAAAGAGATGAACCGGTATGGATATGAACTGTTGACCAGTGGGAAGTTGCCCGAAGCCGTTGCAGTCTTTCGCATGAACGTCGCCCTGTTTCCCAAATCGGCTAATGTGTATGACAGCCTGGGAGAAGCCCTGGCGGAGGCGGGCAAATTCCCTGAAGCGGTGCAGAACTACCGGCAAGTGCTGACCCTGGACCCTGAGAATCCAAATGCCAAGAAAAAACTGAAGGAGCTACAGGAGAAGATCCCGCGAGAAAAGTGAGGTCAGGAGCCAGAATTCAGAATTCAGTTGGTAGTTGGTTATTGCCAGTATATATGGATAGTTGTTGCCGGCAGGATGCCGGCGCTCCCGGCTCTTCTTGCCGCTTCCTCAGGAAATGGCGGTATTCTTTCTTTGCTTCCAGAGATGGGTTGCCGGCAAAAAGGGCTTTTCCCTTGAAGATCCTTCCTACTTGTTTCACCTGAAAAAACGCAGTATATTCGATCCATGTCCGACGAGCCTAATAAAGCAATTGACTATCCCGACAGGCACGAGGAATCACGGAGGCGAAACCTCCCCGAGGCAACCTCGATACCGCCGGGCCCGGTTCGTAATGCTGCCACCGCCCGCCTCACCACGAACCCACAGCACTGCTTCGACACCACCGCCTGGTTCGCCTTTCCGCTTGCCGCCCTCTTTGCCGCGGTCTCACTCGGCAATATCGTCCTGCCTGCAGTCTACGCGCAGGAGACAACATCCTGGAAAGCGCAGGGCATCGGCCAGGACTGGGTGGATCTGCTCCTCGTGGTACCGGTGCTGGCGATTTCGGCCGCCCTGGCGCGCCGCGGATCCTTGCGGGCGGGCCTGGTTCTTGGCGGCGCCATCTCCTATACCGCATACTCTCTCGTCCTCTACGCGTTCGCCGTTCACTTCAATCCTCTGTTCCTCATCTACAGCGTTGCGCTGGGGGTGTCGTTTTACGCCCTGGTGAGCCTAGTCGTGACATGCAGCCGTGAAAACCCACCATCCTGGTTCTCGCCGTGGATGGCCGGACGCGCCGCGGGCGTTTTCTCGATCTTACTCGGACTGGCGTTCTACGCACTATGGCTCTCCGAGGTTGTGCCGGCGCTCATGACCGGAGCGCCTCCGGCCGGTCTGGCCGAAGTCGGGCTGATCACCAATCCCGTGCAGGTGCTCGACATCGGGATCGTACTCCCCGCATTCGTCGTGGGTGGAATCGCCCTCTTACGCCGCAGACGTCTCGGTTACTGGCTTGTTCCGGTGATGCTCATCTTCGCAGTGCTGATGGATCTGGCACTGATCGGGATGGATGTTTCGATGGCCGAACATGCCGTACCGGGCGGCGGGCAGCGGACTCCGATGTTCGCGGTGATGGGAGCGGTAAGCCTGGCCATGTTCTGGCTGACCACGCGCAGCCCTCGACCGGATCACTCTAAGACAAATGGGCGGTGACACCATGATAGTACCATTGGCTTATGGCCGGAAAGAACTAACCGTCAAGCTGCCGGATTCGACCCATGTTTTCCGACCCGAATACGTTCAGGGTATAACCGATGAGGCCGATGCCATTCGTCAGGCATTCCGTCATCCCGTCGGGATGGAACCCCTTTCCAGGACACTGAAGCCTCACCATAAAGTCATCATCACCCACAGTGATATCACCAGGGCAACTCCCAATGAACGCATCCTTCCGGTCCTGACACAGGAACTGGAATCTCTCGGCATCCCCCGGGAAAACATCACTCTGTTGAATGCCCTGGGAACTCATCGGCGCCAAAGCGATGCCGAACTGCGGGCCATGCTGGGCCATTTCCTGGTGGATCGCTATCGTTGCCTGCAACACGATGCCTTCAAAAATGAAGAACTGGTCTCTCTGGGAGTGACGGCTCTGGGACACCCTGTGCGCATCAACCGTCATTATATGGAAGCGGATGTACGCATCCTGACCGGCTTCATCGAACCGCATTTCTTCGCCGGTTTCAGCGGAGGCCCCAAGGGTGTGCTCCCGGCCCTGGCAGGGGCAGAGAGCGTTCTGACCAACCACGGATATGCCATGATCGCTCATCCGGATGCGACCTGGGGCGTTACCGAAGGGAATCCGATCTGGGAGGAGATGCGGGAAGTTGCCCTGCGCACTTCTCCCGGCATGATACTGAACGTGACCCTGAATTCCGGGCGGGAAATCACCGGCGTATTCGCCGGCGAAATGGATTCGGCCCATGCCGCCGGTCGGGAATTCGTGCGCCGTCATGCCATGGTCGCGGTAGAACGGCCCTACGATATCGTTATCACATCCAACAGCGGCTATCCCCTGGATCAAAATCTATATCAGACGATCAAGGGGATGAGCGCCGCCCGGCGTGTGGTACGCAAGGGAGGGGTCATCCTCATGGCTGCCGCCTGCGAGGATGGTTTGCCGGATCACGGATTGTATGCTCAGCTGTTGCGCACAGCGGGCTCTCCCGCCGCCATACTGCAAATGGTGTCGCAGCCCGGATTTTCAGCCCAGGACCAGTGGCAGGTCCAGGTGCAGGCCATGATTCAAAGCCATGCGGACGTTTTCGTATACAGCGATCGTCTCAGCGACGAACAGATACGACATGCCCTTTTCCAGCCGTGCCGCGATATAGAATCCGATGTGAGCCACTGGATGGCGACCTATGGAGAGCGTATCTGCGTTCTTCCCGAAGGCCCCCAAACCATTCCCTATCTGGAAACAGGCATGGCCGTAGACTAGAAACACTTATCAACATTAAAAGATGATGTCGTATGAAATATCATTTTCAGCCGTTTCTTGCTGACTCCAAAAAATTCAGGGGCACGGCGTGCCGTGCCCTGGCGACTGTAGGATGGGGGCTCCCTTTGGGCACGGCACGCCGTGCCCCTACAACAGCTGATGCAATTATCTATAGCATGATTTTTTACGACGTCATCTAAAATAGAATACCAACGTGATATCCCTATACAAATAAACCTTACTTTCCCAGGAAAAAGCCTATGAATCACACACGAAGACTGTTTCTACAGGGCGCAGCGGCCCTGGCGGCAGGTCGCCCGATAGCGGCTCAGGCATCGAAGGAATCCGGTATTTCCCTGGCGGCCTGGTCCTTCAGCGGCAGTTTTTTCCAGAACCGCTGGAAGCTGCTGGATCTTCCCGCTATCCTGGCGGATAAACTGGGCATTCGCGCCCTGGAGCACGTCAACCAGTTTTTTGAAAACCCGACACTCACCTATCTGCAGAAGCTCAAACGTGCCTGCAACGAACATGGAGTGCGCTCTACGATTCTGATGGTCGATGCCGAAGGGTCCACCGCCGCCGAAGAAGCAGCCGATCGCCGTCAGGCAGCCATTGCTCATCGAAAATGGATCGATATCGCTCAGTATCTGGAATGCCGCTCCGTGCGTATCAACATGTATGGCGGAAAACAGGACTGGAAGCAGGATCCGGACCTGGTACCGCGGGCGGCGGAAACGATCCATCGGCTGCTCGACTATGCCCAGGGCTCCGGACTGGACATCCTGGTGGAGAACCATGGCGGGGCTTCCTCCGATCCGGACACTCTGGTGGCCCTGGTGAAGAAAGTTAACCACCCGAACTTCGCCCTGCTTTGCGATCTGGGCAACTGGAACAAGGGAGAAGACCGGTATGGCGCCGTAAAAAAGGTCCTTCCTTACGCCCGGGGGCTTTCCGTGAAAGGGACCTGGGGAAGCAATACGGATCCGGCCTTCGATGCGGAAAAGCTGGTACGAACGGCACTGGAAGGAGGCTATACGGGTTGGTGGGGGCTGGAAGTGACTCCGCGTCGGGTTCCCGGCAGTCAGCAGAGAACGGCCGAGGAACAGTTTGCCCAGGAGGTCCAGATCGTTCTGGAAGCCAAGGCCATGGTGGAACGGGTTGTCTTGAAAAAAGGTTAAAAGGAGGACAGGATGAAAGAAGAACTGCGTATCAACCGCCGCCAGTTTACTGCCACCGGCGCCTTCCTGATCGTCCCTCGTCATGTACTGGGAGGCAAAGGACAGGCACCGGCACCCAGCGATCGCATTCATCTGGGCTGTATCGGTATGGGGCGCCAGGGTCTGGCGGTCATGATGGGACTGCTGCCGCGACCGGACATCCAGGTTGTCGCTGTGTGCGACTGTAACCAGGAAGGAAAAGATTATGCCGAATACGGGTCCAACGCCTTGCTGCAAGCCGCGCGGCGCGTGCTCGGACAGGGTTACGAGTCCTGGGGGGAGGACCTCTCTTCACCGGGAACGGTGAACATGACCCACACCTTCCGTTCCAGCCTGGGGATGGGCGGCCGTGAACCGGCGCGCCGCCTGGTCGAGTCCTACTATGAGAAACGCCAGGCTTCCGGCAGGTATCACGGCTGCCGGGCCTACCGGGATTACCGGGAATTGCTGGAAAAAGAGAAGGATATTGATGCGGTTTATGTGGCCACCCCTGACCACTGGCACGCGCCGATTTCCATCGCCACCATGCGCAAAGGTAAACACGTTCTCTGCCAGAAGCCGATGACCCACTCGGTAGGCGAGGCCCGACGTATGGCCGCCGTTGCCAGGGAGACGAAGGTGGCCACCTCGGTCACGGTCAACAATCCCACCAGCGAGGCATCGCAACTGATCGCCCGCTGGCTGGCCGATGGGGCCATCGGTCGGGTCCGGGAGATACACAACTGGAGCAGCCGACCCTTCTGGCCGCAGGGAACAGAACGCCCGAAAGAATCTCCCGCCATACCTCCGGGCCTCGATTGGGACCTCTGGCTGGGACCGGCCCCGGAGCGCGCTTTTCACCCGATCTATCACCCCTTCCGCTGGCGCGGCTGGTACGACTTCGGCTGCGGTTCCTTCGGAGACATGGGTTGCTACAGCTTTGCCGGCCTGTTTAAAATACTCGACCTGACTCCTCCCCTGGCGGTGGAAGCATCGGGCAGTGAGGCCCACGAAGAAACCTATCCGCTGGCATCTCTTGTCCATCTGGACTTCCCCGACCACAAGAAACGTAAGGCATTGAGACTTTCCTGGTATGACGGCGGATTGATGCCGCCGCGTCCGGCCGGTTTGAAGGAAGAAGACAAAACGCTGTTCCAGCCTCGCGGCGAGGGAGTCATGTATATGGGAGACAAAGGGATCCTGCTGGCCGGATTTAACGGCCAGAATCCCAGGGTTTACCCCGAATCCAAGAAATATACCCCTCCGCCGAAAAAGCCGAGGACCGGGGAACCGCGCGATTCGGCCATCGAGGAGTGGATCGCCGCCTGTAAAGGCGGGCCGGAACCGCAAGCCAGCTTCATCCGGCAAAGCCCGGCGACGGAGGCCCTGCTGCTTGGCTGTCTGGCCCAGCGGCTGGCGGGAGAGCGTCTGGAGTGGGACAGTGTTGGGATGCGGGTAGCCAATTCCGTAAAAGCCAACGCCTTCATTGACCCGCCCTATCGCATTCCCTGGGTGTGAGTTCAGATATAAGGGATATGGAAAGACGAACAATGCCCCTCATCCAAGGCTACACGATCGACCATCGCACTGTTCTGGGCAACCGGCGGCAGGCCCTCGCTCTCTTTATCGTTGTCTGGCTGCTTTCGGTTGCCGTTCTCTCTCTGTCGGAGTCCAAACCGGTGGACGGGGCCGTTCGCCATGCACTCGCGCATCCGCTGGGAGAAGCGGTCGCTTCCTTTGTCACGGCCGACTACTCCAGCGACCTGCGAAAACTGCCCATAGGGGTTTTCGATTCGGGCATCGGAGGCTTGACGGTTCTCGATTCCCTTCTGCAACTGGATGCCTACCATAACGATACCCTGCAGCCGGGCGCCGACGGCCGACCCGATTTCGAGAGAGAACAATTTCTCTATTTCGGCGACCAGGCCAATATGCCCTACGGCAACTATCCGGCCCAGGGTCGGACCGCCTTCCTGCGGGAGCTCATTCTGCGTGATATGCTCTTCCTGCTCGGCCGACGCTATCATGTGGCTCCCGGCCTGCCGCCGCGAATGGACAAACCACCGGTCAAGGCCATCGTTGTTGCCTGCAACACGGCTACCGCTTATGGTCTGGACGACCTTCGTGCCGCCCTGGCCGCCTGGAAAATCCCGCTTCTGGTAGTCGGCGTGGTCGAGGCCGGGGCTCGTGGGGTGGCACAAGTCCAGGCCAAGCATGTTCTCAACGGTTCGATCGCCGTACTGGCCACGGTCGGGACCTGCACGAGTGGTGTCTATCCGCGTACCATCCGGCAAGAAATGGGTCGCGCCGGTTTTAAACCGGCGGTCATAGTACAACATGGCAGCGCCTCGCTTGCCGGGGTGATCGAGGGCGATCCGTCCTTCTCTCAGTCCATCGCCGACTGTACACGTCGCGATATCCGTAGCCTACTCGAGACAGCAGCCGCCGGTCCGACGCCTGCCCCTATCCGCATCGTCACGCTCGGCTGTACCCATTTTCCGCTGGCCCAGCGTGAGATCGAGGACGCTTTCCGCTACTGGCATGACTGGCAGGACGAATCGGGCCAAAGGCCATTCCGCAAGTTGACCGCCGGCAGACGCATCTATGTCAATCCCGCGGAATGGACGGCCCGCGAGCTTTTTCGCGAACTCGCCCGCAATCGCCTGCGACGTCCGGCGGACGATACCGAACCGGTTTCGCCTCATCTCTTCTTTTTTTCCGTCGCCGACACCACTGCCTCCGGTGTCAAGCTCGACTCCGAAGGTGGACTTGACACCGCCTATAAATACGGCCGCCCCGATGGTCGCTGGGAACGCGAAGACACGCTCAACATACCACTTACGCCCGACCGTTTATCCACCGTCAGCCGCAAGCTCGTAGAAGGCAAGCTCCCAGCGGTCTGGAATCGTCTTCACTAAAAAGTTCCGTGACGGAGGGAAGAATCCAGTACTATGATCCGATGAAAATACTGCTTCTATGCTTCGGCACTTTGTGCGTGGCCCTGGGGGTATTGGGCATTTTTTTGCCGGTACTGCCGACTACTCCTTTTCTTCTGCTGGCTGCCTGTTGTTACGGACGCAGTTCCCAACGGTTCTATCTCTGGTTGACCACCAACCGCTGGTGCGGGGAATACATACGCAACTACCGGGAAGGCAAAGGGATCCCGCGGCGGAAAAAAATCCTGTCGATTCTGCTGTTATGGATGACCATCGGATATACGATCGTTTTTGCAGTCTCCCAGGGATGGATACGTCTGATTTTACTGGGTATCGCCATCGGTGTCACCCTCCATTTGGGCAAAACCAAAACCCTTCGCCCGGAGACACGACTCTCTCCAACAACTCAGGAACAGACGGATTCCCTTTAAGCAGACAGCGAACAGACAACACTCTTCCGGTATACGGCAAGTTCAGGTCGAGTTTGAAGAAAATCAGGAATCGAGCCTCTGTCCTTCGATTGACATCTCCGGGATTCCTTCCTACAATCACTCCGTCGTGAAATGCCGTTGATAGTATTCCCCTATTTTTCTTTTCGTTTTCATCCTTGGGAGAGGGTTCTTTTATGCCATGCACCTTCCGCAAGACCATCATGGTCCTGGCCACTCTTTTCTTTTGTACTCCCCTGGCTGCAGCGGATTTGAACCGGTTATTCGTCGATCCGCCGCAGGATGCGCGTCCGCGTGTATGGTGGCTATGGCTGCACTCGAACACCAGCCGGAGCCGGATCACCTACGACCTGGAGGAGATGAAAAAGAAGGGCATCGGCGGGTTCCTGCAATGGGACCCCGGAACTGGGCCCAGCCTCTATGGAACACGGGCCGACGATCTGCCGCCAACCCCTGCCTGGATGGCGCCGGAATGGCGCGATGCCTTACGGCACGCTCTTGCCGAGGCCGAACGTCTGGGACTGGAAGGTGCCATCGCCCTCATGCCGGGTGCCAATTGCGGAGGACCCTGGATCACTCCGGATTTGAGCGCCCAGAAACTGGTATTCAATGTCACCAATGTCACTGGACCCCGCAGGTTCTCCGAAGTGCTGGCACTGCCGGATGGAGTGCCGCGCGGCCCGGATGGAAAACCGCTTTTCTACCGGGACATAGCTGTATTCGCCGGAGAGCCTTACCGGGTGGGTCACACAGGCCCGGGTTCGGAGGTGGCCCAGCTGTTTCCTACCACCGACCTGCTGAACGTCGATCTCGGCAGTCCCTGGACGGATGTCACCAGCCTCCTCGATGCCGGCGGACGCCTGGATTGGCAGGTGCCTCCGGGTATGTTTCGCATACTCCGGATCGGATATACCACCACGGGACAACACCCCGATCACTTTCGTCCCGAGGGGACGGGCTTTTTTGCCGATCACATGAATGCCAAAGCTATCGAGCACAACCTGCATACTATGCTCAAGGAGCTGTTCGGCTCAGGTCCCATTCCCTCCAGCCTCAAATATGTACACTGCGACAGTTACGAGGTCTACGGCGCGAATTGGACACCGGGTCTCCTCGACGAGTTTCGCCGGCGCCGTGGCTACGATCCCATGCCGTTTCTGCCGACGCTGGTCAGCGGCTTCGTTAAGAGCCGGGCCCTTACGGCGCGCTTTCAGTCCGATCTGGACCGCACCCGTTCCGACTGCTTTACCGAGTACCATTACCAGCGGCTCTATGATTTGGCGCACAGTCTGGGCCTGAAGTTTCACAGCGAATCCGCCGGTCCCAGGGTGATCGCCCTCGACAGCCTGGCGGCACTGGGGCGCAACGATTATCCCATGGGCGAATTCTGGCTGGAGGCCGACACGCACCGTGTGACGGAAGAAGAGCGCTTCTATGTAAAAATGACAGCCACAGCGGCACATGTCTATGGCAAGCGCTATGCGGCCATGGAGGCCTTCACCAGCTTGGGAAGACACTGGGAGGAAGATCCCTGGAGTCTGAAACCTTCCGGCGATCAGGCCTTTCTTGAAGGCGCCAACCGATTCTACCTGCACACCTTCACCCATTCACCGGAGCAGTTCGGCAAGCCGGGGATCGAGTACTTTGCCGGGACTCACCTCAACCCGAATCTGACCTGGTGGCAACAGTCGCGGGCCTGGTTCGATTATCTGGCGCGCTGCCAGCTGCTGCTCAGCGAAGGGCTGTTTGTGGCCGACGTGCTTTATTTCTATGGTGACCAGGTGCCGGCTTATGTGCCGGCCCGGCATACGGACCCATCGCTCGGCACCGGCTACGATTACGATGTGACCAACGGAGAAGTGATCCGCACACGCCTATCCGTTAAAGACGGGCGACTGTGTCTGCCCGATGGAATGAGCTATCGAATTCTGGTGATGCCGGACAAGAAGCCGGTCTCGCCGGAAACCATGCGTAAGATAGAGAACCTGGTTAAAGATGGGGCCACCGTGGTGGGTCCCGCCCCGAACGAGGCGCCAGGACTCGTGAACTATCCGGCAAGCGAGGAAGAAGTCCAGGCGATATCGAGGCGTTTGTGGAACGGCGTGGATGGAAAAACGGTGACCGAAAATCGCTACGGGAAAGGACGTGTCATCTGGGGGCGCAGCCTGCGTGAGGTTCTCACCACTTCCGGTACTGATCCCGATTTCACCTTCTCCGGTGCACCGAATGGAAAGTTCGATGCCATTCATCGGCGCACGGACGATACGGATCTATACTTTGTCGTAAACAAGCAGGACCGTTGGGAAAGCATGGACTGCACTTTCCGCGTGACGGACCGTAGGCCAGAGTTGTGGGACCCTGCCACCGGAGAGCAAAAGCTGCAAACGTTGTATCGTACCGGACAGGGAGTGACCGCCATGTCGCTTCGTCTGCCGCCTCATGGATCGATATTCGTGGTGTTCCGTAATGCCCCGGAGGAAAATCATGCGGTAGAGTTGAAACGAATGGATGGGGCAACGACTGTAGCCGAACTGATCCCCGGCCCGGATGGCGGGATACGACTGCGTGCACCTGAAGCAGGGCGCTACATGGTGCGCGATACCGCGGGACGCATGGCCATAGTGAACCTGGAAGTTCCGGCAGGCCCTTATATGATCGAGACCGCCTGGACCGTAGATTTCACACCCGGCTGGGGCGCTCCCGCCCGGGTCGCTTTTCCCAAACTTATCAGCTGGACCGAATACGCCGATGACGGTATCAGGTATTACTCCGGCGCCGCCATCTACCGGACGGTTTTCAATGCGCCGAAGAACTTGCTCAGCGACGATCAGCATCTGGAACTCGATCTGGGTGAAGTGGCCAACCTGGCCGAGGTTCGTTTGAACGGCAAAGACCTGGGTGTCTTGTGGAAACCTCCATTCCGTGTAGATGTGACCGGACAAGTTAAGGGAAACGGAAACATTCTGGAAGTGAAGGTCGTAAACCTTTGGGTGAACCGTATGATCGGCGACGAGAAATTGCCCCAGGACAAGCGCTTTACCCACACGAACATGCATAAATTCCGGGCCGATACCCCGTTGCGTCCTTCAGGGCTGCTAGGACCGGTGAAGATTTCAGCCGCCCGCGAAAAGCCAGCGAAATGGCCTGAAGGAATCACAGCCCGCCGCACCGGACAAGATTGAGCCTTTACTACCAGGGAAAGAACTCATAACCGTTTTTCTATGCCGTTTTTCTTTGGTATTTACCGTGTAAGTGAGATAATATAGCTACGAATAAAAACACATAAAAGGGTGATGTCCTATGGAAGAGAATTCCCGTCGTAATCTGTTGAAAAAGCTGGCCGGAGGAGGCGCGGCTTCCTTTGCAACCCTCCTGCCTCCCAAGTGGGAAAAACCGGCGATTTCTGCGGAATCGCTGGCCGCTCACGCTCAGGCATCCACGGAGCAATACATCGCTGTAGCTCCATTTGAGATGACCGGCTCGTATTTGAATACGCTTCCTCTGACGCAGCTGAAAAACAAACCGCAAGGGACGTCCCTCATCGCTGCACGGTATGACTTCGGGCCGGTTCAATACAGTACCCAGCCCGGTTTTATGAGCAACATGACCCAGGTTTGGGCCTACGTTTCCGGAGCCGGACAGGTGAGCAACGGCCAGACGATCCAGCAATTGTCCGGGGTGTACAACGCCACGATCAGCGGACCCCACCAGTACGGGTATGTGGTCAATATGACCATTCCCCTAGCCAGCGCCCCGACATCGGCCTGCGGGATAGCCAACTTCACTTTCATGTGCAATTTCGTAACCAATGGATTGCGGAGCAACACGGTCATCGGCAATTGCGTCTATACCAGAATTTGTGGATAGAATCGGTTTACGACGTATGGTATCCCGCCGGCAATAGTCATGAAATCCATAGGGAATTTACGATAACCACGATGATGGCCCGGCCAAAAGTCCGGTACTGGTAGTTCCGCGTTTATCCGGCATCCCGAGAATCCCTGAAAGCCTGCATTCACGCGCCACCGCATGAGCCGAATCCTGATTTACACCGCCGGCACTATGGGAGATCACCTGCCCTTTTTTGCCCTGGCCCAGGCTCTGCAAAAACGCGGACACGCGGTGGTTTGTGCCGTCAATGCCTCCATGCAGAACTATGCGCAACGGGCCCGGATTCCCTTCCATGCCCTCGTCAATCTGGAAGGCGGAGAGGAGGAGGCCCGCCAGAATGCCTGGTGCTGGAATTTCTGGAACGGCCAGGAGATCTGGGACCGTCAGGATCCCCAGGCGACGGACACCCTGAGTCCGTTGGCTCTAAGCGATACGATGGTCAGGCAATGTAAGGAGCTAAGGGATCTCTGCCTGGATGCCGATTTGCTGATCTCCACCTCGATCCGTTTCGGCGGGTTGGCGGCAGCCCTAACCAGCGGTATTCCCTGGATTACCGCTTCCATGAATCCCAATGTCTTTTCCCTCTCTGCGATCGAAGAAGAAAGACAGCAGCAACAACAGCATTGCTTGTGGGAACACCGTACGGTAGTCGAGATACTCGACGGAATTTTCCGCCAACTGGGGGCCAGGAAGAAAGCCTTTCCTTATAGCCATGGATGGTTCTGGGCGCCTCTGGTGCTGCTGGCCGCCAGTCCGCATTTTGCCGCCGTCGACACCGATCAGTTGAGGCCGCAAAACCGTATCGTACAAACCGGATTCTGGTATTATCAGGATCCCGAATGGGACTGTTGGCAACCGGATCCGGACCTATCCCGCTTTCTTCAAGCCGATGAGGACGGAAAAGGACCGCTGGTCCTGACTTTCAGCAGTCAACCGCTGCAGGACCCGGTGCGCATCCTCCATCGGCATGTGGAAGCGGCCATGCGTCTGCATCGCCGCTTGCTGGTGCAAAAGGGTTGGGCCGGTTTCCGGGAAGAGGATCTACCTTCGGGTGTGGATCGCTCACGGATTCGATTCACCGATTTTCTGCCGCACGATTTTCTTTTCTCCCATGCGGCCGCCTCCATACAGCACGGCGGCATCGGTTCGCTGGCCCGCTCGTTGCGACAGGGTTGCCCTCTATTGCTCGAACCATTCGGCAACGATCAGCTGTACAATGCCTCCCAGGCAGAACATCTGGGAGTGGCTGCCGTCGTCCATCCTCTGGAATCGACGGTGGATATGTTGGTAGAGGCATTGCATGACCGGGTGCTGATTCCGCAAACCAGGAAAAATGCGGAGACGATGGCCCAAAAACTGCAAGGGGAAGATGGTCTATCCGCCGCTTGCACCTGCATCGAGGATTTTATGGAAAAACAGGACCACCGGGAAAAAGGCATATGGAGCCGTCCTCCTGCCCTGCCGGGGACGGAGGCAACGGACCGCATCATTTCCCCGCCGTTGTTACCGACACCAGGAAACATCCCTTTTGTAATTCACCAGATATGGAAGAATCAAGAGGTACCCGATGAGTTGGCCGCTTGCAGCCGGACCTGGCAGGCACAGCATCCGGAATGGACTTTCTATCTGTGGGACGACATCGACGGTTACGAACTGATCCGGAGAGATTATGACTGGTTCCTACCCGTCTACGAGTCCTACCGCACCGACCGGCAGCGCTACGAAGCGATGCGCTACTTCCTTCTGCACCGGTTTGGCGGCGTCTATACCGATCTGGATTTTGAATGTCTGCGATCGATCCGCCCCCTGCTGGAAGGAAAAGAGATCGTCCTGGCCGAGGAGCCGGAAGTCCATCGGCATCATCCGTCGGTGATCCATCGAGGATTTCCCAGAATTGTCGGCAACGCCTTCCTTGCCTCCCTGCCTCGGCATCCATTCTGGGAGCATGTAATCCACCGGCTGGTAGGTTGCTGTACCTTTTCTCCACCCCATTCCACCGGTGCCTATATGCTTACCGCCGCAGTGGAATCCTACGCGACTTCCGACCGTATTACCCTACTCCCATCCTCCTGTCTGTACCCTATTTCCATGGATGTTTGCTGGAACCGACTCCCGGAAGAAGACCGGCAAACGGTTCGGAACCAGGCCTATGGAGTCCATCACTGGCGAAGCCGGGGCTGCCGGGAAGAGACGGAGGCGGCAGTGGAAACCCTGTCTGCTTCTCTGATGCTGTCTCATCGAGTAGTCAATGAATTCGCTCTGCCGGTGGTGGAATACGTTTCTCTGATGAACCGGATGGGGGTTTTGCCTCGTATCTCCTGTCTGATGCCTACCCGCAACCGTTTTCAACTGGCCCAGCAGGCCATACGCTGCTTTCTCGAACAAACGTATCCGAATCGGGAGATGATCATCCTGGACAACAGCGAAACGGATGAGCTGCAGGACTGGGTGGCCACTCTCAGGGAGCCTTCCCTTCATTATTTTCGAAAAGCGGGCCGGAGGATTCCTCTGGGATCCTTGCGTAACCTGAGCATGCAGGAGGCAAGCGGCGATTTCATCACGAATTGGGACGACGACGATCTGTCCCATCCGCAGCGGTTAGAGATACAGATGGCGGCGATATGGGTTCACCAGGCAGATGCCTGTTTATTGCAATGCCAGTATTTATGGTATCCGCAGCCGAAACGCCTGGCCATATCCAACATACGACTGTGGGAAAATTCCGCTCTTTTGCGTAAGTCCTGTGTGCCCGAGTATGACACGGAAGCCTGGAAGGGAGAAGACACCGCAGCCATCGAACATATCGTGAACCATCACCGGGTGATCCATCTACATGCCCCACACCTCTATATCAATCTGGTCCATGGGGCCAATTCCTTTCAGGACGAGCACTGGAGCCGACACTGGCAGTCGGCGCAGTCACGCTTCACCGGGGAACGATATACGGTTCAACTCGCCGAACTGGCCCGCTCTTTCCGCTTCGATCCGACCGCGTATGAGGAGGGTCTCCTCACACCCGCGGTGCCCGTTTCCACGGCCTGCCGTCCGGTCCCGAAGGCTCCAGCGGATGCCACAGCGCCAGAACCCGATCCGGAGGGCATCCCCAGTATTCTGATTGCGATTCTCTGGAGCGATACCCTGCAGGATCCGGATAAACTGCTCTCCGAGTTGGCCGGTCTGACCTACCCCAATCGGCAAATCTCTCTGGCCTTTCTGATCTTCGACGGCAGTGCAGGAATGGAAGAGGCGCTGAACAAAAAGAAGGAAGAATGGGCCGGCCGCTTCGCCCGATTGTCGATGGTCACCAGGGATTATGGTTTCGCATGGCGAAGATCCTTTACCGAAAACCGTGGCAGATGGATGCGAAGTTCACTGATGTCCCGCTGTCGGAATTTTCTCATGCATCATGCCTTGGCAAAAGAAGATTGGATCTTATGGCTGGATGCCCGTGTGGCCCGTATACCTCCCGATCTGGTGGACCGTCTGCTGAAGGTGCGCAAGGAGATCGTCGTCCCGAATTGTATTCTGCTGGGTACGGGACAATCGTTCGATCTGAGCAGTTATAAATGGCAGCCGCAGGCCGGACAAATCGACTGGCAGGCCCATATAATCGAGGGTCTTCTGGATCCGCCTGCCGGTCTGGGGCGATGGTATCTGAACGATCTGGCCCTCTTCGACTGTGTGGAGCTGGATGGAGTAGGAAGCCGCACGCTCCTGGTGCGCGCCGATCTTCATCGCGAAGGCTTGATATTCCCCTTTTTCCCCTACAAAAATTGTATGGATTCCGAAGGCCTGGCCGCGATGGCCCGCGACATGGGATATCGCTGCTGGGGCCTGCCCAAGGTACAGGTTCCTTTCTTTCCCTGAAGGGCACAGCGTGTTTTGCCCTTCCTTCAAACTCTAGTGGGCAACCGCAAGGGTTGCCCCTACTTCAGGGAATCATCGAGGATGTCCCGGATCAATCCATCCAGTTGAGGCAGCTCTCCATAGTCGACCTGAAAGGCAGGCCGGTCGCGGGCCAACTGCAGCAGGGAAGGAAATCCGTTCGCCGGCAGATTTCGGGCATTCATCGCTACCCGAGTCAACCCCATGACTGCCTGACCCGGGCTCAACCGCCGGATCTGAAACGGTTCCCCACACCGATATCTGGGAAAAAGGATCCCTTTCAGAATTGCCTGGCCTTTCCAGAGAAACTGTCCGGCCGGAATCAGGGTTCCGATCACTCCATCGCGGACCGCAAAGCCCGGAAGGGAATTGCATTCCGGCAGGATCTTCTTCCATTCGCCCTTGAGGTGGATCGGGCGGGCCAATCCAATGCAGGCGAAAGTCACCGGATCGATACAGGTCATTTCATCGCTCAATAAAGAAAAACCATGTCCGGTCAGGTAAACCGACAGAGTGCTTTTCCCTGTGCCGGACGATCCTGCCAACACCCAGGCGGAGCCGGTATCGGTGCTGACGCAGGCTGCATGGATCAGGACTTCATCGGTCATGCGATCGGCCAGATGAAAAGAAACCTGTTGCATCAGGGCGATCGCGGCAGTCCCGGTTCCGTCCCGCTCCAGTCTTTCCCCATTTTCTTCCCGGCCGATGGGTCCGATTCGAATGGAAAAATGTTCCCCCACATCGTCATCGGATTGAAAAATCAGTCCCACATGGGGTGGATGGCCGGCATCTGCTTCCGGGATGGAGCCGAAGAGAAGATCGATCAGCCGGTCAGCTGTTTTTCCCTCCCAGGCAAGTCGAACCGCCCGACGGCCGAAGGCTAAGATTCTTTGCTGCATGAGGGTTCGAGGCACTCCAGTTCGAGGAACCGTTGCAGCGTATCGCACACATCCTGCTCAATTTCCAAAATCGAATCGGGATAGGCCGATTGTAAGGCGGCGATCATTTCGGCTACGGAGGTTTCGCCGTTGCACAGATTCCATATCAGACAGGCGGTCGGGTTCAGACACAGGATCCTTTCCCCACCGGGATGATAGAGACAAATCTCGTTGTCCTCCATCAGTTCCAGCAGATATCCCTCTTTCACTCTCCAGCGCTCTTGCAGATCCATCCCATTTCCTCTTCTTATACTGTCAGGACACCACAGAAAACTCCGGTTGCTGATGCCCGCATGCGTGTTTCCGCCCATGGAATCACGGCTTCGGTCCTGACGACACCTCTGTCCGAAGTCGCCCCATCCCCCAGCCGAAAACAAGTATTATATCTGAAAATGATACAATGCCCGCGTGTCGGAAAAAGCGCTCTATAAAATCAATGTACGGACCCTCGCCGAATATCTCTTCCTGGATGGGAACCTCGGCTCGATGGCGCCGGCGGGCAAATCGGCTCAGTCGGGCATGAAGGCCCACAAGAAGATGCAGGATCGGGGCATCGAGGGCTATCTGGCCGAGGTCGAGCTGGTGTACCTCTTCCCCGGCGAACGCCTCGATCTGGAAATTTCAGGTCGTGCCGACGGCATCTACGAAAAAGACGGCCTGATCCACATCGAAGAGATCAAATCGACGCGCCGTGAAGTGAGCGAACTGCGACCGGAAGAGTATCCTGCACATGCGGCCCAACTCGGCATATACGGTTGGCTGTATTGCCTCGACCGGCACCTGGAGCGAATCTCCCTCGATCTGATCTATGTCCACCGCCGCAGCCAACAGCAGCGGATCTTTTCTGCCGTGAAGACGCTGGCTGATTTGGAGGAGAGCTATGGTCCTGTCGTGCAGGCGTTCCTCTCCTGGCAGGACCGTCAGGAAGGCTACCGGCAGGATCTGCGCACCGAACTGTCCGTTTTCGGTTTTCCTTTTACGGAATTTCGCCCACACCAACGGGATGCCGCCAAGGAGGTGTTCCGCGCTATTCGCGACCAGGGAACTCTTTTCCTGCAGGCTCCCACAGGGATCGGAAAGACTATGGCTGTCCTTTACCCCTCCCTGAAGGCCCTGGGACTTGGCTACGCCGCCAAACTCTTTTTCTTCACCGCCAAGAATTCCGGGGCCGCCGCCGCCGAGAAGGCCCTGTTTTTGATGGTCCCCAAGCTTCCCCATCTTCGCTGGATCAGCATCACCGCCAAAGGCAAGATATGCTTCCTCCTCGGAGGCGAGGGCACAGGGCGCAGGGAGGACTTGCGCCCCCCCTGCGAGAGTGCCGATTGCCCCTACGCCCGGGATTACTACCGTAAGTTGAAGGACGCCCTTCTCGAACTGTTTGCACATGCCTGTTTCACACGGAAGCGCATCGAAGAAATCGCCCACACGTACTGTGTCTGCCCCTTCGAGCTGTCGCTGGACCTGTCCCTCTACTGCGACGTCATTGTCGCCGATTACAACTACGGATTTGACTACGGCGCCAAACTCAAACGCTTCTTCCTGAACGGAAAGACCGATTTCGTCTTCCTGGTGGATGAGGCCCACAACCTGGTCGACCGGGCCCGATCCATGTTCTCCGGCAGCCTCTCGAAACGCAGAATTCTCGAGGTCAGACGGACCTGTTCTCCTCTCGAGAAGAAAATCCTCTCGCGCCTCAACTCCGTCCTGCTCGAGCGGAAGAAGGATTTCACCCCGGAGCATCAGGAAGCGCGGGAGTCATTTCCCGCGGGAATCGATACGGCCGTCATCCGTGCGATTGACGGCTTCGACGATCTTATCGAAAGCGGTGTCACGCTTTCCGATCAGGCCATCGTTCTCTATTGGGAGCTCAGCCGCTTAAGGACCGTACTCGAGAAATACGACGATTCCTATCGGACCATTCTGTCCACGCTGAATCGCGATTTCAGCCTGGATTTTCTTTGCATCGATCCGTCGGCACAACTGCAGGAGGTCCTGCGCAACCAAAGCGCTTCGATCTTCTTCTCCGGGACACTGGCCCCCGCCTCGTACTTTACCACTCTGATTGCTCCCGACCTGAACCCCGAGTTCATCGATCTGCCGTCTCCCTTTCCTGCGGAGAATTGCGCCTACCTGCTGAAGGATGGTCTCTCCACACGCTGGAGGGATCGCGAAAAGAACATGAAGCGTTATGCCCAGGCAATCGACGAATCTTTCGCCGCAGTAGACGGTAACCTGATCGTCTTCTCGCCCTCCTTCGCCTTTCAGGAAGCCCTCCTCTCACAACTTCTCGGGAATGGCCCGACACCCGAATCCTGGGTGATCCAGAAACCGGGGATGACCCATCAGGAGAAAGAAGACTTCGTCACCACCTTCCAGGCGTACAGCGGGCTTCGTGGCTTCGCGGTTGCCGGCGGCTCTTTCGCCGAGAGCATCGATCTTGTCGGCGAGGCGCTTGTCGGTGTGCTTATATTCGGCGTAGGCCTGCCGCAGGTCAATTTTTTTAATGACACTTTCAGGGTTTTCTTCGAGGCGAAATTCGGTAACGGTTACGCCTGGGCCTACTTGAATCCGGGCCTCAATCGTGTACTCCAGGCCGCCGGCCGGGTCATCCGTTCGGAGGAAGACCGCGGTTTCGTCTACCTCCTCGACGAACGTTACGCGACCGGAGCATACCGGAGTCTTCTTCCCAGGCACTGGGACCTGAAAAGGATAAGCAAGCCAGGCGACTTTGTCCGCGGATTGCCCGCCGGCCTGGTTCGGAACGCTCACCATCCGTGAGAAGAACCGGCCGGGCTGGAGTTACAAATTGCATTTACCGGCGCGGGCGCGCAGCACGAGCAGGATGATGATGATGGTGGCGGCCATCGCCGAGATCATGAGTGCGGCGAAGATGGGCGTCAGGTTACCGGCATCACGCTGGTAAAGATTGCCGATGACCAGCTCCTGCAGGACGGCCCCGCAGGAGCCCATACCGTTGATGATGCCGGCAGCGGCGATGGCACGCTTGCGTGTTCCGACATCGATGGCCCCGGTGCCCGAGATGAGCGAGTCCGGTCCGAAGAGCATAAACCCGATCAGTCCGATGCCGATCGTAAAGAGGGTCACACTTTTGGCCCCCCAGGTGGCAAGAAATATCGTGGCGAACATCATACCGACAATCATGAAGAGCACCGTTTGACCACGCCTTCCGCCGAAGAGGCGGTCCGAGACCCAGCCTCCGGCTATGGCTCCCACCAGCCCACAGGCGTCGAAGGCCAGCGAGAGGTAACCGGCGAGGTCCCTGGCCACGTGAAAGTTGAGATCCAGGAAGAAGGGCGCCCAACTCCATAGGGCATAACGGATGTATTTGACGAAGAAGTAAAAGGCCCCCATCATGATGATGGTGACTACCAGTTGGCGTGTCCAGCCAGGATCGGGGACATCGGCCGTATCTTCGGGAGAACTCGATTCGTTCTCTATCGAGGAGAGCCCCACATCCTCGGGTCGATTGCGTTGCAGAAAATAAAAGAGAAACCAGATGGCCCCGAGCACCAGCGACGCCCCCCAGAAGGAGTAACGCCAACCGAGCCATCCGAGCAGCGCGGCAGCGAATATCTTGGCGGTCACCGCCCCGAACTGGTAACAGGTGGCCCACCACCCCATGACGCGGCCGCGCTCGGAGCGGCGGAACCAGTGCGCCATGGTGCCGACGTTGCCGCTCCAGCCCGTGGCCTGGGCCAGGCCGTTTAGAATCATGAAGGCCATGAAGGTCCAGCGATTGTTGGCAAATCCAAAGGCCACGTTGGCCCCTATCGATACCGCCATCCCGATGAGCAGAAGACGGCGTGGTCCGATCTTCATGCCGAGGGCGGCAGCATTGAATTCCCCAAAGGCATAGGCTATCAGGTAGGTCGCCCAAACCAGAGCTACATCCGAAGGCTGCCAGGAGAACTGCTCCTGCAAGGTGGATTTGACGATCGAAAAGGCATGGCGGCAGAAGTAAAATCCGTAATAGCACAACCACGTGCCGACGAACACCTTGATTTGCCAGCGGCGTAGAAACGTGGAATTACCGTCTTCTGGTGTGAGTACCGTTGTCCTCTTCATCGCCGGCCACCGACGGGCCGATAGGAGATGTCTTGTATCTCGAGTTCCTGCCAGGGTATCCTGGGTAACAAAGAGAAAACCGGATCGTCAAAGTTCATTCCTACCCCCTGGCCCCGCTGGATTTTCGCGAGTGGTGTTGATTTTGAAACGGGTGCGGTCCGCACGATAAATGTCTTCGGCATATTCCACAGGTGTGTCGTCAGGCAAAAAAACCAGCCGGTTCATGATCAATACCGGTTTTCCGGCGGTAAGCCCGAGTAATTTCCCGTCAGCTTTACCGGCCAGCGAGGCTTCCATGGTATGTTCCGATCTTTGAAAAACATATCCGAACTTTCTCTCCAGCACATCATGGATAGAACCGCTCAAATCCATGTCCCTCAACTTATGCCCGATTTCCAGACGAAAGTAGGAATGCTCCAGCAGCAGCGGTTCATGGTCACCGAAACGTAATCTCTGCAGAAAAACAACATCTTCCCCTGGTGCCGTCTGCAGTTTGTTGCGTACAGGGACCGGCGCCGGAAATTGCCGAAAGTCCAGCACTTTGGCTCGAGCCTTTTTTCCCATGGCCGACATGACTTGGGAAAAACTCATCACTTGACTGAATTCATGAACAATCTTGGTGGAGGCGATAAAGGTACCCAATCCGCGTTGTCGTTCAATCAAACCCTCCCGGTGCAGGATGCGCAGGGCCTCGCGCACCGTGCCGCGACTGATGGCGTATCTTTCGCATAATTCGTTTTCCGAAGGCAGAGATGGGTCGGCAGCCAACGGACGGCCCAACATCGACTCCCGCAATTTTTCCGCCAGCTGAAAATAGAGTGGCACAGGACTCTTTTTATCCAGCAGATGGCTTTTCACCATTTCATCTCCTCAGAAAACGGAGGATGAGGGCTCCTTGGATTCGTCTTGATGTTCATCGGTCGTCGCGATCAACCTTCCTTTCCACCGGACATGCCGATTCGGATCGGGCCCCGGTCCGCATGGATGTTCGCCAGCCAATGATCGCTCAAAGAGTAGGAATAATTAGGGACGCAGAGCGCGTATCCCTGTTCAAAGAGGACTTGTCCGTTCTGTATCACCTGGATCCTGACTTGTTTACACACGGATTGTACGCGAAATCGAAATCGCCGGCACGGAGTGTGCCCGATCCCGGCCGCTACCGTATCGGGAGAAATCCACCAGAGCGGCATCTCGGGAAGGATGGGAATGGGTTGCCTTACGGGCAAAGCACCCTGGAGGTAGCGATGTATGGTCCCGGCGACGAAGGCGCCTTCCCTGGCGGCATGATCGGATGTTTCCGCACCACGAATCAGATTACCGGCGGCAAAGAGCCCCGGATGCGAAGTAGTCAGTTGCGTGTCCACCACGGGTCCCAGCGTACGGCTGTTCATATCGATACCGGAGCGGCGCGCCAGTTCATGATCCGGAATCCAGTCGCCGGTAAACACGACCGTGTCGCAGGGAACGGTCCTGAGGACTCCGGTTCTCCTGTTTTTTATTTCCACCGCTTCCACCCGCCGACGCCCCAGGATACGATGAATCGCGCTGTCGATCAGGATGGGACTGCGTTGCCACAGATCGGCCAGAAAGTATTGCGCCGGCCGATAGAGGCCGCGCACCTGATGACACGGCTGGTCCGTGAGGATGGCTTCCACCTTACAGTTGGCTTTGGCGAGAGTGAGCAATGCCGACATGCTTACCAGTTCGGCACCGACCACAACGGCACGCTTACCCACCGGGCTGTGCAACATATGGACAAAATCCTGCAGAGAACCAGTGGTAAATATTCCCGAAGGCCTGTCGCCGGCGATCCAACGCGCCGCCCGCGGGCGTTCCCGACAACCGGTGGCCAGCAGAACGGCTTGCGGCTGAATTTCCTGCAGACCGGCCGGACTGGTGACGACACATTGTCTGTCCCCGGTCCAATCGATGACCGTGGTTTGTGTGCGAATTTCCACGCCGTTGCGTAGGGCCTTTTTAACATAATGGCGAGCGTAGCCCGGGCCGGTGAACAAGCGATGCAAATCGAATATACCGAATCCCCAATGACGACAGAAACGGGGCATGCCCCCTGCCTCCGGTTCCCTATCTACCACCAGCACCTCTTTTACACCCAGCCGTTTCAAACCTATCGCGGCCGCGAGACCGGCGGGACCGGCGCCAACAACGAGAACCTGTGTTTGGATTCTGTTCATATCACTCCTCACCGCCGATCACCTGACTCGGTTTTTTTCCCAGCTTTTGCGCCAATAACCTGCTGACATCGGCATGACAATGAAAGCCCTGACATCGGCCTTGCAGGCAGCGGGTACGGCGACGCAGGCCATCCAGCGTCACCGCCGGAATGGACGCTTTCAGCGCATCCTCGATCTCTCCCTGCGAAACCCGCTCGCAATGGCAGACGATCTTTCCATAATCCGGATTGGCGGCGATGGCTGTCTCGGATTGGAAAGGACGTACTTGCGCCTCTCCAATGGGTGGCAACCGCACCGGTTTGAATTCAGGTTTGGGCTGCAAAACAACGCCCATCTGCTGCAACAACTCCACCACATATTCAGCGATTCCCATGGAAGCGGAGACTCCGGTGGAACGAATACCGCCCACACAGACATACCGCTTTTCCGCATCAGGAAAGATTTGATAATCGCTATGTTCGGTGGCAGCGCGCAAACCGGCATACATGGCGGTCACTTCCTCTTTCATCAAGGAGGTGATGACGGCTTCTCCTTTTTTCCGCAGAAATTCCAAACCCTCGTTGGAAGTCCCTTTCTCATTTTTATCCGGCAAATCCTCCGCCGTGGGACCAAGCATGATGTTGCCGTAAACGGTGGGGCTGACCAGGACACCTTTCGTCTTACCCGTCGGGATGGGCAATAGAACGTGGTTAACCAGGCGCCGGCTCAACTTATCGAAGACAATCAATTCGCCACGGCGTGGAGTAACGGTAAAGCGCTGATAGCCGAATAAACGATCAATCTCATCCGAATACAGACCGGCGGCGTTGATGACGTAACCGGCTGTCAAGGCCCCACCGGGACCGCTAAGTTGACGTATTCCGCCGTCGATGGTTTGGATGTTTTGAATCGGGAAATTGAGCTTCAAGACAACGCCATTGCTGATGGCCTGGGTGGCGAAGGCCAGAGGCAGACCGAAGGTGCAGAGGATGGATTCGCCGGGTACCATCAATCCCCCCATAGCGCCGGGATTCAGATGGGGTTCCCGCTGGTAAACCTGTTCGGCTGTCAGCCGGTACACGTCCGTTACCCCGTTTTCATGGGCCTTGGCCAGCAACGCGGGCAACGCCTGGAATTGTTCTTCATTCCAGGCCACCAGCACGGCCCCGGAGCGTTCATGAGCGATGCCCGCTTCCGGAATGAACGAGTTCAGCAAATGATAACCGCGCGTCAACAGCCTGGCTTCCAGAGTACCGGGTTTGGCATCGAATCCGGTGTGCCAGATGGCCGTACTGGCCTTGCTGGTACCCGTACCGACATCGGCTTCGCTCTCAACCAAAGCACAGCGCAACCGGTATCGGGACAGCTCCCGGGCGATGGCACAACCCACCACGCCGGCGCCTATGACGGCCACATCGTAATTCTCTTCGAATGGATTCATTTTCGAGGCCTTCGCATACAACAAAGGTTATAGGTATAGTTGTCTATACAAGTAGACGTTTATAGGACATCGGTTCTGATTTGTCAAGAGGATGATTCTGCCTGAGGTAAAGAATCCGGTGTTCAGGAATCCCGCGGCGGATCCGCTCGAAGGCTCCGCCGCGGGCAGATGGAGGACCGGATAGAGATCAGAAGGTCAAGCGCAGACCGAGCAGGATGCGGCGCGGTCCGTAATCGCCGCTGGTAAGCAGGGTTTGAATCTTCCCGTAGTTGGCATTGTTCAGGTCGGTAATCGGATTGCCGAAGTTGGGATGATTCAACAGGTTGGAAATCTGGGACTGGAAGCGCAGATTCACCCTCTCATTGAAACGGATGTCTTTATAGAAAGCCGCATCCACGGCGATCAATCCCGGTCCGGTGATGGTTCCCTTACCCGCATTTCCGAAACGCCCCGGATAGATGCCGCCGGGATGGGTCGGATCGCCGGTCACGGAAATAATCTTCAGATTCGCCGTCGAGAATGCGCCGGTATTGAACCACTGCCGTACAGTCTTGGGACCGGCATTGGGATCCTGGCCGTTCACTACGTCCGCCGGTTCCTGACTGTAGCAGTACGTCCCGGAACCGCAATAGCCGGAGTAAGTGGCCGAGAGATGCTGCCCGGTTTGCAATGTGGTGATGTTCGAGACTGTCCATCCGCCGATCACGGCGTCCAGCACACGATTCATCCCTGCACCGAAAGCTCGCGAACGCCCGATAGGAACATCCCAGACCAGATTGTTGGCGAATCGCTGATTCGGCAGAGCCTGCATAGGTCCACGTTGAAAACGCGGGTTGAAACGGTTGTCGGTCCGCCCGGAGATTTCATTGGTGAAGTTACCGGTGCCGCTGCCGAACTGTTCCACATCCGAAATGGCCTTGGCGAATTTATAAGAGGTGGTATAGTTCAAACCCCAGTGCTTGATCAATCCTTTGAACTGGACGGTTATGTCGTTATAGTTGGCACTGCCGCCATTGTCACGCGTGTTGATACGCCTCCAGTTCCGGAAGGGACGCGGATCCGCAATGCCCAGCGTCGGCTTGATGACCACCGCCGTGCCATCGGACGTGGTCATGAACATGTTGTTGTAACCGATGGTATTCGGCTGGATCTGGTTCAGGTCCGGTGCCAGGGTGAGTTTCACCGTGTGATGGCCTATGTAGGATACACGCAGAGAATGGTTAGGACTGAGTTGCTGCTCGACGGTGAAGCTCCATTGCTGCGTGTAGGGATCGCGGTAATTCGGATCGTTGGCGGTGGAAAAGTTCTGACTGCCGGCAGCCGAGGCCACGCTTTTAGCCTGGCCGGTCGCCGTGTCGGGCCACACCATACCTATGGTTCGGGTGGCCGTATCGAAGGTATTGACAAAGGTGACGTTGTCCGAGGTGTGGATCTGGCTCAGAGAGTTGAATATTGCACCCAGGATGCGGACATAGTATATGCCGTATCCCCCTCGCAGAACCAGCTTATCGGAACTGAACGGCCTCCAGGCGATACCGAAGCGGGGGGCGAAATTATTCTTATCGGGGCGCCGCAGCGATGTCGGAAGCCCAACCTGATCCGCGGTGAAGATTTTCGCCGTTCCGATCCCCTGACTGAATGCCGGTTTGGTAAGTGCCAGAGAGGCGGCGTCCGGTACCACCACATCGCCGTTTGCCGTATCTCTCAGGAAATTGGTGATGTTGCCGGCCACATCATGAAACGGCTTGAAGAAATCATAGCGCAAACCCATATTGACGGTGATGTTTCGCGCCACCCGCCAGTCGTCCTGGAAGAAAACGCCGTAATGCCAGGTGTTGGCGTTGATCGGCGGACCCGATGCCGTCTGATCGCTCGAGGTCGGAATACCCAGCAGAAAGTTGGCGATGGCGCTGCTGGTTCCGCCGGCGGCCCCACTGGTGAACGAGAACACACCGAAATCGTCGGCACCGGTGAAGTTCCCTTCCGCGGCCCAGCGCAAGCGGCGACCGTCGAAGCCACCCTTGAAGGTGTGACTGCCGCTGGTGTAGGTAACATTATCCCCAAACTGCCAGTTCCGCTGAATCGGGGTTTCCGGCTGTGATACTCCGAAGTTGGAATACCCGGAAATCCGCAGATACGGGGTACCGGTGACGTCGGGGATATTCTTCACATACGGATTCAAGCCCCAATCTGCAAGGACAGCCGCTCCCTTGAGCGTCGTGAATGAGTTGCGGTCGAAATCGGAACGCGTGATGCCGAAGCGGAATTCGTTGAGCAGATTGGAACGCAAAGAATAGGTATCGGAGATGACAAGGTTACGGGATCTGGTCACTTTCGCCAGGGGACTGGTCACTGGAAACGTGTCAGGAAAACTGTCCTTGGTGTTTTTCCAGCTCCAGCGCCCGAACAGGGAGTGGCCGGCCGAGAAATTGTGGTCAATGCGGACATCGTACTGGTTGGATTCGGTGCTTGCCGGGAAGGCGAAATAATGCCGGTTGCCTTCCTGGGTCGGGGCGGGAATGTAGTTGTCCAGGATCTTCCTGCTCGCCGAGTTGATGGGGATGATGTACTTGCCGGCCCCATTGGTCGGGTACGCCTGCCCGGTGTAAGGATTGATGAGCGGAGTGGTACTGGACACCAATCCCTGGCGCTCATCGAGGGTCGGAACGGTAGAGCCGGTCAATTGGCTGCTGTAGATCGTCAATCGTTCGTAATCGGCGAAGAAGAACGTTTTATCCTTGCCGTTGTAGATGTGTGGGATATAGACAGGGCCGCCCATGCTGCCGCCGAAGTCGTTGTTCACCCGGCGTTTCTGGGAAAAGCCGGTGGCGAAGTAATTCGCGTTGGCGTTCAGTACGCTGCCATTGTAGTTCCAAAAGGCAGAGCCATGGACCTGGTTAGTGCCGGAACGCGTGATGGTCGTAAGATCGCCCATTTGGGCAAATTCGGCATTGTTGCTGACCGAGCTCACCCGCACTTCGCGGATACCCTCCATCGAGGGAAAAACGTTGTAACCTCCACCACTGCGCCCGCCTTCACCGCTAGATACTCCGTTGTCACGCACGCTCGTGGTCATGATGCCATCAACGGAAATATCGTTCTGGTAAGCCATGCCGCCCGACAGCGAAAATTGGTCCTCACCGGTTCCAAACTGTACTTCCGACAGGATTCGGATCGCCGGCAGCACCGATGTGTTCTCGGTGCGGTAGCTGTAGGGAAGTTCCTGAAGTTCCTTGCTGTTTACGGCGTTGGCCACCGTCGGATTGTCGGCATTGACCTGCGGTGCCGTCACCGTGATGCTGGTGGAAACGCCAGCCAGAGAGAGCTGTACATCCTGCCGGACAACGGCCCGGGCTTCGAGGGTGAAATCGGGTGTCGTTACAGGGTTAAATCCTGCGACCGTCACCTCAATGTGGTAACGCCCGGGCACCAGATTGGGAAATTCAAAAAAGCCGTTGTCGTGGGTCAGGGTGGTACGTCGAACGTTCGTTTCGGTTGCGGTCAAGATGACCTCAGCGCCGGGAATGATCTTGCCGGAACTGTCGAGTAATGTCCCCACGATGGATCCGTATGTCGATTGTGCCCACACGTGAGGTAGGAAGGCATTCGCCATGAAAAGCATCCCAAGCATGGTGATTGCCGATAGCAGAGAAAGGGAATTTCGTAAAATGGTTGTACATCCTTTTGACATACTGGGCCTCCCTGGGGCCGGTTTCATTAAACCGCCGCAGATGTTGGTTGTGACCTCGCCGGGGAACCGGTCGTAGCCTGTAACCTGAACCCGGAACATTCCGACGGGCGTTTCGATCTCGATGATATCGGTACGGATACCAATTACGGGTTAAATTTCTTCAGAACCTCCCGTAAATCTGATCCGCACACTCTACATTCGGGATCTATTCTGTCAGAATCATTCTGTTTTGTCAATATAAATTTGATATTTAGTCAATATTTTTGACCAATCGGTAATTATTTTTCATCGGACGAGGCGATTTTATAGACAATTTAAAAGAGAGCCTACGGTCCAGTAACCGTTTCCAGGAATTCGGCCATTCCCTAACCCAGTGGCTGCCATGTCGGCCGGGCCTTTGACCCTGTGTTGTCGAAAGGAAGATATAGATCCAGGGGATGACTGAATTTTTTAAATTTAGCGGCGTTCTATGGAAGATGAGGTCGCAAAAAATCATCAATAAAAAAATATAGTATATTTGTTTAATTTGG
>CAZTVS010000029.1:0-41383 GCA_964617125.1 uncultured Acidobacteriota bacterium
CATGGCATCATGCGCCGGTACATGTCCTTTTGCAACGCGGCGTCCATAGGGTAACCGCCGGTACCTCTCGGATGTGTTTGGCGTTGTTCCTTTTGCCGAGGATCTCCTTGGAATCCGTCCGGAATTCCAGTTGACTTGCGCAGGATAGAAACTTACAATTGGGATTTTTCCATCTGGAATGATCTCCGGAGTAAGGAGGAGCGAGTGATCCGATATTCTATCATCTGGAAGACCCGGTGTCTGCCGGTCTTCCTGTCGATTCTGTTGCTCTCGACTGCGGCCATGGCCCTTCCGCCGGAAGGAGAGCAGAAGTACCACACCTTTGCCGAAATGACCGCAAGTCTCAACAACCTGGCTAAAACCTTTCCGAATCTGACCCGCCTGACAAGCATCGGCGCCACTCTGGAAAAGCGGGAGATATGGATGCTGCAGATCGCCAATCCTGCCGGAGTCCCGCCGGAGGAGCGTCCCGCCCTTTTTATCGGGGCCAACCTGGAAGGCGATCATCTGATAGGCAGCGAGCTGGCCCTCTTCCTGGCCGATTACCTGGTGAAAAACTACGAAAGCAGCGCCGACGTCAAACAGAGGTTGGATCACTGCACAATCTATATCGTTCCCCGGATCAATCCGGATGGGGCCGAGCGTATGTGGGCTGCGGTGAAGACCCATTTTCGTACGAATGCCGTGCCGTTCGATGGGGACAACGACGGTCGAACGGACGAGGACGGCCCTCTGGATCTGAATCAGGACGGAATGATCACCCTTATGCGGGTCAAGGATGCCAATGGGGCCTATCGGATCGATCCGCAGGACGCAAGGTTGATGAAGAAGGCCGATGCGAAAAAAGGGGAACGCGGTGAATATTCTCTCTACTGGGAAGGTCGAGATCAGGATCAGGACGGATTCGTTGCAGAAGACGGCCCCGGCGGGGTCAATATCAATCGCAACTTCATGCATGAATATCCCTATTACCGGGCGGAGGCAGGACGGTACATGGTCAGCGAACCGGAAACCCGTGCCCTGCTGGATTTTCTTCTTGCCCATCGAAACATTGCCGCCATGCTCACCTTCGGAGAGAGCGACAACCTGGTGGTGGCGCCCAACAACAACGGCCGCTTGGGAACACCCAGGCAAGTCGATCTGATGGCCTTCGCCGATGCCGGCCTGATGGAGGCGGACAAGGTCGGCAGGTTCGCCTTAGAAAGATCTCCTTTCGGCGGAAGATACGGGATGGGGATGTTCCGGGGATTTGGCCCGAGCGAAAGCGGCGGACGCGGACCAACGGGTACTTCCAGCGGAAGACCGCCGATGCCGTCCCGTGTCGCCGCCGTTGTCTTCAACAACGCTGATATCGAATACCATAAAACTATCGGCACCAAATATATAGAGATGACCGGTATCCGGCAAACCTTTACCGCCGTCAAACCGGAAGGAGCCCTCTTCCAGTACGGCTATTTTCAGTATGGAATCCCCTCCTTCTCCACCCCAGGCTGGGGATCGGGCGAAATCGCACGCGGGGCGGGAGCGCTGGGAGGCCCTCCTCCCGGATCCCCTGCTGCCCGTTCGGAAAATGCAGCCCTGTCCGGCGGGCAGGATCAGGTCGCCCCCGGAACCCTGCCGGCCCGTCGTGGCGGCGGAGCGGCGGGATTCGCTGCCGCCGGTCCCGGCGGGGAAGGACCGGCCGGAAGAGAAGCGACGCCCGAAGGAGCGGATCGACAGCTGCTGCAATGGATGGACAAAGAGAAGGTCGACGGCTTCGTGTCCTGGACCCCCTTCCGGCATACGGATTTGGGTGAGGTGGAGATCGGAGGTTTCAAACCCTACGCCACGGTGAATCCGCCCGCGGCCAGGATAGGCGAACTGGGGAAAGGGCACGCAGACTTTGTGCTCTACCTGACATCGCTTTTTCCCCAGCTGAAACTCCATAGGCTGGAGGCTGCCCCGCTGGGAGGCGGATTGTATCGGATCACGGCGGAAATCGAAAACAGCGGTTTTCTTCCTACGGCCCTGGCTCATGCGGTGACCGCCCGAGCCGTCAAACCGATCCTGGTGCAGATTCAGGTGGCCAAGGAAAACATCCTGGCTGGAAAGGCAAAAAGCAATTCCGTACAGGTCCTGGCCGGATCGGGGGGTAGAGAGAAATTCGAATGGCTCATTCGGGGAAAAAAGGGAGAGACGACGGAGCTGAAAATCGTCTCCGAGAAAGCCGGAACCATCAAGGGTTCCGTAGTGTTACCTTAGGGAGGAGGAAGAATCATGAGAAAACAACAAGTGATGAAACCGAATAGGACACACGTCGGTACCGCCTCCCGGATCCTGATCCTGATGGGGCTGTTGACCTTGATTTGGCAGCCGGTCCGGTCACAGAAGGCCTCCGATCCTCCTTTCCAGGTGAAGATCGATTTCAACCGCTGGCATGATGTCGAGGAGCTGTATGCCGACATGCACCGTTTGCAGCAGGCATGGCCGAAGTTCCTGAAGACGGCGGTCGTCGGCAAGAGCCGCGATGGACGCGACATTCTGCTGGTCACCGTCCAGAATCCCGAAACCGGCCCGGAGAGCAGCAAACCGGCGATGTACATCGAAGCCAACGTACACGGCAACGAGATACAGGGCGGAGAGATCTGTCTCTATACGGTTTGGTATCTGATGGAAAACTACGGCCGGAACGAATTCATCACCCGGCTGGTCAACGAACGGGTGTTTTACATCTTTCCGACGGTCAATCCGGACGGAAGGGCCTATTTCATGGAAAGTCCCGCCGGACGGGCGCGTTCCGGACACTTTCCTCTGGATGACGACAACGACTACCAATCGGACGAGGACCAGCCGGACGATGTGAACGGCAACGGCGTTGTCGAACAGATTCGCAAATATGTTCCCGGGAAAGGAAATTTCCGTCCCAGTGCCGCCGATCCGCGTCAGATGGAGCCGGTTCCGGCCGGGGAAAAGGGAGATTACCTGATGCTCGGCATGGAGGGGTACGACAATGATCATGACGGCCGGGTCGACGAGGACGATCTGGGCGGCTACGATCCCAATCGAAATTACCCTTCCGACTGGCAGCCCGAATATGTTCAGAGCGGATCGATGGATTATCCGACGCAGCTGCCGGAAGCCCGCGTTACGGTCGACTTTTTTCTGAGCCATCCGAATATTGCCGGCGTGCAATCGTATCACAATAGCGGAGGTATGATCCTGCGCGGGCCGGGCGCAGAGGCAGTCGGCGAATACCCGATGAGCGATACCCGGGTTTACGATGAGCTGGGGAAAAACGGCGAGCGCATGCTCCCCTTTTACCGTTATTTGGTCATCTGGAGCGGTCTCTACTCGGTCCACGGCGGTTTCATCGATTTCACCAACGATGGGATGGGGATCCTCTCCTTCTCCAACGAGCTGTGGAGCGGAGAACAGTACTTCACCAGCCAGCCTTTGAAGGAGCAGCAGAAGGATCCCGACAATCCGATCGGTGGGCGGAAAGGGAATCTGTTCTTTGACGACAAACTGGAATTCGGCAGCCAGTACATGAACTGGAAGCCGTTCAATCATCCCCAATTCGGCGCAGTGGAGATCGGTGGGGTCTGGAGAAAGCTGCAGGGGCGTATCCCGCCCCGCTTTATGAACGAGGAACTCTGTCACCGGAACATGGCTTTTACCCTGTATCAGGCGGATGAAATGCCGCGCATGGACATCGGGGAAATGACGGTGGAAAAGATCGAAGGTGACGTTTACCGGGTCCTGATTGATATCGTGAACCCGAAAACGGTGCCCACCATTCTGGAACGGGCGGCAAAAAATAACGTGGTAAGGCCGGACCTTCTGCTTCTGGAAGGCAGGAATCTGCAAGTCCTGGCGGCCAGCTGGATCGAAAACCGGGAACTGCAGCGGCTGAAACCGGAAACCACCGAGTTGATCGATCAAAAGAATCTGAAGCGGATCCTTTGCCGGAGCGGATTTCCGGGTAAGACCACGCGTACGCTGATGTACTTCCTCAAGGGATCCGGGGAAGTGACCTTCACCTATGACAGCGTCAAGGGGGGCACGGCCAAAAAGAATCTCCGTTTGCCGTAACCACCCTTAGGGAGAAATCATGGAAAACACCGATCGACGGGAATTTTTAGGCAACCTTTCCACCGCTTCGCTTGCGGCCGTTTACCCGGCATCCTTTCAAGGGTATGTCGGCAACCTTACGGCCGCCCGGACCCAGCCGATCCTCAAACCCAAGGCCCTGGGCAAAGGATCGCGTATCGGCCTGGTCTCGCCGGCCAGCAACGTCTATGAAAGAGAAGAGGTCCGCATGGCCTGCGAGATTGCGGAATCATTTGGTTTTCGCGTCGAATTGGGACGACATGCCGCCGATTCCTACGGGTATCTGGCCGGAGAGGACGCCGGCCGGGCGGAGGATTTAAACGAGATGTTCCGGCGCAAGGACATCGACGGCATATGGGCCATACGCGGCGGTTACGGGGCCGGCCGGTTGCTGCCGTTTCTGGATTATGCGGCCATACGCCAAAATCCCAAGCCGCTGATCGGCTACTCCGACATTACGGCCCTGCATCTGGCCATTCAACGCCTGTCCGGGGTGGTGACCTTTCACGGACCGATCGCGCGGCAGCTCTTCAGCGAATACACCCTGAAATCCTTCAAGAAGACTTTATTCGAAACGGTACCTCTGGGAGAGATAGCATCTCCCCCGCCGTTCACGCCGGCCGAAGGGAAAACGGAGTGGGAGAACCGCGTGCTCACCCTATGCGGCGGCAAGGCTGGGGGAATCGTAACCGGAGGAAATCTGTCATTGGTGACGGCTACCCTGGGAACACCCTTCGAGGTCGAAACCCGCGGCCGTATCCTGTTTCTGGAGGAAGTCGGAGAGGCACCCTATCGGGTCGATCGTATGATGACCCAGCTATGGCTTTCCGGTAAACTGGCGGAGGTCGCCGGGATTGTCCTGGGCAAGTTTACCGATTGTCGTCCGCCCGACTATCGACCGGGATTTCACAACACCCTGAGTGTGGAAGAGGTGTTGCGCACGCGCCTGGCACCGCTCCAGAAGCCCTGTCTTTACGGATTGATGTTCGGACACACGCAGGATAATGCCACGATTCCCATGGGTCTGCGTGCTTCTCTCGATGCCGATGCCCGACGGTTTTCCATCGACGAATCGGCTGTGGTTTGACCGCCGGCGGTCGTCTTCCTGATCCCTCGACGGCTTCGAGAAAGAGAAAAGATTGGAAATCGCCCCGAGGAAACGGTAAACTCAGAACCTTACCTTGGCTGTGACGTAAAGATAAGGCGGCATTTCGCTGCCTCTGCATAAAAAGGAGAAAAAAATGGCTATCATCGATTTCGGCGGCGTGAAGGAAGAGGTCGTCACCCGCAAAGAGTTCTCTCTGGCACGCGCCCAGAAGGCGCTTAAAAAAGAAACCATCGCCGTGATCGGCTATGGAGTGCAGGGACCGGCGCAGGCACTGAATATGAAGGACAACGGTATTCACGTCATTATTGGCCAGGATCCCAAGTTCAAAAAGGATTGGGACCGGGCATGCAAGGACGGTTGGATACCCGGCAAGACCCTGTTCGGTATGGAAGAGGCGGCCGCCAAAGGAACCATCGTCATGATGCTGGTGTCCGATGCTGCCCAGAGGATCATCTGGCCAGCCATTGCCAAGCAGCTCACCGCCGGAAAAGCAATTTACTTTTCGCACGGTTTTTCCATCGTATACAAAGACCAAACCAAGGTCATCCCGCCCAAGGATGTGGATGTCATCCTGGTGGCTCCCAAGGGATCGGGCACATCCGTGCGACGCAATTTTCTCTCCGGGGCGGGAATCAACTCCAGCTATGCGGTTTTCCAGGATGCCACCGGCCGGGCAACGGAACGTACCCTGGCAGTCGGCATCGCCGTCGGTTCCGGCTACCTGTTTCCGACCACCTTCGAAAAGGAGGTCTACAGCGATCTGACCGGAGAGCGCGGAGTGCTGATGGGCGCCCTGGCGGGAATCATGAGCGCCCAATACGATGTGTTGCGCAAGAATGGGCACTCTCCCAGTGAAGCCTTCAATGAAACGGTGGAGGAGCTCACCCAGAGCCTGATCCGCCTGGTCGACGAGAATGGAATGGATTGGATGTACTCCAACTGCTCGGCTACGGCCCAACGTGGTGCGCTGGACTGGCTGCCCCGGTTCAAGAAGGCCGCTCTGCCTGTGTTTCAGGAACTCTATGAAGCGGTGAAAAGCGGCAAGGAGACACGCCGTGTGATCTCTTCCTGCGGCAAACCCGATTACCAGGAAACGCTGACGAAAGAACTGGCCCGTCTCGGCGGCTCGGAGATGTGGCGGACGGGAAAGGCCGTGCGTGCCCTGCGCCCGAAGGAAAAAGCCAAGCTGATTACCAAAACCACGAAAGGTATCGGTGGTCGCAGCGCCTCCTAATTCCCTCTTGTTTTTCTTTGCGAGGTTACGAACCAGAGATCAGGAGCAAAAGGTTTGTAGCGACTACACTCCAAAAACTGGAGCTTAAATTCGCGAGAAACTTCACATGAGTGATGGAATAGGAAAGAGGAAAAGCCCGCGAAGCGGGCGGAGTTGATATAGCCCCAGGTTTCAACCTGGGGGCAGATGTAGACAATCGAAAGAGTCCCGTGAGGGACGACGTTAGGTCAGATGCCAGAAATGAGAAGATAACCCTATCTTATTTTAACGTCGTCCCTTACGGGCCTTGTCTGTGGGGGCAAGGCCTTCCCCAGGTTGAAACCTGGGGCTATCAAACAGCGTCTCTTCGAGATGGAGTGGCGCACGGCCTTTCAGTGGGGAAGTTTCATGGGAGCTCCGCCTCGTGACGATTCAGGGCCAATGACCCGGCGACAAATCAGCCAGGGGGTGCCCCCCCCCTGGAAATCCGTTCTCGTCAATAGAAAGGGATTTCCATCCTCTGCTTCTTTGGGCCTTCCTATAGTTTCCGTATATTCCGTGCTGATTCCAGTGCTTCTGTCGGCGGCACATCGGCATCCCCGAGGCTCGATTCACCCTTCTGTATCCTGCTATCTCTTCCTCGGATTCGTTGGATTAGGATTTCGGGGTGATGAGCTCAACCTCCATCGGGCCGTCCATGGAGATCGTGCGCGTGGGGAAAGCCATCGACAGACCACGAGCTTCCAGCGTCCGCATAAAGGTAAGGTTCAGTTTCTGGCGTAAAGACAAGCCTTTGTGAAAGTCGGCGTCCTTGATAACGTAAACGATCCATATGTCCAGCGACGAGGAGTTGAAATCGCGGAAATAAACGCTGACCGAGGTGGGATCGATGTCTTCTTCGGCAAGTAATATCCGTCGGAACTCGCCGACCAGCTCTTCCATCTGGGCAGCGGTCGTACTGTAGGTCAGAGCAAGGGTCTGCTCGACACGCCGGCCATTGAAACGGGAGAGGTTGGTGATGTTGTCGCTGGCTACGCTTTTATTCGGTATTACCAACAGGCTGCAATCGAGTTTGCGGATCTTGGTCGAACGCAAACCGATGTCTTCCACCGTACCGGTTTCCGATCCGATCTTCACCATCTCGCCGATCTTGTAAGGCTGATCAAGGGCAACCACTACCGAGCCGAGGATGTTGGCCAGGGCGTCCTGCGCGGCCAGAGCGAAAGCCAAGCCGCCGATTCCCAGGCCCGCAAGAAAAGTCTTTACATCGGCACCGAGGTTCTGGGCGATCATCAACACGCCGAAGATCATGAAAATCACCCATAAGGTTTTCTTGATCCAGGGCATGAACGGCGATACGCCCAGCTGTTTCTGAACGGCGACCTCATGCAGGTGATCGAGTACGACGTTGAAGGCGTGCATCAACCCCCAGAAAATCACCAGGGAAAAGGCCACATTCGATGCGAAACCGAGGACACTGTCCGTCTCCGGCGGCAGTTGCAAAACTTTAAGCGCTGCGAAAATTCCGATGATCGTAATCAGGGCGGCCACCGGCGATGCGAGCGGAGGAAACAGCTTGTCGTCGAGGGTGGTTTGGGTTCGCGAGGAGAGCTTTTTCAAACATCCGAAGATGATATTGGCAACCACATGTCGTAACAGATAGGTGCCGACCAGAAACAGCAGGCTGAGCAGGCAGCGAACCAGGGTTTCATGACTGTCGGATACCTGGAACCAATCCAACGCCTTTTCGACAAGATACTCAAACAGATCGGGTTTGGCCTTTGGCGCCGATTCCGTCTGGGTTCCTGCCGCTGTCGCTGCCGTAAGGGCTTGCATCTCCTTCGGATCCGTCGTTCTGGCCGTCTGGGCTCCGGCCTCATTCTCTGCAGCAAACGACCGGAGACAGATTCCTTCAGCCAACAAAAACACAAGGCCGATCATCAGTAAGAATATGGTTTTCTTTTGTAATCGCATGGAAAAATCCCGAATTCGTATCTTGTAACCCAATACCGCCCCTATTCTATATCCGTTTTACAGGTGCATCATAGGAATTTTTCTCAACATTTTACAATTTACCCAAAACCTTTTACACCTTTGGGCATATCAATGTAATCGAAAGGAATGGAAAAGAGTATGACAAGAACGATTTTATTGAAACATCCGAGTTGATGGCCGCCGAGTTCTGCAGACAACTCACCCTATATGTATCCTGAATCTGTCAACCTCACCCGGGTCGAAATTGACCTGCTCACGGAACCCTGGATCCACGATTTTACCCTCCTTGGTTTTAAGACTCCGCGACGCCGCGATCTTCTGATCGATCCCCAATCGGAAGAGCAGCCTATTCTTTTTGCCTTGATCAACCGGGCACTCCATCTCTGTCGTCTGGCCCATCGTCCCCTTCGTGGCCTGCAATTATTTTGCAATGAAGGTCTCTACAGCCTGCACGCTTTACAGTGCGGCGCCGAGCATGTGCATGGATTCGATACCGATCGGACCGAACTGGCCCGTGCCAGGCTTGCCGCCAAGGTCCTGGGCCTGACCGATAGGGTCTCTTTCGGATGTGAAGATCCGGAAACTCTCGAACGTGAGTATGATTTTTGTATTTGTACCGGTGTGCAGAGGTTTGCCGATCCGGCCGCAGGGTTGCGCAGTCTGGCACGTCTGGTCCGGGGGCCGATTGTTCTGCAAGCCGATGTATGTGCCACCCGTTTCCGTTGCAACCTCTTCCGGAAACATTCTCCGGAAAAGGTTACATCTCTTAATCATACCGGACTGCGGAACATGGTCCATGAAGCAGGATGGTGCCTGGTGGATGTCCTGCTCCGCAAACACCCCAGGGTCCGCAGCTGGGAGAAACGTTCCACCGTTTTCCTGTTGTGTACACCCTTGGATTGGACCGTTGCGGAATCGGCAAAACCCGGAGTGAAACTCCAACCAAAGAAAAAGAAAGGACTTTGGGACAAACCCAACAAATATACCCGCCCTTCCGGCATCGAACTGGGAAAGACCATTACCATACACGGGTATCAGGAGTATGAAATTCGGGAGGGTAAGGTCTATCCTTCCAAGGAAGACCCACCGCTGCAGCGCAAGCAGTCTCTGGCTGTGCCTTTTTTCGATGCCAAATTTCTGGCCGGGAAAACGGTACTGGATATCGGGGCCAATGGCGGATTCTTTTCCTTCTGGGCCGCGGCTTCCGGAGCCGCGCAGGTAACCTCCCTCGATATGGATGAGGCATACCTGACTCTGATACGCAAGGCACAGGCACATCTGGGATGGGGGAAAATCCAGCCCATACATTGTCTGGCCCAGGACTGGAGGACCCCGGCAGACCTGGTGCTGGCCTTTGCCATGATCCACTGGCTCTATTCCTGTACTGCCGATTTCGGAAGTCTGGATGCGGCCATTGGTCATCTGGCCGGGTTGACAAAGCGCATCCTTCTGATCGAGTGGGTAGAACCGGGGGATCCGGCGATTCTCTTCTTCAAGCACACCGAGTGGAATTCCGCTCAGGCACAAGGTCCATATACTTTGGAAGCCTTCGAAGCCGCACTCAACAAACATTTCAGCCGGGTAGAAGTCCTGGGGATCACGTCTCCCACTCGTGTCCTCTATGCCGCCACGCATCAGGACAAAGCCCTGGCCTTGGATCCGGCCTTGCCTCTGCTGGCCCCGGTGGAAAAGATATTGCACAGCCGATGTCTGATCACCCTCAATGGAGTGCATTTCTACAGCCGGATCTATACCACCGATACCCCGGATAAGCTCATCAAGCAGACCACCGGCGATATGGCGATGCATGAGGCCGAGATTCTTCAGCGCCTGCAGAGTCCCTTTTTCCCCCGGGTCCTGGCCGCCGAGCAACGGAAAGAATATTCCATCCTGGTCATGGAGAAAATCAACGGAACCAATCCGCAAATGGCATTGCCGCAGATCTCTTCCAGCCCTGCGCATATGGCCCAGTTTCTGCGAGAGTGTCTCTCCATTCTTCAGGAGCTGCAGCTGGCTGCTGTCGAACACCGCGATATCCATCTCGGAAACCTCCTGGTGCGTGAGGACGGCCGTCCGGTGCTCATCGATTTCGGTTGGGCTCAAACCGCAGATCGACCCTACCTGGCCCCTCCCCACCTGGGAGTGTGGAAGGACATACCCCCCGAACAGGCTTCCGACATTTTCTCCATGGGGAAGGTATTTCAACAGCTGTTACCCAAAGGCACCTCACTCTTCTCCTCTCTGATCCATCTTATGACAACGCCTAGCCTGGCGCGCACTCTGAGCCTTGCTATCCTGTTTCAGGTATTAAACGGGCTGGAATTGCCGGAAACATGGGATGTGGCTCCGGTGTTCGCTATCCTGAAACCCCCGACCGTCGAGGAAGAGGGATCCTCCATCGCACCCCGTTCTCGTCCTCCCTTCCTCCGCCGGACATGGCAGCGATGGAATCGTTCCCTGCAAAAACGTATTCGAAAACTTCGCTCCGTTTAGCTTGAACTCACCCCGGCGGCACAGTAGAATTGCCCCGATACGACGGGTTGACTCGGATAAGAGCGAAAAAGCGGATAGACGATGGATGCCGGAACAGGGAAAGGACTGGATAACATAAATGCAATATCGTATTGGGACCTTTCTTTTTGCGGTGTTGTTTTTCATCTGGGTGCCTCGGGGGTATGTCTCGGCGAAAGAAGGGCATGGATACGAGTTCTTCGCCTTCGATAACGGAGTCGGCCGAGGACAGTGGACCCCGGAAAGGCAAGCGGCCGTTCTCAAAGAGCTGGGATACGATGGGATCAGCTATAACTTCACCACCACCGAAGCCCTGGCCGGTTGGCTGCGGGCTTTCGATGCTCAGGGACTCAGGATCTTCGGATTGTACGTTCCTTCCTGGATCGGCAGACCGGAACACCTGCCGCAAGGGCTTGAGGCCGCCATCTCCCTGTTGCAAGGGCGCGATACCGTGATCTGGCTGAACATGTCTGACGCTAAAAAGGCAAAAGGGGACAGCGATGAGGAGGCGGTACAGGTAATCCGTCAAGTGGCTTCCTGGGCGGAAAGAGCCGGTCTGCGGGTCGCTCTCTACGGACACAAGGATCTGTATATCGAAACTGCGGAAGACGGGCTGCGCCTGGTACGCAAGGTAAAGCGCAAGAATGTCGGTTGCAGTATCAATCTCTGTCATGAACTGATGTATGGAAACGGCGACCGTTTGCGGGAGATCGTCCATGCCTGCGCCCGGCATTTGATGCTGGTTTCCATCAACGGGGCCGACCCTGACGGCAAGCCGAACGGCTACATACAGACGCTGGACCGGGGCTCCTATGACGTTCTGCCCTTCCTACAGGAGCTCAAACAGGCCGGGTATAAAGGGCCGGTGGGTCTGCAATGCTATAACGTAGCGGGCGATATCGTGGAAAATCTGAAAAAATCGATGGGAGCCTGGAGAAGTCTGCAGCAACGGGTTTTCCAGCAAGGAGGAAGGTGAGATGAAGACGAAGGAACAGCCAAAGAACACTACCGCCATGTCCAGGCGTCGTTTCGTGCAGGGGACCGGCTTGCTGGCATCGGCGCTTGGCATTGGATTTCCAGCCATTGTTCCCGCCCGGGTGCTGGGGAAGAACGCACCCAGTCAGCGCATAACCGTGGGCTTTATCGGGCTGGGACGGCAATGGGACGCGGCCAATATCCTACCCTTTTTGGAGGCCGAGGATGCGGTCGTGACGGCCCTTTGCGATGTGGATACCTGGAGGATGGAAAGCGCCCGCAAGAAGGTGGAATCCTATTATGCCCAGAGGCCGGGAAGCGGCAATCCCTCCCGATGTCATACCTATCGGGACTTCCGAGAGCTGATCGATCGCAAGGAGATCGATGCCGTCGTTATCTCAACCCCCGATCATTGGCATGTGCCGATGTCGTTGCTGGCGATCAAGGCCGGAAAGGATGTTTGTTGCGAGAAACCGCTGACCCTGAGTATCGAAGAGGGCCGGCTGCTGGCCGATGCCGCCGCCAGGCATAAACGGGTATTTCGTACCGACAGCGAATTTCGCTCTATCCCCCAGTTTCACCGTATGGCGGAACTGGCGCGCAACGGACGGATCGGAAAGATACGTACGATATTCACCGGTGTCCCCAAGAGCGACATCACCCATCCTCCTGAACCGGGAATGCCGATCCCGGCAGAGCTGGACTATCCCCTTTGGATCGGACCTGCCCCCATGATCCCGTATCATGTGAAACGGGTGCATCCGCCACAGGACCTCAAAGGACGGCCAGGCTGGATGCGGGTCCGGAATTACTGCGAAGGCCTGATCACCAACTGGGGCACCCATCTCAACGACATCGCCCAGTGGTGTAATGGGACGGATCGCAGCGGTCCGATCGAAGTGGAGGCCACCGGCATTTACCCACCCCAGGAGAATCTCTGGAACGTTCTTCTGGAAATGCAGGCCGTATACAAATATGCCAATGGAGTCACCCTGCATTATAAGATGGACCGTCCCTATGTACGTCTGGAAGGAGATGAGGGTTGGCTCGAATATGAGTACGGCACCCAGGAGCTGAAGGCTTCTTCCGACAAGATCCTTGCCTCCAAAATCGGAGATGGCGAGATACGTTTTCCCTTGAAACCGGAGAAGCGGGATTTTCTGGATGCAGTCAGGACCCGCGGTAACACTTTGGAGGATGCCGAGGTCGGACACCGCACCTGCTCCATGTGTCAACTGGCGCACATCTCCATACAGCTCGGAGGCAAGCGTCTGAAGTGGGATCCGACAAAAGAGCTCTTCGACCGGGAGGATGCCAACCGGCTCAAGCAGCGCTCCTCCTGGCGGACTCCCTGGACTCTGGAATCCTTCCGGTAAATAAGGAGACCGGTCCGGCGTTTCAATGATAGAATCAAATAAAACTCGTGGAGGATACGGATATGTTTACGACGCGCCGCAGTTTTCTCGTTTCCCTGGCCGCAGCCGCGGCTGTAACCGAGGTAGATGCCCGGACGGGTATGCCCATGCGCTCCTTGGGTAAGACCGGGCAGAAGGTTTCCCTGTTGTCCTTTGGTGCCGGAAGCCGCTGGCTTGCCTATAAAGAACGGGACAAGGCATTGGAGGCGTTGGATCGGGCATTGAAGGCCGGCGTCAATTACGTCGATAGCGCCGCCTCTTATGGAAACGGTCAGAGCGAGCAATGGGTTGGGGAATACCTGAAGACACACAAGAAGGATTTTTTCCTGGTTACCAAGATTGCAGGCGACCGCACCTACGACGATACCATGCGTATCATAGAACAATCCCTGAAGAATCTGGGTGTGAACCAGGTGGATCTGATGCATATCCACTCTCTGGGAAATGAAGACGACCTGGCCAAGATCGAGGCACCCAACGGCCAGATGAAGGCCATGATTCGTGCCAAAGAACAGAAGATGACACGCTTCCTCGGAGTAACCTCACACCAAAATCCGCTGGTGTTGAAAACGGCCCTGGAGCGACACGATTTTGACTCCACCCAGATGGCCCTGAACATCGCCCAGATCGGCAATACCGCACCGTCGCATAAGGCAGGACAAGGCATGACGGGGGCCTCCGGGTTTGAAATGGTCGCCATGCCGGTCGCCCTGAAGAAGAAAATGGGATTGACTGCCATGAAGGTGTTTGCCCAGGAGAAACTGCTGGGCAAGGCGGCTCCGGAGATCCTGATACGATATGCCATGACGCTGCCCGTTGCGGCCACAACCATTGGGATGCCGAAGCTGGAGCACCTCGACTTCAATCTCTCTGTGGCCAAGAATTTCAAACCGCTGTCTCCGGAGGAGATGAAACGACTGCCGGAAAGCGTGACGCCGCAAATGCGCGCCGCCATCGACCGATTCTTCTCCGACCACTACGACTGTTGAGACCCGGACAAAGAAAAAGACCACATCTCTATTCCTGGCTGTGGGAACCGCTGGAATCCGATCCTGCTTTTATCCTGCGGCCGATGTTCGGAGGAAGGGCCGTCTATCTCGACGGAAAACTCATGCTCTATTTTTCCGCCAAGACGGAACCGTGGCGTGGCCTGCTGCTTTGTACCGAACGTACGCACCACGAATCGCTGCTGCAGGAGTTTCCGGATCTGATACCTCATCCCGAGCTGGGGAAATGGCTCTATCTGGCGGAGAGCAAAGACACCTTCGAGTACCTGGCCCAGCAGCTGGTGGCTCTGGCCGGACGTCGCGACCCGCGCATCGGTATTCTGCCCAAGGAAAAGAAGAGAAAACGCCCGTCAGGGACGTCCTGATATGGTTCGAACGGGAGTATTTAGAAAAATTGGTAGCTGGGGGCAGGATCGAACTGCCGACCTACGGGTTATGAATCCGTCGCTCTAACCATCTGAGCTACCCAGCCGCCGGCAGATAATATATATCGCTTTCCCGGCATGGTCAAGTGCAACGGATGCGTAACCAGCCGTAATCAGCAATCTCTGTGGCTCCCGTGTCCCGGTGAGTGCAGGCTTTCTACCCTTCGGATTCCAACAGAATGCGCAGAATGCGGCGCAAGGGCTCGGCGGCTCCCCAAAGCAGCTGATCGCCGACGGTGAAAGCGGTCAGGAAGGTCGGTCCCAGGGTCATCTTTCGCATGCGGCCGATCGGAACGGAGAGCGCTCCGGAGACGGCTGCCGGTGTCAGTCTTTCCAATGTGGCCGCTTTTTCATTGGGAACGATCTCCACCCACGGATTGGCCGAGGCGATACGGTCGACGATTTCATCCAGAGGGTAATCCCGCCGCAGTTTGACGGTCACCGCCTGACTGTGGCAGCGCATGGCACCGACACGCACGCAGATGCCGTCGACGGGTACCGGGGTGATGTTCCCAAGTATCTTGTTCGTTTCGGCACAACCCTTCCATTCTTCGCGGGTTTGTCCGTTATCCATCGGTTTGTCGATCCAGGCGATCAGGCTGGCAGCTAACGGTGCTCCGAAGTTCTCTGTCGGCAGGGTATTGTCGCGCAGTTTACCGGTGACGGCCCGATCCAGTTGCAGGGCGGTGGTCGAGGGATCCGTCAACAGGGATCGACAAGCGTCGGACAGACCGGCCATTTGCCGTACCAGTTCGATCATGTTTTTAGCGCCGGCCCCGGAGGCGGCCTGGTACGTCATGGTCGAAAGCCATTCCACCCAATCAGCCTGGAACAGGCCCTGCAAGGCCATGAGCATCAGGCTGACGGTGCAATTGCCGCCGATATAATTCTTTGTCCCCTTCCGCATGGCCTCCTCGATTACCCCGCGGTTAACCGGATCGAGAACGATCACGGCATCTTCGTTCATGCGCAGGGTGGAGGCGGCATCGATCCAGTATCCTCGAAAACCTTCGGCGCGAAGCCGGCCATACATGGCATTTGTGTAATCCCCACCCTGACAAGAGACGATGATGTCCATCTTCCTTAGAGCATCCACACGGTTGGCATCGGCGACAGGTGGCGTATCCATGCCGATTTCCGGTCCGGCCGAGCCGATTTGGGAGGTGGAATAGAACAAGGGTTCAAAGCCGTAAAAATCCTTTTCCGCCGTCATGCGGTCCATGAGGACGGATCCGACCATGCCACGCCAGCCGATGAAGGCTACCTTTCTCATTTGCTTTTCTCTTGATGCCTGATCTGTGGTTGAAAAAGTGTGATTGAAAAAGGGCGCCCGCGAGGGGTGCCCCTACTTTCTGGGGAGGACGTGAATCCCGGTTAGCAGGACCTCCAGTTGTCCGACCTGAACATTCTCCGGCCAGTTTTCGAATCGAACGTTGAAATCCCGGCTCTGCAAAGAACCGATGGGTTTTTTCAGGCCCGTTTCCGGTCTCAGGGGAGCGGAGATACGCTCCTTGATAATCTTTCCCTCAGGATCGTAGAAGGTGATCTTTACCTCGGCCGCATCCACCGGTCGCTCTCCCCGGTTTTCGAAGAGCCCGTAGACATACACCATACGGTCCCCGGCAAAGTTGATGGAGAGCTTGGCCTTCACGTTGGTGATACGAAAGACCTGCCAGTAACCTTCGAAATCGGGATCGCCGCGATGCACCAGTCCGGCGGGCTCTTCGTAGATTTCTTCTCCCAGGGCGACGATGGGGCGCGCCGGGGTCGTGCTGACGTAATACCAGACTCCGATCCCGGCCAGGACCGCCGCGACGGCGAAGATGATCCATAGGATGGGAAAGTCCTTTTTCCGTTTAGGAGCCTGTTTTTCCGTACCGTTTTCTGATTCCATATTTTCTGACCACTCCGAATCCATGATTGATTTACACCTCGTATACTTTATAATTTATCTTGCCGGCGGCCCAGAATCAATCCTGAGCTCCGTTTTCCGGGCGAAAAGCCGGCCATAACGGCAAAGATAGAGGAAATATGAATATAAATCGAATGAAAAGGATCAGGCAACAGGCAAAGATTTTATGGCTCCTGTCAAGCCTGTCGGCTTTATTTTTCGTCACACCGTTGTTCGCACAAGATACCGTCATCTTCGGACCTTCGGTCCTGCAGGCAACGGCCACGCGCAATCTGCTCAACGGCCTGCGGATTGAAATTCTGAGCGCCTCCCAGTATCCGCGCGTAGCCATGCATCTGTTGATCGGTGCCGGTTCGACCCTGGATCCGATGGGGAAAGCCGGTCTGGCCGATCTAACCATGGCCACCCTGATCGAGAGCGTTCCCGACTGGCAGGGCGAGCCTTCGGAAATCGGACAAATCATGGAGGCCGGGCAGAAGTTTCGCTACGAGGTCGATTGGGATTCCACGCATCTTTATGTGGAATGTGCTCCGCAGGAGGTCGGTATCTATCTGCAGTCGCTCACCCGCTTTGTGCGCTTCTCCACCCTCTCGGCCGCCAAGTTCGAAGAGGCGAAGAAGCGTATGCTTTCCGGCCTGAGCAACAATCCGCTGACCGCCGGACAACTGACGGAAAGAAAGTTCGACAGCGAGATGTTTCTTGGCAATCCCTATTCCCGTCCGCTGTCGGGCAATCCGACCACCTTGAAAAATATCTCCTACGGGGATGTGGTCGCCTTTCAGCGCAAGTACCACTTGCCGAATGTGTCCATCCTGTCGGTGGTCGGGCCGGTGAATGCCGATGAAATCAGACAATCGGCCGGGCGCTACCTCGGTACGTGGATCATGGATGAAAAATTCCCGTTTACCTTTACCCCTCCGGTAGGCAACAAACAGCCGCGTTTGATCGTGGTCGAGGCTCCGCCGACAAAGGAAATTGTTTTAACCGTGGGGCAGATGTCCATTCCCCGTACTTCCAGCGAATTCGTTCAGGCCGAGTTGCTGGCCCGTATCCTTTCCCGGATGCGCTGGGACAGCCTCTCGTTCAAACCGGCGATCGAGCTCCCCTCGCGCCGTCTGCGGGGGTTTCTGCGCACGACGATGCAGACCTCCGATGTCTCTCTGCTCCGCATCCTGCGCGATGTGCGCCAGGAATGGAGCAGTCTGGCGAAAGACGGACCCGACCCGGAGTTGTTCTCGCGGGAGGTTCAATCCTATCTGCAGGAATTACAAAAGAAGGCCGGATCGGCTCTGGCCCTGGCCCGCATGCTCTGCGAAATCGATACCTATCAGGTGGGATTCAATTATTATGAACGCATCAAGCAGATGCTTCCGAAAATGACCCCCGCCGAGCTGCACACGTCGGCCCGGAAACTGTTGGCTCCGGACCAACTGCTGGCCGTGGCTGCCGGTCCGGTGACCACGTCCGACCTGGAGGAGTTGAAAAAGGACGGCTGGCAGGTCGTCGTTCAGACCGCCGAGGCTCCGCCGGAGAAAAAGTAGCCCAACGTCGTCTCTCGTGGATTTTGCAACCGGATGTCATGAAAGAGAAAGGCAAAACCGTGGATTCTCTACAAGAAAAGCGCTACAACGTCAGTGTCCCCTCGGCCAATGAGCCTTGGCGCATATTTCGCATCATGGCGGAATTCGTGGAAGCGATCGAGGACCTCGCCAATGTGCCCCCGGGAGTGGCTGTGTTCGGCTCGGCCCGGACCCTGCCGGAAGATCCGGCCTATCAGCTGGGAGTCCGCATGGGGCGACTGGTGGTGCAAGACGGTTTTTCCGTCATCACCGGAGGTGGACCCGGGATCATGGAGGCCGCCAATCGCGGAGCCCGGGAGGCAGGAGGCGTATCCATCGGGTTGTGCATCGAGCTGCCCATGGAACAGCGTACCAACGCGTACCTGACTCATCAGATCGAATTCCGTCATTTCTTCGTCCGCAAGGTGATGTTTGTACGTTATTCCCGGGCCTTCGTCGGTTTACCCGGCGGCTTCGGAACCATGGACGAGCTCTTCGAATGTCTCACCTTGATTGCTACCGATAAGATTCCGGATATGCCGGTGATTCTGATTTCCAGGGAGTATTGGGGCGGAATGCTCGACTGGATTTATCATACCATGGTGAAACGCGGGGCTTTGTCGGAGGAAGAGTTTCATTTGATCCAAGTGGTGGAAAGCCCGGAAGAAGCCATGGAAATGATCAAGAAATCCCAGTCCATGAACATGTAACATCGAGGGACAGATGGGTTCCATTCAGGAAGTGATTCCGGTCAAGCTGCTGATCGGCGTGCTGACCAACTCCCAGGTGCCGCTCGAGCGGGTGGATGACCTACTGGCTCAGGCTTTCGGGCCGATCGATTTTCGCTCTCCCGCCATGCCCTTTACCTATACGGAATATTACACTCCGGAAATGGGCGGCCAGCTGCAGCGCTTGTTTTATTCTTTCGCGACGCTGATCGATCCCGGCCGGCTGGCGGAGTTAAAGAGACGGACCAACGAAATGGAGAAGGAATTGGCCGCGGAAAGGGGCCGGCTACTGCGACCGGTCAATCTGGATCCCGGTTACCTGGAGATGGGCAAACTCATCCTGGCCAGTACCAAAAACCATTGTCACCGCATCTATCTGCAAGAAGGGATTTATGCGGAGCTCACACTGCTCTACCGCCAGGGAAGGTTTCTACCGCTGGAATGGACTTATCCGGATTACCGGTCGGAAGCCTATCACGTTGTTTTTAGCGAAATCAGGAGACGGTATCGTCTGCAGCTGAAGCAACGGCAGGATTCGATCCCCTAGAGCCGTTTGGAAATCCCATGATGGCCAAAGATACCGTTTTTGAAGTGCGAGATGCGGTCGGCCTTTGGCAGCGGTGCCGGGATGCACTTTTGTCGGTGGTGTATCCGTCTTATTGTCTTTTATGCGGACAATTCGTTGAGCGGGACCGGGACCGTAGTGTTTGTCCTGCCTGTTGGGCTCGTATACGGCGGCTGCCCGCGAACCTGTGTCTTTGTTGTGGCGTGCCTCTGACGATCCCCCAGGAATCCATGTGCGGTCTCTGCCTCTCCGATCGTCCTCCTTTCCAGACAGCCCGCGCCTATGGACTGTATCTGGAGGAGTTGAGGGAGATTGTCCATCATTTCAAATTTCATAAGCGACAGGGCCTGGCAGGCCCTTTGGGCGATCGCATGGCGCAGGTCTACCTCAACCATCCGGCAGAGGAAAGGTGCGATTGGATTGTTCCCGTCCCTTTGTCAAGGAAGAGACTGGCCGAACGCGGATTCAATCAAACCGAACTATTGGCGCGCCAAATGGCGAAAAGGCTCCATCTTCCTGTGGTTACCCGTTCTCTGGTAAAAAGGAAAAACACGCCGGCTCAATCCGGTTTGACCGACGAACAACGCCGGCACAACGTTCAGGGTGCTTTTTCCGTTCCTCATCCGGAGCGTCTACAAGGAAAAAGGGTACTGCTGGTCGACGATGTATATACGACCGGGGCGACACTGACAGCCTGCTCCCAGGCGCTGTTGACGGCCGGCGTCGCCACGGTGAGGGTGATCACCCTGGCGCGGGTCCCGCAGTTGCGCTAGTTTGACATTCCTCATGGGCAATGGCACAATACCATCGTAAACGGTAGAGTTTTTTTTGCTCTTCCCTCACGGACAGGGAGATCGGAGGGATGAATATAAATCGTATGAATGTACATAGCTATAAGGAGAACAAAGGGAACGTTTTAAGCGGAACCATTCCCACTCCGGCACTCTCCGGCAGGGATTGCGATCTGCTGAAGGAGACAATCCAGGCCTATATACAGACCGGACGCCCGGTGGGTTCCCGTTTCCTTTCCAAAAAAAGCAAGTCCAGGCTCAGCGCGGCCACTATCCGCAATATTATGTCGGATTTGGAAGATGCCGGATTCCTTCACCAGCCGCATAATTCGGCCGGGAGGGTGCCGACCGATAAGGGGTATCGCTTCTACGTGGATGCTCTGATGGAAAAACGCCGCTTGACCGAGTCGGAAAAGGAGCGTATTCAGACAGGGATGGAAAAAGAGTCCGGCAACGGCCTCGAGAACCTGATGGATTACACCTCCCGGCTGCTGGCCCGCTTGTCCGATAATGTCGGGATCGTTCTGGCACCGTCCCTGTCGAAGATCGTGATGCAGCAGATCCATTTTTTGAAACTGGCTCCGAACCGGGTGATGGTCGTGATTGTAGGGAAGTCGGGAATTGTCCAGAGCCGTATCGTCTCCACGGAGGAGGAGATTTCCCAGGAGGAAATGGATCGTATCGGTCGTTTCCTTACCCGGGAGTTTGCCGATCGGACTTTGTTTGCCATACGCAAAGAGCTGGAGCAGCTCCTGTTGGAAGAGCACTCCTTCTACGAAACCTGGTGGAAAAAGATGCCCATGCTCTGCTTTCGCAGCTTGCAGGAGGAGGAGGTGCAGCATGGGATTTATATGGATGGGACGGTCAGGATGATGAACCATCCGGAGTTTTTCGACCGGTCCCGGGTCTATGCGCTGCTGGAAACGTTCGAACACCGGAGCGAGCTGATACGGATCGTGTCCCAGTGTGTGGAGGAAGAATCGGAAGGGGTCCGGGTGCGTATCGGCGGAGAAACGGGCCTGCCGGGAATGCAAAACTGCACCTTGATCACCTGCCCCTATGTCTATGACGATTGCGTCGTCGGATCTCTCAGCATCCTGGGCCCGACACGCATCGAGTACGGCAAGGCCGTATCTCTGGTAGATTTTGTCGCTCGTCTGTTCGGAACTATGATGAACCATTCCTGATTTGTTGTGTGCCTATGAAATCGTCAGCCAAATACAGTACTGTAAAGCCGGATGCACCGGGTCCGGTGCCGAATACGGATAGCTGGAACCCATCGACGGATCTTCTCGAAACGCAAAAGAACCTGGAGCCGGCGGATGCCCAGAAGCAGGCCGCCGATTTCGTGCAGGAGCTTACGGCCCAGCTGGAGCAGGAGAAGAAATCGAAGGAGGAATTGCAGAGCCAGCTGCAGCGTAAACAGGCGGAACTGGACAATATGCGTAAGCGCAACGAACGCGAAAAACAGGAGATCTCGGTCTGGGCCCGGGCCGAGGTTCTGCTGGAAATCCTGGAAGTGGCGGATGCCTGCGAACGCGCTTCCGCAAGCATGTACACATCCGGCCATGATGATCCCGTTCCTGAGGCATTCCGCTCCGGCATAGAACTGATCGGCCGTAAAACCATGGACAGCCTGGCCAAGTTTCATGTCACACCCATCCTCAGCATCGGACAGCCGTTCGATCCTCATTTGCATGAGGCCATGATGCGCGAAGAAACGGCGGAATACCCGGATCAACAGGTAATATTCGAATTTCGAAAGGGATATAGAATCAACGGCCGCCTCCTGCGGGCGGCCCAGGTAAAAGTGGCTGTCACCCCGAAGTCGGATCCGAAATAGGTCGAATTCGGGAAAAACCTCTATGGGAAAAATCATCGGCATCGATCTGGGGACCACCAATTCCTGCGCAGCGGTTGTCGAAGGAGATAACATCCTGATTATTCCCAATAAGATGGGCGGACGGACCACTCCCTCCATGGTGGCCTTTACTGCCAAGGGAGAGCGGTTGATCGGGCAACTGGCCAAACATCAGATGGTCACCAACGCCGGAAATACCATCTATGCCGTCAAGAGGCTTATGGGAAGAAGTATGGATAATCCGGAGGTGTCCCGGATTGCGTCCCATCTCACCTATTCCCTGGAGGCCTCCGATCGGGGAGACGTCCGGGTCCCGATCAGCGGACGTCTGTACAGTCCCCCGGAGATCTCCGCTTTTATCCTGAATTACATCAAGGCGGCTGCCGAAGACTTTCTTGGGGAAAAGGTACATGAGGCCATCATCACCGTACCCGCCTATTTTGACGATGCCCAAAGGCAGGCCACCAAGGATGCCGGGCAGATCGCCGGACTCGATGTCCGGCGCATTATCAATGAACCGACAGCCGCCGCATTGGCCTATGGCCTGGGGAAAAAGCAGGCGGAGAAGGTGGCTGTTTACGATCTGGGCGGAGGGACTTTCGACATCTCCATCCTGGAATTGAACAACGGAGTGTTCGAGGTCCTGGCTACCAGCGGTGACACCTTTCTTGGCGGTGAGGACATCGATCATCTGATTACCGGCTGGATGCTGGAAACTTTCCGGAAAGAGACCCATATCGACCTCAGTACGAATGCCATCGCTCTGCAGCGTTTGAAGGAGGTCGCGGAAAAGGCCAAATGCGATCTCTCCCAGGTGGAGGAGACCCAGATCAGCATCCCTTTCCTTTTTACGGACGATAACGGCGCCCTCCATTTCGACCAAAAACTGACCCGGCGGCAGCTGGAGGAGATGTGTGCGCCTTTGCTGCAAAGAACCGTTGGGCCCTGCCTTGAGGCCCTGGAGAGCGCGCGCTTGCGACCGGACCAGATCGATAAGGTGATTCTGGTCGGCGGACAGACACGCATGCCGGCCATCTGCAGGCAAGTGGCAAAGATCTTCGGACAGATGCCCAGTACGGAGATCAATCCGGACGAGGTCGTGGCCATTGGAGCCGCCATTCAGGGAGGTATCCTGCATGGCGAAGTTCACGATATCGTACTCCTGGATGTCCTCCCTCTTTCTTTGGGGGTGGAAACACACGGTGGCCTGTTCACCAAACTGATACCCAGAAATTCGACCATTCCCATGCGTACGTCGACTCTATTCACTACCGTTGCGGACAATCAGTCGACGGTAGGCATCCATGTATTGCAGGGAGAGCGGGACCTGGCCAAGCATAATCGTTCTCTGGCACGGTTTGAACTGACCGGCATCGTCGAGGCACCCCGGGGAGTCCCTCAGATAGAAGTTACCTTCGAAATCGACGCCAACGGTATCGTGCGCGTTTCCGCCCTGGATGCCAAATCGAAGAAGGAGCAGACGATAAAAATCACTCCCTCCAGCGGACTTACCTCGGACGAGATCCAACGTTTGGTCGACGAGGCCAAGGAATATGAGGAGATCGACCGGACACAGAAAGTGTTCGTCATGACAAAAAACCGGATCAGCGAGCTTGCCTCTTCCATCAGCCGGTCTTATAACGAATTCTCATGGGTGTTGAGTCCCGATGACCAGACTCGTATCAAGAGGGATTTGATAACGGCATCGAGACTGCTGGAAAATCCGGCCAACTGGGGGGACACGGCGAGCTTCACTGCCATGCAGAAGACCCTGGAAGAAGAAGCGGCCTTATTACAGTCCTCTCTTTTCGGACTGGCCGACGAAAGGTTGGATTCTTTGGCGGGATCGGCGTCCGGACCGAACCTTTCGAGTGAAGATTCTCGTCAGAAGCCTACGGAAGAATGAAATCCAAATCATTCAGTGGTATGATAATCCGCTCCGGAAGAGGTGATCGATTCCGGTCGAGGAGTATGAGTTTTGAAAAGTAAAAGAGATTACTACGAAGTCCTGGGAGTCAATCGCAACGCAACGGATGCGGAGATAAAGAGCGCCTACCGTAAACTGGCTATTGCCCATCATCCGGATAAGAATCCGGGAAATAAGGAAGCGGAAGAAAAGTTCAAGGAAGCGGCCGAGGCCTACAGTGTCCTCAGCGATTCCGGCAAACGTTCCCGTTACGATCAGTTCGGACACCAAGGGGTGCAGGGTGGCGGCTTCTCCGGTTTCGATCCCGATATCTTCGGCGATTTCGGCGATATTCTCGGCGACTTTTTCGGCTTCGGCGATATTTTCGGCGGTTCCCGCCGGCGGGGTGGGTCGCGTAGCCAACATGGGAATGACCTGCGCTATGACTTGAAGATCTCCTTTCTGGAAGCTGCTCAAGGGATGCGCACGAAGCTGAAAATACCCCGGCTGGAAACCTGTCATACCTGCGGAGGATCGGGAGCGGCCAAAGGGACCAGTCCGGTGAATTGCCCGACCTGCGGAGGATATGGACAGGTACGATATCAGCAGGGTTTCTTTGCCGTAAGCCGGACATGCTCCCATTGCCGCGGGACCGGCAAGGTGGTGAAAGATCCCTGTACCGACTGCATGGGGAACGGACGGGTACAGAAAGAAAAAACTCTGGAGGTTCGCATCCCTGCGGGTGTGGATAACGGAATGAGACTGCGCATTCAGGGAGAGGGGGAAGCCGGCAGCCACGGTGGCGCGCCCGGAGATCTTTACGTCGTTATCAGCGTGGAAGAACACCCCTTCTTTCGCAGGGAAGAAGAGAATATTTATTGCGAAGTACCCATCAGCGTGACCAGGGCGGTACTGGGTGGAGAGATCAACATCCCGACGCTGGATGGAGAAGAAAAGCTTACCATCCCCGAGGGAACCCAACCAGGGACCGTCTTTCGCCTGCGCGGCAAGGGGATTGTTCATGTCAACAGTCACGGGCGTGGAGACGAGCTGGTGACCGTCAGCGTGCGCATTCCTAAAAAGATTTCCAAAGAGGAAAGGCGTCTTTTCGAAGAGTTGGCTGCGATCACCAAGGATGAGCTGCCGGCCGAGGATAAAAACTTCTTCGATAAAGTCAAAGAGATATTTCAGTAACCGGCCTCTATTCGATCTGGAACTGGCGCATCTTGTTCAGCAGGTTTTGCCGGCTGATTCCCAGAACACGCGCCGTTTGCGAGCGATTTTGCTGATACCGTTCCAGGGCCTCGCGAATGAGCTTTTCTTCCAGACGGTCCATTTCCGCCTTCAGGCTGCCTGTCTCAAGTCGCGTGTTGCCGTCTTCGCTGCCCGGAATGCGACGCAACGGTTCGGATAGAAGGTGACCTTCCGCCTGTCCTCCCGAGGAGAGGACCACCAGCCGTTCGATCTCGTTCTTCAGCTCGCGAATGTTCCCCGGCCAGGAGTAATCCTGGAAGACGTCCCTCACCTCCTCCGGAAGCCTGAGCAGAGGTTTTCCCAACCGCCGGCAGGCACATTCCAGAAAATGCTCGGCAATCGGAAGAATGTCCTCCTTGCGCTCACGCAAAGGGGGGATCTGGATCGAGAAGACATGCAGCCGGAAATAGAGGTCCTGCCGGAACCTCCCCGCTTCCACCTCGATCTTCAGGTCCCGGTTGGTGGAGGCGATCACTCGTATGTCGATCTTTTGCGGACTCAAGGCCCCTACGGGCATAATCTCCCCCTCCTGCAGTACCCGCAGTAATTTGACCTGCAGTTCCGGAGGAGCCTCTCCGATCTCGTCCAGTAGGATCGTCCCTTTTTCGGTGGCATCGAAGTAGCCGCGTTTTTCATTGCCGGCTCCGGTAAAGGCTCCGCGTTTGTGCCCAAAGAACTCGCTTTCGATCAACTCTCTGGGTACGGCTCCGCAATTGACCGCCAGGAACGGCCGGTCGCTCCGTGGGCTGTGGCGATGGATGTGCCGGGCGAAGAGTTCTTTCCCGGTTCCCGTCTCTCCCTGGATCAAGATGGGAGAATCGGTAGGGATCACTCTGTCTAAAAGTTCCATGATCTTTTGTATGGACCGGCTCTGATAGATGATCGGTCCGTAGGGCGAGTCCTGCTCTACCTCTCGCCGCAGTTGGCGATTCTCGCGCTCCACCCGCTCATAGGCCTGTTTGAGCTCATTCTGCAGTCGTTCATTTTCACGCACCAGTTCGTAATGCTGAATCGCCGAGCGGAGATTGGCCAGTACCCGGTCGGGTTCCCAGGGTTTGGTGATGTATTTGTATACCCGTCCGGTATTCATGGCATCGATCAGGTCCTCGGTTTCCGTGTAGCCGCTGAGAACGAGGCGCATGCATTGCGGCTGCAGCTGCAGGGCGTGTTCCAACAGCTCCACTCCGCTCATGCCCGGCATGCGCTGATCGGTAATGATGGCAGCCAGCTGCGTTTCCTTCAGTACCTTCAACGCCTGCTGGGCATTGGCGGCCTCGATCACCTTATATTCCCCGATCAGGGTGCGATGAAGCTTCTGCAGATTGGCAGGTTCGTCATCCACGATGAGAACCGTATGTTCGTTCTTCATCTTTCCTTCGTTTCCATGCTGTCTTCGAAAAAGTTGGAGTTTGGGCACGGCACGCCATGCCCCTGATGCAATATTCTATAACATGTTGTTTTCGGACGTAATCCTGTCTGTTTGCCGAGGTCGTAAAAATCCCGCCTTCCATCCCGTCTACAACTTCGAAAAAGTTGGAGTAGACCGTAGGATGGGGGCCGCGTTTGGGCACGGCGTGCCGTGCCCAAACTGTACACGTAAGGATATCACGATGTCTAAAGTTTGGACAACCTGTAATATATAGAAAAATAACAGATTACGACTATGCGGGTAAATTCGTCTTTCGTGTTGTCTAATTTTTAGGCAAGACCACAAGCGGTCTTAGTACAAACTCGACTCCCAATATACCTCTAAATCCTTTTACTACTAGTAGTTATGAAAAATTAGTTTATTCGTTGCCGCTCTGGCACTCCTTTTGCTAACTATCAGGGTGAAGGAAGCTCGAAGAAACGAAAAGGGGATAAGACAATGAAAGAGGAAATCAAACAAGAAGAAGTAGGAATCCTCTCCAGCGGAGAATGGGCGGAAAGGGAACTTCCCTCGGATTTTTTCAACCGCGATATGGAAGAGATCTTTTCGGAAATCTATGAAAAGTATAGTGCTACTGTTTATCGCATAGGCTACAGGATACTCAGGGACCATGCCCTGGCGGAAGATGCCCGGCAGGACACCTTTATGAATGTTTATCGTGGCCTGCGTTTCTTCCGCGGCGAATCGAAGCTCTCGACCTGGATCACCCGGATCACAGTCAACGTCTGCCTGGGAATCCTGCGCAAGAACAAGAGGCATTCGGTCGTGGAACTGGACAGCAATCCCGATACCTATAACGAGATCGTGGCCCTGGATGATTCCAATCCCTATCGGACGTGCACGGCCTCCGAATCCAAGATGCGGGTTCAGCGGGCCCTGAACGATATCAGCAACAAGCACGAGATAGTCGTTCGTCTCCACGATCTGGAAGGGCACACCATCCCCGAGATTGCCAGACAGCTGCACGTTCCCTCCGGGACGGTCAAATCCAGGCTCTTTTATGGTCGTCAGGAACTGAAAGATCGCTTGAACACAACCCCCTCGGCCATTTTGGCCAACTGAGACACGGCGCAAATATACTGATTTTTCTCATCCCTCCTAACACCCAGCATGCGGCAGGCCGTTCACCCTATAAGGCCTGCCGCCCTCCTCTCTCACAATTGCCCTTACGCATGAGGCGCGGGATGCTATACTATTTTCGATATGAAGGAGCTGTCGGAAAGAGTCGAGGCATTTGTCCGGCGCCACTCGTTGATGCAAAAGGGTGACCGGCTGGTGATCGCCGTATCCGGCGGTGCCGATTCCATGGTCTTACTGCACCTGCTTTGCGGCATGGCCGGGCGATGGGACCTGCATCTCTCGATAGCCCACCTGGACCACGGTCTGCGGGGGGAGGAGTCGGAGCAGGATGCGGAATTTGTCCGGCAACAGGCCGAATCATTAGGACTTCCCTTTTATCTGCAGCGCTGCGATGTGCGGGAACTGGCCCGGCAAAAAAACGGAAATCTGGAGGATTGCGGCCGAGAGGCCCGCAAGCTTTTTCTGGCATCGATCGCCGGCCGCCTAGGAGCCGACCGGGTGGCCTTGGGCCATCATCGAAACGATCAGGCGGAAACCGTTTTGCATCACCTGCTGCGGGGGACGGGTCTTCGCGGCCTTGGCGGCATGCAACCCTGCAGTATGAATCTATGGATCCGACCGCTTCTGGCAGCAACCAGGGAAGAGATATTGGAATATGCCGGAGACCGCCGCCTGGAATACCGTCAGGATCACAGTAACGACGATCTGAATTTTACCCGCAACCGTATCCGCCATGAGCTGATTCCGATATTGCAGCGTACCTATAACCGGCAAGCGGTTCGAGCCCTGGACCAGGTATCCAGGCTGGCTCGGAGCGACGAAGACTTTCTGTATCAGGCGGCCGCGCAAATCGATGCCCGAATTACCCGCCGGAAAGAGGGCGGATATTCCTGGCCGGTTGTCGATCTTCTGGCCTTGCACGAGGCCTTGCGGCGCCGCATCCTGCTGCAGGCCATGGAATCCCTATCCGGGCAGGGAGATACGATAGGCTTTGCCCATGTCGAACAGGTCGTCTCGCTCCTGGAAGAGGGCAAGAGCGGTAAAAGGATTTCCCTGCCGGGCGGGTTAGCGGCGCAACGGCAGTTTGCCGAACTGTTCCTGACCAGAGAGACCGGGCCATGGGAAAGTTCCTGGGAGCTTCCCCTTTCCGTTCCCGGAAGAACCGAGGGCCCGGATGGACTCTGGTGGTTGGAAACGAAAATAGTAAAGGAATCGGGCGGCATTCAGGTTCCTGTGCGAAGCCGGTCGCAAACGGCTCTGCCGATAGCCGAAAACGGATATTACCTGAGGGATTGGCGTCCCGGAGATGTCTACTGCCGGCGACATCGTCGCACCTTGAAGCGATTGTGGAACGATGCCAAGGTGCCTCTGGGTATCCGTCATCAATTGCCTCTGATTGTCGAGGGGGACCTCATACGGTGGATCCCGGGATTTCCTCCGGCCAATCTTTCCTCTTCTGATAACTCGTCGCCGGGGGCTATCCCTACCGGCCCCAGTCTGTACCTGATCCTTCATCCTCAGCCGGATACTCTTCTGGCGGAATGGCTCGCCGGCAGGGATAGGGCTTGCGGCTGATCCCTGCTGCCGGATAAAAAAGAGAGAGCCGTAGAGTCCATCGACTTGCCGGACCTGCGGAGTCTGTGACTCGACAGGACAGACAAGGGGAATCCTGGCAAAAAAAAGACTAAAATGTCAATATTAGACGTCTGGAGGAATTCAACATGGTTTCATCGCGACAATGGTATATGGTGATCGACGGGCATCAGGCGGGACCGGTTTCTACGGAGGAGGTAATCGCCAATTTTCAAAGTGGGAAAATCCAGGCGGAAACACTTGTCTTTTCCAGCGGGATGAATCAGTGGACACCCTTGAAAAATGTCCCCGAATTTTCCGTTTATGTAAGATCCGAGGAATCTCCCGCCGTACCGTCCATTCCGACGCGTATGGCTCATGAGATCGATTTCCGTATCTTCGGCGAAGACATGCAATTCGTGGAGGTGGAACTGGATCCGGGTGAGAGCGCCGTGGCCGAGGCCGGCTCGATGATGTACATGACCCAGGGGATTCAGATGGAGACCATCTTCGGAGACGGAAGCCGTTCCGCCAAACCCGGCATCATGAGTACCCTTCTGGGGGCAGGGAAGAGGCTGTTGACCGGAGAAAGCCTGTTTATGACCGTTTTCACCAATACCGGTAGCGGAAAACAGCGGGTGTCCTTTGCCGCTCCTTATGCCGGGAGGATCCTTCCTATGGACCTTGCGGCCCTGGGAGGACAGCTCATCTGCCAAAAAGATTCCTTTCTCTGTGCCGCCAAAGGTGTTTCCATCGGCATTGCCTTTCAGCGCAAGATCGGGGTGGGACTCTTCGGCGGCGAGGGGTTTATCATGCAGCGTCTGGAGGGAGATGGACTCTGCTTCGCTCATGCCGGCGGAATGGTGCACCCCCTCACCCTGGGTCCCGGAGAAAGCCTGCGGGTGGACACGGGATGCCTCGTGGCCCTGCAACCGTCGGTCCAGTACGACATACAATTTGTCGGCGGTATTAAAAGCGCCTTGTTCGGCGGCGAGGGACTGTTCTTTGCCTCCTTGACCGGGCCGGGCAAGGTTTGGCTGCAGTCGCTCCCCTTCAGTCGACTGGCCAACCGTATCTTCCAGGCCATACCCCGCATGGGGCGCGGACGCGGAGAAGAAGGATCCGTTCTCGATAACGTTTTCGGAATCGGCCGGATAATCGACGGCGATTAGGACGCCATCGTTGTCATAGTCCGTATTCCAGACATGCAACCTTTATCGATCTGCGATTGAATTCGCCGAGATTCGAGCCATATATGCGATGGGTTATCTTTTCGGATTTGGACGGTACATTTCTGGATGAAACCAATTACAGTTACCAGCCTTCCCGTCCCTTTGTGGCCAAACTTGTAGAGGCGGGTATCCCGATCGTTTTCTGCTCCAGCAAAACCCGGGTGGAAATTCATCATCTGCGGCAGGAATTGGGTATTCGGGATCCTTTTATCGCTGAAAATGGGGCCATCCTCTGTATGGAAAAGGATTATTTCCCTTTTTCCTTCGAGCACCAGGGAGAGCGGGATGGACTATATACGATCGAGTTGGGTGAACCGCACGGTCTGTTGGTAACGGCGCTGCATCAAGCCAAAAGTCGCGCCGGATGCGAGATTGGAGAATTCAGCAAGCTGACGCCGGAAGAAATGCAGAAGATCACCGGGCTGCCTGCCGACCAGATCTGGATGGCCCAGAAGCGCGAGTTTGATGAACCCTTCTGGTTCATCACGGAAGATCCAGCCATCCGAAAAAAATTCCTGAAAGAGGTCCGCCGGCAAGGCCTGAGAATTACGCACGGAAATCGCTTCTATCACATCAAAGGACGGGCCGACAAGGGACGGGCCGTTTCCATCATGAAATCCCTGTTCCAACGCGGATGGCAAAATCTGAAATTCATCGGCCTGGGGGACAGCCTGAACGATCTGCCCATGTTGCGTGCCGTCGATTTTCCCATCCTGCTTCGAGGATCGGATGGACAATGGAACCGTGAGATTCTGGCGGCCATTCCCAAGGTTCTGGCGGCTCCGGCTTCAGCGCCCCACGGGTGGGGTGCCTCTATCCTTCCTCTGGTGGTCGGCGATCTGCGTTACGGCAGTAAGGAAGAGATGGACCGCATGGTCGATGATGTGATGTTGGAGGAGGGTCTCCATTGACGGATCGGAAACGGATTTGTTTTTTTGGCGTCGGGAGTGACTTTATGCCCCGACATGGTTCAGGGCAGGATACGGAAAACAGGAAACAGGAGGCACGCATGCTAGGTAACACACAATCCCGGGCCACCGGGAGCATGGTTGTTTTCATGATTTTTTTTCTCGGAGTGACATTGGCGGTCGGCGGAGCGAAAGGCTGGAAGGACATCAAGCCGAAAAAGAACCTGAAGGAGTGGTCGATTCATCCTATACCCGCCACCGCCGCCCTGAGTCCGCAATCGCAATGGTCGATCGATCGTAAAACCGGCTTTCTGGTTTGTTCCGGAAAGGGCGGACATGACTGGCTACGCTATGATCGACGGCAATGGCGGGATTTTATCTTTCAGGTGGAATGGCGGTTCGTCAAATTGGATTCTCCGGCCAAGTATAACAGCGGGATTTTCGTTCGGAACAGCGCCGATGCCGGCCTCTGGCATCAGGCACAGACCGGCGACTCCTCCGGCGGCTATCTGTTCGGAGTGACACCCACCGGAGAGAAGAACGAGCGGTTCAACACCCGGGATAAGGCTAAAAACCTGGTCAGGCCTGCCGGAGAGTGGAACCAGTTTGAATTGGAGTGCATAGGCAAAACCATCACCCTGAGAGTCAATGGCGAAGTTTCGGTCATCTGGGACCAATGCGGTGTAGCGCAAGGGTATGTCGGCCTGGAAGCGGAGGGGTATGCCATCGAATTTCGTACGGTCCGGATCAGGGAACTGAAACCCTAAAGACGAAAGGAATACGGCCATGGATAAGGAAATGCTCTATCAGGAGAGGCTGAAACGTTACACCACAGCCATGCGGAACGGAAAACCCGATCGGATTCCCATCCGTCCTTTCGCCGCGGAATTCGCCGCCAAGTATGCCGGATTCACTTGTCAGCAGGTGACCCATGATTTCGCCAAGGCCTTCGAGGCCATCTGTATCTGTGCCCGGGATTTCGACTGGGACGCTACCGTGGCCAACATGGTCTATGTATGGACGGGATTGACCCAGGCCATCGGCCTGAAGTATTACGGCATACCGGGACTGCATGTTCCCGAGGACACCGGATTTCAGTATCGGGAACCGGGCGAGGGCCACGAATTCATGCGCGCCGATGAATATGACCGGCTGATCGACGATCCGACGGCCTTTCTTTACGAGGTTTGGCTGCCGCGGGTGTCGGACCGTATACGACCTGCGGGGCAGCCGGCCGATTATCGCCACAACCTGGCTCTGGTCAAGGGCGCCATGTCCATGCTGCAGTATTTCTATGCCTTCGGTCCTCAGGTGGCACGCATGCGCTCCGAGTTTGGCATGGTTTCGGCCATAGCCGGTATTTTCAAGGCCCCCTTCGACATCCTGGCCGACAAACTGCGGGGCTATCTCGGCCTGACGATGGATATGGTCGAGCAGCCGCAAAAGGTGCTGGCAGCCTGCGAGGCGTTGATGCCGCACCTGCACTACGTGGCTCAGACCGGTGCCGATCCGGAAAAAAATGTTCCCATAGGATACTGGATGCATCGCGGTTGTGTGCCTTTCATTCGCAAAGGCTGGTTTGATTCCCATTATTGGCCCACGGTGATGCCGATCATTCAGGAGCTCTGGGCCCAGGGCAAACAAACTCTTTTTTATGCGGAAGGAAACTGGAACGCCCACCTGGAACGGTTCTTGGAGTTGCCGGAGGGAAGCATCGTCTTTCACGTAGATCAATCCGATCTATTCCAGGTACATCGCCGTATCGGACACAAATTCTGCCTGAGCGGCGGTATTCCCAATTACCTGTTGAGCTACCGCTCTCCCCAGGAGGTCCGTGATTATTGCCGCAAGGTCATCGATCAGGTGGCCCGGGATGGAGGTTATATCGCCGATGCCGGGGCCATCATGCAAAACGATACCAGTATAGAAAATATACGGGCCATGACCGAATTCATAAGGGAATATGGCGTCTATTCCGCTTCGGATTACACACCGCCGGTAAAAAAATCTTTTACCAACGAGATCGACGGAAGGCTCGTAGCTCCTCAGGAAGGGGCACGTCCCGGGGTTTGCATTCCCTGGGAAGAGGAGAAAAAGGTACTTCCGCCGATCCAGGGTGACGAAGGACTTTTCCGCCGCGTCTGGGAGGAGAATGAAGCCCTGGGACATACCTTTATCTGGCAATGCCTGCTCTCCTTTTAAGGAAGGTCGGTGGAAAGCCGAAAAGAGGAACGGAGAATATGCTGAGAGTGGACGGAAAAAACTGGTGTGAGCTGGTATTTCAGGTGAATACCGCTTGGGCGGACATCTTTTCCTGCATGCTTTTTGAACGGGGTGCGGAGGGTGTGCATGTCCGTGAAGAAGGCCCGCGACATACTCTCCTGGCTGCCTACTTCCAATCCGCAGGGCAAGAACCGGAGGATGTCCTGAAGACACTGGCGATCGACTGGACCCGGCAGGCAGCGGCCAGGGGGAAAAATGCCTGGAAAGTGTTATCGGCCGATCGAATCCCGCCACAGGACTGGACATCCGAGTGGCGCAAGGATTACCGGCCGATCCCGGTCGGCAAGACTTTCCTGATTCAACCTTCCTGGCTGGAAGTATCCAGGAAGGAGAAGCGTATAGCTATTATCATGGATCCGGAAAATGCCTTCGGCAGCGGGACGCATGCCTCCACCCAGCTTTGTCTCCAGGGAATCGAGGAGTTCCATCGCCCGGGGCAGAGGGCCCTCGATGTCGGGTGCGGCTCGGGTGTTCTGGCGATTGCCCTGGCATTGAGGGAAAAGGGCCATCGAACGCGGAAGCCGGCCAAACGGTTGATCGCGGCCATAGAACCGGACAGGGATGCCGTGATTACCGCCCGCAAGAATGCCCGACGGAACCGGGTCCAAGCCTGGATTTCCTTTCAGGGCAAGGCACTGGAAGACTTTCGCTCCGAACCGTATTCTCTGATCGTTGCCAATCTTACAGCCATGGACCTGCAAAGTCTGGCCCCCAGGCTCCATGGGTTGAGCGCTGCCGGTGGGATCCTGCTGCTCTCCGGCATAGAAAATCGGGATGTTTCCGCGGTGGCGGCTTCTTTTCGCAGGCTCGGATTTCGTCGCCTCAAGGTGCGTACGAGCCAAGGCTGGTCGCTGTTGGTCATGGAAAATGTTTCCTGACCCTGCAATACAGCCTTGCATCTTTCGGCTACAGCGTCCAGGGGAACCGCATAGGATTGCTCGACAAGCGATTGGCCTGTTCGTCTTCGGGGAAAATCTCCCGGACCGGATCCCAACGCAAGGGGCGGTCCAGTTTATAGGCGATATTCCCCAGATGACAAACGGTGACGGACCGATGTCCCACTTCTGCCGGGCATAGGGTGATCCGTCTGGTTTTTATGCATTCCTTCCAGTTCTGACGGTGCTCGGCACTTGCATACAGCCGGGGTTCGCCCATGCCGAACACTTCCCGGCGCAACCGGTCGGGTGTGCATCGCAGGAAACCGCTGCGATTGACGGCGACCCTGCCTTTACTGCCGACGAACTCCGTTCCGGCGCCCTCCATCGCTCCGCCGTGGTACATAAGAACCCCATTGGCATAGCGATAGGCGAGACGTTTTTCTTCTGTAAAGCGCGGCGGCAGGATTTCCACGGGACCGCTGTCATCCATACCGAGTCCCCATTGGGCGATGTCGAAGTGGTGAGCCCCCCAATCGGTCATGCCGCCGCCTCCAAACTCCCGGTAGCCACGCCAGTTGGGAAACACTTTCCAGTTGTCCATGGGACAGAGTTCGGTGTTGTATGGGCGCCAGGGGGCCGGGCCCAGCCACATCTCCCAGTTCAGGGTGGAAGGGCAGGGTTGAGCCGGAAGAAAACAATCTTCCGGCGGACCGCCAACATTGACATAGACCTTCTGCACATCACCGATACGGCCGTTCCGCACCAGTTCGCAGGCAAAACGGAAAGTCTGGTTGGACCGCTGCATGCTGCCGGTCTGAAAAACCCGTCCGTACCGTCGGGCGGCCTCAACCATGGCTCGTCCTTCTCGAATACTGTTGGCCATTGGCTTTTCGCAATAGACATCCTTTCCCGCTTTGCAGGCAGCGATGGCTGTCAGTGCATGCCAATGATCCGGAGTGGCGATGACTACGGCATCAATGTCCGTTCTGGCCAGAAGATCCCGAAAATCCTCGTAGAGGGACAATCCTTTGAAACCGTTCGGGTATCGGGTCTGGTAATGATCGACGATGATCTGTTTTCCCCGTTCGAGGCGCAGGCTTTCCACGTCACAGAGTGCGAGAATCTGGAATTCGGGATCCTGGGAAAAAAACCGCAGGTGGTCGGAATTCATTTTTCCGATGCCGATGAATCCCAGGGTGATACGACGGCTGGGAGCAACTCCTTCCCGTCCCTGAGCAGAGGCGCGCGAAAAGAAGGGGATAGAGAGGGGGCCGAGCGAAGATTTCAGGAAAGTCCGGCGTCCGGCGGCAGGTACTCGTTTCATATTCGTTTTTTCCTCGGGTAATGGCTGTCTTTCATGCGGCTGGTTGGCGGATTCGTTTCATCAGGCAGGGATAGTAATGCCGTGCTTTTGTAGAATGTCCGCCTGCATCTGATGCAGAGAGGCAATACCCAGTCGGGCCTGCTCCAGCATTTCCAACATACACTCCTTGCTGAAGGTGCACCGTTCTCCTGTGCCTTGTATCTCGACCAGATCTCCAGAGCGGATCATGACTACGTTCATGTCGACATCGGCACTGGAATCCTCCGTATAATCCAGATCCAGTAGAATTTGGCCGTTGATCATGCCCACACTGGTGGCCGCTACCAGGGTAGTGATCGGCAGTTGGGAGATGACTCCGCGGGTCTGCAGCTGGTGCAGGGCCATGGCCATGGCGACAAAGGCACCGGTGATGGATGCGGTACGCGTGCCCCCGTCTGCCTGAAGTACGTCGCAATCCAGCCATAAGGTCCGCGGGCCCAGTCGTTCCGTGTCAACCACGGCACGAAGGGAACGGCCGATCAGCCGCTGAATCTCCATGGTCCTGCCGGACGGCTTACCTTTGGTCGACTCTCTGGGTGTGCGCACGGATGTGGATCTCGGAAGCATGCCATATTCGGCGGTAATCCATCCTTTCTGCGTTCCGCTCAGGAAAGAAGGGGTCTTCTCCTCGACACTGGCGGTGCAGAGGACGCAGGTGTCACCCGTTTCGATCAGGACCGCACCCTCAGCCTGTTTGTTGATATCCGTCCGGAAGGAAACGGGTCTCAATTCATTCCCGGCACGCCCATGGCATCGCTTAATTACGTTTAAAGTCGTCAAATCGTAGCTCCTTTGGTGAAATCATGGTGGTAAAGGCTCGGTATAAATGCTCCCGTTCGAGTCCCCGTATCCCTGGATGAGTATGGGTTTGGCTTGTAATCCCCTGGAGATCCCGATATGCCCGCCCAGGGTCTCCTGCTCCTTCCCTTCGATCAGTAAACGTACGGAGGAAATAGAAGGAAAATTCATTGTGATGGTGTGCACAATGGCGTAAATACAAGCCGTTTCGGCCTCGGCTCCGCCCGGCAGCCCGCTTTTCAGAGATGGATTGTAATTGATTACGGCAGTCCCCGAGTTGAGAAAAAAGATATGTATCGGGACAGCCTGAGCGGGCACAGCCGGCGGATCGCCTTGCTCGGAGGAAAGAGCCAACTCTTTCAGGGCGGTCAACGCCAGAGCCTCCGGCTCGGTGTGTCCGGCAACAAGCTTTTTTTTCTCAACCAGACAGGCGATTTCCCCCGGAACCGGTTCCTTGCTGCGATAAAAGAGGCGCAGAAGGACCGGTTTGGCTGAAGAGATCGCAGGTCTCGAGGGAGGAAGCTGAACGACGGTCTCTCCTGTGGGGTCGGACGGATCGGCGGAGGAATTTTTCGACGGTGAAAATTGCCGGGAAGCCAGAAACAGCGAGAGGCCCAGGAAAAGTGCAAATAAGAGAGCGTAAAGATAAAATCGGGGGAAACCGGTCAGGTGGATCATGATTCCGGTCCTAGGGATTTTCTGAGCGAAAACGAAGACAGGCGTTCTTGATGGATTGGACCAGGCGAAGCCGGAAATCCTCCTTTTTCAATTGCTCGGCATCGAGAGGATCCGCCAGATTTCCTACCTCCAGCAATACCGACGGCATGGCGGAACATCGAAGAAGCAGAAGGGGGAGGGGTCGTATCTCAGGAGAATTCAGGTAGAGCGACCGCATTTCATTTTGCAGCAGTAGCGCCAAGTCATTGCTTCGGTCCTGGTAGGGAAGATAGGCCTCTTCCCAGGGAGTCAGGGCAATGGCCGCGTCCCGGTCGGTGTTATCCGGATTGGGCTTGCTCCCGTCCGGTTTGCAGAGGAAGATACGTATTCCGGAAGCGTTTCGATTGGCATCGGATGCGGCATGGAGACTGATCAATGCCTGAGCGTGCGCCTTGTTGGCCTTTTCCGCTCGCGCGAATACGGGTGTCGCTTCGTCGCCTTCCCGCAGAAGGATGACCTGGAAAGATGGCTCTTTACCGAATGCCTGCAGCAGCTTTTGACCCAGGTCCAGGACAAGTTCCTTTTCCACCAGGCTGCTGTCCGCGGAATAGGCTCCGGTATCCTCTCCTCCATGGCCGGCATCGATGGCCAGCAGAAAGGTACGTGGCGCCGGTATTTGCCGGCTGGAGACGGTTTGCCCGGACAGGGGAGGTATCACGGCAAACGTGCAGAAGAGAAAAAGGAGGATCGAGAAAGACCGCATTGGCGGGAAAAGTTGGCTCAAGATCCGCTCTAGTCGATGTGCAAAATGGGTAACGGGTGAGCGAGGGGATTTGAACCCCCGGCCACTGGAGCCACAATCCAGTGCTCTGCCAGCTGAGCTACGCTCACCACAGGTATTTACGATTCCCGAGGATTTCGGGAATCCGATAATCAAGGTGGAATCTTATCATATCTTGACTGCGGGAGAAAGGCATTCCTTCCTTATCAGAGGGAAAATCCAGACTTATGGGTGTCCGGGAACGCCGAACTTCGGTGCGGCAAAAGAAAAGGATAGGCGGAGAAACCTGGTAATAAAAAACAAGTTAAGTCAAAATTGTGCTTTTCCGAAGGAGGGATTCTTTTTCCGGTTTTACGCCTATGTATATCCAACGAATCAGGTCGATACTGTTTGCCAACCGGATCATCATGTTCAGCCTGGACGGCTGCGTGGTCCTGGTTTCCTATATCGCTGCCTACTGGTTTCGTTTCGAGGGGATAGAGAGCGAACATCAATCCATCATCGCCGGTACCTATCTACCCGTCTTGATCATCAAGATGATATGTTTCGTAGCCTTTGGCATGTATCGTGGAATGTGGCGTTATACCAGCCTGAACGATTTGTATACCCTGGTCATGGCGAATATCACTGCCTCCACCCTGAATCTGACCTGGTTCTTTCTGGTAGAACGCGCCGCCAGGATTTTTCGGTCGGTGATTCTGCTGGACGGTCTGCTGACTCTGTTGGGAACGGCCGCTGCCCGGGTGGCAGTGCGTATCTTCTTTCAGAAGATGGCGTTACGGGAAAAAGATCGGGATGGGATTGTGATTTCGCGCGTTCCCAAAAACCTGTTGATCATCGGGGCGGGAAATTCGGGCGAAAAGATCCTTCGGGAGATGAACGACAATAGAAAATTGAATTACCGCGTCCTCGGCTTTTTGGACGACGATAGGAAAAAACATCATCGAAGAATTCATGGAGTTCCCATTCTGGGCTCTCTGAAAGATCTGGAAAGAATTATCCATACCAAGTCTGTGGATGAAATATTGATAGCCATTTCCTCGGCCAATTCCCAGGAGATGCGGCGAATCGTGGAGGCCTGTGAACAGTCACAAATCCATTATCGCACCGTGCCGGGCATCGGCGAACTGATCGACGGTTCGATCCATATCTCCAATATACGCAACGTCGACTACGAGGACCTTTTAGGCCGGGATTCCGTCCGGTTGGATATGGGCAAGATCGGCGAATTCATCAACGGCAAGAGCGTGATGGTGACCGGTGCCGGCGGATCCATCGGCAGCGATTTATGCCGGCAGATCGCCCGCTTCCACCCCTCCTTATTGGTCATGGTGGATCGCACGGAAAACAATCTGTATCATATCGAAACGGAAATGCGGTTCCGGTTCAAGGGGCTGGCCATCCGCGCCGTATTGTCCGATATTCAGTGGAAACACAAGGTCCGGCACATTTTTAAACAATGTCCCTGTCAGGTAGTCTTCCATGCTGCGGCCTTCAAGCATGTGCCCATGATGGAACAGTTTCCTTGGGAAGCGGTATCCAACAACATACGAGGAACAGCCAACTTGCTGGCGGCAGCCGCTGCAACCGGAGTGCAGAGATTCGTGCTGGTATCGACCGACAAAGCGGTTCGGCCGACGAATGTGATGGGCGCCACCAAAAGAATTGCGGAATTATTGACCCTGCAGGCGACTACGGAATCCATGCGGGCCATGGTCGTCCGATTTGGAAATGTGGTGGGGAGTGAGGGATCGGTGGTCCCCCTGTTCAAAAAGCAGATCGAGCGCGGGGGACCGGTGACCGTGACCCATCCGGATGTCACTCGTTACTTCATGACAATCCCGGAGGCCACTCAGCTGATATTACAGGCGGGGGCCATGGGGACAGGAGGAGAGCTTTATCTGCTGCAGATGGGAAAGCCGATCCGCATACAGGATCTGGCAAAGGATCTGATCCGTCTGTCCGGTTTCGAACCCGAGGTGGATATACCCATCGAATACATCGGATTGCGTCCCGGAGAAAAACTGTACGAGGAGCTGATTACTAAGGGAGAAGGGATCGTCTCCACCGAACATGAAAAAATCATGATTTTACGGGGAGGCAAATCGGACGGCAACCAGCTGGAAAGAGGATGGCGGGCGATCTGTCGGGCCGCCTGGCGGCACGATGAAGAGGGGATCAAGGCAAGATTGACCGAACTGGTACCGGAATATACTCCCCATACGAATTCGAAGAAATCTTGACAAGATGGACATGTCGATATATCATAGTATCCGGATATGCGGATTAAGCAAATGGCAACCGGTTCCGAGGATCTGATCAAACGTCTGGACAGCCTGACGGATCCGACACGGATTCGCCTGTTGCGGCTGTTGGAGAGGCAGGAGTTAGGCGTCATGGAACTTTGCCAGATACTCCTGTTGCCTCAATCCACCGTAAGTCGCCATCTGAAGATACTCACCGAGCGGGGATGGCTGCGAATTCGACAACAGGGGGCCGTCAATCTCTACGGCCTGTCGGAATCGGCGGGAACAGAGGATTTCAGTACGCTGTGGTTTCCGGTACGGGAGCAGTGTGAGACCTGGCCGGCTATCTGCCAGGACCATGAACGGCTGAATCATCTGATGGAAAAGAGGAGAAAGGCGGCCGATCTCTTTTTTCGCAAGGCCGCCGCCGGCTGGGATCAGCTCCGGGACGAAATGTACGGAAAAGAGTTGACGTTCCAGGTGCTTTTGTCCCTGTTGCCATCCCACTGGGTGGTTGCCGATCTGGGATGCGGCACCGGACAGGTCAGCCTGGCGCTCTCTCCCTGTGTGAAGAGGGTGATCGCCGTCGATCAGTCTCCCGAGATGCTGAGCAAGGCACAAAGCGCCATTGGCGAGGCCGGAAATGTGGAGGTGCGGGCCGGCGATTTGGAAAACGTGCCCATACGGGATGGCGAATGTCATGCGGCCCTTCTTCTTCTGGTGCTCAGTTATGTGGAGCGACCGGAACAGGTGATACGGGAGACCTCGCGAATTCTGCGCCCCGGCGGTCGCCTGGTGGTGGTGGATTTGTGTGACCACCTTCGGGAAGACTTTCAGCAAAG
>CAZTVS010000029.1:41483-43963 GCA_964617125.1 uncultured Acidobacteriota bacterium
ATTCCGGTTTTTGCCTGGAAAGGAGAGACGCTGAAGGATTACTGGTGGTGCACGGAAAGAGCCCTGGACTTCGGAGCGGGAAAAGGCCCCACGCAGATCGTCGATGACGGAGGTGATGCCACCCTGCTGATCCATAAAGGATTGGAATATGAAATAGCGGGAAAGGTTCCCGATCCGGCTACGGCCGAATCGGAGGAATTTGCCGTCGTTCTCAAACTTCTCGGGGATTTGCTGCCGCACTCGAAGGATCGTTGGCAAAGGGTAGCCGCAGAATGTCATGGCGTTTCGGAGGAGACGACCACCGGCGTCCATCGGCTGTACGAGATGGAAAAGAGCGGGACCTTGCTGTTTCCGGCCATCAATGTCAATGACAGCGTGACTAAAAGCAAATTTGACAATCTCTATGGGTGCAGGCACTCTTTGCCTGATGGATTGATGCGGGCTTCGGATGTCATGCTGGCCGGGAAAGTATGCGTGGTCTGCGGTTATGGCGATGTCGGCAAGGGTTGTGCCCAGGCCCTACGCGGTCAGGGTGCACGGGTCATCGTAACCGAGATCGATCCGATTTGTGCGCTGCAGGCCTCGATGGAAGGTTATCAGGTTTTGACCGTGGAAGATACCTTGCCATACGGCGATATTTTTATCACCGCCACCGGTAATTGTAAGGTCATCACCGTGGAACATATGTCCAGGATGAAAGATAAGGCTATTATCGGAAACATCGGGCATTTCGATAACGAGATCGATATGTCCGGACTGGCGAAATACCCCGGAATTCAAAAGACGAACATCAAGCCGCAGTACGATATGTGGACCTTCGCCGATGGGCATAGCGTAATGATTCTTGCCGAAGGAAGGTTGCTCAATCTGGGCTGTGCTACCGGACATCCCAGCTTCGTCATGTCCAACAGTTTCACTAATCAGACGATGGCCCAGATAGAGTTGGCCGTCAACAACAGGAATTATCAGAAGAAGGTGTATGTCCTGCCGAAGCACCTGGATGAGAAGGTAGCCCGACTTCATCTGGCCAAAATCGGGGTTCACCTTACTCATTTGACACCCTACCAGGCGCAATACATAGGCGTTGCGGTCGATGGGCCCTACAAGCCGGATCATTATCGCTATTAACCGGTTAGGTCGTCCGCTGCAGGATGCCTCCGGGCAAAAAAAGTCCCAATTCTACGTTAACTCCGAGAAATTAGGAGTAGGGGCACCCCTTGCGGGTGCCCTCTTTATCTGCCCCCTCTTCATCTGCCCCGCCTTGGCGACTGTTTTTTTCCGTTCATTCCTTTTTGATTTGAAAGGGATATATCCACCGGGGCTGCCGGGCAGCCGCAGGGGGTGCCTTTACCGTATCCTGTCGTGATGGGAGGATTTTGAGATCGATAAACGAATTATTGAAACCAATCGGGGACTTGCGCGTACTACCTTTTTGAAAATCGATCTACGGAGGAACTGGAACTTGATAAGCAAGAATAACTTAATCCCGATTCTTTTAACATTTACTTTACTTTTCTGGGGATCGGCCGGGACATCCCGTGCCCAGGAGAAGGATGTTGCCGCTCCTCCGGCGACTGTGAAGAAGCCGCAGCAAAATTTATTGGAATTCAAGGGTCTGGTTCCGGGAGTGGATCTTTTTTCCTCCAGAAAAGATACATTGACTCCGTTCATCAAACCGTTGAGCGAAGGCATGAAGCAACTTCGGGAATTGATAGGAGAAGATTTGCCGAAAGGGGCTTTCATTATCTGTAACACGGCCGCCGAGAAAGATTCTGTCTCCGACGAAAGATACCTTCGGCGCGGATACAAATGGGTGATCACCGAGCTGACGCCCGAAGCCACCCGACAGCAAGCGATTGAGAGAATCAAGGCCAGGATTTCCGCTCAGGGCGGACCGGGGGCTTCCATCCCTCCTGAATTCCTGGCACGGTTTACCAACCCGGACCCGAAAGAGAACGAACGGATGCTGGTCCGCATGGCATCCGGGGTAGTGAAAAGAGCCAGTTTCGCGGCGGTTTTCACCCTGTTGCAGCCGGAGAAGCTGTACCGCAGTTCGCGGCTCGAGGATGTCTCCCGGTCGCCTTTAGACGACTGGATCGACATAGGCTTGGCAAACCATGTTGCCAAGTCGGGAGATATGGCTATTCCATGGGTAAAGCAAAGAACCGAAGAGTTATATTCTCTGGAGGACCTTCTCCAGATGAACGAGCCGTTCGTAGTTCCTTCCGGCGGTTCGGGAGGAAGGACTGGAGGCAATTCCGGAACACGATCGAATGGAGGGTCCAACGGTGGTAGTGCAGGTTCCTCTGGCGGGGGTGCTATGGTATTCATGGGGGGTGCTCCCGGCGGTAATAGTGCCGGCGGAGGGACCAGGACCATCACGATGGGTGCTCCGGGCGGAAGCGGACCGGGCGGAGCCGGTCCGGGGGGGCGACAAATGTCCCAGGAAATGATCGACAAGAATAATTTCGACAACCAAT
>CAZTVS010000029.1:44063-49714 GCA_964617125.1 uncultured Acidobacteriota bacterium
GGGGGGCGACAAATGTCCCAGGAAATGATCGACAAGAATAATTTCGACAACCAATCCACACTGGTTTTTCGCTATTGCATGGAGGTTCTGGGGCAGGAAAAGATCAAGAGCCTGATCAAAATGTCGCGTGAAAAGCAGGATGTCCGCGCTGCCCTGGAAAAGCCGGAATTTTTCGGCAAATCGATTATGGACATTGAAAAAGACTGGTTGGAATGGGTAAAAAAACAAAAGGGCCCGGAAGGGATGCCCGGCATGCGCATGATGTAACCGAAAACCAGGTTCGTTTTGAGAATGAAATGATTATGAATATTTTCAGGAATATAAAAAGGCGTATCCCCTTGTTTCTTGCGACGGGGTTTACCTTATTGTTTTCACTTTCCTATGTTCTGCCGGCAGATACGGGGAATGCCGGCAGTGCCACCTACGAAGTGAAAACGGTCTCCATGAAGAACTCAATCCTCTTTACCGGAGAAGTAAAGGCGAAACGGTCTATCGAGATCGTATCTCCACGGGGGCGGGAACGCTTCGGCGGCTCCATCAGTTATCTGCCGACAGAAGGGGCTACAGTGAAAAAAGGCGACCGTCTGGTGGAGTTCGACACCTCCGATCTTTTAAGCGAACAGCTGGAGCGCCAGCGTAATTGGGATGAGGCCAAGATCTCCCTGGAAATGACCAAAGCCAACCTGAGGGCCGAACAGGCCGATCAGGAGAGCGCGGTGGAAAGCAAAAAAACTGCGGTGGAAGTAGCCAAACTGTACGCCGCGATCTCCAAGGATCTGCTGCCGGCCAACACCTATAAGCGGTACCAGCTCAACCTGGAGGAGGCCAAACTGGCTCTGCAGCAAGTTGAGGAGCAGATGGCAAACTTTCTTAAAAATAAAGATTTACAGATCAAGATCGCCGAGTTGGCGGTGGAGACGGCCAAAATCGATCTGGATCGTCTGCAGAACGATATCGACGCCATGGCCATCAAGGCCCCCCAAGACGGTCTGGTAATTTACGGCGACAACTGGATGAATAACCGTAAAGTCCAGATCGGAGACACCATCTTTGGTGGCCAGACCGTGGTCAGTTTACCGGATTTGTCCGAGATGCAGGTGATTTGCGATGTATACGATATGGAGATGAAGCAGATCAAGCCCGGCCAGTCGGCGATTGCCACCATGGATTCACTTCCCGGCAAGGTGTGGAATGGGGTGATCGAATCGATCACCAGCATCGCCGTACGTAAGAGCTTCGCTTCCAAAGCTAAAGTGTTCAAGGCCACCGTCAGTTTCCCGTCTGCCGACACAACTCAGATGAAACCGGGAATGACCGCCCGTATCGAGGTTCCTATTTCCGTCCGAGAAAGCGTACTGGCGGTCCCTCGGGAATACCTCTTTGTCGACCAGCAGGGAGTCTGTTCCGTACATAAGGTTACCGACGTAAAGAAAGGTACAACAACAGTTGTCCCGGTAAAAATCGGCGAAGTCGGTTCCCGGATGGTAGAAGTCGTCGAAGGCCTCACTGCCGGTGAAATGATCTCTTCCAATTGAAATTAACTTCTTTTGATAAACGGGTTTTTCGCTATGTTTACTGATTACGTTCCGATGAGCAAACGTCATATCGGCCTTTACGTCTTCCTGGTCAGTTTTTTGGCCTTCTTCTGTGCCTGTCAAAGCGTCGACGGACAGAACAGCAAAATACCTGCCGGCAAGGATGTCCTGGTCATGGAAAAGGTGGATTACCCCGTTTTAGTGATGGCTTCCGGCATCCTGCAGGCTGAAAAAAATGTCAGTATCACCCCTCCTTCCGTGCGACAGGTGCGCAGATTTCAGATTTCCCGGATCGTGGACGAAGGGGTAGAAGTAGAAGAAGGGGATTTCCTGGTGGAATTCGATACCACGGAAATCGATCAGACCCTGCGGACCAGGACAGCCAATTATCAGACGGTTCAACAGGAGTATCAAAAGAAACGGTCAGAATTCGAAGTCACTATGGGGCAATATCGCCTGCAGCTGCAACAGGCCAAGGCTGATCTGGAGAAACTGGAAAACAAGTTGAGCCAGCAGGAGGCCCTGGAATCGCGAATCCAGGTGGAAGAAACCCGTTTGAATCGCGATCTGGCCAGAAAGACATATAAGCTTTTACAGGAGAAGGTAGCCGCCGCCGATGAAGCCGGCCGGCTGAATCTGCAACTTTCGCGGTCCAATGAAAATAATTACAAGGAACACATCGACCGGTCGCAGGACGCTTTGGATTCCATGGTCATCCATGCACCGGTTGCCGGTATGGTTGTGTATCGGCGCGATTGGGACGGGCAAGCCAGAAAGGTGGGTTCCAACGTTTTCATGATGGATACGGTGATCGACCTGCCCGATATGAAGACCTTGCGGATCAAGGCCATGATCGATGAGATCGATGCCAGCAAGGTTCGTGTGGGTATGCCGACCAAAGTGCAGGTAGATGCGGTACCCGGACTGCTCTTGGACGGAGAAGTCTCTTCGGTCAGCGATATACTCAAGCAGGCTTCCTACGATCGTCCGCAGAAGGTCGCGGAGCTGTATATCGCTCTGAAAGATCCTACGGCCAATAAGCAAATCAGACCCGGCATGAGTACCAAGGCCCAGATACAGGTGAATATATACAAGGACGTGATTGCCGTACCCCTGTCGGCCATTCTCGGACGGGAGGGACGCTCCTATGTGGAGGTGATCGGGTCGGACGGAAAGAAAACGGAGATACGCGAGATACAGATCAAGTACACAGACACGATGAATGTTGTAGTCGCATCCGGATTACAGGCGGGAGAGAGGATACGCACCAAGCCGGTTTGGCCGCAGAAGACATAACCGAAACGGCAAAAGGGCGACTCCTGATCGAGAGAACCGGCATTTGCGGGAGCGATCTCATTCGGGACGAGCACATTCCGATGGTGGCAACAATAGGGATAGAGATCGAAGGATCATTCAACCTAAGATGGTGTTTTTATGAAAGAAATGGAAGATAAAAAATCGAGAGTCAGCATCAAGGCACGAATCGTTCGCTGGGTTCTTACCCTGGGGGTGATTGTTACACTGGTGGTCCTCGCAACTACGATGTATCGTACGCGGGTGGTGGAGGCTACCACCTCTCTGTTTGCTGTGCAGAACACAGACCCGGTTCCGACTCAGGTTCTCAAGAAAATGCCTTTCACCCTGAAACTCCCGGCCATCGGGGAAATCATCGGCCTGGAAACGGTACCCGTTCCCACGCCGGTAGTTCGCGGTGGCGGGCTCAAGATTGCCTGGTTGATCCCGGAAGGAACCTTTGTTAAGGAAGGCGATTTGTTGATGCGCTTTGACAATACGGATATGCAGTTGAAGCTGGAAAGCCAACAAACCACGCTGGAATCCACGGGAAAGAAGATCGATGTCAAGCAGAATACGGTCAAAACGGACGCCGTTGTCCTGGAGATGGACCAGAAAAATGCCGAGTGGGAATACGATTACGCGGTGAATTCCATGCCAGAGGATGAAGATATTTTTTCCAAGTGGGAGATCATCGAGGCCAAGATCAATGCCGGTGTGGCCAAAGAAAAGATGTCCTTTCTTTCTTCCAAGAAGAGGGTCAGTAAGCGAACGTCGCGGGCAGATATGCAGATTCTGAATATCGATAAAAACAAATCGCTGAGTGAGATCGAAATTGCCAAAAACGCCCTGGCGTCTATGGAGCTGAGGTCGCCCAAGGCAGGGTTGGCCCTCTATAAGCGGGATATGCGGAAAGACCCGCAGATCGGCGATTCCTGCTGGCCCGGACAGGTCATTGTGGAGATCGTTGATCTGAGTTCTCTGCAAGCCAAACTCTGGATCCTGGAGACGGACGCCGCCGGTCTGACCCGAGATCTGACCGTGGAGATACGCCTGGATGCCATTCCCGGACGGGTGTTTGATGGGACCATCCGCCAGGTGGCCGCTCTGGCGCAGCAGCTGGAAACCACATCCCCACTGAAATATTTCGAATGTCAGGCCTTCGTGAAAACCGATATCGAGGATTTGAAGAAGGTGCGTCCGGGCATGTCCCTGAAGGCGGATGTGGTCACCAACAAGTATGATTCCGTTTTTGTGATACCGAACAGCTCGGTGGAAACCAAGGACGGGAAAAGCAAGGTGTATGTGAAGAAAGGGAAGGAATTCGAGGCCCGAGAGGTTAGGGTCGGTTCGAAAAATCACGGCCAGACGGCCGTTGTGGAAGGATTGCAGGAAAACGATGTGTTGGCCCTGCGTAATCCTTTCGAAACCCGCAAGGTAACCCTTCCCGATTTCAGTAAAGGCAGCATGCAGCAGGGGATGGGCGGTCCACGGGTTATGATGCGCATGCATTGAGGCAGCGGTGGAACCATTGGCCACATCGTACAGATAGTTTTCAGATTGGGATCATCTAAGAGGATTCGTTCATGTTTTTATCGGAAAGTTTGCGCATCGCATTCAGTAATCTCATCCGCCGAAAACTCCGTTCTCTGCTCACCATGTTGGGCATGATCTTCGGGGTCGGTGCGGTAATCGCCATGTTGTCTATCGGCGCCGGCGCCGAAGAGCAAAGCCTTAAGATCATCGAAAATCTGGGTATTCGCAACATCATCATTCAGGCCAAGGAATTCAAAACCGCCGAACTGCAACAGATTCGTACCGAATCGCTGGGGTTGACGGTGCGGGATATGGAATCCCTACGTTCCGTTCTGAATCCCCAGCCGCTCTGCTCGGCCAAACGCGTCGTCAAGGCCTACCAGGTGCTGTCGGAAACCTCGCGCAGCGACTCCCGTATCCTGGGGGTGAGTACTCCTTACTACAAGATCATGAACCTGAAGCTGGTACAGGGATCCTTCTTTTTGCCCTATGACGATTTGAGTGCCAATCAGGTGTGTGTCCTGGGAATGAGCGCCAAGCAAAAACTTTTCGGTTTCGGCGAAGCACTGGACAATAAGGTAAAAATCAACGACCAATGGTTTCGGGTCATCGGCATCCTGGCCGATGCCAATATCGAAAAATCCGAGTTCGAAGGAGTGAAGGTCCAGAATCCGAACAACGATATTTACATTCCCATCAATACGGCCATTAAAAAATTCGATGTGGATACGCTGGAAGATGAACTCAACGAGATCATTCTCCAGGTCCCCTCCCATGCCGATTTGAAAGAACAGTCGACCACGGTTTCCAATCTGATGGCCTCCATGCATCGCTTTGTCGACGATTTCTCCCTGGTGGTGCCAGAACAGCTGCTGGATCAGAATCAGAAAACCCAGCGCATATTCAATATCGTGATGGGCGCCATCGCCAGTATCTCTTTGCTGGTGGGCGGAATCGGTATCATGAACATCATGCTCGCATCGGTGCTGGAGCGGACGACCGAGATCGGCCTGCGCAGAGCCATCGGAGCCCGGAAAAAGGATATTCGACTTCAGTTCATCGTCGAATCGCTGGCGATCAGCCTGATCGGCGGACTGATCGGTATTGCTACCGGCTATTCCATCTCCAGGATGGTTGCCATTTTTTCCGGTTGGAATACCATCATTACCACTGCATCCGTGCTGGTGTCCTTCGGCGTCAGTTCTCTGGTCGGTTTGATCTTTGGGATTTATCCCGCCATGCAGGCCTCCAACGTCGATCCGATCGAGTGTCTGCGTTACGAATGAC
>CAZTVS010000030.1:0-8533 GCA_964617125.1 uncultured Acidobacteriota bacterium
AAAATGAAACTATCTCCCCCCGGAGAAGTCATGGACGGCCCGTTCGATGCGCTCCAGCGCCTCCCGGAGCAAGGCCCGGGGACAACCGAAATTGATGCGGACATATCCCTCCAGTTCCCTGCCGAATGCCTTTCCCTCGCTGAAATACACATGTGCCTGTCGGAGGAAAAAGTCATGGACTGCTGCAGGGTCCATTCCCAGTCCACGGCAATCGAGAAGCGCCAGATAGGTACCCTCCGGTCGTATCAGGCGGATGCCGGGAATACGATCCGTAAGGAACTGTTCCAGAAAAAAGACGTTTTCCTCCAGATAAGGTAAAAGAGCTTCCAGCCACTCCTCCCCATAGGTGTAGGCGGCCTCGAAACCGACAATACCGAAGATCTGGCCCAGTTCGAAACCGGCCAGTTTCACCTCCCTTTCCAGTTTTTTGTGGAAATCGGAATCCGAAGTGATCACGGCGGCTGTCGACAGGCCGGGAATGTTGAAGGTTTTGCTCGGCGCGATACAGGTAATCGTGCGGCGGGAGATCTCCTCCGAGAGAGAAGCCAGCACGGTATGCCGCTGATCGCGGTAAACCAAATCGTGATGGATTTCGTCGGAAACGATCAGCAGGTCATGCCGGATGGCGATTTGAGCGAGCGTCTCCAGTTCCTGCTGTGTCCAGACGCGTCCGACAGGATTGTGCGGGCTGCAGAGGAACAGCAGGCGTGTCTGCCCGTCGATTTTCTTTTCCAGATCCTCGAAGTCCATCGTATACCTCCGGCCGTCGAACCGAAGAGGGTTCCGTATAACACGCCGTTCCTGATGGTTTACGGCGTGATAAAACGGAGGGTAGACCGGGGTTTGAACGACGACCCCATCGCCTGGCTGCGTGAAGGCCCGTATACAATAATGAAGGGCGGCGACAATGCCGGGAGTTATGCAGAACCATTCTTTCTTCGTCTCCCAGCGGTGCCGACGTTTGAGCCAGTCGATAGCGGCACCGTAAAGCGAAGGCGGCAGGAGAGGATATCCGAATATTCCATGTTCTGCCCTGCGGCATAAAGCCTCGGTCACGGCTTTGGGCGCCTCGAAGTCCATGTCGGCCACCCATAGGGGAATAGCATCTTCAACCTTGAGGACCTTACGCGGATAAATCCATTTCAACGATTCCGTTGCCATACGGTCCATGATCTTGTCAAAATCGTATTTCATCGGAGCAGCAGCCTTGTCTTGCATGGTAGGTTTTCTTACTTCCACATCTCCATTTCGACAACCGGATTCTTACCCTCCAGATCTTGGATGCGGCAGGAGGCTTGCAGTTGCCGGCTCTCACCCGGCAGCAGGGATACATAATTATCTTCCCACAGAACCGGGGTCACTTCCTCTCCATCGGCGCCCTTTTTCAGCTTCAGCCGCAAAAAGAAAGCCAGATGGGAAGATGTGTTCTTCAGGCTGACGGAAGCCAACTGCCTGTCGCCCTGCAGGGAATAACGGGAACTGAATTGTACCTCGGCCCGGGGCAGAGTCTGCAGAGCGGTGAAATCGGCGAATTCCCTCTGGGGGGTGTAATACCAGGTCGATTTTGCATCGTCCAGGGTGTCGGCCCGGGTGGAGAGCCAGTAAAAGTTCCGGCTCAATGTCCTACCGGACCTGTCTTCCAGCGTCAGAGAAAGAAAATAGGTAGAGGTAAGACCGGACAACTCCGGCAGGGTGAGCAGCCTGGAAGAGCCGTTGGGTGCCGCATCCAGGGATTTGATCTGGGAGAATTTTTCCTGCAGATTCAAATTCCATACTGCGACTTTTCCTTTCAATCCAGGATAGGGATTCCGAGTGGAATTGACGACCACTATCGTTTGGTCGTCATACGAGTACTGAATATGGATCGGTTCACAGGCCTTCTTGGCCCCGAAATAGGATCCGCCAGGCAGTAAATAGAAATCGTACAGATGCCAGATCATGGAGGGCCATGCGTTGTTGAGCATCCACTGAATCACACCGGTAGCATTCGGCTGGTTTCGTCCAAAGGCCTCCAGCATGGCCCGATGCGATTCATAGGCCAGAGCCTGGGCTTTTTGGGTGTAATCTTCCACCCCCTTGGCCTCTCCATATCTTTGTTTCATGGCGTTGGTGAAAACATCCAGGGTTTTGAATGCTCCTCCCCCGGCATGGAAATTCCAATATTCATTGATCGGCCACAGTTTGTCGGCGGGCAGCATCCTTTTCAGACTCTGCAAGGGTGGAACGGCCGGTCCGGGTCCGGTCTCCGTATTGAAGCCGAAGGCCCCGCCCCTGGTCGTATCCGCATACCAGTAAATCGGAGGAACATATTCGTAGGGCCCACGCATCTTGACTCCCGGCGGGCCGCTGAATTCCGCCGGAATATCCTTGGCCGAAGAGACATAAGGGTTCGGCCAGGAGAGCTCTTTCAGGATCCGTATATAGGTTTGCTCCACTTTCGATGGGGGAGGGCCGTCACTGGCGTTGAACCAGGCCACCAGGCTGGCATGGGACCTCAAGCGGCGAATCTGATCTTTCTGGGACTCGGCGGATATCAGATAGTCCTCTTCTTCCCAGTCTTTCCATTTTTCCCAATGATCGCAGCAACACCATCCGGCCAGCAACAGGATCCCCTGCTCATCGCAGAAATTCAGGAAATGCTCGTTCTCCAGCTTTCCTTCCAAACGGATGGCGTTGAGATTCATGTCCTTTACATAACGGATCTCGTCCTCCTGCCGTTCGGGAGTGGAACGAAGCAACATCTCCGGGGTATATCCGGCACCACGTATCAACAGGTTCTCTCCGTTGATGCTGAATCCGAGATGACCTCCGGTATTGAATGTGGCATTCACTTCACGGATGCCAAAGCGCACACTCTGTCGATCCGAAACATCGTTCCCTACGGTAAATTCCATATGCAGATCGTATAGGTCCTGGCCGCCCATGTGGACCGGCCACCAGAGTCGGGGTTGTATCAACACCAATGCTGGAAACTCTTCCGGGGTAAAGCGAACCGTCCTCTCCTCGCCCGGGCTCAAAGTCAATGGCTGTTCGAACTGTACGGATCCGATTGTTCCCCGCAAAATTCCTTTCCTCTCCTTATCGGAAACATTTTTGACATCTGTCATCACCGTCAATCGCGCCTTCTCTAGCGAAGGCAGGTCAAGGTCGGAGGAGACAAACGTATTTCGCAGAGTCACCGGACCACTGGTGCCGATGGACACATCCCGAAAAATGCCCATCATTTTGTCCGGAGGAGATGGATTCCAGTCTACGAAGGTAATGGCCAGGTCGCCGGGCTTGGGCGCAAAGACTTCCAAAGCCAACACGTTTGCCTGTTCCGGTTTTACCGTGTCGGTGATATCAAATTCGAATACACGCCAGGCGCCCGCCATTCTGGTGGCATCGGCGATCCGGATTCCATTCAGCCACAGGTTGGCCCGAAAATTGATCCCATCGAATTTCAACCAGAATCGCGTCTCCACCGGCACCTTGGGCGGCGTAAACTGGGTGCGATACCACCAGGGGACGGTAAAGGGGCTGTCGGCCGGCATGGGAACGTTGGAAAAGTTCTGACCGATCCGGTATCCAACACCAGGATAGGATCGAAGATTCATGCCGAAATGGGGATCGGGATAGACGTTGTTTTTTACCAGGGCCGCCACGACGGTCGATGGAACCAGGGCAGAATACCAGCCCTGTGGCTGAAAGCCCGGTGTGGATATGATTTCCCCCTTTTCGTTCACCCTGGCAGAGGACTGTATCTTCCAATTCTCCTTCAGCAGCAAAGGAGGAAGAAGGGCCGCTTGCCCAGCCGCCAGACCCACACAAGCCCAGCATAACAACAAATCCAGGAAAGGTTTACCAATGATTCGCTGCCACATATCCCTACCTCCGGCCTTAAATTTCTTTTAACGGGGAATGTACCCGAAATAGAGGAGCGGAGTCTACCCGGCAATCATCTTGACGCGACTTGCATCTTCCTTTTACAATTGCATCATCAAGTCGCGGAAACAGCAGAATACATCAACTCCTGACATTCGAGGCCGAAACATGAATCGTCGTGTATTTTTCAACACCTCGCTGGCAGCCACAGCCGGCAGTCATCTCATAGCCAATAACCAGACAAACAACGAAGAAAAAAAGGCGATGCCCCAGGGAAAAATCGGCGAACTGACCTTCAGCCGCATGATTCTGGGTGGAAATCTGCTCACTCATTACACGCACAGCCGCGATTTAAAATATGTCTACAGCCTAACCGAACATTACAACACCGATGAAAAAATCATGGAGACGCTGGCGCTGGCCGAAAAATTCGGCATCAACACCGTTTCCATGCACAATCCGCCGCGTCCGATGAATGTTTTGCGCAAATACCGCGCCCAAGGCGGAAAGATCCAATGGATCATCTGCCCTACGGCGAAGGTAGTCCCGGGATTGGAAGGCTATAAGGCCGCCGTTACCAATCTGGTGCAGGAAGGCTGTGAAGCCATTTACCTGTGGGGAGTGCACTCCGATGCACTTCTCGCCCAGGGCAGGATCGATCTGATTGCCCAGGCTGTGGAAGTGGCCAAAGATCAGGGTGTGCCCTCCGGCGTGGGGGCGCACGACCTGCGTGTCATACAGGCATGTGAAAAGAACGGGATCCCGGCTGATTTTTACATCAAGACCTTCCATCATCATAACTATCCGAGCGGTCCGAAACCGGAGGAAATCAAGGGACCCTATGCCGAAAATCCCGGCTACTGGTGCAGCGATCCGAATGCGGTGATCGACGTCATGAAAGAGGTCAAGAAACCATGGATTGCCTTCAAGATCATGGCCGCCGGCGCCATTCCTCCCAAGGATGCCTTCCGTTATGCCTTTGCCAATGGTGCGGACCATATCCTGGCCGGCATGTTCGATTTTGAAATTGAGGAGGATGTACAGATCCTGCAAGCCACCCTCGCCGATCTCAAACGCACCCGGCCCTGGATGAGCTGATTTTCGATAAGGCAGGAGTCAGAAAGCAGATGGAAAAGCCTGATGACGTTATCCCATCAGCAACCATGACGACCTCGCAAAAAAGATTATTTGCAGGCGTTTTTTAAATGAATCTAAAAAATTCAGAGTAGGGGCACGGCGTGCCGTGCCCTGGCGACCGCAGGATGGGGGCTCCCTTTGGGCACGGCGCGCCGTGCCCCTACAATAGCTGATACATTTTTCTATGGCATGACTTTTTGCAATGCCGTCAACGATGAAGTCGAGTAAAATCACTAATAATAGAATAACGGATCCTGTTTGTTCCGCCTTCAGGCGGTTCCGCCGTAACCGGAATGGTTTTTTGAGTTTGTGCCGCGTAAACGCGGAACTACGAACCCCCTGATTTTTTTTACGACTTCAGCAACGATTCTGACTACTGGATTCTGAATTCTGACTACCGGCTTCTGCCTTGGGAGGATTTATGCGAACCTGGCGTTTCGTTTGCATTTTTATCCGGACAGCGGTGATCCTGCCGTTTTTTCTCTCCCCTGCTTTTACCTCTTCCGCCATACGTTCCGCCCCCCTCCTGACGGCCGATCTAAACCCCAATCCACCCGGACAGACTGTACGACTGATTTTCATCCATCACTCCACTGGCGAAAACTGGCTATCCGATTCCAACGGGGCGTTGGGGATCGCTCTGCGGGACAACAACTACCTGGTCAGTGACACCAACTACGGATGGGGAACCTCGTGCCCGGAATGTAATGGTTGCGATAACGGCACCATCGGCAGCTGTACCGATCTTGGCCATTGGTATTATTGGTTTCGCGGGCCGAGGGCCTCGACTTATCTTTCCGCCCTCTATGCCGAAACCGGCCAGAATTGCGAATATTCCCGGCTTGCCTCCTCGCCGGTCGGGGAAAACAAGGTTATCCTCTTTAAATCCTGTTTCCCCAACTCGGCCCTACAAGGAAACAGCTCCGATCCCATTCCCGCCATCGGCAGCAATCCGTTGCGAGGCAATGACGCCTATTCCGAAAACCATACCGTGGCCAACGCCAAAGGGATTTATCAGGATCTGAGAAACTATTTTCAAAGCCGGCCGGACAAGCTCTTCATCGTTCTTACCGCTCCACCGCTCAGTGATCCGACCTATGCCGCCAACGCCCGGGCCTTCAACAACTGGCTGGTCTACGAATGGCTCAGCGGCTACCCGGCGAACAACCTGGCCGTTTTCGATTTTTATAACGTTCTCACCACCAATGGAGGCAGCCCCTCGATAAACGATGTGGCAAGCACCTCGGGAAACCATCACAGGTACTATCAGGGGGCCATCCAGCACAAAAACAATGCCGGTTCGAACACCCTGGTTTATCCGAGTGGCGACGACCATCCCAGCCAGGCGGGAAACCGGAAAGCGACGGTAGAATTCCTCTCCCTCTTGAATATTTATTACCATCGATGGGCCGACGGCGTCTCGCCAAGTACTACCTTAACGCCCACGACAACATCTACCAGCAGCAGCAGTTCCACTTCCCGCCTCAACAGCAGTACAACCTCGACCTCAACCTCCAGCAGTTCCACCAGAAGAACCACCTCCACCACAACCTCCACCACGTCCTCGACCACGACCTCGACCACATCCTCTACTTCGTCTCTCATACAAACCACGACGACGCTGAAAAACGCCTCCCTGCGCTATTTTCCGCATATGCTGCATCAGGAATCGGCAAGTACAGGTGTGGCTGTCGTCAATAGCTCGGATAGTGCGGAAGAAGTCGTTTTCCGGCTCTATGCCGATTCGGGTGACTTCCTGGGTTCGACTCAAAGGACACTCCCACCCAGGCACCAGATGGCGGAACTCATTTCTCAGCTCTTCCCCAGTCTGACCCGCATTTCCGCCTGGCTTTCCATGGAGAGCCGGCTGCAGGAAACCGATGGCTTTTTCCTAAATTTCACCAATGCTCTTACACGGATGGATGGTTCTCTGTCCATGGATTACTCGCTGCGCGATTTTGTCCTTGCGGTGGCGGATGATGTGGAAATGATACTGGTAAATCCGTCGGATCGCCCGGTCACCTATACCCTTGCACATGTGCTGGAAGATGGAGGCGGAGCGTCGGACAAATCCGGTACCATACCTGCCAAGGGGCGTCAGCGAATCTCTTCCGAAGATATGGGAATCCATGGTGTGAAGGGCGGCTATTTCCATGGATCGGCGGATGGCGGACTGTGTGTCATGGAGACCTTCGGCAACGATTCCCGCCTGTCCGCCCTCCCGGCCGCGGATGCCTCGATCCCCGGCTGGGACCAACCCATGGATCTCTACGCCGCACAATATGCCGCCGGCGGCGGATGGTCAAGCTCTCTCTATCTGGTCAACCTGGAGGACCATACGCTGACGTTGACCCTATCGTTGCGGGGCGACAATGGCGGCAGGATCGGAAATACCGGGATGGTCATCCTGCCGCAGCGAGGCGCAACCCGGATAGATAATACTACTCTTTTCGCTATTTCCAACAGCACTCTCACCCAAGGATATATCTCCATTCATAGCGAAAACGGCCGTTTTACCGGTGCTGTCTGTTTCTCCGATACACATCCGGGACGCATCGCCAGTGCCTTGCCTCTGCTTTCCGGAGGAAGCCAGTGGGTCCGATTCCACCACCTGGCACAGGACGCCACCTATTACACCGGCCTGGCTGCCGTCAATCCAAGTGACCAATCGACAGAAGCCCATCTCACCGTTTTCAACCCTCAAGGCAACATCGTAGGGACGGCAACCCGAACGATTGCCGCCTACGGGCGCTTTTCCCGTTTGCTTTCCGAACTGATTCCGGACATCGCGCCCATTACCGGCGGTTATTTGGAACTGCAGGCAGGACAACCTCTGGTTTCTTTCGCCCTCTTCGGCACTCACAACGGCAACGTCTTATCGGCCATTCCCGCTCAGGCTGTCATGCAGAAATCACCGCTCTGTCAATACGCGGATACTTTCCGGTTTTCGGAAGTACCCCAGCCGCTGCAGGGAAACAATCCTCTGCTGACAGCCCTCAGCGAAAATGTCCCCCTTGTAGGAATGTGCTATCCCGACGGCCGATACCAGACCATACTTCGCAAGGCAACACGCATCGACGGCATCCGAGGCCGGCATGAATACTCGCGCTTCGATCCCTTCAACCGGGACCAAAGCATGGTGATTCTTCTGGGCGATCCGTTTTCCGTATATCGGACGGTAAATTTTCCCTGGAACCAGCCATCCAACTGGATTTGTAGCTTATCGATGGAAGAACCCCGCTGGGACCGCCAGGATAGAAACCTGCTTTGGGGTCTGAGCGGATTCCGTATCGTCACTCTCCATGTACCCACGCAGTCCATCCGCATCATCAAGGATTTCACGACAGATCCGATCATTGGTCCTTTGATTGCCAAAGGCGGAACCTATCGTATCACCACCAAAGACGAGGGAGAATCTTCCTGGGATAACCGTTATTGGGCTCTCTTCCTCCAGGGTGACGAATCGAAGGAGTATGTGCCCACCCATGGCTTCACCTGGGACCGCCTGACAGACACGGTGCCGGGGATTGCA
>CAZTVS010000030.1:8633-49437 GCA_964617125.1 uncultured Acidobacteriota bacterium
GCCCACCCATGGCTTCACCTGGGACCGCCTGACAGACACGGTGCCGGGGATTGCAGCCATCTCCCCCCAGGAAAAGGAATTGGATTGGATCGGCATGTCCCCGCTGGGTGGATATGTGCTGATCGGGGGCATGGACAACAATGGAGGCAGGTTCCAGGGATTGACTCTGGCCGACAGGGCGCTTTCCCGATTCCACCGGCTCGATTACACGACCGCTCATTCCGATGTCGGGCTCGACTCCTCGGGACAGGAGGTCATCGTTATGCAGAATGTACGCACCGACTATATCGACCTGATTCCACTGGATTGGAGTACCCTGCCGATCCTGGATACCGGCACTCCTTATGCAGGCACGGGGCGTGTGCCGCTGTTACGCCTTTTCTATAGCAATGATTCCCCTTACGGACTGAACGCCGGAATTCACCTGTCCTGCAACACACCGGGATACTGTCTGGTATCTCCCAGCCTGGGTCCGGGATTCCAGGAGCGGAACTGGCTCGATCGCACTCAGGTGCTGGTCAGCCTGAATCGCAGTCGGCCGCGGGTTTTCCATCTGGCCAAGGTACACAATGTGCAGAATGCCTATTTCGAGGAGACCCACGGATCGATCAGCAATGATGGAAAGATGATCGTCTGGGCCGACAACTGGGGACAGAACGTTGGTCAGGAAAAGGTCTTCCTGATACAGCTGCTGATGCCGGAAAACTGGCGCACCCTCCTGTCATCCGCATATACCGCAGAAGGATGGGAATGAAAAACATCCTTACCGGCCTGTTCTCGTTTTTACGATGCCTCGGAATGGCATAGGTATGCCAATCTGCGGGAAACCTGAATCCGGCTTCTTCGTTCTGTCCCCCTTATCTCCAGATCCTTATTACAGCTTACGTTTTGGAGATATCTTTCGTGCCACTTGGGCAATCTTTTTCCAGCGTTCCCTTTCCACCCAGTTAGCACTGTGAGTATTTTTCAGTTCGATGTATTGCGCCTCACGGCAAAGCTTGTGGTAATTCGCCAGTCTCCCGGGATCCAGTTCCCCCCGGGCAACCGAAGCCTGCACCCGGCAGCCCGGCTCGGTTTGATGGCGGCAATCGCGGAAACGGCAGCTTTTGGCCAGCACCTGGATGTCCTCAAATGTGCTGTCCAGGCCTGTATCCGCAGACCATGCCTGCAACTCCCTCATCCCGGGTGTATCCAGGATCAGACCGCCGGAGGGAAGAAGAAAAAGCTGTCGAGCCGTGGTGGTATGCAATCCGCGCCCCGTATCCTTATCGATCGGACGCACCTCCTGCGCCGGTCTCCCGAGCAAACGGTTGACCAGAGAAGACTTGCCCACACCGGAGGAGCCTAACAGGGCAAGCGTCTGTCCTCGTTCGACATAGCGTAAAAGACCTTCGATACCGCAGCCATCGGCGGCACTTACCGGTAACACCGGAACTCCGGGGGCCAAAGACATTACCTCCGCCAGACGGTCGGGCACCTCCCGGCAGAGATCCGTCTTATTCAGCACGATCACCGGACGGGAACCGCTTTCCCAGGCAATAACCAGGTATCGCTCGATACGGCGGAGGTTGAAATCGGCATCGAGACCACTTACCAGGCCTACCGTATCGATATTGGCTGCAACCGGTTGCGAACCCGGTGCCGTTCCCGCCTGTTGTCGTAAAAACAGCGTCTTACGCGGCAGAACAAACCGGATCCTGGTTCGATCCTGACCCTTGGGATCGTCTGCCAGCACCCAGTCCCCACAGGTGGGCAAATCAGGCAAACTGTGGGATTCATGCCGGAGAGATCCGGTGAGTTCGGCCCACAACTCCCCCTCAGCGGCGGCCAGGCGATAAGTACCCTTCCCCTGAAAGACAACCCGGGCAACGATTAGATGATCATTCTCATAGACAGCAGCATGCTTTTGAAAAAAGATATTCCAGCCATAATCCTCTAGATTCAATGTTGTATCCTCTGCGACAGGGCATGGACTGCAAGAAAGCCAGATACTTCCTGGCTTGGAAAAACGGGAAAAGATCCGTCGGCAGGCAGTCCGTGCGGGATTCGAATCGGGAGTGCGCACACTCATCCTTATACCCACGGATTCGTGGATTCCGGGATTACGCACCCCATTCACACAGTGTTGATCTAAAGGACAATCATAAAAATCGCGGAGATCTTACCACATTTTTATCGGTACGGGAGAAAGAAAACAGGATATTCGTCTTCTCATCTTTTGGATCACCTTTTATGAAGATAAGTTCTATAAGGGGTGACTCTTGCGATTTTCCGGCAGTCTTTGCGGAGATACTTTCAGGGCGACCGCAAGGGTCGCCCCTACAGGAAAATATTTAAGGATGAGGGGAGTCAAGGCGGTATGTGCCGGATTGCAGGGTGTATACGGCCTGACCGTCTTCCATTCTTTCGAACTTCAGACCTTTTGCCTTCTGTACCGGTCTGCCGCTTTCCCTTACATCGTCCGCCTTCGCCGCCGGTAGATACAACGTGGCTTCGCTGCCCACCGGTACGATCACATTCGCCAGGAACCTGCCGTTCTCCTTTTTCCAACGGATGCCCGCGCTTCCATAGGGCGTAAGATTGGAATACGTGGCGTAGCTTATGTCCTTCGCCGGTTGCGGGCGGAAAACGATGTGGCGGTAACCGGGTCGCTCCGGATCACTGTTCATACCGGCCAGCTTGCGATAGAACCATACAATCCCCCCGCCGAACATCGGGTGGTTGCGGGAACCCTTGCCGTTCCACTGTTCCCAGGTGGTGGTAGCTCCCTGCTCGATCCACCAGCCATAGCTCGGCATGGTCTTCTGGTTCATGACTTCATAGGCCATGTCATGGAGCCCATTCTCGGATAAGACTTCGAACAGAAATTGGGTGCCGAAGATGCCGGTGTCCAGATGGTTGCCGGCGGCGGCTAGATCCGCCTTCAATGCTGCGATCACGGGTTTCTTCTGATCCTCCGGAACGCCCATGAGTAGAGCAAAGACATTGCCCCCATAGGGTCCGTAGCTTCCCTTGTCCCGGTCATAATATTTTTTCTGGAAGGCCGCTCGGGTCCTCTCCGCCAAACTGAAATACTCTTTAGCTTCCGCGGCCAGGGCTAACGCTTTCGCGGCGTTTGCTGTCAGATCGGCACAGCGCCAGAGATAAAAGGTATGGACCATTTCGTCGGGCGGCAACTTTCCCGGAGGCACCCAGTCGCCCAGGTTCAGCCAGCGATTCGGTTTCGCCTTGTCGGGGGCCTGGGAGAACATGATGCCGTCGGCATCTGTCCAGGTGAGCATATAACGAATGTATCCCTTCATACCCTCATAGTTGCGACGGAGCATATCCAGATCACCGTAATGGCGATAGAACTCCCAGGGCATGATGTTGATCGCCGCTCCCCAGGCCACTCCGCCGCCACATCCCGGCTGCCAGGGGGCGCAGTTGGGCACGTAGCCGGACTCCACATTCTGGGCGCCCAGCATGTCCTGAATCCATTTGGTATAGAAGGAACGGGCGTCGTAGTTGTGTATGACGGTGACCACGGCGGCCTGTCCGTCGCCCGTATAGGGAGAGCGTTCCCGGTGCGGGCAATCGCTGGCCACCCCGTTGTGCATGTTGTCGGTCTGACTTCGTCGCCAGATCTTGTGGATGGTGTTGAACAGCGGATTGGAGCACTCGAAGGTGCCGGTGGATTCGATGTCGGTATAGACCGCCTCGGCCCGCAGCTGCTCCGGTTTCAGCTCGCCGGGCCAGCCTGCGATCTCCACCTCGCGGAATACAAACCAGGTGAAATGAGCGGCATAGGATTCCGCACCGCCGCCCCGCAAGGTATAGGAGTTGCTTCCCATGGGCGATTCGCAGATGTACTGGATCGAGATTTTTTGCCCGGCCGGTCCCGAGAGATTGCGCAAATGCAGGCGGCCGGAGATCTCCTCGCCGAAATCCACGCGGTAGCGCCCGTCTTCGAGTCGTGAGATTTTTTGTGGAACCAGACTCTCTTTCACCTTATCGGGCAGAGCCATATGCGCCTTCATCTGACCTTCCGGAGTTTTTCGCACGATGGCCGGCTCCCAGCGGGAATCGTCGAATCCGGCTTCGTTCCATCCGGGCTGTTCCAAACGGGCATCGTAATGTTCTCCGTCATAGATAAGATCCATGACCACCGGGCCTTTCGCCGCCTTCCAGCCGGGATCGCTGACAATCACCTGCTCGGTTCCATCGGTGTAACGGATGTGGATCTGTCCCAGAAAACGCGGGCTTCCATAGGAATGGGTCCAGTGGATGGGGGCATTATAGAAACCGTTGCCCAGCATGGCCCCAATGGCATTCTTGCCTTGGCGCAGGAGGTCTTTGATATCGTAAGCCAGATACATGACGCGGTATTCCCGGAAGTTGTCGGCCACGGAAATCATATTCTTTTCCAGCCCGGGACGCTTGCCGTAGAGAGTCAGATTGGGGACCAGCAGATCGTCGCCCACCTTTCTGCCGTTGAGGTAGAGTTCAAAAAAACCGAGTCCGGTTACGTAGGCCCGGGCCGATGCCACTTTTTTTTCCACCAGAAAATCCTTGCGCAGCAAGGGTGCCGGAGGAGGCGCAGGGATGGAGGCCTTGGACTTGGCGGATCCGCGCACCGGTTGGGGTAACGCCTCTTCACCCTGCCATGGAGCCCCTATCCATTGGGCTTTCCACTCTTCCGGACGAAGCAGACCCATGGCCCAAAAGGCCGGCCGGCTCCAGTCGGATCTCTTGCCCTTACGGTCCCAAACGCGTACCTGCCACCAGCAATCCTGCCTGGAGGAAAGAGTCTTGCCCCCATAGGCGACGTTCACTGATTCTCCGGATGCGACCTTACCGCTGTGCCATAGATCCGGCTTGCCCTGCAGCAGTTTTTCGCGAGAGCTTGCCACTCGAATTTCATAGGCTGTTTGCCCTTGTCCCCGCTCTTCCTCCTCGGCCAGATTGACCCAGGAGAGACGTGGATTCGGCACATCGATGGTCATGGGATTACGTAAATATTCACAGGTCAGGCGTGTCGGCGCGATCTTGGCCGACACCACGCTGCTACAAACAAACAGGCAGATGCAAAAGATCATTACTTTTTTCATTTCATTTCCCCTTGGGATAGAACTGTACGGCGCTGTCATTCATCTGTACTTTATAGTTACCGAGAAGACGGATCATCTCCGCCCCGGCAAGGAGGACAGGGCCATAGCCGTGAGCGGCAAACACGTTCACCGGACGATGGACATAAAATGCGGGATCGAAGGCCATGCCGGTACCGACACAGACCCCTTCCACCTGGCCCTGGGCATTCACCTTGGTGGTGACGGCATTCCATCCCAACATGGCCACCGGGCCGTAGGCGATCGGATCGAGCCATCCTCGATTGATGGCCTTGGCGATGCAATGAGTGAAGATGGCGGTGGCGGAGGTTTCCAAATAGGTATCGTTGCGATCGAGCAGCTGGTGCCAGAGACCGATCCCGGACTGACGGGAGGCTATTCCCTGCACATGTTTTCGGAATTGCTGAAGAACGGCAGCTCTACCCGGATGATCTTCCGGCAGGACGTCGAGCAATTCCGCCATGGCCAGAACAGCCCAGCCATTGGCGCGCCCCCAGAAGAAGGCGGGATGCGGCTGCATCCCCTGGACCCAGCCGTGCAGATACAGATTCTGATTCTGGTCGAACATGCGCTCGGAAAACTGTACGATCTGGCGAACGGCATCGTCGAAATAGCGCCGGTCGCCGGTCAGCTTTCCCATCTGGGCCAGGGCCGGAACACTCATGTAGAGATCGTCGAGCCACAAGGTATTGGGCTGTGGCCGGTTGCGGGCCAGGGTTCCATCCTCGAAGCGCTGCTGTCCTTTGCCGATGTAAGCGATATAGTTATCGATCATGGGGCGCAAATCGGCCTGAATACCAGCCCGGCTGGTCTTAATCATGGCGGCACACATCGATCCGGCGTCGTCCAGGGCCTGGGGAGACAGTATGCTGCGGATCGGAGTGCGTGCCTGAGGATTACTCTTGACGAGAGGCCGATAATGATCGGCCAGATCGGCAATGAACTTCATCCTCCTGGTGGTATATTCGGTGAATCGAGTATCTCCGGTAACCTCCCCGGCCAGAAGCATTCCGGAATAGGTCACTCCCCACTCGTAGCTGACCAGGCCGAAGGCACCCCGCTCCAGCATGGAATTGTTATCCAGCTTGGAGAAATCGGTTATCTCCGTCTTGTCCTGTCGGTTGATCATGCGGGCGGGAGAAGATTTGTCGAGGTATCCATGGATGCGCACCAGAACCTCGGTGATCTTCTCCACCGTTGTCGGATCGTAGGGCATCGGATAATCGGGCCGAAGTGTGTGTAATGGAATCGACGGCGGCATTTGTGCCTGGGCAGGCGCCTGTGCAGGTGCAGGCGGTTGTGCCTTTACAGCCATCATACTCACAAGATTTATAAAAAACAGGACAAGACAAAACGCTTTATAATGATAAAAAGATATTCGGATGTGCATACGATTCTCCCATTTTCAGTTCTTTAGGTACAAGGATTACCGGTAGCGATAGAGGCGAACACGCTGTATGGTTGGCGAGCCGGACGAAAAACGCAAACCTGCGCCCGATTGACCTTCGGCGGCGGCTAGCGACAGATCATAGCGCAGTTGTACTTCGTCGCCATTGAGACGTCGTCCCGGCACCCATCGACCATTCTCCATTCGGCCTTCTTCGACCGAGAGGATCCCGGCAATCTCCGGTCCGGGCGTGTCCGGTGTAAAGGTGACCTGCAGGTCGCTGCCCGCCACAAGGAATTCATCCGCAGAAAGCGCCATTGCCAGCCCATAGGCCATCTCGGCTTTTTTTCCTGTCCGCATATTTCGCCAGGGTGAAAACTCCAGGATGAACCCCCCGAGTTTCACCTTCTGGCTCTGTCGCTCTCCGGAAAGCCAGGCAGCTCCGATGGAACCTTTCGCCTGGTGTTCCAGGATCAGCGGGGCCAGTTGTTGTAGCAAGGCATATCCTTGAGAGAAGGGCCGGCTCTTCAACTCCCCGGCAGCCGGTGTACCGGCGGCACCGGTCATGGTATTCAGTCTCAGAGCAGAGTCGATACCAAAAGGAGAATAGCCGATGGCCCCCTGTTGCCCGACGGCGTAGAAAGCATTGGCAATGCCGCCGGCATCGCCGAAAGACTCGGGGATAAAGACCGGATTTCCGGACCGGCTGTACTCGGACAGGATCCCCGGAAAATCTCTGAGGTAGACGTCCGGGCATAGCATGTCGATCTGCGGAGCACCTGCCCGCCAGATGTCATGCATCGGCGCGACCGGCCCGCCGCTGGGATAATCGCCCGGGGCCTTGTCCTCCGGCTGGATCAGCCAGGCATTGACGAACAGGGGCAAAGCGTATTCCTTTTTGCCGGCCTCGGCCATGCTACCGAGGAAACGGGCGTAATTCCAGGCCGTGAAGATCTCATCCGTTGCCTGTCCTTTCCCGAAGACCTCTTCCCAGGTACCGGAGGTCCTCTGCCCCGCCGCCCTCCAGATTTTGTCCAATTCCGGAAGAAGCAAATTCCTGTTTTTGTCGAGATAGTTCAGCAACTCGCGGGGAACCGCCTGTTCATAGGCAAGATTTGCCGCGTCGCTGAAATCCCGGGTAGCACCCAGAATGCCTACCTCATTCTGCACCTGGATCATAAGGACCGTGTGGTCCTGTCCGTCGATTTCCTGTAGATGACGCATGAACTGAGTGAAGGCACGGGTATCGGCGAGCCGGGTCTCTTCGTACAGGGCAGAGAGGATCTCCAACGATTTTCCTTCCCGGTTTTTCACCCGCGGGAAACGCCTGTCATCGGTCTTCACCCAGTCGGCGGCATAGCGGGAGGTGCTGTTCTTCCAGCTCCCAAACCACAACAGGACCAACTTCAGATCTCGCCTCCTGGCCTCCCGCACCAGACCATCCACCAGGGAAAAATCGTATTTGCCTTCTTCCGGTTCGAACTGCTCCCAGGTCACCGCGGCCAAAACCGTGTTCAGATTCATATCCGCCAGCGCTTGCCAGATCGGCCGCATGTAGTCCAGACTGGAGGAACTGGAATTGTGCAGTTCTCCTCCAAGAACCAGGAAGGGTTTATCTTCCACAATCAATTGGGTAACGCTACCCCGTTTTTCCAGGTGAGGGATCGATCGGACCGAACGGGCCGGCCGATCTTTTCGTCCTCCTCTTTCCTGAGGTTTGAGCTGAATGGCCACCGGTTGATCCCGATCGCAAAGAATCTGGCCATCCCGGAACTGAAGTTCCGCAACCTGTATGGAGCTGCGCCGCAGGTCCTTCTCTTCCGCTTTTACTGTGGAGCGGGTGCGCCCCGGATGGGTGAAATAAAAAAGATAGGCCCGTTCTTCGCAGACAACCACATCCGGATGTCCGCCCTTGACTTGATCATCGGCGCCTTTTCCCGGCACCTGCAGCAGATTCCCTTCCTGCCGTCTCCAATCCTTCAGATCGTCCGATCGGTAGATTCCCAATCCGTCCCATACATCGACCACCATCCAATAACGATCCTTCCAGAAAAAGACCTTGGGGCCTTCGCCCGGCTGGTCGCCGATGACCTTGCCCCGGTCTTCCCAGGCGAAGAGGTCGGGACTGTCGGCATAGTAAATGGATTTACCGTCGGTCTCGTTGTTGTACCATAGACGCCAGGTACCGTTCGGCCGGCGAAATACGCAGGCATCGATGACCCGGTGGGATGAAAGCGGAAGGGTCGAGCGATAGGTCCATCGAAGCAGATCGGTACTGGTCAGATGGACGATATCACGCGGGGCATTCCAGTCCGGGAAGGTCCCCGGCACTACCGTAAGGAACATGTGATAAATACCGTTGTATTCCACCACCTCGGGAGCCCAGAAGGAATATTCTTCCTTGCCGTAACCGATCTCCGCCTTGCCGCGGTATTTCCAGGTGGCACCATTATCCTCGGATTCGGCTATGCCTATGGGGGTTCCATGCACCCAGGATACACCGTCGGTGTTCGGAACATTGGCCCGGCGATTGGTGTAGAACATAAACCATTTCTTTTCCCGGCGGTTCCAGATGACTACCGGATCGGCGGCGCCGTCATAGATCGGATCACGGAAGAGGGGTTTATCCGCCGTTTTGTTTTCCGCCGACTGAGTACTGGAGGCGGACAAGGAGGAATTGCTAGCCTTCAGTCCGCAGATTTCAAAGAGGATGCAGAGGATACAGAGGGTGTATCGGATGAAGGTCTGGGAATGGGATGGAATTCTTTTAGGTGTGTACTTGGGAATCATGACGTTTTTTGTTTTTTATCACTGGATTTTTTTGTGTGTAAGGGGCAGGCGCAAGGCCTGCCCCTACCTCAGCTGGTAGATTTCGCTGCCGGCCAGGAGGAAACAACCCAGGCCGAAGTCCTCGAAATTGGGGACCTTGTCATAGGTGACCGGTTGGCTATCCTTGGGCTCCTTACCGGTCCCCTGAACAAAGCCGAGAAAGCCGGTGGGATGAACGGATTCGGTCTCCATCGCATTCCAGGCCTTCACCACTACCGGCAGATATTTTTGCCGGTCCAGGATTTTATGGTTGATCCCCCAAGTCATCCCATAGGTAAAGAGAGCGGTTCCGGTCAACTCCTTACCGCCGAAATGATCGGGATCGTGCAAGCTTACATTCCAGTAACCATCTGCCCTCTGCAGCGGCATCAAAGCCGCACACATGTCCTTGAAGGTCTGAAGATACTCATCCCGATGAGGGGCATCGCCCGGCAGGATATCCAGTACCCGCGCCAGGGCCGCCAGTACCCAGCCGTTTCCTCGCGACCAATAACAGTCTCCCCCGTTGGGTTCCCGATAGGGCGGAACGAAATCCTTGTCCCGCCACCAGAGATGATCCTCCGGGTTATAGAGCCCTTTCCCGCCATGAACCGTTTTAGTATACCAGTACATCTCATACATCTTTTCATAATAGACGGGATCCTTGTAGAGTACCCCCAGCCTGGCAAAGACCGGCATGGCCATCTGCAGGGCATCGATCCACCACCAGGCATCCTTCCCGGGATCGGCCACCAGATTGTCCATCGAGGCCTTGATGTCCTTGATCCGCTCCGGCTTCGGGTCGATCCGATACAGGTCGATATAGGTCTGCCCGCAACATTGATTGTCCGCATTCTTGGTCTTGACGCCATCGCGCAGCCCCCAGCCATGTTTCTCGCCCCATAGCACAGCGTAATCGTAGTATGGTTTTCGTTTCTTGATCTTGTAGAGGGACATCAGGCCTTCATAATAGACCCCTCGCGTCCATATGTTACTGGGGCGCTTGCGCTCGGTGATGATCTCCTTGCCCGGATCGGGCCATTTCTCCATAAAGTACTTATTGGCCAGTTCCATCTTTTTTAAAACCTGTTTTTTATTCGGCAGCTTTTGCCCGTAGAGAGAAGGAGCGGCAGCAGAGAACAATAAGACCGCAATCAGCAGAACGCCTGCCGGCTTTCCGGATTTTTTATTTTGGTTCATGGTAACACCTTAGTTATATGGCAAATCGTCATCTCAGTTGAACATCCCAGACTTTGGAACGGCGGGATTTACCTTCGGGACCTTCGATGTCGAGCACCACGACATAATTGTCCGGTTTGGCGTAGGCATGCTGAGGATGCTGTTCGCTCGAAGCGGAACCGTCGCCGAAGTCCCATTTCCAGGATGTGACCTTGCCGATCGATTCATCCTTGAAGGCCACCAGGCGCCGATCCATATCGACAACCCGGTAGCTCCAGAATGCCTCTATCTTTTTACGGAAAGACGGCTCCAGGGGCATGAGCTGAAAGGCGCACAATTCCGAGGCATTTCCGTACATAGTGTGTTTGCGGGAGAGGTTCCAGAATCCGCTATTCCTCCTGGCCTCCACATCGTCATAATCGATCACCGCCCAGCAGAGACCGATGATCTTGTTTTCATGGAGAACCGACTCAACGGCCCGCTGCGGCCCCTCCGGTCCCGCATAATCAAAGGGAGTGATCCAGAACTCCAATACCAGGCGGCCCGATTCTCCCGGCCTGAAATGGTAGGAACAGGCTGCATTCGACCACGGCAGTTCCTTGATCCAGGATGCGGAACTCCAGGCCATAGTCCAGTCCTTTCCTTCCGCCGGGGTGAAGATGTGGTAGTTCTGGGCGTGAACGCCGTGCACGGCCCAATGCTCCGCATCCGTATGAATACGTTTGTCGGCGGGAGACAACACCGGCCCCACCATCTCCGGCTTCCATACATCCGGGTGGCCATGATCAATCAATGGTCCACCGGATGCATCGGCATCCACCACAATCTCGAAGGTATCGTTATGCAGGCCGGGTAAAGAAAAATCCCAATAATCGTCATAGGCTTCATAGAGAAAATAGAGCCGGTTCAATCCCTTGACCCATCCGACCCGAACCTTGATATCGAGAGTTTTCGGATCCGGTTTCGCATACTTTTGATTGTCGTCGATCAGCTGGTCGGTTCCGACCGCGTAGGAATCGGGAACAATGGCCCAGTCCTGAGTATCACCGTCGATACGGGGGATTTTATCCGCCGGAAACTGGAAAACCTTGAAGGTGATATCCGGCCTTTCCAGCGCGTATAGACCGGATCCCAGAAAGAGGAACACGGCCGCCATTAAGCAGCATTTGCATTGATTCATCCTTGTCCCTTTCCTTTTAAGATAACTGTCTTCTTGTAGGGCAAATAAAAAACGGTCCGAGAAAGGAATCCGAAATACAGGATACAGAATACCTATGTTTCCTTCAATGCTTTTTCACTTATTCCGGATTTTGGCATCCGGGTTCCGAATTCATCTTTATTCGAATTTTTATTGTGGATTAGGCGTTCGGTCCATATCCCTCCTTGACAAGCCTCTAGAGCGACATCTAAAATCGCTCCTATGGAAAATCAATTATCAAAACCATCGCCTGTTGGCGACGCGGAAAAGAAGCCCAAGGCGCAGCCTGAGGTGACTTTTGACGAAGACCACTGCAAAGGGTGCGAGCTGTGCGTTGCCGTCTGCCCCAAAAAGGTCCTGCGGCTGGACACTTCCCGCGTCAATTGTCTGGGGTACTACCCTGCCGTCATTTATAATCAGGCCGAATGTATCGGTTGTGCCAGTTGCGCCAAGATTTGTCCCGATTCGGTCATCACCGTGCGTAAATAATAAGGAACACACCTATGGCCAGAAAACTGATGAAGGGCAATGAAGCCATCGCCGCTGCGGCCATCAATGCCGGGTGCCGCTTTTATGCCGGTTACCCGATCACGCCACAGAACGAGATACCGGAATACATGTCTCGAGAACTGCCCAAGGTGAACGGGACTTATGTGCAGGCCGAATCGGAAGTCGCTGCCATCAATATGATCTATGGCGCCGCCGGGGCCGGAGCCAGGGCCCTGACCACCTCCTCCAGTCCGGGGATCAGCCTGATGCAGGAGGGAATTTCCTACATTGCCGGCGCCGAGCTGCCTTGCGTCCTTGTGAACATCATGCGTGCCGGACCCGGTCTTGGAGGCATTCAGCCGGCCCAATCCGATTATTTCCAGGCGACCAAAGGCGGAGGACATGGTGATTATCGCCTGCTGGTCCTGGCTCCGTCCGATCTGCAGGAGGCTGTGGACCTTACACAGAAGGCTTTTGACCTCGCTGACCGGTACCGGAATCCGGTCATGATACTGGCGGACGGAATGATAGGACAAATCATGGAACCGGTGGAAATTCTGCCTTATGAAATGCCCACAGATCTTCCAGCCAAAGACTGGGCAACCACCGGTACGATCAACAGCGGCGGCCGGCGGCGGATTATCAACTCCCTATTTTTAAATCCCGATACCCTGGAAAAGCATGTCCGCAAGATTTATGAAAAGTATGCCCAAATGGAAGCCACGGAGGTGCGCTACGAATTGTACAACTGCGAGCAGGCCGATCTGATCCTGGTGGCTTACGGGACGATGGCCCGCATTGCCCGCACGGTTGTTGAGCGATGCGGAAAGATGGGATTGCGCGTAGGACTGCTCCGGCCGATCACTTTATATCCCTTTCCTTTCCCGGCTTTCGAACAGGTGATCGATCACGCCAAGACCTTTCTCACCGTGGAAATGAGCATGGGACAGATGCTAGATGATGTGAAGATCGCCGTTGCCGGACGCAGGCCGGTCCACTTCTACGGGCGCACCGGCGGGGTGGTACCGTCTACCGGTGAAATTTTGCAGAAGGTTCAGGAACTGATGGGAGAATTCCATTCATGAAAACAGTCTATCAGAAATCGGTCGGATTGACCGACGCTTCCATGCATTACTGCCCGGGGTGTACGCATGGCATCGTTCATAAACTCATTGCCGAAACCCTGGTGGAATTGAACATTCTGGAGAAAACAGTAGCCGTAGCCCCGGTAGGATGTGCCGTTTTCGCTTATGAATACTTCAACTGCGACGCACAGGAAGCGGCCCACGGTCGCGCTCCGGCCCTGGCCACGGGAATCAAGCGGGTCCGTCCGGAAACGATCGTCTTTACCTACCAGGGAGACGGAGATCTGGCCTCGATCGGCACGGCCGAGATCATCCATGCCGCCATGCGCAACGAGAACATCACCGTCATCTTCCTCAACAATGCCATTTACGGGATGACCGGAGGTCAGATGGCCCCCACGACTCTCGTCGGCCAAAGGACGACGACTTCGCCGTCGGGCCGTTCTCTCCTGGGGCAGGGAACACCGCTGCATGTCAGCGAGATGCTGGCCACGATCGAAGACGTCGCCTACATTGCCCGAGTCTCCGTCCATAACCTGGCACGTTTGAATGCGGCCAAAAGATCGATCCGCAAGGCGTTTCAGATGCAGATCGACGGCAAGGGATTCAGTATGGTCGAGGTCCTTTCCACCTGTCCGACCAACTGGGGTCTCACTCCGGTAGAATCCCTGCGCTGGGTGGAAGAAAACCTGGCACAGAAATTTCCACTGGCTGTATTTAAGGACAAAGAGGAAGGGGCATAATCATGGCTGAAGAACGTATCATCATTTCCGGATTCGGAGGACAGGGCGTACTGGTGGTCGGCAGGCTTCTAGCCCAGTCGGGTATGATGGAGGGAAAACATGTGACCTGGCTCCCTTCTTATGGGCCGGAGATGCGTGGCGGTACGGCTAACTGCAACGTCATTCTCTCTGAGGATCTCATCGGCGATCCCATTGTCTCCGAGGCCACCTGCGTCATGGCCATGAATCTGCCTTCTCTGGATAAATTCGAACACTCGGTCCAACCCGGTGGGCTACTGCTGATCAACAGTTCTATCGTGCCGCGTCAGAGCGCACGGACCGACATCCGCATTCTATCCATCCCGGTCAACGAATTGGCCGGCCAATTAGGCAGTCCGAAGGTCGCCAATGTGGTCATGCTGGGTGCCTACCTGCATCTATCCAAGGCGGTCCGAACCGAATCGGTCACGGATGCGATTCGTGAGGTCCTGGGCAGCAAGCAACATCTGCTGGAAATCAATTTACAGGCCCTGAAACAAGGGATGCAATTCGCCTCCGAGGAGTACTGAGAGTCACAATCGTATAAGGAAGGAAAAGATAGATCTTGCGATTCTTCACGAATGGTATATCGATCGTGAAGACGGAAGGACAATCGTTAAAGACTACCGCAGGCCTAAGAATATAATCCTGTCTCGTGCCCTTCTGACTCAACAGGACCTTGTTCCCCAAAAGCTCGAATCGATGAGAGCACGCTTCCCCGGGCTGACCTACCTGCAAGAGTCCATGGAAAAAGCCCTTTTTCGATAGTTTTCATTTCCGGCAAGTCTGGTCCGATGGATTGACACGATTTGAGCGCACCGGTACAATCCCCTTAACGCTTAAAGGTGTGACTGGTACGACGATTTCCAGGGTGATTCATTTTTTTCTTGACCGGACAGCATCAAACCGGTACAATCGGCATCGCCAAAACAGTGAATCAAACAACGTACGCCGGCTGAAATGACTCCCACACTCCTATTTATTTCCATTTCTATTTCTGCCGTTCTCATCCTCCCTTGTTTAAAGGGAAAATGGTTGGGATACGTTACCTTTCTCTCTGTGCTCGCCAATAGCTTGCTCACCGGGTATTACGCCTGGCAAGCCTTACTGGGAGAATCATTCGAACTGATTCTTCCGGGCAGCCTGGTGACGGGTGAGATACCACTACGCATCGACGCCCTTTCCGGCTGGTTCCTGCTGACCATCCATTTCGCTTTCCTGACCGGATGCCTCTATGGCCTTTTCTATATGAAGGCATATGCAGACCGCCATCGGGAACTTCGTATGCATGCCGTATCCTTCGTGTGGCTGCATGCCAGTCTAGTCAGTCTTTGCGTGATCCAAAACAGCATTGCATTCCTGATCGCCTGGGAAATCATGGCCTTTACCTCTTTTCTGACGATCATCTTCGAACAGGAAAAGATCACCACGATCAAGGCAGGCGTTAACTTCCTGATCCAGTCACACGTCTCGGTTCTTTTCTTGATCCTTGGATTCATCTGGGTGATGCAACAGAGCGGCAGTTATGATTTCTCTGCCATACGAACCTATACCTCCCAACATGGCGGTGCCGCAGGCATTTTTCTTTTTCTCTGTTTTTTCGTTGGATTTTCTGTGAAGGCCGGTTTTATTCCCTTTCACACCTGGCTACCCCATGCCCATCCGGCAGCCCCTTCCCATATCTCCGGCATCATGTCGGGTGTCATCATAAAAATTGGAATTTACGGCATTCTACGCATGATTCTGTTGATAAGGGCCGATTACCTGGCTCTTGGATACATCATCCTCCTGATTTCCGTTCTTTCAGGCTTATATGGGGTTATGTTGGCCATCCGGCAACACAATCTCAAGAGGCTGCTGGCCTATCACAGCATCGAAAACATCGGTATCATCGGCATCGGCATTGGCATTGCGTGTATCGGATTGGGAACGGATCAACCCCTGATTGCCTCCCTCGGCTTTGCCGGAGCCATGCTTCATGTCCTCAACCATTCGCTCTTCAAATCGTTGCTCTTCTATACGGCCGGTATCGTATATCAGGCCACCCACACCTTGAACCTGGAAAGTCTGGGGGGATTGATTAAGAAATTGCCACAAACGGCTTCTCTGTTTCTCCTGGCGGCAATCGCCATCTGCGGAGTCCCTCCACTGAACGGATTTATATCTGAATTTCTGATCTACCTTGGCCTGTATCACTGGCTGCAGAATTCCCTGCTGGTCAATCTGATCGTCATCGTTTTTACCATCCTGGGACTGGTGATGATCGGTGGACTGGCAATCCTCTGTTTCACCAAAGCCTTCGGTGTGGTGTTTTTAGGGGAAGCAAGAAGTAAACTACAGCATACGGTCCGTGAAGCTCCCTTTCTCCAGCTCCTACCCCTATACCTGATCGCAGCGCTAATGCTTGCCATCGGACTTCTGCCGCAATTTTTTCTGGATATACTCTCGGGCCCGGTCAGTCTGTTTCTGCAGGACAGGATAGAAGAGGGTGTGGGACCCTTCCAGGGAAAGGCATTTGATGCCCTGCAGTCCATCAGTTGGGCCGTTTTTTCTTTCCTCGCCCTCCTGACCCTGATGATTCTGCTGAGAAGCCATCTGATGCGCCAGAGAAAGGTAGTCGTCGATTCGACCTGGGGTTGCGGGTATGTCGCTCCAACGGCCAAGCTCCAATACACGGCCAGCTCCTTTGTCCGAACCTATGGCAAACTTTTTCATGTGCTCTTTTTATCCTGGAGGTCGGTGCGTGAGGTCCAGGGAATTTTTCCTACCGGAGGCCGCTATGCCTCGCATCCCGGGGATGGCCTGGAACAGTGGCTGATCGACAAACCGGTTCGCTTCCTGCGATCTTTTCTGGGTATATTTCGGTTCCTGCAAAACGGTAAACTGCAGTTCTACATCTTATACGGGATCCTTTTCATCGTATCGGTCCTTTACCTTCCGTTCTTCCTGGAAAAAATGGTCCGTCTCCTACAATTCCTAAAGCAACTATAATCATGGACAGCCTTTTTTACATCCTGATTGCCGGACTCTTTTTTTCCGGTGTTGTTTTGCGGGTGAAAAGCATTGCCTCCGGACGGAAAGGTCCCGGCATCTTTCAGCCCCTCAAAGACGTCTTGCGCCTCTGGCAAAAGGGAGTGGTATATAGCCGGACGACGAGCTGGATTTTTCAATTCGCTCCGACTGTCTATTTTACCTCTGTGCTGATGGCAGCGGTTACTATTCCTTTCGGGCAGATCCCCGGCCTGATCAGCTTCAACGGCGACTTTATCTTTTTTGCCTATATGCTGGCCCTGGGAAAGTTCTTCCTGATCATCTCATCTCTGGATACCGGCAGCAGCTTCGAAGGAATGGGGGCCAGCCGGGAAGCACTCTATTCCCTACTCGCCGAACCGGCCTGTTTCATCCTGATGGGCTCGCTGGCCCTGCTTACCGGTCACAACTCTTTCCGGGAAATATTTGCCACCCTGCACCTTGGCACATATTTGAGTTATGCCATTGCGGTCCTGGCCACATTCGTACTGATCATGGTGGCCATGATCGAAAATAGCCGCATGCCCATCGACGATCCCAAGACGCATCTGGAACTGACCATGGTCCATGAAGTCATGATTTTAGATAACAGCGGCTTCGATCTCGGTCTGATTCTGGCGGCCGGCTATCTGAAATTTGCCATGTTCGCCGCTATCATCTTTAACCTCTTCATCGGCACTCTCTCTTACGGATATGCCATTCCCGCGTTCTTCCTGATCCAGATCCTGGTGGCCATGATCATGGGTATCATCGAATCGTTCATGGCGCGTTTGCGCATGTGCCACAATCCGCAATTCATTTTCGCCCTCACCTCGGTGAGCCTTCTGATTTTCGTCGGTGCGCTGCTCATCAGGGAAAAACTAATCTGAACTCTGGCGGAATATGCTATGATACCGGTCCTGTTGATTACCTTTCTGATCACCCTGTTTTATATCGCCATCGCCAATCGTATTATGACCCACCTGAAAATATTGGCGCTGCAGGGGGTCATCTTGTTTGCCGTCGTCTTCCTGCAGTTGAGCGAGATCCAGACCCTGAACCTGGTGTTGATCCTGCTGGAGACCATCGTCTTCAAATCCCTGCTGGTGCCATTTTTCCTGGCCTATCTGGTTAAACGAAACCGTATCACCCGGGAAGCGGAACCCCACCTCTCCAATTTCTACTCCCTGATCATATCCACTCTGATCGTGTTCGTTACCATCCTCTTGTCCGATGCCGTGCGGGACTCTCATCTGCACAAGGTCTTCTTCGTCGTGGCCATGTCGGCCATTCTGGTGGGCCTCTATTTTATCGCCTCCCGCCGGAAAATCATCACTCATGTCATCGGCTACCTGATCATCGAAAACGGCGTTTTTATCCTGTCTTTGGCCGTCGGCAACGAAATGCCCATGCTGGTCAATCTCGGAATTATGCTCGATATATTCGCCAGTGTCCTCATCCTCGGAATTTTCCTCAATAAGATCGGAGATGTCTTCAAGGACGTGGATGTCGATCGATTGAGCAGCCTGAAGGATTATTGAATCGAGCCATGGAAAATCCAATGACCCTGCTCTATCTGGTCCTCGCCTTTTCCATTGGAATCGGTCTTTTCGTCAACCGGAACAAGGGGGTAAACTACGCCCTGCTGATATTGTTTCTGTTTCTGCAATGGGGTTTCACCCTCCATGCCTGCTTTCACCTGCATCGTACGGAAGGGCAATATTTCACCTTTGACTCTCTGGGATTGCTGCTGCTGCTGACCCTGAGCGTAATCGCCGTTCCGGCGGCCATACACAGCCGCATCTACATCGAGACTCCCCAGGAAACAGCCCAATCCCGGGCCGTCTATTTTTCCTCCCTGGTGTGCCTGATCACCGCCATCGGCGCCGGCTATCTGGCCAACCATATCGCCGTGGTCTGGATCTTCATCGAGATAACTACTCTCAGTGCCTCGGCCCTGATTTACCACCATCGCAACAAACTGGCTCTGGAGGGCACCTGGAAGTACGTCTTCATCTGCGCCATCAGTATCTCTTTCGTTTTCATCGGCATTCTGTTTCTCAGCCTATCACTGGAACATGCCGGTTCGGATGATCTTTCCTACAAGAACCTGCTGGCCAACTGCGATAAACTGAACCCCTTTTGGCTGCGACTGGCGTTCCTATTCGCCTTCACCGGTTTTACCGCCAAACTGGGTCTGGTCCCCATGTTCACCGCCGGTATCGATGCCAAGGACAAAGCCCCCGCTCCCGCCGCTGCCCTGCTGGCAAGCGTGCTGATGAACCTGGGATTTGTAGGTGTCTTCCGCCTCTTCACCATCGTGGCCAACACCCAGTTGCATTCTTGGGCACGAATCGTCATCGGAGTTACAGCCTTTCTATCTCTCTTCGTCGCCGCCGTATACATGGTGCGGGTAAACAACATCAAACGGATGCTTGCCTACTCCGGACTGGAGCACATGGGGCTGGCCATGCTCGGTGTGGCCGCGGGCGGTATCGGGTATTACGCCGCCATTCTGCACATCCTCCTACACGCCCTGGTTAAAGCAAGCCTCTTCTTTCAGTATACCCAGATCTACCGGGTCTTTCAGACTAAAAATATCTATGCCATGGGGAGTTATTTCCGCTACAATACCGTCGGTGCCCTGGCTCTTCTTTTGGGGTTTGTCAGCATTACCGCCATACCCCCCTCCGGTCTGTTTATCAGCGAGTTTCTCATCTTCCGGTCGCTGTGGGAAGCGCATCAGCTTCCGCTCCTCATCGCCGTTTTCATTCTGCTGACCACCATCCTCTGGGCCTTCGGCAAAAACATCCTGAAAATTTTATTCATTCCTCCTTATGGATTCGATGACCATTCCCTTGCCAAGGCCAGTCCATGGGAATCGGCAACCCAGTTCCTGCTGCTGGCCACCGCCGTTTATCTGGGCATTCATCCGCCGCAGGCCCTGGTCCTTCTGATTCAGGAAAGCATCACTCTATTACCGGTCTGACATGAATTACGCAACCCTGTCCAATCGCCAAACTGTTTCGCTTTCCACCATCCCGGAGATGGGTTACAACGATTTTTTTGCCCTGAACACCGGCCTGATTGTCCATCATCCCGACAGGCATTGCGTCAACTATTTCGGTTGGGCCTCGGATGAGAAAATCCGACTTTTCTGTTGTATTGCCGATGATTCCGCCCACAAGATCTACGTCTCCTCCTGCCGGATACCATCCGGGAAAAAGCTGCCGGCATTTTCCAGCCGCCTTCTGTGTTTTGAAAAATTCGAACGGGAAATCCATGAGAACTTCGGCGTGGAATACATACGTCATCCCTGGTTCAAACCCGTTCGTTACGCCTTTGACCGTTTCGACAAATCCGATACCATCGCCAATTATCCGTTCTTTTCCATCCCCAGCGAAGAGTTGCATGAAGTCGGCGTCGGTCCCATACACGCCGGTGTGATCGAACCCGGTCATTTTCGCTTTATCTGCAACGGCGAGCAAATCCTGCATCTGGAAATTCAGCTGGGCTATCAGCACCGCGGGCTGGAGCGTCTCTTTCTGGAAAAGACAAAGCTCCTGCAGCGGGCCACCCTTGCCGAAGGTGTCGCCGGCGATACGGTTGCAGGCCATTCGACCGCTTTTTCCAATCTATGGGAGAGCCTGTGCGGGCTGGAAACCTACGAAGACGTATCGCTGGCCCGAACCCTGGCGCTGGAACTGGAGCGGATAGCCATTCATACCGGCGATCTGAGTGCCGTCTGCACGGACATCGCCTATCAGCTGGGCAGTTCGGTATTCGGACGATTGCGCACTCCGATTATCAATTTCTTCCAGGAGTGGTGCGGTAACCGTTTGGCCAAAGGGCTGATACGCCCGGGATATCATCCCTTTCCCTTCACAACCCGTCTTGCGGAACGATTGCAGGCGGTATTGGATGCCTATGAGCCTGATTTCCATGAAATGAACTCCCAGTTGTTCCGTATGCCTAGTGTCCTCTCCCGGTTCGAACGCACGGGAGTGGTGTCCTATGAAGATGTCCTTTCCATCGGAACTGTCGGGATGACGGCCCGCATGAGCGGTCTGACTAGGGATATCCGTCTCTCTCATCCGCATGACCGCTATACAAAAGTCGGACACGAACCGATCGTCAAACATCACGGGGATGTCTACTCGCGGGTACAAATACGCAAATTTGAAGTACGACAATCGATACAGTATATCCGTGAGTGGATACGGACCCTGCCGGAAATCCGATCGCAGAGCCGATGGGCAGATACGGGGAAACCCGCACCCGATTCCTTCTCCATCTCTCTGGTGGAAGGGTGGCGTGGAGAGATCTGTCATTGCGCCATTACCGACGGACAAGGCGACCTGGTGTTTTATAAAATCAAGGACCCCTCTTTTCATAACTGGCTGGCCCTGGCCCTGGCCGTGCGCAACAACGAAATCTCCGATTTCCCCATCTGCAACAAGAGCTTCAACCTCTCCTACTGTGGACATGATTTATGACAGATGACAGGCAACGATGTTTCATAATTTAAAAATTCTATATCACCAGGGAAAACAGTTCATTCCGGATCCGGTCCATGTCGGAGTTCCGGGAATCTTTCGTGGCCGGCCGGTCATCAGCCGGAATCGGGTGGATGAAGCCGCGCTGCAGCAGCTATGTCCGACGGGGGCCATTGGTGTTTCCCCCTTCGGCATCGATCTGGGCCGATGTACCTTCTGCGGAGAATGTGCCCGTTGCTTTCCGGAAAAGATCGCCTTTACCGCCGATTATAAGATTTCGACCAATTGCCGTGAACGACTCATTGTCCAGGAAGGAGAGGATCATGCCATCGAAGTCGACCGGCAGCAGATCCGGAAAGAAATTCGCCGGGTTCTGGGCAAATCCCTGAAACTGCGCCAGGTATCAGCCGGCGGGGACAACAGCTGCGAATGGGAACTGAATGCCGCCAACAACGTCCAGTTTGACATGAGCCGATACGGTATCGAATTTGTGGCCTCCCCGCGGCATGCCGATGGAATTGCGATCACTGGTCCCATCACCGAGAATATGGCCGAGCCCCTGCAGATCTGCTATGATGCCGTACCCGATCCCAAGATCATCGTGCTGGTAGGAACGGATGCCATCAGCGGCGGTATCTTTGCCGGCAGCAAGGCCCTGGATCGGAGCTTTCTCGACCGCTATCCCACGGATCTCTATATCCCCGGCAATCCGGCCCATCCCCTCACCATCATCAATGGCCTGCTGGACCTGACCCGTAATCCATCCGCCTGAACTTGCGACCGATCCGGCACCGTGCCTGGAGATTCGCCTGGATGGCGGATTCCAGGAATGGCCTACTTCTCCGCGGAGGCTTCTTCGAACTGGCTGTTGTACATGGAGGCATAAAATCCATCGGCAGCCAGGAGTTCGCCATGACTGCCCTGCTCGATGATAGCTCCGTCCTTCATCACCAGGATGATATCGGCATTGCGTATCGTCGACAGGCGATGGGCGATGATAAAACATGTCCTTCCCTGCATCAGCCTTTCGATGGCTCTCTGGATAAGCACCTCGGTCATAGTGTCCACCGAGCTGGTGGCTTCATCGAGTATCAGTATCTTCGGGTCTGCCAGAACGGCCCGGGCAATGGTAAGGAGTTGCTTCTCACCTTGGGATACATTGTCCGCATCCTCATTCAATTCCATATCGTATCCGCCGGGAAGTGAGTGGATGATGTGGTCCAGATTGGCGATCCTGGCAGCCTGGTCCACCTCTTCCTCCGTGGCATCTGTCCGGCCGTAGCGAATGTTATCCCGTATGGTTCCATGAAAGAGCCATGTATCCTGGAGGACCATGCCAAAGTTGGCCCGAAGCTCCTTTCGCTCGAAATCACGTATGTCGGTCCCATCGAGAAGGATCGCCCCGCGGTTGACATCGTAGAAGCGCATGAGCAGTTTGACCATTGTGGTTTTTCCTGCTCCGGTCGGGCCGACAATGGCCACGCGCTGTCCTTTCCGAATGTCCGCCGAAAAACCGTCGATAATCGTCTGGTCCGGATCGTAACCGAAACGGACATCCTGAAAGGTCACTCTACCCTGGATTTTAGACTGTCGGACCGGGTGGGCGACTTCCGCCGTTTCTTCTTCCTCCTCCAGGAAGGCAAAGATACGTTCAGCCGCTGCAGCAGTGGATTGCATCACGTTGGCGATATTGGCCGTCTGTGAAATCGGCATATTGAATAGTCGCATATACTGGATAAATGCCAGGATATCTCCGATCTGTATGGTCCTGATGATCGTCAGATATCCGCCCAGAATGCATATGGCCACATATCCCAGATTACCGACGAACATGGTGACGGGCATCATCAAGCCGGATAAGAACTGCGATTTCCAGCCGGATCGATATAACTCCCGGTTCAGTTGATCAAACTTCTCCAGGGATTTTTCTTCTCCGTTAAAGGCCCTCATCACGTTGTGTCCGGAATACATCTCCTCTACATGCCCGTTGACACGACCCAGGTAGTCCCTCTGACTCCTGTATAACTTCTGCGATTTTTGGATCAGGAAAGAGATCAGGGTGAAGGACAGGGGCAACATCAGAAAGCTCACGGCCGTCATCACTAGGCTGATGGAAGCCATCATGAACAGAATGCCCAGGATGGTGGTCACTGAGGATACGATCTGAGACAAGCTCTGATGCAGGGTGTTACTGATGGTATCCACGTCGTTGGTTGTCCGGCTGAGCAGATCACCATGCGTACTGGTATCAAAGAATTTAAACGGCAAGCGGGAAATCTTCCGGGAAATCTCCCGGCGTAATTCATAGGAAACCCTGGCGGAAACCCGGCTCATCAGAAGACCCTGCAAATAAGCACATATGGCCCCGACAACATACAGGCAGGCAAGCAGTCCGACAATCCTGCCTATGAAAGAAAAATCGATACCGGGAGCGGAGGCATTTTCGATTCTAGCCAGAGCACCGGTATACAGTTTCGTCGTAGCATCGCCCATCAGCTTGGGTCCCAGAATCATGAACCCCGTGCTCAGAATGGAAAGGAACAGCATGGAGAGGAAGGAGAATCTGTAGCCTTTCAGGTAGCCGACAAGCATCCGCATGGACTTCCAGAAGTACTTTGCCTTCTCCCCTCCACTCCCCATGTGACCACCGGGCCCGCCACCGAAAGGTCCGACGGCAACCCTCTGCCGGACGGGTCCCTTGGCCGGAAGTTGTCCGAACTGCCCATCGCTTCGGCGCAGATCCTCGCGCTGGCTCATCGCTCCAGCTCCTCTGCGGACAACTGGGAAAGGGCAATTTCCCGATACACTTCACACTCCTGCAGGAGAGCCCTATGTCTGCCGATCCCCGCGATCCTTCCCTGGTGAATGACCACAATCTGATCTGCATTCCTGATGGTGCTGATTCTCTGACCGACAATCATAACCGTGGCATCCCGGGTCTCCTCACGCAGGGCTTTTCTCAGGGCGGCATCGGTTTTGAAATCCAGAGCGGAAAAACTGTCGTCAAAGATGTAGATCTCCGGTTTCCTGGCCAGAGCCCGGGCTATGGAAAGCCTCTGTCTCTGCCCTCCAGAAAGGTTTGCTCCTCCCTGGGCGATCTCGTATTGCAGACCCTTTTCGTTTCGCTCGATGAAGTCCAGGGATTGAGATATTCCGGCGGCCATCAAGGCGGCATCTTCGGCTATATCCTCCCCACCAAACTTGATATTGCTCTCCACCGTACCGGAAAAGAGCATGGATTTCTGGGGGACATAGCCTATCTTTTGCCGCAGATCGTGCTGTGTTACATCGCGCACATCCACCCCATCGATGAGGATTCTGCCTTCGGTGACATCATAGAAACGGGGTATCAGATTGATCAGTGTCGACTTGCCGCTTCCGGTTCCGCCGATGAAGGCGATGGTTTCTCCGGGACAGGCATGAAAGGATACCTCACGCAACACATAATCGTCGGCTCCTCGATACTTGAAGGAGACATTCTGAAATTCGATATGGCCCTTTTGCCCCGGAAAGAATGCCCGCGGATTTTCCGGATCCTTTACCGCCGGTTGCGTTTCTATGACTTCGGCTATGCGTTGTGCGGCCACGCTGGAACGGGGCATCATCAGGAAGGTCACCGATACCATCAGGAAAGACATGATGACATGCATGGCATACTGCATGAAGGCCATCAGACTTCCCACCTGTATGGCCCCAAGGTCCACCCGATGGGCTCCCGTCCAAAGAATGGTCAGCATGACGCCATTCATAATCAACATCATGGCAGGCATCAGTGCCATCATCATACTGTTTAGGTATAAGGTCGTCCTGGTCAAGTCCTGGTTGGCTTCATCGAATTTGCTTTCCTGGTATTGCTGGGAATTGAAGGCGCGGATCACCATAAGACCGGTAAGTATCTCGCGGGTGAGGAGGTTGAGCCGGTCGATCAGTTTCTGCATCTTCTTGAACCTGGGAGTCGCCACGGTGAATCCCACCGATATCATCGCAACGATCGAAAGCACGCCGAGGGCGATGATCCATAACATGGATACATCCTGCCGCAGGACCATGAGGATACTGCCCACTCCCATCATCGGTGCATAAAAGGCTATACGGAGCAGCATCATCAGGAACATCTGGATCTGTTCGATATCGTTTGTCGTTCGGGTGATGAGCGAAGAGGTGGTGAACCTGTCGAATTCGACATTGGAAAATTGTTCCACTTGAAAGAACAGCCTGCGCCGGGTGTTGCGGGCAAAACCGGCGGCCACGCGGGCAGAGAGATAGCCCACAGTGATGGAACAGGCGGCTCCGAGGAGGGAAAAAAGCAGCATGAATCCACCTACATGAGCCATATAGCCTGTCTGCATTCCCCCGGTATCCATGCCGATGATCGTATACTCGGAAAGGATGAACCGGATGGCGGTTTGAAAAAATATACCACGGGGAACCAGAGATGCCTTTTCCAGGAACGCAATCGTCAGAGCTTCCCGCTTCTCTTGCGGCATGCGATGAAGATAGGAGAAGGCATTCCCTTCCCTTGTGTCAACCAGATTGGACGGAAAAACAGAAAGGCCATCTTTTGCAATGGCGGACACAAGCATGAGCGGAGGAAGAAGCATAGCCTCTAACTTCTCCATCTCCTCCTTCTTTCCGGGCTGGAGAATATAAAGGGGTTCCCGGCTGAGCAGAGGATATTTTTTCCGCAAGGATTCATATTCCTCCCGGCCATGTTTCGCGACATCCAACAGGAGGTAGCTTTTTTCTATGACCGCCCGGTCCCTGTCCTTGATAAACAGCCCTATCTTTTGCATTACCTCCGGACGAATCGCCTCAGGCAAGGCGTTTTCCAGGCCTTGTTGCTGGATGCCGACATTGACCATCCGGGAAAGATAATTCGGTAAAGCCAGGTCGGACATGGCCTGGACAAACAGAAGGAGGAAAATCAGGAATATCAGGCTGCGGAAGGGCTTGAGAAATTTGATCAGATGAAGCATGTATGACGAAGCGGCAAAAAGTCGGTATTTTGTTTCGATTCGAAAATTCTGTATTGATTCGAAAGACGATGCAGGCAAGATGCCGGCGCTCCCGGCACTTTTTACCGCTTCGTCATGTATGCCGGCCCAGGGGAAACCCCGATGTACGATTGACTATGAGGGACATGTCTTTTCCTGACGGTCAGTAGCAAAGCGCCGCACACTGAAAGCGAAAAGCAGACAGGCCGGATAATAAAGCGGATGGCACAGGTAAATCCATATTTTCAGAGAAGGATCGTAACGGGAAAAGGCCAGGACTGCATCGGAGAGATAGAACAGATGGGCCGCCAGATAGATCACCCAATAGCCTTTTCCATAATCGACGGAAACGGCCATGGCCGACATGAGGGTAATGATAACGGCGTAAACCAGGATAGGAATCAACTCTCGATCGGATACGCCGGAAAGGATGCCACGTACAACCATAGCCGTGATGATAACCCTCATGGGGATTGCCATCCCAAAACGCCGGAGAGAAATTCCCCGGACATGAAACGCCATCATGAAAAACAGGTGGGCGACCAGAAAGCTGAAGACACCGTACAAAAATCCGATTTTCATACCCAGATCGCCGAGCCAGCAAAAAATCAATCCGGTCAGGATCCACCCTCCGTAGCCGGTTTTAGCAGCACCGGCCAGCATGGCAACGACGAGAAAAAGGGTGGAGGCCGTCATGTATAGCCAGGGCAAAATGAGCCGGTACTGAAAATATCGGACGAAGATCGCTGCCAGCACCAGGCTCATACAGGTGGCCATCAGGCCCCATATCCATCGATCGTATGAGTCACTCTTTCGGAGTTTACTATTTATACTTTGATTTTCTTCCATTTCCGTATACTTCCGGATATTCCTCATGGATTCCACTGTTTTTTCCGGCGGGCCACCGGCGTTCCCAGGGTTGTCGGCCATCTGAATTACCGGTAATCGATGCGGTAGATACGCACCGACTCGGCTGGTATTTCGATCTTTACCTGCAAACGAGGTCCATCCTGAGAAACCGTCCGATCGTTTATGATTTCTTTTACCCCGGTACAGGGTTTTTCCAGTGCCGTCTGGAAGGATACTGTCGCCGGCTGCTTCCCGTGGTTAAAGAAGAAAACCAGTCTCCCCCGAGGTGCCGTCATCTGCCTCAGTTCCACCAGGGCTGGCGCTTCCAGATTCGGCAGGCTCAATCCCGCCCAGGTTGCCAGGATATCCGCCAATGGATGTTTGACCCGAGGGTTCAACTCGTTGTGTTGACCGGCAAAGGAGCCGAGGATTATGGCACTCCCCTTGCCGAATGGGTGCTCGAAGGCCGCCGCACTGCCGTCAGGAAAAGTGGCCAAAGGACGTGTCTGGGAATCGAAGGGCACCAGGTGCTCCATCAGGCGGGAACAGGTGAATTCCTGTCCTCCCCAGCGGACCGGGAACTCCTTGCCCGGATCCATCGATTGTTCCCGCACTCCCAGCATTTCATGCCATCCGAATCCGGGCACGGACGCTTCGGCGAAACCATATTCGTTCACCCATCCCGGACGGGCTTCGGAAAAAAGATGCCCTCCCTCGCGGACGTACCGCTGCAGGGCTTTGGCCTGATCTTCCGTCATCATCAGGGCGAACGGAAGCAGGATCAACTTGTACCTGCTCAAGGACAATTGCGCCAGTTCCCGGCTGCTCAATACATCCAGTGGGATATTCCTCTCAAAAAACATACGGTGATATCCGGCCACCGACTGATGCATTGTGTTGCGGCTGCTCTCTTCATCGTATCCACCCAACAGGGGGACCAAAGGGCTGAAAACAATGGCTGCCTCTGCCTGCAGCGGCCGGGCCTTAAGCAACAAATCGGAGTTAGCGGCAATTCGGCGGGCGGTCTCCCCGGCCCGGCGACTTCTGTCGGTCAATGTCCCATCCAGGTTGATCATCCCATAGCCGCCGGATTCATATCCGGCATTCATCGGATAGAAGGCATAGTGGTTGATGGCCCGGGCCCCGCGGGAAACCATACCCCAGGCCCAGAGTTCCAGGTCACTGGGAGTGACCTCGGAACCGATGGTTGTGCCCCTTATTCCGAATCCGCTCTGCAGTTCACCGACATAGAAACCTCTATCTCCGGTAATGGCATGGGTCAGATCCATGGCCAGCACCCGGCGGTTCAGGCTCCAATCCCGGTCCGGTGATGTCAACTTGGGGTATAGGCTGGTCCCATAGAAATCCACGGAATCTTTCATTAAAAAATCGTCCGTAGGATCGTAGGGGTCCGCCAGGGTACGCACCAGAGGAGAAGGGTTGGGGGCATGACTGGTGGTTACAAACCCGGGATCGATGGATTTCACTGCGTCGCTGCGCATTTTGAGATCCTCGGCCAGCTTGTAGCCATAGTAGATACGCCAGTCCATGAAATCGCTGTAGGTCAGGATGGTACCGTAGCGCGGAGGCTCGACATGGCTCCAATCGCTGAATGTCCTATGCCACGCCGAGTTGAGCCTGTCCAACGATCCATACTTCTTTTTCAGCCACAGCCGGAAACGTTCGTTGCTGCTTGGACAGTAACAAAACATGGGTGCGGATTTATATCGCACCCGCGCCCAGTTGAGAGCGGCCGGTTCGCTCCATAAATCCCACGCATGGAACGCCGGACTCTTTTTCACGTGACGCCCGACCTCCCGGAAGAAATCCAGAACGGCTTGACGAACCCCGGGATGATCGAAACAAAATCCGGGAGATGCCTGGGAAACGATGGGCTGGTTGTCCTGAGCTGAATAATGACCCTCAGGATATTTGTGGCCGACCCATTCCGGAGCGGAATCGACATATACCTGCACAATCACCTTCAGTCCCTCCGCTTCCGCCAATCGCAACAGCAGGTCGAGATTTTCCAGATGGTATTCCCCCTCGCGTGGCTCTCCGACGTTCCATTCCACCCAGGTCCGGACGGTATTGAATCCGAGCTTTTTAATCTTTTGCAGGTCCTCTTTCCAGAGGCGGTCGGAATCGGCGGTCAGGGGATCGAGCATGGGGGCACGGGCTTTTCCGCCGCTGTACCAGACGGATACAGGGAAAAAATCCTTCGAGGAGTCAATGGATTTCTGCCCGTACACCCCAGGCAGTACCAGTAAAATCAGGACCATCGCCGATATCGTATACTTCATACATTCGCTCCTTATGGATTTTAATTCCATGAATTCCGTTTGGTTATGCTTCCAGTTTCCTGCTGTGCCTGCAGCGGATAAAGACAAGCCCAGTAAGAAAGGAAAAAAAACAGGACCGACCCGTTTGCCCTTTTCATTGTGGCTGACCTCATGTATTCGGTGTGATATGGAAATTGCAGATAAGGTAAAAACACCAGAAAAAGGTACGCGAAGGGAGACCTCAGGTCAAGTGGAATCCACGGATACGAATTGATACCGCCTTTCCATTCGAAATGTATACATGCGGTGTGGTACATTAAACACGTTACCGATCGCTCGTTGCAGGGGAAGACGTATAAAAATACATGGTTCATTTTTACTGTCATGGAAACTGGTGTCCTATGAAAACATTCACTTTTTTTCTTTGCCTAATGTTTGCAGTACTTTGTTCTTTCGGGCAGCCTCCCATCGAGGATATAGCCCTCATACCGCAACCGGTCTCCCTGGTCAGAGGCCCCGGCTTTTTCACCTTGCCTCCGAAGATCGTGATCCAGATCGATGACAAGCATACGGAGCTGAAGAATATCGCCTCCATGCTCGAAAGCAAACTGGCTACCGCAACGGGTCATGTGGTCAGCGTCAAGGCGTCCGGCGCAAAAACAAAAAACGCCATACAGTTGTCCTTATACAAACAGGATGAGAAGTCCCTGGGGCCGGAAGGTTACCATCTGACGGTCCAGAAAAAGGGGATTTTCATCTCCGCCAACCGTCCGGCCGGCCTTTTTTACGGCATACAGACGCTGCTGCAACTTCTTCCACCGGCAATAGAAAGCAAGACCAAGACACCTCAGAGGCTATGGGCCGTTCCCGCCGTGCAGATTTCCGATCACCCGCGTTTTTCCTGGCGGGGTTTGATGCTCGATGTCTCCCGGCACTTTTTCAACAAGGAACAGGTGAAGCAATTCATCGACGAAATGGTGCGCTACAAATATAACCTGTTGCACATGCACCTGACGGATGACGAGGGATGGCGCGTCGAGATTAAAAGTTTGCCCAAGCTCACGCAAGTGGGAGCATGGAGCGTCCCCAAGGTTGGGACCTTCGGCTATTTTTCTGTGCCGACAGCCGACGAACCCCGTACCTATGGCGGATATTTTACCCACCAGGACATAAAGGAACTGGTGCAATACGCCCAGGAACGATACGTAAACATCCTGCCCGAGGTTGACATTCCCGGCCATAGCCTGGCTGCGATTGCCGCTTATCCGGAGCTTTCCTGCACACCCGGCGCTGAAAACTATCGAGTCCGCTCAGGGGAAAAGATCATGGAATGGCCGGCCAACGGACATTTTTATGCCTTGGTGGATAACACCCTATGCCCGGCCAACGAAAAGGTATATGCATTTCTGGATAAGGTTTTCACGGAAATGGCCCAATTGTTTCCTTTCGAATATATACATATGGGCGGTGATGAGACCGCCAAGAATTTTTGGGAGAAAAGTCCCGCCATACGGGAGTTGATGCAGAAACAGAATCTGAAAGATCTGAATGAAGTCCAGAGTTATTTCGTCAAACGAGTGGAAAAGATCATCGAATCCAAAGGCAAGAAACTCATCGGCTGGGACGAGATCCTGGAAGGTGGATTAGCACCCAACGCAGTTGTCATGAGCTGGCGTGGCATGAAAGGCGGTGAGGAAGCGGCCAAAATGGGCCATGAAGTGATCATGAGTCCGACCACCTTCGCTTATCTGGACTATATGCAAAGCGATGCAGCCATCGAACCGCCGGTTTATGCCACTCTTCGCTTGAAGACATCGTATCAGTTCGAACCCGTGCCGGAGGGAATCGACGCCAAATTGATCAAGGGCGGTCAGGCGAATCTGTGGACAGAACAGGTATACAACATGCGGCATCTGCAGTATATGGTCTGGCCGAGGGCCTCTGCCATTGCGGAAACGGTCTGGTCGCCGAAGGAAAAGAAGGACTGGAACGATTTTGTCCGCCGGGTAGAGAAGCATTTCGAACGTTGGGATGCAGCCCAGATCAAGTATGCTCCCAGCATGTACGATCCATCCATTCTGGCAAAAAAGGACAACGACGGCAAGCTGTGGGTGGATATGAAAACCGAAATCGAAGGGCTGACTCTTCATTACAGCTTCGACAATTCCTTTCCCGATCAGTTTTACCCACACTATACTGCCTCCATCCAGGTACCCAAAGACGCTTCCACTCTCAAAGTGATTTCCTACCGCAACGGCCGTCCCGCCGGCAGGATGATCTCCATTTCCGTCACCGAGTTGCGACAGAGAGCGGACCGGAGGAGGAACTGATTACCTGCTTCCCAGGAGAAAGAACGCTAATCGTTTGACAGGAGCCCATATTTTACCGATAATGCCTGTGAGGCTACTCAGTTGATATTTTTCTTGGTCCGCTCAGATCCTGTGCAGAGTCTTTTCGGTATTCGAAGGCTGCTGGCCTTTGGTGTCTGTACCATTTTCTTATGGTGGTTCCCGGCACCAAAGGAGAACACCCTACGGTCGCAACCCACTGTGTCATCCGGACAGGTGGATGAACTGATGGCTAAGGCCAGAGAGCAAAAGAAAGAGCTGGCCGGTGAAGCGGTTCTTACAGCGGAGCAGGCCGTTTCCGTCGCCAGGTCCGGCAATCGTCCCGTGCAGGAAATGGAAGCTCTGCTTCTGTTGGGAGACATCCATTCTGTCCTGCGCGATTATGACAAGGCCAACCAGGATTACAGGCAGCTGCAGAATCTGGCCAATAAAAACAACTACCGGCGGATGGAAGCCCTGGCCTGGCAACGCCTGGGCAAGATAGCGGCGCGTACAACGCAGTACGAAGAGGCCACGGTTCATCTCATCCACGCCCAACGGATAAGCGATTCGCTTCAGGATGCGGAATTGGCCGCCATGATTGGCAATACACTCGGGATCTTACGCTATGTCTTGAAAGATCATGCTCAGGCGCTGGCCCTTTGCCAAAAGGCGGAAGCGGCCTTGCGCTCTTCCCAGGATCCGGCAAATTATGCGGAAGCGCTGGAGCATATCGGTATCATTTATGGCGGAAAAAATGATTGGGCCACTGCGTATCGCTATTTTGACCAGACACTGGCTATCCGAAAAACCTTGGGCGACAAATATTTCCTGGCAGGCACTCTGAGCAACCTGGGATTGGCTTCCTTACGCTTGGAGAAGACATCGGAAGCCCTTGAATTCCTAACCTCGTCCCTGAAGTTGTCTCAGGAGACACAGGACATGGATCTCCAGGCAGCCACTGAATATCGGTTAGGGAGGTTGCAGCAAAGGCTGGGTCAACCAAATACAGCCCTGGGTCATTTAAACCAGGCCCTACAGTTGCATCGCCGGCTGGGCGACAAACGCGGCGCCCAGGCCGATCTGAAGAATCTCAGCACGATCCATTCCGAATTTCTGAAAGACTATAAGGGGGCACTGGCATTGGAACGGGAATCCTCCGAACTGCAGAATCAGATTTTCGGGGAAGACAGTGCCGGCAAGATTGCCGAGTTGCAAACCAAATACGAATCGGAAAAGAAGGAAAAGGAAATCGAAATCCTGAAACGGGACCAGGCCCTCTCCCAGCTGGCCATGAAGAAGGACCAGCTTTTACGCAATACCGCCTTCGCCATCGCCGCACTGTTGATCGCCTTTCTTGCTTTTACCATCTGGCGTTATCGCATCGCCCGGCAACTCGGTTGCGACCTGAAGAAGGCCCTGGACCAGGTACAGACCATGCACGGGATGTTGCCCATTTGCTCCAACTGCAAGAAGATACGGGATGACGTAGGTTACTGGCATCAGGTGGAGGAATACGTCAGCTCCCATTCCCAGGCGACATTTACGCACGGGATATGCCCATCCTGTTTGAATTCTCTCTATCCGGAATATAAAACACCGGATGGACCGGAATCTCCCGATGCTGCGACGGCCGATCCGAAAAGGTAACACAAACATCCCTGCCTGGAACGGAAGCGTGGGCTAATCCCACCCAGAGAATAAAACAATGCGGTAAGGCTTTCTTGCCTTGCCACTCTTTCCGGTCTGTGAGAAAATGGATACTGCTATGAACCGTCGATACTCTTTTTTCCCTCTGGTTTGCTGCCTGATTCTGTACAGTACCTTTCTTTGCGCACAGGATAAAGCGGGCGTCGATTATGTCGATCCTTTTATCGGGACGGACTTTTATGGTCTCACCTATCCGGGAGTAGGCCTGCCCTTCTCTCTGGTGCATGTCAGTCCGGACACGCACAACGAGGGCTGGTATCACGGCGCCGGCTATAAATATGTGGACAGTAACATCATGGGATTCACCCACACCCACTTCATGGGCGGAGGAAAGGATGTTCTGCTCATGCCCACGGTCCATCCGGAGATCCAGATCGTGCCCGGCCCCAAGGACAAGCCCGACGAGGGTTATCGCTCCAGATTCAGTCACAGCTCGGAAAAAGCCTCTCCCGGTTACTATTGCGTTCGGCTGGATGATGATGGAGTTCAAGTGGAACTCACCGCCACCAGGAGGGTGGCCCTGCATCGTTATACCTTTCCCAGGTCGGAGTTCGCCCGTATCCTGCTGGATCTTTCCAGCGGAAGAGGTCGTTCGACATCCATGTCGGAGCTGCGTATCACAGATGATTCCACTATCGAGGGATTCAGGGGAAAAGGCGGACCGGGGTGCGTTTATTTTGTGATACGTTTCAACAAGCCCTGCCTCTATTACGGGACCTTCGATGCGAAGTACCAGCCGCCGGAAACCGGCATCGGCATTTTCCCCTATAAAAACGGGGAGAGCGGTAACGAGATCGGCGCTTTCTTCCAGTACCACACGAAAGCCGAGGAACAGATCCTGGTGAAAGTCGCCCTTTCCTATGTCAGTCTGGAGGGCGCGCGAGGAAATATGGAGGCCGAATTGCCTCATTGGGACTTTGAGAAGGTGTATCAGGAGGCAAGAAATGCCTGGTCTGCCGAACTGGAACGGGTAAGAATCCGGGGCGGTTCGGAGGAGGATCGACAAAAATTCTATACAGCCTTCTATCATTCCCTGCTGGCGGAAAACGTCTCCCAAGATGTCGATGGCCGGTATATGGGAATGGACCGGCAAGTACATAAAGTGCAATCGGGCGATTTTTATCCCAAGTTTGCCGCCTGGGACACCTACCGGTCCCAGCACCCCTGGCTTGTTCTCACCGCACCGGAGCATGTCCCCGATATGCTGCGTTCGCTTGAAGCCAAGACACGCGAGTATGGCTGGTTCCCGGCGCAGCACAGCGATAACACCTATGGGCAAGGCATGATCGGCGATCACCTGGTGCCTATCGTGGTGGACGCTTATCTCAAGGGATTCAGAGATTTCGATGCGGAATATATTTTCCAGGCAATGAAAAAGAAGGCGACGGAATTTCCACCCGCCCCCATACCCCACACCGCCGCCCGCGAGGGATTGCAGGGTTACATGGACCGGGGCTACATGGCGGTGGATAAAGATAGAGAATCGGTATCTGCCACCCTGGAGTACGCCTACGATGATTGGTGTATTGCCCAGATGGCCAGGGCGCTTGGTAAAACCGCAGACGATACCTATTTCCGCACAAGATCCGACAATTACAAAAATCTGTGGGACGGGGAAAGCCGGTTTATGCGGCCCCGACTGGCCAACGGGCAGTTTCTGCCTTCAGCCCCTTCTCTCGACCGGATCCTGGAAATAAAAACGGAAGGCAGCCATGCCTGGTACGCATTTTTTGAGCCCGAGCTGATCGGGCGCCGTCCCTATCGCGCCTATACCGAGTCGAATGCCTGGCCGTATGTATGGTGCGTGCAGCAGGATATTCCGGGTCTGATCCAACTCATGGGAGGCAAGGATGTCTTCCTGCAAAGGTTGAACGATTTTTTTTCCATGCCCCCCATGGAAAAGGGCCTCAAATACATAGGCACCGTGGGTACGATCGGTCAGTACGTTCAGGGCAACCAACCCTCGCATCATGTCGCCTATCTATACAACTATGCCGGACAGGCCTGGAAAACACAAAACCTGGTCCGTTTCATCTGCGATCGGCTCTACCGCACCGGACCGGGCGGTCTGTGTGGAAACGAGGACATGGGCTCCCTCTCCTCCTGGTATCTCTTCAGCTCGATAGGTTTTTATCCGGTGACGCCGGGAAGCCAGGAATACATGATCGGTTCGCCCAGTTTTGCCGAGGCGAGTATACGCCTTCCCGGGGGTAAGAGCTTTACGGTAAAAGCAAACAATCATTCCCGGCAAAACGTCTACATACGATCGGCAACCCTCAACGGCAAACCTCATGACAGCTGTAGAATCCAGCACCAGGACATCGTTGCCGGAGGGGTGCTTCTCCTGGAAATGGACGGCGCTCCGAACAAACAATGGGGCCAGGCTCTCGATTGAGACAGACCTGTCAGGTTGCCTTTGCTGATGACCATGTGGATTTTCTGAAGACAAACTTGTATGGAATATGGAAGGATGATCCTTCCCGCCGAGGACATCTATGAATAGAAAAAAAACGATTGTACTTATATTAGGAATCCCCATATGGAGCCTGTTCTTGATCCTGCCGGCGCAGGGACAAATCGGTCGTCGCTTTCCGTCCGAACGCAAGGTAGTGAGAGATACGGTTACCGGCACGGAACTGACCTTTCTCACCAGCACCTCGACCGGCGATTCCAAGATCTATCAAACCCATAACCAGTGGACCTCCGATGGCCAGTGGCTCATCTTTCGATCCAATCGTGTTCGTGGAGAGGCCTTTGCCGTACAGGAAAAATCGGGAGAGATCGTTCAGGTCACCCAGGGGGGATATCGCGGCATGCTCAACGTCGCCCGGAAATCCATGATGTTATATTTCATGAGAAGGCCGGCGCAAGAAGCGACGAAGGGCTCACTGGAGATCGTCGAGGTCAATTTGGCCAGGGTGTTTGCCGACAGCAAAACCGGCACCATGCAACCAGCCGCCGTTTACCAGCGGGTTTGCGGACTGACACCCCCGGAATGGGAGGCCGGAGGAGATATGGCACTGGATGGCGGGGAAGAGTGGGTTTGGTTTCGGGTCGGCCGGTCGGAAGCGCTGAAGCATCTGCCGGAAGGAACCAAAATAGAACCACCTTTCGGCCCTCGTAGAATGGGGGCGGGACCGGCCGGTATTGCCGGAATGAACATCAGGACGGGAGAAATCAAATATATTGTTTCCGTCCCGTTCCAGATCGGTCATATTCAAAGTAATCCCTGGGTGCCCGGCCAGATTGTGTTTTGCTGGGAGACCGGAGGCAAAGCACCACAGCGCACCTGGATCGTACATGCCGACGGAAGCGGCCTGCGTCCGCTTTATCCCGAATCCACTCATGAATGGGTGACGCACGAAGCGGTGATAGGTCCGGAAGAAGTGGCCCTGGCCATCATGGGACATCGCAAGATCCCGAATACACCGGTCGAAACCGGTCCGGCAACGGGTCCGCAGGGTGCCAACCCCGGCCAGGAAACAGAGTGGGGACCCTGCGGTACCAGAGAAAAGCCGAGCGGCTTGGGAATTGTCAATATCAACACCAGGGAGATGAGCATTGCCGGGCAAACGCCCAGGGGAAGCGGCTTCTGGCATGTTCATGGTTCTTCCGACGGGCGATTCGCGGTGGGTGATGATTTCCAGCGCAACATCTATCTCATCCGTCGCTCCACGCACGAGATGGTTCTGCTCTCGGCCGGTCATAAAACCACGGCCATGGACCATCCCCACCCGACATTCAGTCCCGACGGCACTCGCATACAGATCCAGTCAGCCATGCTTTCCGAAGACAATCGCTCCATGAATATCTGCATTATACCGGTTCTCAAGGAATGGTTGGCGAAATAAGGATTTAAGGAAATTCAAACATGAGCTCACATCCCAAGGCCTTGATTTTCGATTTAGGCGGCGTCCTGGTGGACTTCGACGGTATAAACCCCCTCCTTCGGCTCTCGCAAGGTCGACTGGATGCGGAAGGGGCCAGGCGATTCTGGCTGGAATCTCGCTGGGTCAAGGCTTTTGAAACCGGTGGCTGCAACCGCGATGAATTTGCCCGGGGTGTCGTTTCCGATGCCGGTTTTGATATCGCCCCGGAAGAATTCCTGCTCCAGTTCGCATCGTGGGAGAAAGGATGTTTCCCCGGCTCCAGGGAACTGCTCCTGGCCCTACGGGGCAAGATTACGCTTGCCTGCCTGAGCAATAATAATGAGCTGCATTGGGGGATCCTCCATGACCGCTATGATCTCGCCCATCACTTCGACCATGTTTTCCTATCCTTCGAAATCGGATTCGTCAAGCCGGATCCGCGTATTTACCTGCAGGCCCTGACGTCTCTTGGCCTGCCTCCGGGCGATGTCGTTTTTTTCGATGACAACCCCGAGTGCGTCCGCGGCGCCGAGGCAGTCGGCATTCGTGCCATACAAGTCAAAGGTCCTTCGGACATCCGCGCCGTTCTCCCCGATCTCGGTCTTCCGATCGGAGGATGAGCAAAAGCAACTTTCCCTTATCCCTGATCACCTGGCAAAAAAGCATTTCCGGGAGAGCCGCACCCCAGTGCGGCAGGAGAACATGGATAATGAGAAATTTCTTTCTGTATCATACAACCCGGCGATGCAAGGAAGAGGACAGGGATACACATCCTTTTCTTTGCCGCACTGGGGTGCGGCGCTCCCGGCATCATTCTTCCGGCCGCCAGGATTTTCGCAGCGTGATGGACCCGCGGCTCGTTCGACGGTCCGGCGGCGTGTCGGAACCCGGCCCCTTGATCTCCATTCTTAAGAAGAGATGCTCGTCCTTCCGACGAAGTGCCGGGTTCCGGGGCACGGTCAACCAGTAATCCGCATAGCGGTCGTTGCTCCCGATGTGAAAATCCCACCTGTCCTCACTTATCAATCGTGCCGATTCAGGGTCTTTTCCGCACAGCAGGGCCGCACTCCGAGTGGTCACACCAGAGGCACCTTCCCTGAACTGGAAGGTGACATCATATTCCCCGGCACTCCGCAATAACCCGGTAACATCGGCCCAGCTTGTGAGGTCCGGAGATCTCTGAAAATCTTTTTCACTCCATGCGGCAACCGTCTGCCGTCGATAACCCAGATCGGGATCCGGAATTCCCATCATGGCACCGATAGCCCACAGGGCACCGGCAGTGCCGGCGGCGAAATCCACGCTGTCACGAAATCGGGAAGCCAATTGGTTTCGCGGCATCGGGTTGACCGTCATCCCCCAGCGATAAAGGGCAGGGGTCAGCAGTCGGGCGGCTGCATCCACCCCAGCCAGCGACTGTCTGGCCTCCCGCTTCTTCCCTCTTTCATCGGTCAGGGAAATGGCATCGCCAAAACCTTTCAGAGAGGCGAGAAGATCCAAGGCCGCGACCACGCATCGCGATTCTTCGCGAGCGGAAGGAATTTTCAGTTTTTCCGCCAGCGACAGGGCTTTTTTGGCCCGGGCTCTGTTGGCCTCAAAATCCGCACTATTTTCGAATTCCGCCAGAATGCCCTGGCCGAAGGTGAGAGGGCGAAATCCAGCAGAGGAATTGTTTTCGACAATCCGGCCATCCACAAAGACCAGACCGGATGCCTCGAAAATGAGCCTTTGGACAGATCGGCTGCCGGCCAGATTCCAGCCGACAGTACCGATCGTCTCGGCCCATTGCGCAAATTTTTCCGGCAAACGGAATCCTTTTATGTTGGCATATGCCTCGGCAAACTCCCGGGGAGAGCGTCCCCGGCTGTTCCAACTCCATTCAGCTGCGGCGCTGATGTTGAATTCATAGTACCGGTTGGAAGGGGTGGCATAACCGATGAAGCTTTGCAGCCCCTTATCGGCAAACTCCTGCATCCGGGTCTGGATGAATTGAGGACCGGTGAAAGGGAAAACCGTGCGCCAGGAATTGGTAAGCTGAGGATAAACACCAAGCCACCGGCCCGAGCGGGCGTAATCCTGCAATAGCGGATAGATCATGGGACGATGCGAGCTGTCGTAGGTTCGGCCGCCATCATAATAGATCACGCGAGTTTCCGGCCGGACGGCCGCCAGCACCTTTTCGTTGGAGTTGTAACTCGCCTGTGTCAGCAGCAGGCGTAGTGTGGCGCCGGGATGCGATGGTTTCGTTTTTTCAAAAGCAGCGATGATCCCCTGCGTTTCCAGCACAAACGGTTCTTTGCCGGCGCACCGGGGGCAATAGCATCGATTTTCCAATTCGGAGAGCCAGACATCGACTTCGTCGACTTCCGCTATACCCAAAAGCTTATCCATCCAGCCGGAGAGGAGTTCCGCCGTCTTCGGCTGGGAAAAACACACGGGGGGGGTGTAATCGGTGGGCAACGGTTTCCCGGGTTCGGATACGGCAGCTACCTCAGGATGAAACCGGAAGAGCCCGGTAACGGCCAGCTGTTCCAGGTGGAGGATGATGGGTACGACCTTGATTCCCCACCGCTTGCCGTCAGAGAGCAGTTTCGGATCGAGGGACGCCCGGGGTGCACCGCCTTCTTCGAAGCCAAGGCGGGAATGCACTTCTACGACATTGAATTTACGTTCTGCCATCCAGGCGAGATCCTGCGAAGCATCCCCACCCCATTGGCCCCGTTCGGCCAGATCAGGCCAGTCGAGAATGGTAACCTGGGGAATTTCCAATGCGCGATCCGGTCTCACCTTGTTAGAGACGAGTTGGTTGAAAGTCCTGGCGGCATAGAGCAATCCCAGAGGGGTATTGGCTACCAGCAGAAGACCCTGAAACCGGCCCTTCATCAAGATCGGCCGGATGGCATAGGCCTGGGCATTATTGGGAACTTTAGCCAGGGTGTCTTTGACCTCCGCCGGGCAATCGCCCGAAGTGAGAGCAAGACGTATTTCGAAACCCTGACCGCAGGCCAAGGGGCGTAAAATCTCTTCCGCAGTGTGGATCAGCGGATGTCCGGATGAGGGTAAGGATAGGATCATTTGGTCACGGGTCAGACGGACGGAACCAGCGATATGGATTTCGTGGGGCAGAGGCAGAAGACGGTTGGTCCATTTTTTCCCTGTATCTTCTGCTGCCGATATCCCTTGCTGCTGGAAGAGAAGCAGAATCAGAGAGGTGACTAGAACAAGCCGGTTCGGGAATTTCATGGGTATCCTT
>CAZTVS010000031.1:0-48265 GCA_964617125.1 uncultured Acidobacteriota bacterium
CTTGTAGGCGGCTCGCTTTCCCTTGTTAAATTTTTGTGTTTTGAAACTACCTCATCATATAAGCATTTTTATAAAAATTATCTCTTGATATTTTAAAATCCGTCATATATATTAGTTTATTTACTGATTAAACAATAAAACTCAAGTACATATCATGCTCACCGGCGACCAAGAAAAAGTACGCAAAATCAACAGATCCCTTGTGCTGAACACGCTTCGACTTCATGCCCCCGCATCACGGGCGCAAGTGGCAGATATCACCGGCTTGACTCGAGGGACAGTCACTAATATCGTCAACGTCCTGATAGAGGATGGACTGGTTTTCGAAGATCGGTTGCTGGATTCCAAAATAGGACGACCTTCCATCCTGTTGGGGTTGAGACCAGACGGCGGAGCGGTGATCGGTGTGGAGATAGGAGTGGATTTCGTCTCTGTTCTCCTTACCAATTTTACCGCCGAGACCTTATGGAAAAAACGAGCCCAAACCACCTCCTTCGAGTCTCAAACCGAAATCATCAATCAGGCGGAACAATATATCGACCAGGCACTTTCCCTGGCCAAAGAGAAATGTCTACGCCCTCTGGGAATCGGAGTCGGTCTGCCCGGACTTGTCAATACCCGTCAGGGAACTCTGGTGTTTGCGCCCAACCTGCATTGGGAAAACGTACCCCTGCGACTGATATGGAACCAACGCTTTCAGTTGCCGGTTTATATTGAAAACGAAGCCAACCTGGCAACGTTAGGGGAATACTACTTTGGTGTAGCGCGTAATGTGGACAACTTCATCTGTGTGACCTCGGATATCGGCCTAGGGGGCGGTATCATGATCGATGGGAAGCTGTTTCGCGGAGGGCACGGGTACGGCGGGGAAGTCGGACACATACAGCGTAACCCACAGGGTGAGAATTGCGGTTGCGGACGTATCGGCTGTTGGGAAACGCAGGTGGGCCCCCGGGCCGTATTGAACCGGGTTAGAAAAGAATTCCAAACTCAACCCGATCAAACATTGCTGGAAGCCTGTTCGGGGAATCCCGACCAACTTACCTTTGATATGGTGATCCGTCTGGCCACGGACGGGGATCAGATTTGTCTCCATGCGATCGAAGAGGTAGCCGTGAATTTAGGTGTGGGGATCGCCGATCTGGTCAACATCTTCAATCCCGATCTGGTTGTAATCGGAGGGGCTTTCATTCTGGGCAAGGATCTGATGCATTCCATCATCGAAAAAACCATCTTCTCCCACGCCCTGCTCCCCTCTACCGCCAATTTGCAGATCAAATTCTCGGAACACGGCACGGAGACCTGTGTTCTAGGTGCAGTGGCTGTCGTTCTGGACGATATTTTGCGTGAAATGGTCATCAACTAAGATATCCACTGATTCGGAAAAGAGGAAATATCGCCGGGAAACAAGGTGTATCGCTTGCTTGCCGGCCCGTCAAATAGCCTGGAATCGCCGGCGTTCCGCCGGTAATATCTTTTAAATCCACAAGGGATAAACGAAAACTAACGGATAATAACAGACTCTTCTTCTTTACCTCCATGGAGTTCCAGAGATTACGGAAAGGAAATCCGCATCTCTGGAACGTTCCAACTGTCACCCAACGGAGCGGGGATTTTTCCGGACTCGCGGCCAGTGCCTGGCCCAAGAATCCTCTGACCGGTCAGGCATTCCCGGGAGGAATCATTCCCGCTACCCGTTTCAGTAAAAACACCAAGTACCCCTTCATACAGCTTCCGCTTCCAGAGAAATGGAACCGGAAGCCTTTTTTACTTCTTAGGAATCCATTATAATCAAACCAATGGTGAGATGATGCAGACGCATAGCCTCTTGCTGACACGCCGTCCGGATTCCCTCGGGGTTAAAGGGCTGCCGACAGGATCGCTCCACCGGGTAGTGGCCGCCCGCCGTCCGCTGGAGCTGCTGGAGGTCGAGGATCAGCATTTTCATACCGACAGCGCCGTATTGTTACCGGAGGGACAGGAGCCGACGTCGGATGCCGCCGAAAGCTCCACACGACGGACTGGGATCGCGATCGTTACCTCCGCTCTCTCCTATGGTCGTCGCAATCCGCAAAAGCGGATGCTGGTAACCGGCAACACCGATACCAAAGGCGCCCAGGATTACAACGTCGAGTTGTCGGCACAACGGGCCCGATGTGTGCACGCCTTGATCGTCGGCGACCGGGATACGTTTCGCATAACCTGCGCCGGACGCTGTGTCCTGGATGATAAGCGGCAGATTCTGGCCTGGGCGGCATTGGAATTCGGCTGGCCCTGCGACCCTGCCGCCTGTTTCGGCGACTCCTACCTGGCCACCTGTGCCTTTCAGAAGGCCTATAACGTGGATGAGCGTGTAGGCACGGCACAAAACAAACCGCTGATTGTCGATGGGGCTTTTGGACCGCTCACCTGGGGAGCGGTCTATGACTGCTATGAATATCAGATGGCCCGCGACCTGGGTACCGATGTCGCGGGTCTCGGCGCCTTTCGCGCCTGTGTGCGATGGGCCTTCGAGGATCGACACTGGGTATCCTGCGGGGAATACAACCCAATCGACAACCGCGGGGTAAACGAATATCGCAGCTTGACCAACCGGCGGGTGGAGATCATCTTCTTCCGGCTAGGGCATGAGCCGTATCTTCCATGCCGTGAAGGAGAATGCCGGATTCAGTCCTGCGACCTGGACGATTCGGTTTGCTACGCGCGCAAGCATCTGCCGGTCACCCCTGGGATTTCGCGCGACGGATTCTGGATTATCCGCGTGGAAAAGGACCAAGGCCTGGCGCCGGAAGACACCGTCCGTATTCAGGCCGGTTGTGGCTACACGGAAACGGTTGCCGCGGCCAGGGCGGGCGATAAGGGTTCGTTTCTGGAGTTTCTATTTTTCCCCGGCCCAGAAGACGATTACGACGTCACCATCACCCTGGGCGGGACCACCTATGCCGCCTGGAACGGTCTGCATCTGCCCGATACGGGGCAGGGGGAGGAGTCTCCCGGCATGCAATACGGCGAAAATCAGGAAGAGCCGGACGCGTACGCTCTGGTCGTGGGAGACTGACATGGCCCAGCTGGAACTCAAATACTTCGATGTCCGCCTGGCCAAGGAAGATGCCGAAGGGCATGAGCCGTGTCCCGTGGGATTCCGTGTCTGGCTGGACGTAGCGACCAATGTGCAGACACCGGATTGGGAGTGTCATTTCCAGGAGTTTTCCGTCGTGGAAGATGCCCATCAGGCAGCCAAGCGGCGTCTGCAGCCGGTGGGGGGGGCTCCGGGAACCGCAGCCCGGCTGGATACCAGTTTGAGTTATTGGTGCCTCTGGAGCCCTGCCAACGGGCCCAGTGTCAGCCCGCCGACCACCTGGGACCGGGCGGACGGGTTCGGCTACCCGCTGCGCGCCGAGGCCAACAATGCCCAGCAGTTGGTCCTCCCCAACTATCGCAAGCTATTCCTTCGTGAATTCAACCTTTCAGGCACGGTTCTGCAGCCTGGCGAGGGCCCCCAGGTCAGCCGCGACCAGGCGCGGCGCCTGTGCGAGGAACTTCATGTCCGGCTCGAATTCGAGACCCAGCAAAAACCTGGGGATTTCCCCGATCTGGCCAGCGCCAAGATCGGCAATGAGCCGCGGCTTTTTGCGGCCAACGATGCTGCGCGCAAGCGCGTTGTCTTGCCATTGAACGATGCCCCATGGGTCCCGCCGGGGCCCGACGATTTCAAGCGTATCGTGCTGATATGGCTTGCCCGAATCGAAACGACCATCGCCATGGGAGAATCTCTGGTCGTCCCCTCGGTTTGTCCGGGCTCAATTCAATATCTTCTCCCCGGTCCCGAGCCGTCGGGCCTGATACCCAGACGTCCCACCATCTTCATGGACACAGGCCGAAGCGGAGGGAAAAGCCTGGTGCATGAAATCATGCATTGCCTGCTGGCCGATCCCGGCCTCGGCCGCAACAATCACAAGCAGTTTGCCGGCTGGGAAGACAACGTCAAGGGCGTACTACGGGCGTTACGCCTGCGCGCATCCGCAGAGGAACTGTATGGGCGGTTGCCTGGCACCGAGCACGAAATCAACCCCCCCACCAATCTGATGAGAATCGACGGAGGGAGTGGATCGATCGGGCAAGCCGGCCTGCTCAGCTATTTGCAGGGGGCGCTCATTCGCCGCGCCCCTGAGTTGCGATGGAAACGATGATGGGTGAAAAGCGATCCATACACACGATTCTCAGATACGTGCATGAGAGCCTGATCCTTGAGGACGGCCCCGAAACGGGTCGACGACTCCCCATGCGTTCCACGGAGGACGGCCTCTGCCATGATTGGCACCGCCTGAAAAGGGATGGCTACACCATGCAGACACTCCGGGATCACCTATGGCATTGTGGAGAGTCTGTCCACCGGCTGGATGACGATCAGGTACTCGATCGTATACGCTATCTGCTGACCGTCGGCCGTCTGCATCTGTGTGTGCTGCCGGCGGCTGAGAGGATGACCCGTCGGCGAGGGGCAACGGCGCAACCCGCCGCTATTGCAGTACCCCCGCCGCCGCCAAAAAAACAGCCGGACGATCAGCCCCGGGAACGAACGAAGCCGGAGGAAAAGAAGACATGGATCGAGATCGAACTCGTTGACGAGCAGGGCGCACCGCTACCGGAAGAAAGATATCGCATCCGCTTGTCGGACGGATCGATTCGTGAGGGGACTCTCGACGCCAACGGGCGGGCCAGATTCGATACGATCGATGCAGGGACCTGTGATCTTGCCTTTCTCAGCCTGGCAACTCGGACAGCCGCCAAATCCTGACCTCCGATCCCTTGGAAGCAGCCTTCTTATGATACTTTTGTGTTTCCAATATTTCCATCTATCCAGCCTGTCCTCCGTGTTTGTTTTCCCTGGATGATCGTTACACTTCCATGTAGGCGCCCTTCATGGCCGATACGGCCCTGCGGGTATATCGGGCCAAAGCGCCCTTGTGAAATCTGGACGGGACCGGGATCCAGCTCTTTTTCCTCTCGTCGAGGATCTTGGCCATCTCCTGTTCCGTTTTTCTTTCACCGGCGACGCCGACAATATCCAAGGTGCGATTGGGAATGTCGACGGCGATCAGGTCGCCATCATTCACCAGGGCGATCGGTCCGCCCTCGGCGGCTTCCGGAGAAACGTGTCCGATAGCCGGCCCTCGCGTGGCCCCGGAGAAGCGCCCATCGGTAATCAGTGCCGTAGTGGCCAGCAGGTCCTTATCGCTGGCTATGGCCTCGGTCGTATAAAACAACTCCGGCATGCCTGATCCCCTGGGGCCCTCGTAACGGATAACGATGGCGTCTCCCGGGCGGATCGATTTGGACAGAACCGCCCGCTGGGCATCTTCTTCACGATCGAAAACCCGTGCGCACAGGGTGACGCAGAGCATCTCCGCCACGATGGCACTATGCTTAGTCACCGCCCCTTCGGGGGCCAGATTTCCCTGCAGGACGGCGATGGCACCCTCTTTCCTTATGGGATCGGTTATGGAACGGATGATCTCCTCTTTCTTAATACCGAACACCTTCAGCTCGCCGTAGCGGTTCTTGAAGAAACCCTCCTTTTCCAGTTCCGCTAGATTTTCCCCGACGGTACGGCCGGTGACCGTCATGGCGTCCAGGTGCAGGTAGGTGTACAGCTCTTTCATAATTCCCGGTGTGCCGCCGGCACGCCAGTAATGATCGGCCGGATATTTGCCGCTGGGGCGGATATTCAAAAGAAAGGGGATACGCTTATGTATGCTGTCGAAGAGTTTCGGTTCCAGGGTGATTCCGAACTCGTGGGCGATGGCCGGGAGATGCAATAGGGTGTTGGTTGAGCCGGCAATGGCGGCATGCACCATAATGGCATTTTCAAAGGAATCTTTGGTCACGATTCTGGAGGGACGTAAATCCCTCTCCATCACATCCAGGGCCAGAAGGCCGGCACGACGGGCAGCGCGCTTCAGGCTCTGCCGTCCGAAAGGGATCAATGCCGCACCCGGCAATGTGAGCCCCAGGGCTTCGGCCATGATCTGCATGGTGGAAGCCGTGCCCATAAAGGAACAGGCACCGCATCCGGGACAGGCGGTTCTTTTGAAGGCTTCGAATTCCTCCTTGGCAATCTCGCCCCGCTCGTACTGCGCCTTGTAGGTGCCGATCATCTCCAGGGTGAGATTGTTCGGTCCGGATGCCATTACTCCGCCTGGGACGAACACGGACGGCATATCCAGACGGGCGATGGCCATAAGGTGACCAGGAACGGCTTTGTCGCAAGTGGCAATGAAGACACCGGCATCGAATGGGGTGGAAGAGGCCTGCGCTTCGATGATGTCTGCGATCAGCTCCCGGGAGAGAAGGGAATAATTCATGCCGTCGTGTCCCTGGGCCTGTCCGTCGCATATGTCCGTACAGTAATAGGGAGCGGGTTTGCCTCCCTTTTCCAGTACGCCGGTGACGACCTCCGAAACGATCTGGTCCAGATGGGCACTGCCCGGATGACTCTGTCCGAAGGTGCTCTCGAGAAGGATTTGCGGTTTCTCCAGGTCTTCGATGGTCCAACCCATACCCATTTTTAAGGCATCCATCTCCGGCGCTGTGTTCCGTAATTTCTGACTGTTCATATGCGTATTCCTTTTCTGCATCTCCTGCAAGCATACCAGGAAACCGGGATAGAAGAAAACGAATCCGGTCTGAGGCTAAGTTTTTTGTGTGGTGCTAGTGGAAAAGGCTCATACGGCACCGCCGCACCCCGTCGGGAAAAATTACAAAAGAAGGTGTATCCGGGACGGTATATCTAGGACCGCCACACACCACGCTGCGGCAACGGACAAACGCGATTGAACATCAGTGACTGTCCGGGATTGAGTGCTGTCCGGGATGGAGTGGCTGTCCGGGATTGAGACATATCGTCCCAAAGTCGGACACTTATGAGACCGGTTTGGTTTCCTTTCCAGAAGATAACCCTCCTGTTTATTGTGGATTATCGGTACCTGGACTGTTGGCATTGCGATTGCGTAGGGATTGGTGTACACAGAAAGGATGCCTACGATGATTCGCGATCTGGTTTATGCCGTCCGTCGGATGAAAAAAGCGCCGGGATTTACTGCCGTGATCCTGTTCTCCCTGGCCCTGGGTGTGGGCGCCAGTGCGACTGTCCTATGCTGGCTGCGGCAGATCGTATATTTCCCATTGAAAGGGGTACAGGACCAGGGGAACCTCGTGGTATTAGTCTCCAATCAAGGAGGAGGATCGGTCTCTCTGCCCGATCTTCGCGATTTTGAAAAACTGCCGTCCCTGTTCGACGGGGCGGTGGCGACCATGTCGACCCCTGTTTGCCTGACCCTCGACCGGGCACAGGAGATGGTCGACGGCGAGATCGTTTCGGCCCACTATTTCGAACTGATGGGCGTCAAACCGATCCTGGGGAGGACCTTTCTTCCCGGGGAAGATCGGAACCCGGGTGGCGATACCCTGGCGGTCATAAGCGAAAACCTTTGGCGCCGCCGTTTTGCCGCCGATCCGGCAGTGATCGGCCGTGTGATTGACCTGAATCGCCATAGCTTTACCATCATCGGGGTGGCCCCCAGATCCTTCCAGGGAAGCCAGTCCATTTTTGCCTATGACTTATGGGTCCCGCTCTCCATGATTTCGGAAATCCGCAACCAGGAACGTACCTTTCTTACCAGTCGCTCGGCCCGCGGCTGGCACAACATCGCTCGTTTGCACCCGGGAACCAGCCTGGCGGCGGCCCAGGCGGCCATCGACACCTTCCACCGCAAACTGATTGAGGATTATCCCAACAGCAACCGAGACATCACCTATCGGGTTTTGCCTCTGTCCCAATGCCCCTGGGGGGCGCAGACGGTCATGGGGCCTTCGCTGAAACTGTTGCTGGCGGTCAGCCTGGGAGTCCTCCTGCTGGTGGCGGCCAACGTCACGAATTTACTGCTGGCCCAGACCGCCAATCGACAGAAGGAACTGGCCATTCGCCTTTCCAGCGGGGCCTCGAAATCCCGTGTGGCCTGGCAGCTTCTGACCGAGAACCTTTTTCTGGCCCTTCTGGGAACCATGGTGGGTCTGGGCCTGGCCCAGATGATGGTCAATCTGATGCCCCGGTTCTTCCCGACGGTCCTCGTCACCCGTGTCTCCCTGGCCTTTGAACTGGATTCGATAACCGTAGCGTTCAGCCTGTTGCTGACCCTGTTCACCTGGCTACTCTGCGGTGGAATACCTGCCTGGTACGGTTCCCACCCCGAGTTGTGCCGGTCCTTGAAACAGAGCGGAACCTTCCATCATACATCGCCTGCTTTTACCCGGCTGCGTAACGGACTGGTGATCACGGAAGTGGCGCTTGCGCTCATGCTCCTGGTCGGGGCGGGTCTGTGCTACCAGGGACTCCAGGAGGCGCGCCGGATGGATCCCGGCTTTCGCAGCGAGAAGGTTCTGCTGGCGGGATTACGAATTGGTATGAACGGCTACGAGGAGGAGAACGGGAAGTCCTTCTATCGCCGGCTGCAGCAGCGTTTGTCTACCCTACCTGGAGTGGAGGAGGCTGCCCTGGCCAGCTGGTTTCCGCTTGGTCTCGCCGGATGCAAAGGCACGAGGGTTGAGGTAGAGGGGTATCAACATCCCTTGCGGGAGAGAGTCACCTACGAGTACGCCAGGGTTTCGCCCCGCTATTTTGCCGTGATGGGTATTCCGCTTTTGGCCGGAAGGGATTTTTCCGAGGCGGACGATAGGCAGTCTTCCCGGGTGGCCATCGTGAACGAACACTTTGCCCGCCGTTTCTGGCCAGGCCAGGACCCCATCGGGCACCGTTTCCGAGCCGGACGCGATTGGTGCACGGTTGTCGGTCTGGCCAAAGCGGGAAAATATAATCGCCTGAGCGAGGGGCCATGGCCTTTCTTCTATCTCCCTTACCAGCAGGGCGTGCCGGATCTGGACCTCGATTTGTGTATCCGCACCCAAGGCGATCCGGAGGCGATGATTTCTCTGGTCCGCCGTACCCTGCAGGAACTGGATCCAGGGGTACAGATGCTGCAGGCCTTGCCCCTGTCGGTTCATACCCAATTTGTCCTGATACCGGAGGTCTTTGCCTCGCGTCTGCTGACCCTGCTGGGGATTGTGGCTCTTTGCCTGGCGGCCATGGGTGTGCACGCGGTCATGGCCTATGGAGTGAGCCGCCGAATCCAGGAATTCGGCATTCGCATGGCTTTGGGTGCGGATTGCCGGAACATCTACCGATTGGTTTTTACCCAGGGATTGCGGTTGATCGCTGCGGGTGCTCTGGTCGGGCTGGCTCTGGCCATGATGCTGTCTCGCATGTTGCACAGCTTTCTGTACGGAGTCAGCCCCTTCGATCCCCTGATATTCCTGAGCGTAACAGCGATTCTAATCCTGGTAGCCCTTCTGGCCTGTTGGTTTCCCGCCCGGCAGGCGACCCGTGTCGATCCCCTGCGGGCATTGAAAACGGAATAATCCGCATTCCTTTCAAAAAGATTGTCTAAACATCAACAGACATCGAATTGCCGGAATGGATTGGAAAAAAGAAAGGGGCATAGATTTTGCCTGGCTAACTACAGTCTCATGATTTCTTATGAGCCGACTTTTCCCATTCTCGCCCTCTGGTGAAAGCCTTCTGCTTTTTATCGAACAGAATTGGTTTCATGGTTTTCGGGCACTGACCAGAACATAATCCAATCCTTGGTACAGAAAAGTCGCATCCATTTTTAGCGCCCACCTTATGACGGTGCGAATCGCCGGATGGAGACCTGCCAGAGGCTCCGGATGATTGGCCAGGTAGCGGTGCATGGGAAGGTAAACCTGTTCGCGGATGGATTGCACCTGCACGGTGTGAAAACCGCAGACACCCAGCAAGCGGGCATATTCCCGGCGGTCATACCAGTTGGTTTGCGGAATGACAAACTTACCGGCCGGCAGACGCCAGGATATCCTTTGCCATAAGCGTTCTAACTTCTTTTTTCCCGGCGGCATCGGCAGGATGTCCGCCGTCACCAGTCGTCCACCGGGACACAGTACACGATATGCCTCCTGAAAAAACCGCTCACGGGTAGGAAAGTGAAAGGCACATTCCAGCGCGGTGACTATTTCGAAGCTCTCTGCTTCCAGGGGCATTTGCGTGGCGGATCCCCGACGAAGATCGATCCGGTGTGCCAGTTGCCGATCGGCAACGCGCTGTCGCGCCATTTCCACCTGCAAGGGTGTGATGTTCAATCCGATGATGGCGGCGGGCTGATACGCTTCCGCCCAGTAAATATCCTGATCGGCAAAGCCGAATCCGACATCCAGGACTCGGTCTCGAGGACCCATTTCCACCGTATCGGCAACCAGCGCGGCCATTGCCTGACATGCCTCTTCCAGGTCCCGCGCCGTTTCCCAGTAGCCCAGGTTCAGGTACAGTGTCCGTTCCGTGCGCCATTGGGTGGATAACAATTCATACACCTGGACCGTCGTCAGGCGTTGGAAGGGATTCAGGATCCAGTTCAGACAAGTCAGCGTCTCTCGCCAGGATGGAATCATTTTCATTGCGACCGGCACAGGCGTTTTCCTGGAAAAAGACTGACGTAAGAGGCGCTTTGGGTTGTTGTAGGGGCGACCCTCGCGGTCGCCCGCGATGATTCTCCGCTAGAGCCGCAGGGCAACCGCAAGGGTTGCCCCTACCTAATCTTTGCCCTGTTGGCAACTCCTAGTTTCTGTGCTGATCCTTCAAGCTTCATCGTTCACCACATGGAATCCCTGCTCTCGAAAATGTGCGTCGAAAGCAAAAACGTTTTGGACTCTCAGCCGGCGTATCACTTCGAAACTGGTACAGTCGACCAGAGACAGGTTGCGTCTGTCGGCAGTCAGAAGGCTACTCACGGCATGCAGATGAACGGCAGAATCGATCCATTCCAGATGAAGCACAGGCAGAATGTCTTCATGAAATACCTTTACGGCACGCATCCCCAGCCGATTTTGTATCAGGGCAAACGATTCCAGAAGTATATAATTGCTGGTCAATAGCGGTTCCCCCTGCTCGATCAACAGGTGCCAAGTTTCCTTGGCGGTTGGATGAAAAGCATCATTCCTGTCCAACAAGGCGTAAAATGCCGAGGTATCGATGAACGTGCCCATTATTTATAGGTTTCGACCAGATAGCGATCGTGATTAGCGGAAACATCCGAGCATCCGGAGGAAAATTTACCGGCAACCTCCATGGCCCGACGTTTTTGCAGATCCCGATCCGGCATCCTCGCCCTTCCGATGATTAAGTCCACAGCTTTACGAACCAACTCGGCCATGGAAACATTCTCATTCTTCGAAAGCCCTTTTAAGGCCGCATATTGCTGCTGTGTCAACTGTATTTGAGTTCTGATCATAAGTATTTCCCAGAAATAGATGACATCATGATTACATAATAGCATAAATGCTAACATAATATATGTGGTTATTTTATAAGGCAAAATCTGGGATGGAAGATGGAGGGTCTGGGATTGCGGGCTTCTGGTAAGATCGGCTTACCAGGAATGTGGGGTATATTTGTGGTCATCGAACCAGCGAATTCAAATGTAGTATTATGAAAGAGATATACAAAATCACTTACCCTAACGGCAAAATCTATGTTGGTAAAGATTTAACCGGAAGCATCAATTACTTCGGAAGTGCGGATAGTGAATTGATTGCAAAAGACTTCTCTCGTGAACAACAACGGATTTTTCGCATAGTAAAAGAAATCCTATGGCAATCGGAAACGGCTTCCGATCAGGAAGTTGGTAAAAAGGAAGTTGAATTCATTGTGACGTTAGGAGCAAATGATCCCAGGATTGGTTATAACCGTTGGCCGAAGTCCTAAATTCTTTCAAGCAGATGAATAACTACCCAAAAAAATCATGGCGTAATGCTGTTTTTATTCTATTCGTAGGTGTTTTTTGTGTGTGGGGGTGGTGGCTGGGGATGCGGCAGGTACGGCCGCCGTCGGTTGCTTCCCTGCAGGCGGGCGAATTTGGTCCGGCACTCAAGTCCCTGGAAAAACATCTGCAGATGATTGCGCGGGAGAAACACCCTGCCGGTACCCCGGAAAACAGGCGGGTGCGCGATTATATCCTCGGGAGGATCTCCGCCCTGGGATGGAAGCCGGAGATCCAGAAGGGATTCGTGGTGCGGACCGAGGGTAGACTGGCAGCCTTCGCCGAGAACCTGATGGTGCGCATTCCCGGGACTGAACGTCGGGAAGCGGTACTGCTCTGCGCCCACTACGATTCCGTTCCGCACTCCTTCGGGGCCGGCGACGACGGGGCAGCGGTAGCCGCCATGCTCTCCACCCTGGAATATGTCACGGCGCATCGGGTGAAAAACGATCTCCTCTTCCTCTTCAGCGATGCCGAGGAGATGGGAATGTTCGGGGCCGAACTCTTCGTCCAAAGCCATCCCTGGGCCAAGGACGTCCGCTTCGTATTGAATTTCGAGGCGCGGGGCAGCAGCGGGCCCGTGCTCCTTTTCGAGACCTCCGCCGGTAATCGTTCGGCCATCGCCCGCTTCGCCGAGTCGCCGTTCGCCGTCCATGCATACTCCTGGTCTTACGAAGCGTACCGGCGAATGCCCAACAACACCGACTTTTCCATGTTCAAGAGGCTCGGCGTTCCCGGGCTCAATTTCGGTTTCATCGATACACCCAATCATTATCATACGCCTTTGGATTCGCTGGCCTCCCTCGATCGGGGCAGCCTGTACCATCAGGCGACCCATGTCCTGGGCACGGCTCTCCTCTTCGGGAACACCGATTTGACTCAACCGGCCGAAGGGAACGCTACCTATGTTTCCCTCTTGGGAAAACTGTTCTATTATCCCGATGAGTGGCTGATTCCTGTCTTCGTGACTCTTCTCGCCTTGCATATCCTGCTGTTCTATCTGGCAAGGAAGAACGGGATTTGGTCCTGGAAACGCTATCTTGCTGAGTGGCTATTCCTGCCGGGGATGCTGTTGGTGGCGGCCGGCGGTGTTTACGCCCTGATCCAGGCCGCCTTCCATTTCCAGGAGAAACTGGCCGTATTCTATGTTCTTCCTCCCAACGGAAGCGATTTTCTTTACGGCATGGTGTTCTTTTGCCTGGGCCTGTTCCTTTCCTGCCTCGGTCTGTTCGGGAAGAAGGGATCGGCTATGGAAGCCACCTGTCTCCACCGAAGCCTGGGGATCCAGGCCGTTTTCCTGCTGCTTCTGGCGGGCAGTATCTTCTGGGTGCCCGGCGCTTCCTACCTGTTTTTCCTCCCCCTTTTCTATCTTCAACTGATGAGTCTCGCCTGGTTGTTCTTCCGGAACCATGCCTTTCTCTATCCGCTGATCCTGGCAATGCTCGCCCTTCCCACCTTTCTCATCTTCGTAGCGGGGATCTATCTCTTTGCCGTCGCCATGGGCCTGCCGTTCTTTCCGCTGGTATCGGCTTTAGCGATATTGTTTTTCGGCTCCCTCTTTCCTTTCCTGGCATGGATCCGAGAGAGGATATCGCTTTTCTTTCCGTTCGCCTGTATTCTTCTGGGATTTGCCTGGTTTGGATTAGCGACCGCTTCGATCGATTTCACCGAGAAGGATTCCTATGCCCATACGCTCTGTCTGGGAGTGGAGGGCGATCAGTCCTACTGGATTTCTCCGGATGCATATCCGACGGGATGGCACCGGCAGCTCTTCGGCGATCCGCCCGCCCGCAATCTGCAGGACGGGAAACGCCTGTTTTCCCTGTTTGGCTCCAGGGCCATGGCTGTCCCAGCCAAGGAGACGGTGCCCATTCCGCCGCCCTCCATTCGCATCCAAAAAGGACAGGGTACCGGAGGAGACGAGCATGTTTGGGAGCTGGAGATTTCCGGAAACGGATATGCCGGCAGCCGCTATCTCCGCCTTTGGAACGAAGAGGAATCTTTCACCGAGGCCCGAATCCAGGATCGGCCTCTGACTCTCGACAGAGACGGCAAATTGTCGCTGTTTCTTTTTCTGCCTTCGGAAGAAACGGTTCGGCTGGTCCTGCGGTCGAAATCGGAATCGCCGGTTCCACTGCACCTGTCCGCCCGCAGCCATCTCTCTCTCCCGGAAATCTTCCCCACCCTGCCGGCACGCCCGCCGCAGCTACTACCCATCTCTGATATGGTGATATTCCATCTGCCGGTGGAGCTCCCGTAGGGAGCGTGGTAGTATTTGTCGGTAATGCCGATTGGGAGGATTTATGGGTCTGGTAAAAACATCCATCACTTTACCCGAGGACCTTTTAACCGAAGCCAGGGGCGTTTCTCGAAATCTGAGTGCCCTGGTGGTTGAAGCCTTGCAGGAATATTTAAGATGACGGCCATAGCGGTCAACCTCCCCGGCCGGGAGTATCGAATTTGTTTGCAGCCGGGAATCCTGCGGCAAGCGGCAAAAGAGTGGCGCCGGATCTCCCCGCGGGACAACGCTTTCCTGGTAACCAGCCCACGCATTAGGCGCCTTCACGGCCAAGCCCTGGAAGAGTCTCTGACAGCTGCAGGGATACGTTATCGATGGCTGGAAGTCCCGGAGGGGGAGTGTAGTAAATGCCTTGCGGTTGCCGAAGACCTATACACCCGATTGATCCGTTTCCGGGCCGATCGCCATGCCCTGATGATTGCCTTCGGCGGAGGCGTGATCGGAGACCTGGCCGGCTTTGTTGCCGCCACCTATCTGCGGGGCATACGGTTGGTGCAGGTCCCGACCACCCTCCTGGCTCAGATTGACAGCTCCATCGGCGGCAAGGTCGGCATCAATCATCCGCTGGGCAAGAATCTGATCGGGGCTTTCCATCAACCCCGCCTGGTTCTGACCGATCCCCTGGTCCTGCAGACGCTGCCCGTGCGGGAGCTGCGCACCGGTCTGATGGAGGCCGTCAAGTATGGAGTCATCGCCGACCCCCGGCTCTTTACCTTCATGGAAAAATCCGTCGGCCGACTGCTGGCTTGCCAACCGGAAGCCATTCTGCGGATGGTACGGGATTGTGTTTCCATCAAGGCAAGAATAGTCACCGAAGATGAGCGGGAGTCGGGATTGCGCATGATCCTGAATTTCGGGCATACCCTGGGACACGCCCTGGAAGCGGTCACCGACTATGCCCGTTTCAAACATGGAGAGGCCGTCGGCTGGGGTATGATCTTTGCCGCCGAATGGGCTTGCGATCTGGGTCTTCTGGCGGATCGGGAGAGAGAAAGAATCGTTTGCTTGACCAAGGCTTTCGGCCTGCCTAAGCTACCTCGATTGAGTGCATCCGATCTGATACGGGCCATGGGGCGGGATAAAAAGCGTTCCCGCGGCGCCTTGCGTTGGATCCTGCCCGACCGTATCGGTCATACGGTCCTATTCACCATAGACGATTTGACGGCACTGAAGAAGGCATTGGTCCGACACGCTATTGCCCGCTGATCGATAAATCCGACCGTATCACCGTCCATGCCATCCGGAAAAATCTTCTTCTCTCTGCCTGCGGCACGGGTCGATAAAAAAGCGGCCTCCGTTCGCCGCATGTTCAACTCCATCGCCCGGCGTTATGACCGGGCCAATCACTGGTTGTCCTTCGGGATGGACCTGTGGTGGAGGAGGCGATTGCGGCAACGGCTTTCGCTCCATTATCCGCTGCCGTCTCCACGAATTCTGGATCTATGTTGCGGTACCGGGGATCTGGCTTTCGAGCTGAGCCGTCTGGGCAGGGTGACCGGTGTCGATTTTGCCCATTCCATGCTGCAATATGCCGGACAGAAGGCACGGCGCCATGCGGCCGAACCCGGCATTCTCTGGCTGGAAGCGGATGCCCTGCAGCTGCCTTTTCCCGCCAGGACCTTCGATATCGCCAGCGTTGCCTTCGGCATACGCAACTTCGAAAACCTGAAAAGCGGTCTGGCCGAGGCCTTACGTGTTATACGCCCCGGAGGGATTCTGGCCGTCCTGGAATTTTCCCGGCCGCGCCGCAGATGGTTCGCCGCCCTGTACCGTTTTTATTCGCAGTTCATTCTTCCACGCCTGGGCGGATGGATCACCGGCTTTCCCGAGGCTTATCGCTATCTTCCTGCATCCGTGGCCCTGTTTTCCAGCCCCCGGGAGGTCTGCACCCTCCTCGGCGAATGCGGGGCGGAGCCGCTCCTGGTGGAGGAGTGGACCGGAGGTATCGTGACCTGTTACCTGGCGAAAAAAATAGCGTAACCCGAACCGGATCCGCCGCTCAGGAGCGGGTGGCCTTCTCCAGCCGCTTCATGATGGAAAAGATGAACGTGGCGGAGATCAGACAGCAGACCACAAAAATGGCCCAGACCTGCCAAACCTCAATCCTCACCCACATGGAGGAACCCACAAAGAGAAGCTGATTGCCGAGTGCGGTGGCTCCCAGCCAGCCGCCCTGCATCAGCCCCTGGTAGCGGGACGGGGCGACCTTGGAAACGAACGACAGTCCCATGGGGCTTAAAAACAGTTCGGCCACGGTCAGAACAAAATAGGAAGAAATGAGCCAATAAGGGGAGACGCGGTCCGGAGACGGTTGTCCCGCCAGATTCGCCGGAGAAGTCAGCGCCAGCGAACCCAATACCATGATCACGAAACCGGCGGAAGCCAAGATCATCCCGTAGCCGATTTTGCGAGGCGTAGAAGGCTCCTTCTCCTTCTTTCGTAGCCAGGCAAAAATTCCTACCACCACTGGGGTGAGCGTTACGATAAAGATCGGATTGAACTGCTGGAAGGTCTCCGGTTCGATCAGGTTGGCCGGGGAAAATCCGCCGTAGAACCAGTAAGCCAGGGCGCATCCGCCGGCCAGCATGGCTACACCCAGGGTGCGCATGGGGGTGGAAGAAGACGGGCGGACCAGGAACACCAGGCCGTAGATGGCCGCCAGGATGGAGAGGAACGTCCACAGGTGGAAGAACTGGAAGGTGAAGGGTTCGACGGTCTTCACCGTGTAATCGCGGGCAAAGAAGGTCATGGTCAGTCCGTTCTGGTGAAAGGACATCCAGAAAAAGATCACGACCAGGAAGACCAGCAGTAGAGCGACGATACGCTGCCCCTCACCCTCTTCTTTGGCTGCCATCCCGGCTCCCTGCGTCACCTGTGCCTTCTTATCCGGCAGCAGGCCCTTGAACAGGAAGAAGGCCAGAAGGGAGATCAGCATGGCGAAAGCGGCAATGGCATAGGCGTAATGGTATCCGGTGCTGAAGACATCCATGTAACTGCGGGCAAAGGCCGGCAAATCGGTCACGGTTTTGCCGGTGACGGTATCGGCCAGCTCCTGCAGTTTGGCCATGTCGGGGGATTGGCCGGCCAGCAACCGGTTGCAGAGGCCCGGCAGATCGGCATCGTAGCGGAAACCGTTCTGTTCCAGATACCAGGAACGGATTCCTCTGGCGGCGTTGGGGGCGAAAAAGGCTCCGATGTTGATCCCCATATAAAAAATGCTGTAAGCCGTGTCTCTCAACTTAGAATACTGCGGATGGTCGTACATCTGTCCGACCAGGGCCTGCAGATTTCCTTTAAACAGGCCGTTGCCGAGGGCGATGGTAAACAGACCTGTGATGGCGACCGGCAGTCCCATTCCCGGAATCGCCAGGATGAGGTAGCCGACGAACATGACCACGATGCCGACGGTGATCACCCCTTTGTAGTTCTGCGTGCGATCGGCCAGATAACCGCCCAGGAGGGCCAGTGCATAGATGGCGAAGTAGAAGCAGCCATAGATCCAGCCCGCATCATCGGGAGCCAGGTTGAATTTGGCCTGCAGGAACATGACCAGAATGGCCATCATGGTGTAAAATCCGAATCGTTCGCCCATATTGGCGAAAAAGGCTACATATAAACCCTTAGGATGTCCTTGAAACACGATTACCCTCCTTTATGCGGCTTCGAGTGTCGGGCGCACAGCCGTTTTACCGGCAACCTGTATTACTTGGCGATTGTATAGCACCGACAGGACAGGTTCAAGGAGATTTTCCTCTCGCCCATGTCAATATCCGTAAGAAAAATACATCCCGAGCTTCCCATCTTTCGACTATGGGACCGGGAACATTCTATTCTCTATACGCCCGGACACCTTTGCCCGGCGGATGGGTTCGACTCTCAGGAAGCCCAGGAAGTGTCGCCGTTGGAGATGCGGGGACAAAGACGGGAGGAGACGCACATACCTCTCAGCCTGGTGAACGCTGCCCGTCAAGCCAGGGATTCCTGGGAAGAGATGGGACGGGACGATTTCCATCCCGAATGCCTTACCGTTTACCTTTCTCACCGATGTAACCTGGACTGTGCGTATTGTTATTCCGCCCCTGTCCGTAATTCCGGTCACGAGGGTGTCCTGCGGGAAGAGGTCGTACTTGCCGCAGCCAGGCTGACGGCGGAGTGTTGCGCTGTCCGGCAACGCGACTTCCAGTTGGTTGTCCACGGCGGCGGCGAACCTACGATTCATTTTCCCTTGATTCGGAGACTGGTGGAAAAGACCCGTTGTATGGCCGACGATTATAAAATCGGGTGGAAGGCCCACCTGGCCACCAACGGAGTCGTCGCTACGGACCAGGCCCACTGGCTGGCCAAAAATTTCAGCAGCATTGGCCTTTCCTGCGACGGTCCACCGGAAATTCAGGATCGCTACCGCCGCCGAGCGGACGGATCCGGAACCTACACCCTGGTGGAACAAACCGGCAAAACCATTCTCAATGCCGGAGGAAAACTGATACTCAGAACCACCATCCTCCCCCAAACCATGCACCGTCAGGCGGCCATCGTCGAGCATTGGATACGGAATCTGGGTGCCGTTGAGATCCGTTTCGAACCGGTATATGCCCCACTCAGGAAAGCCGGCCTCAGGTTCGAAGCCGGGCAGGCCGACGAATTCGTCCGATATTTCCTGCAGGCGGCGCATACGGCGGCGGATTTGGGGGCAAACCTAAAGTTTTCCGGAGTGCGGCTTGACGAACTGCATGGACCCTATTGCAACGTCCTGCGCAATGTTTTACAGCTGCTCCCGGACGGAACGGCCACTGCCTGTTTTCTGGGAATGGAAACCGGTTCTGTTGCTGGCCGTCGGGCTGCCATCGGCCAATATGATGCCATCGGTAAGCGATTTGTCCTGGACGAAGAAAAAATCCGAGAGCTTCGCCGGCTATCTTCCGTTCTGCCCGATCGTTGCGTGACCTGTCTGTGCGCCTATCATTGCATGCGCGAATGTCCGGAGATCTGCGTCGTCTCGGACGGACCACAGCCTGAATCCGGCGGGGGCTTTCGCTGTCGAGTCGTTCGCAAACTGGCGGAAACCTGGATCTGGCGGGCCGGGATGAACTGCATCGGCAAAGAGGTGGTCACTTCCGTTCCGATCCTGCTTTCCTCGGAATGCTCTGCCGAGGATTCACGACTGGAAGAGTTGACGGCAGAGGTTCCCGCCGAAATCGATGCCGATCTCATCCGCAAGGAATGGACCCGCGCCCGACAGCTCTTCCCGTCGGATTCGAACGAACTGCCCAAGCCCATATGGGCCGAGCGCGGTTTCGAACACGATGGCGAAACCGCCTGGGACAACCTGCGGAACGAGACTGCCGGCTGGCAGAATAGCGAACCCCTCTCGATGTACCTGCATCTGCCCTTTTGCCCGAAGCGCTGCCGTTTCTGCGATTGCTATGCGGTGGTGCCTCCGGCGCACCGGCGATCGCAAACGGAAGCGCTCTTTACCCGGGCCCTGCTCCAGGAGATCGACGCCTGGGCACAAATCCCGGGCCTGGCTGATCGGAAGGTCACTACCGTTCATTTCGGCGGCGGAACACCCGATGGTCTGGAACCGTCCCTTTTTGCCTCCATTGTGGAAGCCTGCCGTCGCAGTTTTGCCGTTACCGCGGCGACCGAATGGGCGCTGGAATCGCCTGTCCGTCTGCTCGACGAGGCTCATCTCTGCCGGCTCAGGCAACTGGGCTTTATCCGCATTCATTCCGGCGTGCAAACCCTGGAAGAATCGCTCCGCCGGCGGATCGGAAGGCAGGATTCTCCAGGGCTGGTGCTGGAAAGACTGGTGCGGGCCATGGAAATGGGCTTTGTCGTTTCCGTGGATCTGGTGTACGGCTTGCCTGGTCAGACGATAGCGGGCTTTACCCAAACGATCCGGCAATTGACGGAGATCGGAATTCATGGCCTTTCCCTCTACCGTTTCAACCGCAGCCGGCGCAACTGGGAGGTATGGGAATGCGATCCGTATCCCTCGGGAGACCGTTTGTTGGAGTACGTGCTCTTCCATTGTGCCGAGCAGATGCTTCTCCCCCTGGGTTACAAAAAGAACCATTTCACCCATTTTGCCCTTGCTGCAGACAGCAACCTCTACTACCGGCATGCATATCGCGGCGAGGACCTGCTCGCTTTCGGTCCCACAGCGGACGGTATCCTGGGATCCTATCGATACCGGCACCCTGAGCTGGACGGTTTCCTGGCTGGACTGGATTCCGCCCGCCCGGCTATTCAGGGAGGCTTGAGAGAGACGGCAGAGGAACAATACCTGTATCCGCTCTGTTCCGCACTGTTGGCTGCGGAAATTCAGGGCCGGCTGCCGGACTTCCTCGCGTCCGTCGGGCTGCTTGAGGTCTGGCAGGAGGCGGCTCTCCTCCATTATGACTCCCGCGCAGACACATGGACTTTGGCCGCCAACGGCTCCCAGTATATCCGTCAGATGCTGCAGCAAATGAAAGCCGCATACGAGAGTCTTCAGATCAGGGAGGCGGCGGAATAGGCGGCCCCAATGACGGATGTCTGCGGATTTAAAATGATATGAACCGGGATGCGCGACATGAACTCCTCAAAGCGTCCCTTGTCCAGGAAGGCTTGCATGAACCTTCCCGACAATAATCGGGGTAAAAGCTTGATGGCGATCCCTCCGCCGACATAAACTCCGCCCAGGGCAAATACGGTGAGAGCCAGATTTCCGGCCTGTCCCCCATAGATTTCAGCGAAGGCATCCACCGCTTCCATGCAAACCGGACATTTCTCGGCCACGGCCATGTTGCCGATCACCGCCCCCGGGTTTTCTCCCTTGGCCAGCAGGGCAACGGTTTCCGTATGAGGGGTCTTTTGCAGAGCAACCGTCAGGTAGAGATAGATCTCATGCAGGCCACCGCCGGACAGCAGGTATTCCCAGGATACATGTTTGTATTTACGGCGCAGTGCCTTCCATAATCCGTACTGGAAATCGTTCTGCGGGGCAAAATCGGAATGCCCCCCTTCCGTTGCCGAGGGCCAATACTTGGTGCCATCCCAGAAAAGGAAAGCCTGACCCAGTCCGGTCCCGGCGGCAATGACCGCTTTGTTTCCGGGAAAAGGTTGTCCCGGATTGAGGCAATGAAATTCGTGCGAAGGCAGGTGCAGGGCCCCGACGGCCGTGGTCTCCAGATCGTTCATCAACATCACCCGGGGACAGCCGGACGCCTGCGAAAGGCTGCGGCTGTCTACCTCCCATGGCAGATTTACTATCTTGGCGTGTCCGTTCACCACTGGTCCCGAAACCCCAAAACAGGCGGCCGATATTTCTTCCCCTTTCATCTGCAGGAATTCATTGACCAGGACCTCCAGGCCGCTGTACTGGCTACTTGGCAAAATTCCTTCCCGGACCAGCCGAAGCCTATCCGGAATTTCCGCATCGTATATTTGCAGGTGAGTCTTAGTTCCGCCCAAATCCACTGCCAGGATGTTCCTCGCCATTCTCCGCTCCTAATCTGCTCCTTTTCGGCTGCAACAGCCTCCGTCAAAACAATATCGATTACCACCAGGGTGACACAGACATTCTTGTCTGTGAAGGAAACCTTTGTCAAACAGAATGAGATCGCAAAAAATACCGGGAGCGCCGCAACCCGGTGCGGCAAGGGAAAGGATGTGTATCCCTGTCCTCTTCCTTAGGCCCATGGAACGCACGTCTTAGTCACAGACAAGAATGTCTGTGCCACTTTTTGCCGCTTCGTCTTCGATCAAAGCATTTACAGGCGGGATGCCGGATTATTATTCCGGAGAGGCCTTGCCGACGGAGCACAGACGGTCGATGGTGTCGCACAATTCTTTAATCCGAAACGGTTTTGAGAGAAAGGCATCCGGTACCATCTGCCCTTCGTTATACTCTTCCGGTTCGAAATATCCGCTGCCTAACACCACCGGGGCTTTCGGATTGATATGACGGATCGCCTGAAAGGCTTCCATCCCGCCCATTCTGGGCATGGTGACGTCCAGGATTGTCAGCAGTATGTCCTGGTGCGCCCGATAAAGGTCGACGGCCTCCACGCCGTCCTTGGCCAGCAAAACGGTATATCCCAGCGGGACAAGGGCTTCGGTAATCATTTCGCGCATCAAAGGTTCATCATCGGCACACAGAATCGTACCTCTGCGATCCGTATCTTCCTTCTCCTTTTCAGTTCGAGAGGCGGTAAATTCCTTGATGGATTCCGGAAAGTACAGATGGAAAGTCGTCCCTTCGTTCAAGCGGCTTTCGACGGAAAGTCCCGCGCTGTGTCGTTTCAGGTTGCCCAGCATGGCGGGAAGACCGAGTCCTCGCCCGGCAAATTTGGTAGTGAAGAATGGGTCGAATATGCGGGACAGCATTTCCTTGCTCATCCCACATCCGTTATCTTCTATGCTCAGACAAATGCCCGGCCCCAAGGGTATGTCCTGGCTTGGCCAGAGATTCGAGCGCAACTCTTCCGTTATCTCGAGATGGGAGGTGTGAATCCGAATCATCCCCGGACGGTCCTGGATGGCATCTGCCGCGTTGGTCACCAGATTGATCAAGATCTGTTTGATTTGTGTTTTGTCACCAAGGATATAAATGGTCCGGGGATCCAGATGCGACTCGATTTTTATATGTTTGGGCAGGGAGGCCCGCAACAGCTCGATACTGATCTGTAATTCGTGGTGGAGGTCAAGGTTTTCGATCACAACCGGTGCGCGGCCGGCATAGGCCAACATCTGCCGGGACAAATCGCCGGCACGATGTGCCGTAGTCAGGATGCGCTCCAGATACACATGGACCGGCCGGCAATCCTTGTTCCTCATGGCTAGCTCGGCATTCCCTCCGATAGCGGTCATCATGTTGTTGAATTCATGGGCGATACCGCCGGCCAGGACTCCCAGACTCTCCATCTTTTGACTGATCTGCAAGGCTGCTTCAATCTTTCGAATCTCCCTCTGGTCCTCAAGGAGAGACAGGATTCCACTTGTTTTTCCCTGTATATCGGTGATGGCCGTATGATGGCATATGCAAGGAATGATCTGCTTGTCCCTGGCCATAAGCTCAACCGACCTTCTGCCTCTTTTCTCTGTGAGCGTTTGCTGCAATCCCCGGATCAACTCTCCCTTGTTTCCCGGTTCCAGAAGGGCGGCATTCTGGCCCAGAATCATTTCCTTCGGGTACCCGAAAATCTGTTCGGCCGCAGGATTCCAGTCGCGGATATTCCCCTGTAGATCCCACTCGATGGCCGCCAGTGGAGTCTGATTCAAATGGCTATGGAAACGCTGCAACGCTTCTTTCAGGTCTATGGTCATGCGCTGTGCCAGATTGATCGCCCGGTCCCTGGCGCTCACCAGACTGTAAACGGAAGCCGCCAACAGAAAACTGACAAAAATTCCTCCAATCAGCCAGGAGTGGCCCATGGTCCGTCCGGGAGAAGAAAGAAACGCAGGGAGTATATGGTACCGTATCTGCCAGGTTCGCTGTGCCAGCTGTACCTGCTCCGGGAAGGGCCCCAATCCGAGGTCGGGAGGCTCCTTTGGCAGGCGCGCATCTCGGTAAAGAAGTTCTGGAAAACCGGAATGGATATCGTACACCTCCATGGCCAGCTTATCGTCACCGAGTTGAGTCAGATCGTCGAATAGATGCTGCAGTACCAGTCCGGCACTCAACCATCCATCCGAGAGGGCCCTTCTTTTCTCCAGGTTGTCGGGATTACCATTCTGGGAGTAAATGGATAAAAATAATCCGACTGCCGCCGAGATTTTTTCTTCGGAAGTGAAGATCAATTTCCCGCTGAGGGTAGGTTGACCGCTGTCCCTGGCCATATCGGCAGCTTGTCTCTGAATGGGATTGGACCCGATATCGATACCCATCCCCGAAGGATTCATGTTGCGGGGGACCAGATATTGAATCAGATAATAGTCGGAAGCATCTTCGATATAACGATCCAGGTCCGGCTTCTCCGAGACGCGGTACATACGCCGGACGTGGTACTGGACCCCTTCTCTTTTCCCCTGCTCCAGAAAAGAAGCGATTCCTGTCTTGGGTACAACCACGATCCGGGCCAGAGATTTCAGACCGGGAAGGCGCTGGAAGTCTATATGCGTTGCCAGACTTTCCCAGTCCCTGGCCCTGATTTGGGCCCCGGAGGACAACACACCACCGACGGTACGCAACAGGTTTTCATAGCTCTCCATGCGATTGACAAGCGCCAGATGGGTACGCTGGATATAGCGGTGTACTCGGGCGATGTCTCTCCCCTGTTGGGCGTTACGGGCCTGATACCAGCCGAATAAGGAGCCGGCGATGCCGACCAGAAAAGCAAGCAGGGCGCAGAAAACACTCTTATTTCTCGAAAGAGACCACATGGTAATTCACAGTAAACAGCTTGACCGATAGACCGACTTCCTCAGCCGCCATCAGACGAATAATAATAAAGCTAAAAAACGAAAACGACAAATGGTTGATAAAAGGGAAAGGAAGATCCACTCATGGTCCCTCAAATCCGTTCCGTCCGATCGGGGGTGGAATATTTCCCGGTTGCCTTCCTGTATGGCTTTGTGCTACGGTTGTAGAACTATTTGTAAGGAGAAAAACGACAGTTCATGAAGAAATGTATTCAGCAGGATGTTTTCGACAATGGCCTGATTCTATTGTCTGAAAATCTGTCGCACCTTCGCTCGGTAGCCTTGAGCGTCTGGATTCGACGGGGTTCAAGACATGAACCGGCGGAGCAGAGCGGTATTTCCCATTTTCTGGAACATCTGCTATTTAAAGGAACCAAAAAACGGTCGGCCCGGCGGTTGGCCATGGATATCGATGCCATCGGAGGTCAGATGGACGCCTTCACCTCCCGGGAATACGTCGGATTCTACGTAAAAGCACTCGATGCCCATGTCGGCGATGCCCTGGATTTACTCTCGGAAATCATCCGCGAACCCAGTTTCCCCCCGGAGGAAATCGACCGGGAACGGAATGTGATCTGCGAAGAGATCAGCATGACGGAGGACACCCCTTCCGATCTGGTTCATGAACTGTTCGTCGAAAATTTCTGGAAGAAACATCCGCTGGGGCGATCCATTTCCGGAACGAAAAAAATCATCCGCTCTCTGACCCGCAGAGAACTGCTCAAATACTTTCGCAAGGTGTATGTTCCCTCCAACATGATCGTAGCCGCCACCGGCCATCTGCATCCGGACCGCATTCGGGACATGGTCGGAGAACGTTTCGCCTCCATGAAAGGCTCTTCGGAAACGGTCGACGAAAACATTCCTCTGGCTCACAGGCTGCTGAAAGTCCGGCACAAGGAGAATCTGGAGCAAACCCATATCTGTATGGGAACGGTGTGTCCGGCGATCACCTCCAACCAGCGTTTTGCCGCCGTGACCCTGAGCACCATACTCGGGGGAGGACTGAGCTCCCGCCTCTTCCAGAGGATTCGCGAAAAACACGGCCTGGCTTACAACATTTACTCCAGTCTGAGCATGCATCACGATGCCGGGGTTTTGCTGATCTATTCGGCCACCGGGCGGTCCACCGCCCGAAAGGTCGTGGATCTGATCGTGGAGGAGTGCAGTCGCATCCGCCGGGAAAGCGTAGGGGTCGATGAGCTCCATCGCGCCAAAGAAAATATCAAAGGATCTCTGGTCCTAAGCCTGGAAAGCTCCTCCAATCGTATGATGCAAATGGCACAACACGAGATATTCTTTCATCGCCAGTATGCCATCGAAGAGGTACTGCAGGCCCTCGATCGGGTCACGCGGGACGATATCTGCTCTCTGGCCCAGGAAATCTTCGATAACAAGTACTTTTCCATGGCCATGATCGGAGACGTGGAAAAAGAAAAAGCTTTCATGTTGCAACTGAGCTGAATGGTTCCCTTATGGCCTTCCGCATAACAGTTCTGGGAAGCGGCAGTTCCGGAAACTGCATACTGCTGCATCATGAGAAAGGAAATCTGCTGGTGGATGCCGGACTCAGTTGCCGGGAGACGAGCCGCCGTCTGGCGGAGCTTTCCCTCTCCCCGGAAACGATCGATGGAATCCTGCTCACCCACGAACACCAGGACCATATTCGGGGATTGAAGATATTATCCAAGCGGTATCGTATCCCGGTGTATGCCAGCCCGGCGGCCATGCATGCCGCCAATCTGGAGAATGAGATCGACGGCTGGGAAGCGATTTCCTGCGGACAGGAGTTTCCGCTGGCAGGGATGTCCATCCTGCCGTTTTCCGTTTCCCATGACTGCGCCGATCCCATGGCCTTCGTGGTGCAGATGAGCGGTCTGCGTCTGGGAATCGCCCTGGATCTGGGTTATGTTTCCGGTCTGGTAAAGGAGCGGCTGAGCGGCTGTGACGGCCTGATCCTTGAATCCAACCACGATGTGGAGATGTTGAAAGCCGGACCCTATCCCTGGGAACTCAAGCAGCGGGTGTTGAGCCGGCGGGGACATCTGTCCAACGAAGCGGTGGCCCAGTTTCTGGAAACCGCATTCGACGGGCAGGCGCGGCATATCTTTCTCGCTCACTTGAGCCGGCAAAACAATCACCCGGAACTGGCGCTCCTATCAGCCCAGGGTGCCCTGCGTATGCGTGGTGTGTCAGATGAAACAATCGGCAATCAAGTGAAATTGACTTTCCAGGACCATATCAGTGAGACAGTGGATCTGGACGAAGACCGGTCCGGGACGACAAGGACCGGGTTTTCCGCAAAAGGATGGAATCCATGATACCGAGGTATACCCGAAAAGAGATGGCCGCTCTCTGGAGCGACGAGAACAAATTCCGTGCCTGGCTGGAGGTGGAACTGGCGGTCAGCGAAGTACTGGCCCAGGAAGGCTGGATTCCCCAGCAGGCGATTCAGTACATGCGCAAGAAGGCGCGTATACGTGTTCAGCGCATACAGGAACTGGAAAAAACCCTGCGACACGACGTGGTGGCCTTCACCACCTCTATCGCCGAACAGATCGGCGAATATTCCCGCTATCTGCATTTCGGCCTCACTTCTACCGATGTGGTCGATACGGCCCAGGCGCTGATTCTACGACAGGTCTTGGGGTTGATCTTCGATGAACTGGAAGTCCTGTCGGAAATTCTGAAGCGGAAAGCGATCGAATATCGCGATACCCCAATCATGGGACGTACCCATGGAGTGCATGCGGAACCGACCACCTTCGGCTTGAAACTGCTGGTCTGGTATCAGGAGTTGCAGCGGCAGTTGACCCGCCTGCAGAACGCCAGGGACAACGTTGTCTGCGGAAAGATCAGCGGAGCGGTGGGGACTTTCGCACATCTGCCCCCGCAAATCGAGGAGAAGGCATGCCGCTTGTTGGGATTGCCTTTTGCGCCCGTTTCCACGCAAACCCTGCAAAGGGACCGACATGCCGAATTGCTGTCGGTTTTGGCCAACATCGCCGCTTCCTTCGAGAAGTGGTCCACCGAGATCCGGCATTTGCAGCGTACTGAGGTCCGCGAGGCCGCGGAACCTTTCGGTTCGGGGCAGAAGGGCTCGTCCGCCATGCCGCACAAACGCAACCCGGTCACCTGCGAACAGATCTGCGGACTGGCTCGCGTCGTTCGCTCCTATGCCATGACCGCCCTGGAAAATGTGGCCCTATGGCATGAAAGGGACATCTCCCATTCTTCCGCAGAAAGGGTGATTTTGGCGGATTCCACGATGCTGGTCCATTATCTCACCGGTAAGATGTGTTGGATTCTGGAGAATATGAACGTTTATCCCGAGCGTATGCTGCAGAACCTGAAGCTCACCGGAGGGCTGGTCTTCTCCGGTACCCTGCTGCTGGAACTGGCCCGCAAGGGTGTCACCCGGGAACAAGCCTACGCTTGGGTCCAGCGTTGTTCCGCCAAGGTGTGGGACGAAGGCGCCGATTTTCGTAAAACGGTCCTGGCCGATTTGGATATTTCCCGGATTCTTACGCGAGAAGAGACACTCAAGGTCTTTAACCTGAAACACGCCTTGCGGCATGTACCGGCCATCTTCGAACGGGTGCTGGGGCCGGAAAGCGTTGTCGTAAAAAAATAACTTCAAACTGCAGGGAGACGAATATGGATTTGATGGAAGTGATTCAACAGCGATACAGCGTCCGAAATTACCTGGCACGCCCGGTGGAGGCGGAGAAGCTGGCCCGGATCCTGGAAGCGGTCCGACTGGCCCCGACGGCCTGTAACATGCAGCCGTTCCGTATTCTGGTCATCCCTACGGCCGGCCACGAAAAGGAACTGGGCCGAATCTACCCGCGACCCTGGTTTTCGGCCGCCCCAGTCGTCATTTGTATGTGCACGGATGTCGGCCATGGCTGGACCCGAAAGGATGGAAAAAATTATTCCGAAGTCGATACCGCCATCGCCATGGACCATCTGGTGCTGGCTGCTGCCGATCTCGGATTGGGCACATGCTGGATTGCCGCGTTCGATGCCCCGGCTGCTAGAGAGATACTGCGTATCCCTTCGCACCTGGAGCCTCTGGTTTTTACTCCGCTGGGCTATCCTGCCGAAAAAGCCTTTGCCAAAACCAGAAAACCCCTGGAAGAGCTGGTGATTCACCACCAGTGGTGAGAGATATCAGGCGTTTGCTCTCTGTAGGAGAAATTCCAATAAGGTGAAGAAACCGAAGCCGGTGGCGCCTTTGGCCTGGTATGCCACCGCTTCCGTCTGCCAATCCACACCGGCGATGTCCAGGTGCGCCCAGGGTGTCCGGGCAACGAAGTTTTCCAGAAACATCGCTCCATAGATGGCCCCTCCCCAGCGACTGCCGATGTTGCGCAAATCGGCGATATCGCTCTTCAGACCTCGCCGGTATTCCTCATCCAGAGGCAATCTCCAGAGCTTCTCGCCACTGAGCGGACGCAAAGCGAGCAGCTGTGTCGCCAGTTCCTCTTCGCTGGCAAAGAGACCGGCGTAGACGGTTCCCAGGGCCACTTTACATGCGCCGGTAAGCGTGGCGATATCGAGGATGACCTTAGGTTTTCTGCCCTGGGCAAAACAGAGCGCGTCGGCCAGGATCAAGCGCCCTTCGGCATCGGTATTGACGATTTCCACCGATTTTCCGTTCATGGCATAGACAACATCGCCCGGATGGATGGCCGAACCACCCGGCATATTCTCCACACAGGGGGCCACGGCCAGAACCCGAAGGTTCGGCTTGAGATCGGCGATGGCCTGCATGACTCCGAGAACGACGGCAGCTCCCGACATGTCGGCTTTCATCTCTTCCATCCCTTCGTATGGCTTTAAAGAAAGGCCTCCGGAATCGAATGTGACCCCTTTGCCGACCAGAGCCACCAGATCCTCTTTACCGGAAGACTTTTTGGGGGTGTATTCCAGGACGATCATGCGGGGGGGTTGGGTACTTCCTTGATTGACCGCGAGCAGGCAGTTCATGCCTTTGGCCGCCATGTCCTTTTCGTTCAGGATGGTACACCGCAGGCCGTGTTTTCCGGCCATCCGGCGGGCATATCGGGCCATGGCGGAAGGCGGCAGGCAGTTGGCGGGTTCGTTGATCAGGGAGCGGGTGAAATGGAAGGCTTCCCCCACTTTGAGTCCGTCTTTCCAGGCGGAAGTCACCCGATCCATGTCCCGGATGCCTGGCGGGAGCAGGAGATGAATTTCGGTACAGAAAAGCTGCTGCCGATCTTCCGACTTGTAGGTGTCGGGTTCATACGTGGCACCGGCAAGACCTTCGGCGGCGATACGAGAGGCCAGCCGTATGTCGGGCATTTCCGGCAGAACCAGAGCCGCCTCGCCGACATGGCGGGTATTGAGTAGACGCCAGGCGGTTCCGATAAACCGCCGCAGATCGCCGTAGTTCCATTCCTTCCGTTTACCGGCCCCCAGCAGAAGTATTCTTTGTGCCTTTACGCCGGAAGGACGGTAGAGATGAACCGCCTCGGCCGGTCTACCTTTGAGTTCCCCGCTCTGAACAAGCTGATGCAACAATCCCTGATTCTTTTGGTTCAGGTCGCTCAGCCGCGGGTCGTCCAGCAGCAAATCTTCGAATACCGGCAGCACCAGCGCTTCGGTTTGCATCTCTGTCGGTTGGCAGAGGCTGAGTGTTCGTTTCATCCGTTCTCTTTTCTCCAGGATCACCGTTGCCGGTGCTTCAATGCACTTTCCATCTCGCGGCGGTTTTCTTCTTTTTTCTTGGATTCCCTCTTGTCATAGAGGGCTTTTCCCTTGGCTACGGCGATCTCGATTTTTGCCCGCCCGGCACGAAAGTAAACCCGTAAGGGGATGATGGTAAGTCCCTTTTCCTGCACCTTTCCCACCAGGCGAAGTATTTCTCTTTTATGCAGCAACAGCCTGCGGTCCCGCTCTGGATCGTGGTTTTCCCGATTGCCATGGGAGTAGGGGCTGATGTGCGCCCCTAGAAGGATCGCCTCCCCACTCTTCACGCCCACGTAGCTGTCTTTCAGATTCAATCGCCCTTCACGCAGAGATTTCACCTCCGTCCCGGTGAGGGCCAGTCCGGCTTCGTAGGTGTCCAGGAGAAAGTAATCATGGTACGCCTTGCGGTTGGTGGCGACGATTCGAATGTCCGGTTCTTTCGTTGTCATAAAATTAAATCCAAAAGAAGGATCGCGCCTACTCTATTTTATCGCTCTGTTTCGTGGCGAGATAAGCCTGCAATGCCTCCCGCCAGGGCCGCAGCGGCCGCAGGCCTTCCAGCCGCAGAAAATAGTTATCCAGAACCGAGTGTGCCGGTCGCCTGGCCGGCCGGGGGTACTGGTCCGTGGCGATGGGTTCCACTTTGGAAGCGATCCCCTGATACCCCACCACGGCACAGGCGAATTCATACCAGCTGCAGGATCCGCTGTTGGTGACATGAAAGGTCCCGAATCGTTCCGATTCGATCAGTTCCAGGGTTTTTTCCGCCAGATCGCAAGTCCAGGTGGGACATCCGATCTGATCGTTGACCACCCGTACCTGTCCTTTTTCCCGGGCGAGCCGGGAAATGGTGTCGACAAAATTTTTTCCGTTCCGGCCGTAGAGCCAGGCGGTGCGCAGGATGTAATGACGGGGGCACAGCTGCCGGACGAAATCCTCGCCCAGACGCTTACTGGAACCGTAATGGCTGATCGGGCAGGTGGGGTCCCATTCCCGGTAGGGTTCGGATCGTTTTCCGTCAAAAACATAATCGGTACTGAAATAGACCAGTGCCGCCCCCGATTTACGGCAGGCCAGAGCAACGTTTCTGGTGCCCAGGGCATTGATCTGATAGGCTTTGTCGGGATCCAGCTCGCACCCGTCGACATCCGTGTGGGCGGCACAGTGGAGGACCACGTCCGGCGACAGGCTGCCGACGACCCGGGAGACGGCATCCAGCCGTGTGATGTCCAGATCGCTGTGTTCCGGTGTGTGTACCAGACCGCGGACATCGATATCATAGATCGATTTGCAGGCCGTCAGCAGGTCCGTGCCGAGCATGCCGTTGGCTCCGAGAATGACGAACTTACGCATAATTCATTCCTCAAAGACGGTTGAGAGTTTTTTCCCTTTCCTCATACATCGTTCGATAGTAGTTCTGATAGCCCCCGCTTTTCACCTCGGCGATCCAGTTCTCATTTTGCAGGTACCACTCTACGGTCTGCCGCAGGCCCTGCTCGAAATTCATGGATGGGTGCCAGCCGAGCTCCTTCTCGATCAGGGAACAGTCGATGGCGTAACGCCGGTCGTGTCCTGGCCGGTCCTTGACATAGGTGATGAGCGATTCGCCTTTTCCCATGATGGCCAGGATTTGCCGGACGATTTCGATGTTCTGTCTCTCGCAACGCCCCCCGATGTTATACACCGCGCCCTCCCGGCCCCGATGAAGAACGGCATCGATCGCCGCGCAATGATCCAGGACGTGGATCCAGTCGCGTATGTTCTTTCCGTCGCCATAGACGGGCAGTGGCTTGTCCTCCTTGGCGTTGGTGATGAGCAGGGGTATCAGTTTTTCCGGAAACTGGTAGGGCCCGTAATTATTGGAACAACGGGTAATAAGACACGGCATTCCATACGTATGAAAATAGGAACGGACAATCAGGTCCGAACCTGTTTTGCTGGCGGCATAGGGGCTGTTGGGCGCGAGGGGTGTTTCCTCGGTAAAATAACCGGTGGCGCCCAGGGACCCGTAAACCTCGTCGGTGGAGATGTGCAGGAAACGTCCGATCTTGTGCCGACGGGCCGTGTCCAGCAGGTTCTGTGTCCCTAAAACATTGGTGCGTACGAAGGCCTGGGCATCCACGATGCTGCGATCGACATGCGACTCGGCGGCAAAATGAACGACCGCATCGATGCCTTGAGACATGCATGCCTCCGTCTTTTCCGGATCGCATATGTCCCCCAGGAAAAACCGATAGCGAGGATTGGGCTCCAGGTCCTTCAGACTTTCCAGATTTCCGGCATAGGTCAGTTTATCGAAATTAACGATGCGGTAGTCTTCATGTCGGGCCAGCATCGTACGGATAAAATTTCCACCGATGAATCCCGCTCCTCCGGTAACCATGATTTTCATAGGCATATTCTCCTTCCGCTCAGGGAACGATCCGAGGCCGGTGCCGACGATCGGGCAGCCGCACTGTTGGGTGCCGGAGGATGATCGGAAAGGCGCAGCGGATGCGCGTTGGTTTGGAACGCCTGACGATAAATGGTCAGAGTTTCCATGGTTTTCTTGTCGAGATTGAACACGTTTTCCATACGTTTTCGACCGGCGGTTCCCAGCGACCTGGCCCAGGTCGGATTTTCCAGGAAGCGGCAGGCCGCTTCAGCCAAAGACTTGGCCTGGGCCGCTTCCGGGAGCAGCCCGGTGACTTCGGCCTGCACCATCTCCGGAATGCCTCCCACGCGGGAGGCGATGACGGGCAAGGATGCGGCCATGGCGTAGAGTATCACCGTGGGAAAACCCTCCGAGAGCGACGGCAGGATGAAGGCATCGAATGTTTTCATGATGGCCTCGGCATCTTCCCGGAAGCCGGCAAAGAGGACTTTGTCCTGTAGCTGCAGTTGCCGCACCTGTTCCTCCAGCGAAGGCCGGAGCGGTCCTTCTCCGGCCAGCACAAACCGGGCCTGGGGATATTGCCGGCACACGATTTCCGCCGCACGGACGAGAAACTGGTGTCCCTTTTCGGCGCTGAGAAAGGCCAGGGTTCCGAACACAAATTCGTTGTCCCGGCGGAAAGACACCTGCGCCGGGGGAATGGCGTCGAACCGCTCGATATCCAATCCTTCGTAGACGGTATCGATGATGTTGCGGTTGATGCCCTGCCCGGCAAGGGTTTCCTTGATACTGTCGGAAACGGCGATGATCCGGTCGATACCCCATTTGTACTTAAAACGACTGAAGGGATTGTTGCGCAAGGGGTAGTTTACCCTTCGGGAGATGATACGTACCGGTACCCGCAGGATCTTGGAGGCCAGCGTTCCCAGAAAGATGGGCCGGGGTGTGTTGTAATGGATGATGTCGGCACGGGTGGTGCGGAAAAGCCGGTAGAACCGGAAAAAGGCGAAGAGACCGATCTCGCTGCGCACCTGGATCGGATAAACGGTTATGCCTTCCTGGCGGGCCCGCTGTTCCAGAGGGCTGTCTTTATGCGTCACCAGCGAAATATGCTGGCCGAATTTGCGCATTCCCTGCAATAGGGACAGGAGCTGGTCCTGACCGCCGCGCCACACCTTCTCCGTATCGATAAACAGGATGCGCAGCTGCCGCACCGATTCCAGAGGTGCGGCCTTTTGCGAGTAGCGCAGCTCCCAGAGTTTGACATATTTGAAGAAGGCCGAAATAGCCGAGAGAAGAGAGATGATCAGTCCCGGGAAACCGTCCCGGAACCCCTGTTTCAGGAAATAACATTTGATGAAGTTGAAAAAGGGGTTCAGGATCAGGGTCAGAAAAGAGGCCTGCTTGCCGCGTTCGAAATGATCTTCGGCCGCCAGCGAGGAATATTTTTCCAACCGCATGATATAGTCGGAAATATTCCGATAGGAGTAGTGCAGCAATTCTCCTTTGAAACGATCGGCCGGTTCGGAAAGCATCACCGATTCGTGGACGCGTCCGCCTTCCCAGCGGCCGTGGTTGCGGTGATACAGACGCAATTTTTCGTCCGGATACCAGCTGGTATGCTTGATCCATCGGCCCAGGAAATAGGATTTCCGGGGGATGAAAAAACCGTGGGCACTGGGTTCGTCGGATCGACGCCAGTGCTCGATCTCCTTTTTCAACAGATCGCTGACACGCTCGTCGGCATCGATGCTGAAGATCCAGTCGTTGTCGGCCAGGCTCACCGCATGGTTTTTCTGTTCGACGTAACCGGGCCAGGGGCGCCGGAAAACCTTATCGGTATATTCCCGGGCGATCTCCACCGTGCGGTCCTCGCTCATGGCATCGACTACGACGATTTCATCGGCCCATTGCACGCTTTCCAGGGCCTCCCGGATATTCCGTTCCTCATTGCGGGTGATGAGAACAGCGGTGATCTTTTTCATAAAATCGGATTAGCTGCCGTGAGGCTGAGGGATCTGCTCTTCTGTCCCTTTGGCAGAGGAGATTTTTCTGGCTTCTTCCCGATTGCGGACGACGCACAGTCCGGGCGATTTGAAGTACTGGTGAAACTTTCTTTTCAGCTCCCGGTCGCTCACCCTGGCCTCTTTTTTTTCCAGCCGCCGCAGCGGGCGTAAGGCCGGTAACCGGCGCAGCGCCTGGGTGAAAGCCCGGTAGAAAGTCCAGTCGAAGCGCAGGACACCGGTGAGGAACAGGAAACCGACCATCGCCAGATGACCGAGAAACATCGTCGGGGAGTGAAGATTTTTCCAGTGAAACAACAGACGGTTTCGTGTCGACACCAGGGCCACGTGTTTTCTGTGAAAGTGGGACTGGATGGTACTGCTGGCGTTATGATAGGCCAGCGCTCGTGGTTCATAGCGGATTTCCCACCCCCGCTTCCAGGCACGATAGGACAGATCGTTGTCTTCCCAGTGGTAGGGAGACATGAGTTCGTCAAATCCCCGGAGGGAGTTCAGTTTATTGCGATCGAACATGGAAAAACCGCCGATCGCCGAAGCAGACAGAAGACGGCGCTGTTCGCGCATCTCCCGGCCGGTTTCTCCCTGGGGGTCGTAATTGGCAAACATGCTCCAAAAGCCGTGACGGAAATGCCCGACCTTCCCTCCGTTACAGAAAAGTCGACGGTCCAGATCGAACACCTTGGGAGTTACGGCAAACACCTGGTCTTCGGTGAAATGTTCCACCAGCGGGGCAAAAAAATCTTCCTCGATGTCAACGTCGTTGTTCAGCAGTAAAACCAAGGGGAACCGGGCCGAACGAAAGCCGGTATTACAGGCGGCGGAAAAGCCGCCGTTGCGTGACCGGCGAATCAGGTTGATCTGCTGGAAAAAATGCTTTTCCAGCCAGCCGACGGTGTTGTCGGTACTGGCGTCATCCACGACGATGACCTCGACCGGCGCGTAGAAATTCTTCTGGTAATTACGGACGGCGGCCAGGACCGAAGGCAGAAAAGCCTCCAGCAGATGGAGCCCGTTCCATGTGGGGATTACGACACTGATTCCAGGATAGCCGGCAGACAACATAAAGTCGATGTACGGAAAATATCCGGGTGATGCGGTGACGGAGTAATTACCGCATCACCCGGAGGAAAGTATAGAGAAAGAAAAGGGTTATTTGACTCCACGAGCCAGTGCCTGCGCACCGGCATATCTGGCCTGAGCTCCCAGCCCCTCTTCAATTCGCATCAGCTGATTGTACTTGGCGATGCGGTCCGTCCGGCTGGCCGACCCGGTCTTGATCTGTCCGGCGTTGGTCGCCACGGTCAAGTCGGCGATAAAGGTATCGGCCGTTTCGCCGCTGCGATGAGAAATGACCGCTGTGTATCCGGCGCAACGGGCCATGGTGACCGTATCCAGCGTTTCCGAAACCGAACCGATCTGGTTAAGTTTGATCAGGATGCTGTTGGCCACGCCCTTGCCGATCCCGGTGGAGAGGCGTTTCGGATTGGTGACGAACAGGTCGTCTCCGACCAGCTGCACCTTGGCTCCGAGCTCTTTTGTCAGGAGACTCCAGCCATCCCAATCATCCTCTGCCAGTCCGTCTTCAATCGAGACAATCGGATATTTGGTCACCCACTCTTTGTAGATGGCCACCATTTCTTCGGAGGACTTGGTACCGGCACCTGATTTGTTCAACTGATAATTCTTGGCTTTCTCGTCAAAGAAGGAACTGGCGGCCACGTCCAGGGCCAGGGAGATCTGCTTGCCCGGCTGGTATCCCGCCTTCTGAATGGCCTCCAGGATCAACTCCACCGCTTCCTCGTTGGACTTGAGGTTAGGCGCGAATCCGCCTTCATCGCCGACCGAAGTGCTGTATTTGCGCGATCCGAGCACCTTCTTCAAGGAATGAAATACCTCGGCTCCCCAGCGCAAACCTTCAGCGAAGGTAGGAGCGGCATGCGGCATGACCATGAATTCCTGAAAATCCACACTGGTATCGGCATGCGACCCGCCGTTCAGGATGTTCATCATCGGAGTCGGCAGCAGGAAGGCGTTGGTACCACCCAGATAGCGATAGAGCGGGACGTCGAGCTCAATGGCCGATGCCCGGGCGGCGGCCATGGAAACGGCGAGGATGGCATTGGCTCCCAGTTTGCCTTTGTTCTCGGTGCCGTCAACGGCGATCATACGGGCATCGAGGGCCCTCTGATCGGAGGATTCGTATCCCTCCAGTGCCTGTGCGAGGGTGGTATTGACCGCCTCTACCGCCTTGAGTACCCCTTTTCCCAGGTAGCGGGCCTTATCGCCGTCACGAAGCTCTACCGCTTCATGAATTCCGGTGGAGGCGCCGGATGGCACCGCCGCCCGTCCGATAACACCATTTTCCAGAACGACATCCGCTTCCACGGTAGGATTGCCGCGGGAATCGAGAATTTCCCGACCGTGTACACAACAAATCTTTGACATAATTCCTCTCCTTATACGATGATGGGAGCAAACAGGCGGTCATCCGTTTTTCCGCCGTCCTCTCCTTGATTTCCTACGTCTGTATGGTAAGGCGGAATTTTAACATGAAAATCCGGCATACCATACCCCGATCGGAAAAAGGTACGGATTGGCGGCCTCGATCCACTCATGGTACTATCCTGGATCGAAAAAGACTCATGAGCAGGGAACATCCTTTGAATTTTCTGGAATTGGTGCCGGAAAGACAGGGAGAATGGGAAGAGACGAACGAAGGAGGCGTGATCCTCCTCGTTCCCAAATTTCATCACCCCTGGCTCAGGCGTTTCCTCCTGCCCTTGCTGACACAAAAGCCCTGCCTCCGGGTTCGCCTGGACTCTATGGGCAGCCATCTATGGCGGCAATGTGACGGTCATCGCTCCGTGCGGCAACTGGCGGAAGATTTTTCCGATCGCTTTCATGAGCCGCTGGAACCGCTCCTGGATCGGATGGCCCGATTTTTCCGGCAACTGGAGAGGGAAAAGATTTTGATTTTCAAAAGGGGAGAAGCATCCGATGGTTCGAGAGTCGGAGATCAAGCTGCCGATCGGTGATATCGGAGAGGTCCGGAACAGGTGCTTCGCCCTGGGAGCCCGGTTGCGGAGCGAACGTTGTCTGGAAGAAAACCTTGTCTTCGACAGTCCGGATGTATCGCTGCGCCGACAGGACAAACTCCTGCGCCTGCGCCAGTTTGGCCAGGAGCTGCTGGTGACCTTCAAGGGGCCGACTCTGATCCGAAATTCAATCAAACATCGGGAGGAGACCGAATTTCATATCGACTCTCACGATGCTTTCTGCCGGTTGCTGGCGCAACTGGGCTATGTCGTACAATATCGTTATCAGAAGTATCGACAGGTATTGCAGCTGGCAGAACGGTTTCTACGCTCCGAGTCGACGGCAAAGGCAGGCGAATCTGCGCCGGAACGATCCCTATATCTTATGCTGGACGAGACGCCGATCGGCAACTTCCTGGAGCTGGAAGGCGAGGAAGATCTGATCGTCGCCATGGCGGCCCTCCTCGGTTTTTTTCCCGGGGACTTTCTGACCGAAAGTTACGCGGCAATGCATGAGGCCTTGCGGCGGAAACAGGGACTTCCGCCGGGGGACATGATTTTCTGATCCGGAAAGAAGTCTTCAGTTGGCGTAACGGCGCAGCTTGACGTTCAGGACCAGACCCAGGGCCAGCAAAGTGGTCAGCATGGACGAGCCTCCATAGCTGATCAATGGCAGAGGCAGACCGGTGATGGGCAGCAGGCCGATGACCATCCCGATATTCAGGGTGACATGCACCAGGATCATGGCCAGCACCCCGGTACAGATGAGTATCCCCAGACGGTCCCTGGCGGTGAAAATCCCCTCGAAGATCAGGAAGAACAGCACCAGATAGAGCAGCAGAACGGCCACGGCCCCCAGGAATCCCTTCTCTTCGGCGATGACGGCAAAAATGAAGTCGGTATGACGGAAGGGGATAAAACCCAGCTGACTCTGGCTGCCCTGTTTGAAGCCCTTCCCGTACAGTTGACCGGAGCCGATGGCGATTTTCGATTGCAGTGCCTGGTAACCGGCCTTTTCGGGTGCTTTTTCCGGATTCATGAAAAAGGTGATGCGGTCCTTCTGGTAATCCTTCAAGACGCCCCAGGAAAGGGGTATGACCAACAGGGCCCCGATCAGGGCGATGATCAGATATTTCCTGTGTAGTCCGCAAACGAAGGCCATGGCGGTAAAGACCGGTACCAGAGTGAGTGTGGTCCCCAGGTCCCCTTGCATGAGGATGAGAATCATGGGAAGGATGACGATCAGTCCGCCGATGCCGATTTCCTGCGGATGCAGTTGATCGGGCGTATGGGTGTCGCTGAAATAGCGGGCCAGGACCACGATGGCCACGACCTTCATAAACTCGGAAGGTTGTAGGGAAAAAAATCCGAAGACCTTGAACCAGCTTTTGGAGCCGTGGATCGTACTGCCGAAAATCAGTACTCCCACCAGAACCACCAGCATGAAGACATAGAAGGCCAGGGCCCATTCGGCAAGAACGTGATAGTCGGGAAATAGGACCAGGATCATCAGGATCAGCCCGGCAAAGATCCATAAGAGCTGCCTGTTGTAGGAATCTTCGTACCGATTGCTGCCCAGGGTGGAACTATAGACAAAGGTCAGTCCCACAACGCAAAGACAGATGGCGATGAGAAAAAGTTTCCAGTCGAACTGGCGCCAGGCTCGGCGTTCGATCATGATGGAAATCCCGCCAAATTACGGTTGGGAAGGAGCGGAGGAAGAGATGCTTTCGGCGATGTTGGTATTGACTGCGGGAGGCAGCAACCCCTTCTTGCGGAAATATTCGCGAAAAACCTCGGCGGCCAGCGGAGCAGCACTCCGGCCTCCGCCTCCACCATGCTCAACGAAAGCGGCGACGGCTATTTCCGGAGAATTTTTCGGCGCGAAACCGACAAACCAGGCGTGATCGTTGAACTCCTCCTCGCTTCCCTCTTCGATCCCCCTCTCGGTCCGCTTTTCTTTGCCGATCACCTGAACGGTGCCGGTTTTACCGCAGACGTCCATGCCATGAACGGCCGCCAGTGTGCCCGTGCCTCCGGAATTGACCACCCGCCACATGGCATCTCTCAGGATGGCTTTCTGTTCGGGTCGGTACGAGATCCGTACAAAGCCGGCCTTCTCTTCCCCATCGGAAGGAGAGGAGTTGTTGAAGGCAAGGTGGGGAGTAACCGGCTGTCCGTCCCCCGCCAGAATGCTGATGGCCTTTAAAAGTTGTATGGGAGTGACCAGGAGAGCCCCTTGTCCGATGGCTAGATTGACGGTTTCACCGATGTACCACGGCTTATTATAGCGTTTTCTTTTCCAGGCGGTATCGGGGACCAGGCCGGACCTCTCGCCGGGAAGATCGACGTCGGTTTTTTCTCCGAGCCCCAATTCATGGGCGTGCCGCGATATGGTATCGGCACCCAGTTGTTTGCCGAGAAGGTAGAAGTAGATATTACAGGAACTCTGAATGGCTGCGCTCATATTGACATAACCGTGTCCGCCCTTGTGACTGCAATGAAAGACACGATCGTACATGGTCAATTCGCCGTTACAGAAGATGTACTCGGACGGGTCGATCTTTCCTTCGGCCATTGCGGCGTAGGCCATCATGATCTTAAAAATGGATCCTGGCGAATAGGTGGCCTGAATGGCCCGGTTCATGAAAGGCGAGGCGGGGTTGTTGATCAGCTCCTGCCAGTCTTTTGCGGGGATACGGCTGATGAAGTTGTTGGGATCGAAAGAGGGCTTGCTGACCATAGCCAGGATCTCTCCGTTGTTCGGATTCATGGCGATCAGGGTGCCGATCCGTCCTTCCAGCAGGTTCTCCGCCACCAGCTGCAGGTCCAGATCCAGCGTCAGTAAAAGATCCTGCCCCGGTATGGCGTCCTGTTTCTCCAGGGTTTTGGTGACCCTGCCCAAACTGTTCACTACCACCTGTCGATAGCCGTTCTTTCCGGTCAGCACGTCGTTGTAGACACGCTCGATACCCTGCTTCCCGACGATGTCGCCGACCCGGCTTTTGGAGTATTCGCTGCTGCCCAGACTTTCTTCGTTGATCTCTCCGACATATCCGAGGACGTGGGCCCCGACCGATTTCAGAGGATAGGTACGCCGTGGTTCCTGGCTGATCATGAATTCGGGATGTTCGCGCAAATGGGATTCTACGGTGCTCAAGTCCGACCAGGTAACATCTTCCTTGATGGAGATCGGCTGATAGAGAGGTCCATTGCGAAACTTATCCAGCCTCTCTTTGATGTTTTGCGGATCCAGACTCAATTCCTTCTCCACGAATTCGAGCATTTTCTTTTCCCGATTTTCCCCCTCGACCTTGTCCTTTCCCTTGAGGTATTCCAGATTGACCTGGATGTTGAAGGAGGTTCGATTGCTTACCAGGGCTCTCCCTTCACGATCGCGAATGACGCCACGAGGTGCGGAGATGTCCAGTTTGCGAATACGATTTCGTTCGGCCATCTGGTGATATTCGGGTCCATGGAGAATCTGTATGTTCCAGAGCTGGACCAGGAAGAGCAGGAAGACAGTCCCCAGCACGTACTGGATGATCCGGATCTTGGACAGCAACAGGCGTTGATCGTGGATCAGCTTCATGAATTTCGCCTTTGGGAAAAAGTCGATTTCATTGGCTTCACCGCCATCGATCCAGTTTAGTCATGCCGATGATGGCACCGGCCCCAGGTGGTGTTGTCAGTACGGCTTGCATCAAGACGGCGACGAGAATGCGGGAGGGAATCACCAGGCCGGTCGCGAAGAAGAGCGTCAACTTGATGCAGGAATCCAACAGGGAGGCGATCAGCATCACACATAGGAGGATGCCGAACTGCTCCATCACCAGACGTTTGGACGCCGATGCCGACAGGTATCCCAAGAAAGTTTTGCTGAACCCATTCATTCCCAGCGGCAATCCCGATATGCTATCTTGTATTAACCCAATGACCCCGCCAATAAGGCAAGATTCAACCCTGCTCTTATAGGTTCCGAAGTATACCACTGCTATGAGAGGAATGTCGAGTAAATAGAAAAATTCCAGATGCTTGGTCAGAAGCAGTTGCAGGAACACCGAGACTAGCGTAATGCTAATCACTTTAAAGGCTTCGATCATGTGCGTGGCTTGGTGTTGATCAAGACAAGAACCGTTTCCAGCCGATTGAAGTCCACGGAAGGAAAAACTTCGATCTCTTTAAATACGCTCTCCCCCGGCCGGACGCGCAACACCCGGCCGACGGTAAGGTCTTTGGGATAAATATTGTCGAGTCCTGAAGTCAAAACCACATCGCCGACCTGCACGTCTTCCTGGTTCAGGATGTAGTTCAACCGGATCAATGAGGTGCCGGTACCATTGGCTACTCCCTGGAGCTGGGTCCGGGGAAGAACGATACCCGCAGCGGCATCGGTATCCAGAATTACGTGGACCTCAGCCGTTTTATTGAAAACATGGATTATCCTGCCGATGATCCCTTCGACGTGAATGACCGGATCGTCCTTGTGGATTCCGTCATCGGAGCCCAGATCGATGATCAGCGTAAACGACAGGAAGGATGGACTTCGGCCGACGATATGGGCCGTTTTCGTCTGAAAGGGGAGGCGATCACGAAGTTCCAGGAGAGTCTGCCATTGACGGGCCTGGCGCAACAGGGATACGTTCTTTTCCGCGTCCATGGTGAGACTCTGGATCTTTTCCTTGAGAACTTCGTTCTCGTTGCGCACTTCCCTGACGGCGATATACTCCTTCCATGCTTGGTCGATTCCTCTTTCCAGTGAAGAAGCGCCCAACAGCAAAGGGCTGAGTATCTGAAGAGTCGTCCTCTTCAACAAAGTGCTTCCTTCGCTGTCCTTAACCTGCAGGGAGAGAATGGCCAGTTGTCCGATCAATAGCGGAATCAGTACGAACAAGGGGTGAAATCGAAACAGACGGGACATGACTGGTAGAGAATATCCATCATTTCCAAGGGCGGCCCATGGCATCTTCAGTGACCGCCTGTCTTACATATTTGCATCTGAGAACTTTAGTCTACATTGATCCGCCGCAGAAGATCGAAATTGACCAGCAGCTTCCCCGTGCCGCGCACAACGCAGGTGAGTGGTTGTTCGGCTACAAATACCGGGAGACCGGTATTCATGCTGATAAACTTATCGAGGTTTTTCAGCAGGGCCCCGCCGCCGGTCATCACGATTCCGCGATCCATGATATCGGCCGAGAGTTCCGGAGGAGTTTGTTCCAGTGCAGTACGGACGGCACGTAAAATGGCTTCGTAACAACCGCGTAATGCCTCCCGGATATCGGCATCGGAAATGGAAATCGTCTTGGGGATGCCTTCCACCAGATGGCGCCCCTTGATCTCCATGGACAGGGGTTTATCGAGCGGAGTGGCCGAGCCGACCTCCATCTTGATCCGTTCCGCGGTACTTTCACCGATCAGCAGATTGTATTTCTTTTTGATGTAATCGACGACCGCTTCATCCATCTCGTTGCCGGCCACTCTCTCCGCTTTGGAATAAACGATGCCGGAGAGGGAAATCACCGCGATATCCGTTGTCCCGCCGCCGATATCGACAATCATGTTCCCGGAGGGTTCTTCGATGGGCATGCCGGCGCCGATAGCGGCAACCATGGCTTGTTGTACCAGATAAACCTCGCTCGCTTTGGCCCGCAATGCCGATTCTTTAACGGCCCGTTTTTCCACCTGGGTGATCTCGGAAGGGATACCGATGATAATACGCGGACTGACCAGATGACTTCGATTATGAGCCAGGCGGATAAAGTATTTCAGCATCTCTTCGGTAACGTCGAAATCGGCAATCACCCCATCGCGTAAGGGTTTGATGGCGGAAATATTCCCCGGCGTACGCCCCAGCATCTCTTTGGCCTCTTTACCGACGGCATGGACTTTTTTCGTGAGAGTATCGATGGCCACTACGGAGGGTTCGTTGACGACTATCCCTTTATTTAAGGTATAGATGACGGTGTTTGCGGTTCCAAGATCGATAGCCAGATCGCTGGAAAAAATATTTAAAATGCTGCGAAATCCCATAACCTATTATCCCTGAGTCCTTTGTTCAACATCTGATTTATGGAGCTTGGGAGCTTTCCGATCCTTGCTCCTGAGGCGGCAGACAGTACCTCGCGCCGGCCGATTCTCTTCCTGCCGATATCCATGGTTCCATCCATCATCGGTCGGACGGCAGAACCCATGAATTTAACATAAATATCCCTTCTTTCCAAGAGGCGCCCTGCCGCACCGACTTTTTTAATCTAGACCCCTTGTTTTGTCCTTCTTCTGGTATAATAGACGGTTTTCAAAAATACCCAAATTTGGAGGGACGGTTTCATGCTGCATCTGATGAGGCGTAAGTTAAAGCGCCTGAAAATTGTTTTATGGATAGTCATTTTCGGTCTGACTGTCGGCATGCTGCTTCTGTTCGTCGATGTCGGCGGTCGCGGCGATCAAGGCATGACGAACACTGCCGTGGCCAGTATCGATGGGCAGGAGATTGATTCGGCGACCTTCCGGCAGGAATATTACCGCATGCAAGAGCGCTACCGTCGCCAGTTCGGGGAGAATGCCGATCAGTTTTTCAAGGTCATGCGTCTGGGTGATACCACCATGGATTCCTTGATCAAGAACATCGTTGTTCAGCGCGAAGCCAAACGCCTGGGCCTGGAAGTGACGGCGGCGGAAGTCCTCGACTATCTGCGTAAGATTCCCGCTCTTTCGGAAAATGGACGTTTTATCGGACGCACCAGGATGGAACAGATTTTGCAGTCCAACAACACCTCTCTCCAGGAGTTCGAACACAGTGTGACCAGCGATCTGCTGAACCTGAAATTACGGTCGATTGTGACCGGCGGAATCCGAGTTTCAGAGAAGGAAATCCGTGATCAGTTTTCGGAAAGCAACCAGAAAGCGACTATAGAATATGTAGCTTTCAAAGGCGAAGAATTTTCCAAAAATGTTACGCTGACGGATTCGGAACTCTCCTCCTATTTCGAGAAGAACAAAGAAAACTATCGGATCGGGGAACAGCGACGCATCCAGTTTCTCTCGATTCCGGAAGCGACTTTTCAAGCAAAGATCCAGGTCAGCGAGCAGGAAATCCGTCAGGAGTTGAACAACCTGGAAGATCAGACCGAGGTTCGGGCACGTCACATCCTCTTTAAGATTGAGGGCACCACCAAGGAAGACGAGATCCGCAGCAAAGCGATGGCCGTGCTGGAAGAGGCCCGCAAAGGCGGCGATTTTGCTGCCCTGGCCAAAACGCATTCTCAGGACGCAGGCAGTGCGGTGAATGGCGGCGATCTCGGATTCTTCAAAGCCGGGGCCATGGTTCCCGAATTTTCCAATGCCGCTTTTTCCCTGCAACCGGGGCAAATCAGCGATCTGGTACAGACACAGTTCGGTTTTCACATCATCAAGGTGGAAGAGCGCCGCTCGGCGACTCCCGAGCAGAACCGTCTGTTAGCGGAGCAGAAGATCCGGGCCCAGAAAGCCGATACCCTGGGGCAGCAGGCGGCCGCAGAGATCGTTGGCCTGCTACGTTCCGGACAGGACATACAAAAGGTAGCTGCCGAGAAAAACCTCCAGGTCGGCGAATCCGGTTTTTTCCGCATGGAGGGAGTCATCCCTGGCTTGGGGAATGTGGCCGGACTGCAATCGGAAGTTTTTAATCTGAAGAATATCGGGGAAGTGGCCGCACCGGTGAAAAGCGGTGCCGGCTATCTTGTCGCCAAGTGGATCGAAAAGAAAGATCCTTCTCTCCCCCTGTTGAGTGAAGTCCAGAGTAAAGTGACGGAAGATTGCAAGGCAGAGAAAGGAGTCCAGCAGGCTCAGGCCAAGGCCAAGACCTTTTCCCAAGCCTTACGCTCCGGCGAGGATTTCACCGCTCTGGCAAAAAAATACAGCGTGCAGATCGCCAGACCAGGCGCCTTCAGTCGCCAGACCAGCATCGACGACACCTTGCGTACGAACCGCGATGTCATGCAGGCCGTTTTTTCCGCTCAGGTCGGAGTCCCCAGCGAAGCGATCCAGGTCGATAAAATCTATACGGTTTTTCGTCTGCTGTCTTTGAATCCCTTCGATGAAGTGGCCTACGCCAAAGAACGCAGTACCATTCGGCAGGCGTTGCAGGACCGAAGGAAGGTCACATTCTATCAGGCTTACCTGGAGAAAGTGGAACAAGGACTCCGCGATCAAAAGAAAATCGTCGTCAATCAGTCTCTGATCGATCAGATAGTCGGTTGATTTCCGCTATTTGCTTTTCTGCGCCGGGACCACTTCCGGCGCAGACCCCTCTCGGAAGTACACCCCTCCTCCTCGCCGGTCCTGGCGGAAGCGAAGAAGTTTGCCTGTAACTCTCCTTTCAGGCTTTGGGGGTACAGGTCAACAATTGAGCAATACGTTTGGCGGCGGCTTTGGCTTGCTCGGCGTATTCTTCCTTGGTTGTGGGCAGGGATGTTTTGATGATTCGATTGGCAGCGGAAGAATTGCCTTTGTCTTCCAGGGTAATCTCGATCAGCTTGAATTTTCCCTTGTCGATCAGCTTTAAATAGAGCCCCCAGGAGCAGCCCAATTCCTGGGTCTTGTAAAGCTCGGTCATTTCGTTGGCCACCATCTTCATATAGTCGGCGACCGCCGGGTCCTTTTTCGTGACGTCATCTTCCCCCTGGATCGTGATCACGTTCTTTTCCTTGGTGACCGTGATCGGCAATTGTGCGGATTGAGCGGCGGCCTGCTCGCAAAACAGAACGAATAATGCCGGCAAGAGGGTGAAAAATATTCTTGAGATTTTCATAGTTTGCCCTTCTGTAGGTTGTACGGCCTGTGATGGTCGTGATGATTAATCATAGTGATGAAATCCATACCGAGAAAACCTGGGAAAATCGTATCGCGATCGTTTAGTAAATTCTATTCTCGCCGCCCGGGAAAATCAGGCGCCGGCTTTCCTTGCATCCGAGAGCCTCCATGGTTGTTATGATAAAATAGCAAAGATTGGGTTTTTTTTTCAAGAGTATCTCTAAAAGGAAAAGCAGATCGTTATGACCGAACCAAAAGAAAAATACCGTCTGAGTACCTTGGCACTGCATGCCGGGCAATCGCCGGACCCGACCACGCAGGCATTTGCGGTCCCCATCTATGCCACGGCTGCCTATCAATTTCAGAGCACGGCAGAAGCGGCCGATCTCTTTTCCCTGGCCAAATTCGGGAACATATACTCGCGGCTGCAAAATCCGACCAATGATATTTTGGAAAAACGCCTGGCCGCGCTGGATGGGGGCGTAGGCGCCCTCGCCTTTGCCAGCGGACAGGCAGCCATCAGCGCGGCGATTCTGACCCTGGCTCATTCCGGACAAAACTTCCTTTCTTCCACCAGTCTCTACGGCGGGACCTGTACCCTCTTTACGCAGACCTTCAAGAAGCTGGGCATCCAGGCCCGATTTTTTTCTCCCGATCGCCCGGAACAAATCCTGGAGCTGGCCGATCAGAACACCCGTTGCGTCTATCTGGAAAGCATCGGCAATCCTAAAAACGACATCCCCGATTTTCAGCAGATCTCTGATTTGGCCCACAAACTTGGACTTCCGGTCCTTATCGACAATACCGTACTCACTCCCGCCCTGTTCCGCCCGGTGGAATTCGGAGCGGATATCATTGTCTATTCTGCCACCAAGTATATCGGCGGCCATGGGGTACACATCGGTGGTGCCGTGGTCGATACCGGTCGCTTTGCCTGGACGGAACAACCCGAACGGTGGCCGGAATTCTGTGCTCCCGACGATGCCTATCATGGTTTGGTTTTTGCCGAAGCCCTGCGCGATTACGGCAATATTGCTTATATCACCCACCTGCGAACACATATGCTGCGCGATATGGGCGCCTGTATGAGTCCGTTTGCCGCTTTTCTATTTTTATTGGGACTGGAAACCCTTCCCCTGCGGATGAACCAGCATTGCCGCAACGCCGAGGCTCTCGCCGTATGGCTGGGAAAACATGCGGCGGTCAAGTGGGTCAATCATCCCTGCCTGCCGGTACATCGGTCCCATGCCAATGCCCTGCGCTATATGCCGAAGGGCGCCGGAGCCATTATCGGATTTGGCATTCAAGGCGGTAAAGCCGCCGGCATGAAGTTCATCGATCGGGTCAAACTGGCCAGTCACATCGCCAACATCGGGGACGCCAAAACCATGGTCATCCACCCTGCTTCCACGACCCATCAGCAATTGTCCGAGGAAGAACAAAGAGCTGCGGGCGTAGGCCCGGAATACATACGCCTCTGTGTCGGCATCGAGGATATCGAAGACATCCAGGAAGATCTGGATCAGGCGCTTCTGGCTTCCCAATCCTGAAAAGGTCACAAAAAATTACACCATAGAAAAGTGTATCAGCTGTTGTAGGGGCACGGCGTGCCGTGCCCAAAGGGAGCCCCCATCCTGTGGTCGCCGGGGCACGGCGCGTCGTACCCCTCTAAATTTTTCAGTGAGTGTAGAAATAACTGAAATCGGGATTTTTTACGA
>CAZTVS010000032.1:0-20376 GCA_964617125.1 uncultured Acidobacteriota bacterium
CTTTGGGAAAGGATAAAGGGCTGAAGGCCCGAAACAAATATCCCTTGGAAGCATCTATGTCGCCGCTATGCGGCTGATTGGGGTGATGTTGCTAGGTGCCCCCTGATTTTTTACGGCTTCGTTTCAGGTACTCTTCCAGGATGGCTTTGGTTTCCGTCGCTCCCACCCGCTCGGCGCCCAGCGCCCGGCAACGTAGCAGGGTATCCAGATCGCGTACACCCCCCGACGCCTTCACCTTGACTTTGGGGCTGACATGTTTTTTCATCAGTTTCAAATCTTTTTCCGTGGCTCCCTTGTAGTAATATTTTCCATCGGGCCCCTTGATGAAGCTGTAACCGGTGGAGGTTTTTATGAATTCGGCCCCCAGCCGGTCGCAAACGCGGCATAATTCCACTTTGGTTTTATCATCCTTCAGGAAATCGGTTTCAAAAATCACCTTGACGATTGATCCCATCCGATGGGCGGTATCGACGACAGCCTTGATATCCTTGCGAACATAGGCCCAGTCGCCGGATAAAACCTTACCGACGTTGACGACCATGTCGATTTCCGTTGCACCGTCGCGACAGGCGATTTCCGCTTCATAACGTTTGCTGTCTACCGAGTTGCTTCCATGGGGGAAACCGACCACCGTTCCCACCAGTACACCGGTACCGCGAAGCAGCCTGCGTGCCATGCGTACGGCATAGGGTTTGACGCAAACCGAGGCGACCTGGTAGCGGGCAGCCAGGCGGCAACCTTCTGCCAGTTGTTCATCGGTCAAAGCCGGATGCAGCAGGGAGTGGTCGATCATTCCCGCCACTTCTTCGTAGGTATAATTCATAACGGAATTCTCCTTAGACAAACCAATCCGTCGACGGCGAATTCGGCCATCGATGCTCGATGGTACTACGTACATCCATTCTATCAAGATTTTATCCGGTAGCCTACCCAAGAGGCGATCTTGGTGGCCCGGGGGAGTTGGAACCGGGAATCGTTTGGGATAAAGTAGTGTGGGTAGTATACAGGGATGGACCCCAGAAGAAGAGATTTGGATAACCCATGAACACGAAGGATTCGAGGAAGGACATGTTGCAGATCGCCGGTATACGGATCGAGACTCCGCTGGCCCTGGCTCCGATGTCGGGGATCACCGATTCTGCCTTCCGCCGGGCCATCAAGGAACTGGGAGGATGTGGCCTTCTGGTCACGGAACTCATCAGCAGTGAAGCCCTCATCCGTAGACATCCCAAAACCCTGGCGATGTTGCAGTTTACGCCCGAGGAACGGCCCCTGGGGATACAGATCTTCGGTTCCGATCCGGAGAAGATGGCTCTGGCGGCCCGTATCGCGGAAGACACGGGGGCGGATTTCGTTGATATCAACATTGGCTGTCCCGCACGCAAGGTAGTGCAGACGGGAGCGGGTGCCCATCTGTTGCGGGATCCGGCGGCCATGGGCCGGATCTTACACGGAGTATTTCATGCCATCCACATTCCCATGACCGTCAAGATACGAAGCGGCTGGGACCTGACGACCGTCAATGCCCTGGAGACGGCCGCTATCGCGGCGGAGGCAGGGGCCGCCGCCGTCACCCTGCATGCTCGTACCCGCAGCTGTGGCTATTCCGGAACGGCAGATTGGGACCTCATCACCGAACTGCGCTCCTCGCTTCAGATACCGGTCATCGGGAATGGCGATGTCCGGCAACCGGAGGATGCCGTTCGCATGTTCCGGCAAACCGGCTGTCAGGGGGTGATGATCGGTCGCGGGGTGTTGAGCAACCCCTGGTTGTTGCGCCAGAGCCGGCTTTGCCTGGAAGGGAAGTTCTATGAGGTGCCCACGCCCGGAGAGCGCTGGGGGGTCTTCCGGCGCTTCATGGAACTGGCCGAAGAGACTCACTCCGACAGGCTGTTGCTGGACCGGCTGAAAAAGTTCTCCTGCTATTTCACCCGGGATATGCCCGGGAGTTCCCGCCTGCGCGATATCATCCAGCGCTCGACACAGCTCGATCTGCTGCTGCATTCGGTGGAGGATTTTCTTCTGACTGCCTCCGGTCGATAAGCCATCTCCTTTCCCGCCGCTGTCGCGAAAGAGGGATGTCATTGGCTGGAATTGAGGTATCATCCTTATTCTTTGCACAGTCATTGACAGTGACCAAGGAACAGCAAAGCCGATTTGGTTCCCGTACATCATGGAAAGTACCATCTGGACCGGAGAAGAACGCCCGCGCCTGAGAGCGGTGGAAGCCATTCCTGTCGAGACGCAGGGGCGAAGAGTGATCTGCCTGCGCGATCCGCAAGGCATGGCACCGGAGATGTTTCCCATGCCTCTTCCTGCCTTCTTTGTCGCCTGTCGTCTGGACGGAGTCCGTACCTTACAGGAGATACAATCCTCCTTTTATGCGGAATTCGGGCAAAGAATTTCCCTGGAGGAACTGGGTGGCCTGGTTACCCGGCTGGATGAGAAGTTCTTCCTGGAATCGGATAGCTTTCAGCGACATGCGAGGGAGATGGAAAGCGAATTTGCCGCCTCCTCCTGCCGTTTGGCCGCTCACTCGGGAACGGTTTACGAGACCGGGCCTTCTGAATGCCGCCGGCAAATCGACGGCTACTTCTCTCATGCGGACGGCCTGGGCGGGTCCCATGTTCTGGCCGGCATGGAGAATCTGCGCGCCCTGGTGGCCCCGCACATCGACTACCAGCGGGGAGGCACCGTCTATAGCTGGGCTTATGGGACCCTGCGCGATACGGAACCGCATGATCTCTATATCGTGTTGGGTACCAGTCATGTTCCCATTCCCTATCCCTTCTGCATCTGTCTGAAGGACTTCGATACTCCTTTCGGCCCGGCCCCGGTTGATCGTCTTTTCGGCCAACGGTTGTTGAAAGATCTCCCCTGCAATTTCCAGGAAGGACAATGGGCCCATCGAAACGAACACAGCATCGAATTCCAGATCGTTTTTCTGAAATATCTGTTTCCCGAGCCGGAGGCATTTCGGATCCTGCCGATCCTCTGTGGCCCGGTTCCTGCCTCGGGACCGTCGATAGAGGAGAGGCGCAGCCGTATGTTTCTGGACGAGTTTCTGGAGACATTGGCTCTCCATTGCCGGGAGACGCGTCGTCGGATATGCTTAATTGCCGGAGCGGACCTGGCTCACATGGGGCCGCGCTTCGGCGATTCCCAACCCGTGGACAGGGAACAGCTCTCACGGCTGGAAACCGCCGACAGGGACCTGCTGCGGACCTTGGAAAACATGGATGCCCAGGGATTTTCCGCGATCATCACCGCCGAACAGGACCGGAGGCGGATTTGCGGCTATGCTCCGATTTATGCCTTATTGCGGACATGCGGCGCCCGGGAAGGAAAACTATTGCGTTACGGACAATCGGCCGAACCCGACGGAAGTCAGGTGGTGAGCTATGCCGCCATGGCCTTTTATGGATCGGCCGGTACCCCGAATCTATCTGAAAAGGAAATCGTATGAGTCGCTATGAACTGAAACCTTTTCCCCTGGAAGGGGTCAAGACCTATTCTCTGGCGGACCGCAAGAGCAAGGTTACCGTGGAGGATTTTGCCCGCCGGGTGGAAAGCCAAGCCTCCTTTCAGGATTTCTGGGAAAGCCTGCCCAGGATACTGGCTGCCGCCGATCTCCACCGGCTGGTGGATTTGTTACGGGAAGCGCGGCACAAGGGAAAAGGCATCCTTTGGGGGTGCGGAGGGCATGTGGTCAAAGTGGGATTGGCCCCCGTCCTGATTCAACTGATGCATCAGGGCTGGCTGCAGGGACTGGCCATGAACGGGGCCTGCGCCATACACGATTTCGAGATCGCCCTCTCGGGAAAGACCTCCGAGGATGTTGCCGCCGAACTGGGATCGGGATCTTTCGGCATGGCGGAGGAAACCGGTTCGGAGATGAATCGGGCATTGAAGGAGGGAAGCGATCAGGGGATAGGTGCCGGAGAGGCGCTGGGCCGGCGGCTCCTGGAAAACAAGGCGGCCTACGGCGGAAATAGCCTGCTGCATGAAGCCTATCGACTTGGTATCCCGGTGACGGTTCATATTGCCGTCGGTACGGATATCATTCATAACCACCCGGAATGCTGCGGCAAGGCCCTGGGGGGGGCGAGCCATCATGATTTTCGGCTCTTTGCCACACAGGTGGCCCGTCTCGATGGAGGCGGGGCCTATCTGAATATCGGCTCGGCCGTGCTCCTGCCCGAGGTGTTTCTCAAGGCCATCAGCCTGGTGCGTAACCGCCAGACCCTGGAGGGCTTCGTCACCGCCAATTTTGACTTCATCCAGCATTATCGTCCGACGCAGAACGTGGTCCGCCGGCCGGTCCTGAGCGGGGGATACGGATTTGCATTCACCGGACATCATGAAATCATGGTGCCGCTGCTGGCAACGGCATTGCTGTCTTCATCCAAATCAGTATAGGGAGGAATGAACTGTGGCTAAATACAACCTGGAACCCCAAGATGTCCCACCGGTCCAAACCCGTTATCGGACCATTTGCACCAAAATTCCGGTCCCGGAATCGATTTCCGTCTTTCGCGATCTGGCGGAATGCGAACCGCAATCGATGATGGGACAACCGCCCATCGTCTGGCATCGGGCGGAAGGTTTTCAAGTCTTCGACCGATGGGGCAACTGCTGGATCGATTGGTCCTCCGGTGTATTGATCACCAATGCAGGCCATGGCCATCCGGAGATCCGCCGCGCCCTGCGGGAGATCATCGATCAGGGATTGCTCTCTACCTACGTATTCGTACACGAAAAGCGTCGCGATCTGGTACGTATGCTTACGGAAATCTCGCCGGACCCGGGGAATTATCATGCCTTCCTGTTGAGCACGGGGAGCGAGGCCACGGAAAACTGCATCAAGCTGGCCAAAACCTATGCCCTGGAGAAGTATGGAAAACAAAAAAGGTACCTGATCTCTTTTCAGAACGCATTTCATGGACGCACCCTGGGGGCCCAGCTGGCCGGGGGCATGCAGAAGCAGAAAAAGTGGATCGGCGAGGAAGGGAACAGCTTTGTCCAGGTGCCGTTTCCCGACGGATACAAAAACCAGGACACCTCTTTCGATCTCTTCCTCAAGACCTTGAAAGAGCGTGCGATTGCCCCCGAGGAGATCGCCGGGGTGATGACCGAATCCTATCAGGGTGTCGGTCCCGACTTTCTGCCGACGGAGTATGCCCGGAGCATGGAAGCCTTCTGCCGCCAGTACGACATTGTTTCCATTTATGACGAGGTACAAAGCGGTTTCGGACGAACGGGGAAGATGTTCGCTTTCGAACACTATGGCGTTCGTCCCGATCTGATCGCCTGCGGCAAAGGCATATCTTCTTCCCTGCCGATTTCCGCCGTTCTGGGGCGCAAGGACATCATGGGACTCTATGCCCCCGGTTCCATGACCTCAACCCACTCCGCCAGCCCGCTGCCGGTGGCCGCCGCCATCGAAAACCTGAAGATCATCCGCAAGGAGGAGCTGGTGCAAAGGGCGGCTCTGCTGGGAGAAATTCTGGTGCCGGAGGTTCATCGCATTCAGAAGAAGTATCCGGCGGTTCTGGGCTGTGCCCAGGGTCGAGGCCTGGTGGCCGGCATACAGGTCGTCCGGCCCGGAACCCGGGAGCCGAATCCGGAACTGGCCCAGGCCGTCAACGAACGTTGCCTGCAGAAAGGTTTATTGATGTTTGCTCCGGTGGGGATCGGCGGCGAATGTATCAAAATTGCCCCTCCGTTGTGTATCCCGGAAGATGCCTTGCGCGAAAGTATCGCCGTCCTGGAAGAATCCTGTGATGAGCTGCTCCGATAGAGAAACCGAAAAAAGTGGGAGGATGGAAAGAAATGACCGACAAACCGTTCGATGTCACCGTGATCGGAGGAGGGATGATCACCCGGGACCTGCTCCTTCCCTCCCTGTACCAATTACAGCGGGACGGCTGGGTGTCCGATATTCGCGTCTGCGCGCTTAATTCCGCCCCTCTGCGAGACCTGGCTGAGGATCGGGAGATAGCCGAGGCCTTTCCTGGCCATACCTTTCAACCCTTCCCTCCCCGGCAGGAGGACCCGCAACGGCTATTTCCCGACCTCTACAAGGAGGTTCTGTCCGCGCAGAAACCCTACCAGGCGGTTATTGTGGCCATGCCCGATCATCTGCATTACCCGACCGTCAAGGAGGCCCTCAATCGGAATCAACATGTCCTGTGTGTCAAACCTTTGGTTTTACATCATGCCCAGGCGGTGGAGATCGAGAAACTGGCCAGAGACAAGGGGTTGTTTGTCGGGATCGAGTATCACAAACGGTTCGACCGTCGGGCCCTGATTGCCCGCCGTGAGTATCGACGGGGGCGACTGGGCGAATTCGTCATCGGCGAGGCCAAGATGATCGAACCCTATTACTATCGGCATTCCAATTTTCAGAACTGGTTTACCACCGAAATCACCGATCCCTTTGTCTATGTGGGATGCCACTATGTGGACCTGGTATGGTTCATCACCGGGATTCGTCCGACGGCCGTCTCGGTCAACGGTGTCAAAGGCAGGTTTCCCAATGGAAACGAGGGGTATTTATGGGCAAATGGCCGAGTGATCTACGAGAATGGAGCCATCCTCAACGTTACCGATGGGCTCGGATATCCGGACGAAGCCGCCGGAAGCAACGAACAGGGATTGACCATGTATTTCGAAGGCCGGGACCAGTGCGGCTATCTGCGGCACAATGACCAGTTCCGGGGAGTCGAACACCATTATACCGACGGGAAGAAATTCCAGTATGTCAATCCCGATTTCTATAAGCTGGCATCCTGGGAAGGACCCGGCTATAAACCGATCGGCTATGGATTCGACTCGGTGGCCGGAAATCTAAGCGTCATCCGGTCCCTACGCCGTGCCGTCGAGGGTATGGGCGAAGAGGAAGCCCTGATTCGACGCCGGGCCATGATTCAGGAAACGGATGCCAACGGGATCATAGCCACGCCGGCCAATTCCTATATCAACGAACTGGTGGTAGAGGCAGCCCGTCTCTCCATTGCGCACGATGGGGATATGGTCACCATCCGTTATGGGGACAAAGCCGGAGTGGAACTCCGATCGAAATAACCTCGAAGCCGGAAATTAATTCTCTTCTATGGGAGCGGAACATGAGGAATCAATACTGCTGGACATTGGTCGCGATCCTTTTCTTTTCTGTCGCCTATGCGCAGGAACCGTCTAACCTGCTGCGTTTTCCCGCCCTGAATCGGGACGGATCGTTCATCGCCTTTTCTTACCAGGGAGACATCTGGACCGTCCCCGCCGAAGGGGGGCGTGCCATGCGGCTTACGGTGCATCCGGCCTATGAATCCCATCCCATTTTCAGCCCCGACGGCCGTCAAATCGCCTTTTCCGGAGAAAGGTATGGGAACGAAGACCTCTTCCTGATTCCCGTGGAAGGGGGAATGGTTCGGCGTCTGACCCACCATTCGGCCGCCGACACGATCTGCAGCTGGACGCCGGATGGAGACATCCTGTTTACGACCAGCCGGCAATTCCGCCGGATCGAACGGCCTCCGGAGATCTATTCCATCTCCTCCCGCGGCGGTACGGAATCGCGCCGTATGGATACGGTCGGCTTTGATCCGGCCCTGTCGCCGGACGGGAAGTTCCTGGCCTTCGTTCGCGGCGACGCCAATCCCGTGTTTCGGGAAGAATATCGCGGCCCTTCCCAACGGGATATCTGGTTGTATCACACCGGCACCAAGACTTATTCCCGCCTGATCGACTTCGAAACCAACGATATCTTTCCCCAATGGGGTGATGCCGGAACTCTCTACTTCCTGAGCTCCCGCAGCGGCCGATACAATTTGTATAAAGCCAAAATCGACGGCAGCGGCCGGATCCAAGGCAAGGCCGTCCCCTTGACCGATTTTCGGGACCATTCCATTCGTGCTTTTAGTGTCTCCGCAGATGGAAAAACGATCGTGCTGGAGCGGGAAATGGGGTTGTTTCTTCTCAAGACCGGCAGCAGTGGCCCTCCGCGAAGAGTGGAGGTACGGATAGCGGCCGATGATCGACTCGATCCGACAGAACAAAAGAGCTTTTCCGGCAATGCCGAGGAATACCAGCTGTCGCCCAACGGGAAAGCGATTTCCCTGACGATTCGCGGGGAAATCTTCATCAAAGAGGTCGACAAGGAGAAGAGCCGGAGCGTCAATCTTAGCGAATCTCCCTACCGCGATAGGAATGCCATTTGGGTGGACGACAAGGCCCTGCTGTTCGTTTCCGACCGGGAGGAGGACAATTACGAGCTGTACCTGGCAAAATCTTCCGATCCCTCCCAGCCGGATCCCATCCGGTCGCTGAAACACGAGATCGTCCGTTTGACCAAAACGGCGGAGGATGAAGCTTTCCCCGTCATGTCCCACGACGGCAAGAAAGTGGCCTATCTGCGCGGCCGGGGATCCCTGGTGGTCGCCGATATTTCTCCGGAGGGAAAGATAACCGGAGAAAAGATTCTGCTCGAGGGATGGGCGGCGCCTCAGGGAGTGGTCTGGAGCCCCGACAATCGCTGGCTCGCCTACTCTTTGTCTGATCTGTACGCCAACGATGAGGTCTATATTCAGAGCATCGAAGGCGACGGCAAACCGGTCAACGTCAGTATGCATCCCCGTACGGATTCGAGCCCCTTCTGGAGTTCCGATGGCTCCAAACTGGGCTTTCTCTCGGAGCGGAACAACCGCAACCGGGATGTCTGGTTCGTCTGGTTGAAACAATCGGATTGGGAAAAGACCCAATCGGATTGGGAGGAGAAAGAACCCGTTCCCACGGATAAGAAGGCCGATGCCAAGGAGAGCCAGGCAAAAGAGACGGCTGCGGAGGTGAAACCCATCCGTATCGACACGGATCGTATCCACGAACGCTTGCTGCAGGTGACCAACTTTCCCGGAGACGAAGGGCCTGCCGTGTTCTCCCGGGATGGAGAAACCATTTACTACATCGGTATCAGCAGTAGCGCCCGCGGCCGGGACCTCTACAGCATCAAGTGGAACGGCAAGGAATTGAAAGAAGTCACCAAAGGTGGGACCAATCCATTCGCGCTGAGACTCGACCGGGAGGGCAAATACCTCTATTTTCAAAAGACAGGCGGTTTGCTGCAGAGACAGGAGGTGAAAGCGGACCGGCCGGAGAATCTCCCCTACACGACCAAGATGAAGATCGATTACCCGACCGAGCGCAGGCAGATCTTCGACGAGGCATGGCGCGCCATTCGCGATCGTTTCTACGATCCGCAGTTTCATGGAAAGGATTGGAATGCGCTGCGTGTCAAATATCGGCCATTGTGTCTGGCGGCCTCCACCAACAGCGATTTTCGCGACATGTTCAACAACATGCTGGGAGAGCTCAATTCCAGCCACGTCGGTATGAACGTCCAGGAAAGGGGAGAGACCCAGAAGGATGTGACCGGACTGCTCGGTGTGGAGCTGTCGCCGGTTGCCGAGGGGATGAAGGTGGTACGCGTGGTTCCCGACTCTCCTGCCGCCAAGGAATCCGGACGGCTGTATGCGGAAGACGTGCTGCTGGCCGTCGATGGTATAGACGTGAAAGCCGACGAGAACTTCTTTTCTCTGCTGAATGCCAAGGTGGACGAAAAGGTGCTGTTGCGGGTGAAGGGGAAAGACGGAAAAGAAAGGGAAGTGGTCCTGCGTCCGATTGCCAGCGACCGTCAGCTGCTCTATAAGGAATGGGTCAGGGAGCGCAGCAAACTGGTCGATACCTTCTCTGGAGGGCGTCTGGGCTACATACATATCCAGGGCATGGATATGGGAAGTTTCGAGGTCTTCGAGCGGGAACTGACTGCCGCCGGCTATGGCAAGGAAGGGCTGGTGATCGACGTGCGGTACAACGGCGGCGGGTCGACCACCGACTACCTCATGACCGTGCTCAATTACAAGCAGCACGCTTATACGATCCCTCGCGGGGCCAGCGGCAATCTGGAACAGGACAAGAGGAAATTCCGCAGTTATTATCCGATCGGCGAGCGCATCGTCTATGCACCCTGGATCAAGCCTTCCATCGCCTTATGCAACGAAGGCAGCTATTCCAACGCGGAGATCTTTTCCCATGCCTATCAAAGCCTGGGAATCGGCAAACTGGTAGGCAGGCCGACCAACGGGTCGGTGATCTCCACCGGAGCGCTGCCGCTGATCGACGGATCGATGGTGCGGCTCCCGAGTCGGGCCTGGTTTGTCAAGGCCACGGATAAGAATCAGGAACTTGGTCCGGCTGTTCCCGATATCCTGGTCGAGAACGAGCCGGATTGGATCGCTAAAGGCACCGATGAGCAGCTTCGCACCGCGGTCGTCGAGCTGCTGAAACAGATCGACTCACGCAAATGAACCAAAGCAACATTCAAAGATAGTGGCCGGAGCTTCTAGCTCCGGGAGGCAAAACCGGAGCCGGAGGCTCCGGCCACGCTTGCATGTTCCATGGGAGTTCCGCCTTAGGCGGTACCGCGTAAATACGGGCTTGGGATACCACGTAAACGCGGAAATAATCCTCCTGACTTTTTACGGCTTCATCGAGTATGTTCCACCGAGTATGTTCCACAGACAGGAATGTCTGTGTCACCCTGTGGGGGTCCACAGCATAGGCAGGTTGTCCCACATCCACCACTGAGACGGGTCCATCAGGACCATCTTTTCAATCGTTTTCACGCACCGGCGGACATCCAGATCAATATCGCCGGAAGGCAGGATCGGCTCCCATAGTACCAGTTTGTGATGCGCCCAGTCCGGCCGGTAGGTCTTCTGGCAGGGGATCATGGGACATCCGGCCTCGTTGGCCATGCGGGCGAAACCGCTCGGGAAGTAGCAGTCCTTACCCAGGAAAGAAACTACCGTTTTGCTGCGGACAATCTCCGGGGGAACATCCAGCATGGTCAGGACACATTCATTGGCCCGCAGTTTCTGCGTGAGCACGGATACGCTTCCTGATCCGGGCGCAATGAACGGTCGTCCCAAAATTTTTTCGATCCAGGCAATCCGGCGTTGTACGAATTTGAGGACCACCGGATGAAAGGGATTGTCTTCTTCATTGACGTGCCGCCCAATGATATTGACCTTGTAACCCAGCAATCCGAAGGAGACCAGGAACATAGCACCTCCGGCGCCGTGATTGGAGAAAAGGAAAGCACCGCGGCCGGCATCGAGGCATTGGTCCAAATGCTCGAAGCCCTCCAGCCACATCCTTTTTTTCAGCAGGCGTGCAGTCATTCCCGGCAGGAGATAGGTTTCCATCTCGTCCAGACAGGGGCTGAAAAAGAACTCCGTTACCATGCGGCGAAGCGCCGCCTCCTGGAGGTCCGGGAAAACCAGTCGCATATTACGCGAGGCGGCTTCTCTGGTCTCCCGGCGCGCCCGGCATTTAAGGCGCGCCCGGGCTCTTCCCGCGGCATAGGCCAGCGGCAAAGGCAGCCGGCAGAACATACGGAGCAGGACTTGGTACTCCAGCCATTTCAGATAATGATCCAGTCGTTCCGGAGGCATCGCGAATATGTCAAATATGAAATCGAATGGAATGATTGTATCCCTGCCTCGAGGGAAATTCCAGTCAGGCTTTCCGGCTGAAGAGGGAACCAAAGTCCTAGGCTTGTGTTTCTTTTACCGAACCAGGGCGGGGTGTTGTTACAGGATCTATGGCCTGGCAATCACCTTCGGCCCGTCCTGGCTCTCCACGCTGAATAACCGGTATTGCGAGTACCGGTGGCGATTGCGAAAAAGAAATCCTTTATACTTCATCGATACTACCACCTCGTCCGGAAGGTAGAGGCTTTCCGGGATGTCCTTGAATTTTACGGCGGTAAAACGGATGTGGGTGGTCTGATAATCCAGACCGGCGTCCGTCCTGGGGACAAGCAGTTCCGTATGCATGCGGTAGATCTGAAATGAGTCCGGATCGACCCAGGCAATCCCCTGCAGGAGAATGAGAATCGATTGATCGCCGGTGTCCAGATGGCGGATCATTCCGGCGGCTGTCGGCATCTGGGCAAACGCCAGAACGTGGGCGGATCGTCCGGCCCGCTGCTCCATTTTCTGCCTTCCCAGATAGCGAAAACGGGATTCCGTTTGCCTGATGGGATGGAAATAGACAGGATGGGTGGCGTGGCCGGTGCTGAGAAAAAAAGAACCGATAGGTTCCCTGGAGGTGAGGCCGTCATCCTTGATGCCGGTCCGGAATTCCTCGAACCCGATGTCGACGGGCTCCGTCTGGGGAGAGATCAGGTAGTAATAATCGCGGGACTGGTATAGCTGTTCGGTACGGCCGGGCTCGGTGCGCTCCTGCGAGATTCTCTCCAGAGAGGATGTCTTGGGCAGATTGGAAAACAACGCCTCCACTGTTTTTCCTACCCTCTGCAGCAACACGGGAAGCCCTTTTCGGTCCTCCTCATATTCCATGTCTTTCAATTCCCGGTAGGCCTGCTTTATTTCCGTTTCGGAAAAATCCAGGATGGTTCGGGCGTTTATATAAGGCAGCAGATCGACCGGCACCTTCTCCTGAGTCTGCGTTCCGATGGAGAATCCCGTCCACGGTAACAAGATCAGCCCCAGAAGGGAGAACAGGTATGGCATTCGGTTTTTCATGAGGAATTCTACCTTTGCTTCTTCGCAAAAAAAAGGCCGATCGGATTACTCCGATCGGCCTTTCTGTGCAGATGAAGATCAGAAGAAGAAAGCGACCTGCATCCGGAGACTGCGCGGGCTCTGCCAGCTGCTGTCCAGGCCGTACTGCGGATCGATACGTAGATCCTGGGCGGCCATCAGCTGCTTGGTGTTGAAACCCTTGAAGATGTCGGCATCATGATCGAAGGAGAGCTGGCCGTCATCGTCGTGCAGATAGTCCTGGAACCTGTTGGTGACAATACCGTTGTGGAAGAGATTGAAGATGGTAAGCTCGACACGCAGCTTCATGTTTTCATGATTGGTGAAGGGCTTGAATTCGTGCATGACGTTGAAATCGGTATTGAAATAAACAGGCAGACGACCCATGTCGCCACGTCCATACGGGTAAACCGGCGTGGAGGAAACGGCATTGATCTGGGTGGTGAGAGGAGATCCGGAGTACAGGAAGATGTTCGGCGAGAAGGTGGTTCCTCCCAGTTTGTGTTTCAGCGTATAGGCACCGAAGAACTTGAGGGTGTGTGGACGGTCCGTGGCCAGAGGTCCTTCGGCCATGACACCCTTTTCGTCATATCCGAGCCAGGGCAGGTCGAAGTAACGGTTCACGTTCGGGCTGGTACGACCGTCTTCATCCGAACTGGCCAGACCGGAGTAGTTGCCGCGCTGTCTCGACCAGGTATAGGAGAGGGCATACTGATAGTTCTTGGTGAAGCGCTGATCGATCCGGAATTCGACGGCATCGTAAGTCCGCTTGGCCTTGGGAGTCATGGGGAAGCCTGCCTCCCAAGTGTTTGGGTCAATGGTCAGACCTTCACCAGGATTGGCGATGTAGTAAATTTCGCCGTCCGGTCCCAGGGTTCCCACGTCTTCAATCGTCCGGATGAGCCGGCGGTTGGTATAACGAATGGAAGCGACCATGGATGGGTTGATGCTGTAATCGAAGCCGAGATCGACCATCCTCTGTTTCATCGGTTTCAGGTCGGGATCTACCGTATTGTTGTTCGGATCGTTCGAAGGTATGCGCCAGTTGACCGATTCGAACATAGTACCCGGCAGCTTCTTCGGATCGGACGGGTATCCGTAGTTGTACAGGGTTTTGTACACCGACGGATTGTCGATCGAATAGTAATTGGTGATGTAGATGTCGCCGCCGAAGGAACCGCGCGGCATTTCGTACTTCATGACATCGTAGAAATCACCCCAGGAACCGTAAATGCGGATCTTGCCGTTGCCCATTGGATCCCAGGCGGCACCGATACGCGGGCTGATCTTCTTGCCCCAGCCGAATTCGATCGGAGGAGCGGCGCTGATCCCTTCCTTGGAGAAGCTGGGGAGGAATTCGCGCTCCAGGCGCAGACCGAGATTCAAGGTCAATCGCTTGGCGATCGTCCAGCTGTCCTGTACGTAGAGACCCTGGTTGTCGCTCGATGCATCGCCGAGAGTTCCATAGGTATACCAGCGATAATACCCATAGGCGCCCCGCTGTTTGCCGCTGCACTGGCTGGTTACGCAGGTGTAGCTCTGGTTCCAGTAGAAGCGGTAGTAACCGCCGGGATAGCTCAATGTGTTGACATGGTTCGACAGCCGGTTGGTCATGTACCCGAACTTCAGGTTATGCTGGCCCTTGGCGTTGACGGTGTAAGCCCCGTCGGCGCTGGCGTTGGTGCGGGGATACTGGTTGAACTTGGTAAAGGCCGTTCCCTGCTGTCTCCAGCCGGTCGAAGTGATGATCATGTCGGACGGGATGTCGGAGAACATGGTGTTCGCCGTGCTGTAAATGAAGGTGTTCGTGGATTGGGCATATCCGTCGGTGTAGTTGCTGTAGTGACGGCCTATGCGGAAGCTGAACAACAGTTTGTTGGTGGCGAGGTAATCGGCCTGGCCGGTGAAGATGTTGCCGGCACTGTAGGAACCAAGCTTGTCCCATTCCCGGTTCGGGGAATCGGTCCCCTGACGGGCGGGCAGGACTCCTTTTTGATAGCTGGGATTCCAGATCCAGCTGAAGCTGGTACGCAGTTTGCTAACAGGGGCGAAGTCCAGCTTTCCGATGCCGTAATTCTGGATATCCTTGCGTTTGTAAGTACCTGTCTGGTTGTTGGAGAGGAAGGTCACTTCCCGATTGTACGTGGTCTTGGTGGGCATGTAGCCGGCGAAGAAGAACAGCTTGTCCTTCAGGATCGGTCCGCCCAGGGTGAATACCGGGTTCCAAGTGGACGAATCATCATTGACATTCTGGAAATAGCGGATCCTGCTCCGGCTGGCATCCGTCGGATCCATTTCCAGGGTGGGGCGGGGACGAGCGGCCATGTTGTCGTTGTTGAAATAAAAACCCACCTGGCCGTGAAAATCGTTGGTGCCGTTACGAACGACGGCGTTGACCACACCGCCCATGGCGCCGCCGTATTGGGCATCCATGACGCCGTTTTTCACCTGAACCATCTGTACCGCTTCTACGGGCACGCGGTTCTGGGAGCTAAGTACGCCGGTCTGGACGTTGGTGACTTCCATGCCGTCGACGTAATAGGTGTTTTCCGATCCGGAAGCCCCGTCAATCTGGTAACCGCCGGTTTTGCTTTCATTGCGCGCTCCCGGTGCCAGCTGAACCAGATCGTAAAATCCACGGCCCTTGGGCAGCTGATCGAAGAAAGATTTATCTACAGTAACGGCGGAGGCGGTGGAGGTCGTGTCCACCATGACCGCATCGGCAATGACCGTTACGCTTTCATTCACCGATCCGACTTCCAGCTTGAAATCGACGATGGAAGTACGGCCCAGTACGACACCCACATCGGTCTTCTTCATAGTGGAGAAACCGGTAATGGATCCCGTCAATGTGTAGCTTCCTACGGCGACGCTGGGGAATCGATAGATTCCCAGTTCATCGGTGACCGTGCTGATTGCGCGCGGCATGTTGCCGCCGCTCAGTTCGATCGAAACCCCGGGAATCACCGCGCCGCTCGGATCGGTAACCTTGCCTTGGATAATGCCGGTGGTCTCCTGTGCCGTGACGGAGAGGGAGCCCATCGCCATGAAAAGTAGCAGGACCAGGAATAAGGTCCAGGCCTTATTTCGAAATAGCATTGTCATTTTCCTCCTAGAAAAAATGAACAGGTTGTTGGGTAAAGAGATCAGGATTTGAAGGGAATCGGGATGATTGCCGTCAAACAACCGTCACGAGTCCGGGCCGAAACCGTATCGAATCGCCGTCAAACAATTCGCTAAAAACCTTCAAAGGCTATGCCCGATCGCCGTCAATCGATATGGCATGCCATGATCCTGATATAGTCCAACGGATATAATAAGCAATTCGCAGTCCATTTACCAGTAATCTGTAAGAAATTGTTTTATCCGTCGTAAAATGAGTAAGTTGGCCGATTCTCTACGAGAAACAAAATGGTAAATACCTACATCGTTAACTGAAAAATATTCAAGAAATTGGATTCTTACTCTTGGATTTTGGATTGTGTGGGGATGAGGATACTCTTTTGTGAAGTCTCTTCACGACCCATAAAGACAAGGATTCGTCGCGAACAAAATAGTGGCACAGACATTCTTGTCTGTGACTGAAACATGCGCCCAATGGGCATCTGGGAAAACTACACAGTATGATTTGTAACTTTTTACCGCTTCGTCAAGGAAGATGAATTCGCAAAAAATCAATAATGATAGAAAAACGGATCGTGTTTGTAGTTCCGCCTTTAGGCGGTACCGAGTAAATACAGGCTTTCATGGATCCATGGGATGCCGCGTAAACGCGGAACTCCCATGAAACTTCCCCACCGAAAGGCCATGCGCCTCTCCGTCTCGAAGAGACGATGTTCCGTAGCCCCAGGTTTCAACCTGGGGAAGGCATTGCCCCCACAGGCAAGTCCCGTGAGGGACGACGTTAAAACAAGATAGCGTTGTATTCTCATTTCTGGCAGCCGACCTAACGTCGTCCCTCACGGGACTCTTTCGATTATCAACATCTGTCCCCCAGGTTGAAACCTGGGGCTAAATCAACTCCGCCCGCTTCGCGGGCTTTTCCTCTTGTCTATTCCACTACTCATGTGAAGTTTCTCGCGAATTTAGGCTCCAGTTTTTGGAGTGTAGTCGCTATAAACATCCTGCTTTTTCGCGACTTCGTCAAGGAAGGCGGAGCGGCAAGAAGTCGGTTTTGCGTGTCGATTCGAAAATTCTGTCTTGATTCGAAAGAGAATGCCGGCAAGATGCCGGCGCTCCCGGCGCTTTTTGCCGGGCGGTTTTTCCTACTCGACCGCCCGAGTGCAGTCGCTACAAAATCCCTTTTAGTGGACTTGCGGCTGTGACCGCCGGGTTATCGCTTCTGCATCTGCAACAGGGCCGCTTCCAGCTTTTTCAATTCCTCTCCGTACAGGGACCAGTTGCCCTGTCGTTGGGCCTCCACCGCGGCCTGGTAATGGCGGAGGGCCTGCAAGGCCGAATCCGATCCGGAAACGGAAGAAGGAATGGTTCCGGATGCCGGCAGTACGACTTTTCCCGATTCGGGAATCTCGGGTAAGATTCCGGCGGCGGAAGGGCCGAATCCGGGGAATATCCTGGCCAAAGCCAGTTCCAGTGTTTCCGCCATAGCGATATTGTTTTCATAGGCCACGATGATGCGCTTCAACTCCGGGATCTTTCCCCCTTCCGCCCTGGTGTAAAGCGGTCGTACGTAGATCAGGGATTCCTCCACCGGGATGACCAGCAGGGTGCCGTAGATGACCTCGGAGCCGCGCTGATCCCAAAGGGTGACCTCCCGGGATATGAACGTATCCTGCTGAATACGGTTTTCGATCTGCTTGGGTCCGTAGACCAATTTTTGTTTGGGAAAACGATAGACGGCAAGCTGTCCGTAAGCTTCTCCGTCGTTGCGAGCTGCCATCCAGGCGGCCAGGTTGTCTCTCCCGCGAGGGGTGAAGGGAAGCATTAACAGAAATTCCTCACTCTTTTCTCCGGGTAGCTTCATGATGGTGTAATAAGGCTTCATACGCTCCTGGGTACCGCCATGAGCAGGTATTTCCCACTGGTCTTCTCGGTTGTAAAAGATCTGTGCCTGGTCCATGTGGTACACCGAGAAAATGCGCGTTTGCAGCGAAAAAAGATCTTCCGGATAACGTAGGTGTCGCCTCAATCCTTCCTCCATAGAGGAAAGAGGGCGGAAGATCCCGGGAAAAATCCTGGCGTAAGTCAGGGCCACCGGATCTTCGGGATCGGCGAGGTAAAGGATCATCGTTCCGTCATAGGCATCCACGGTAACTTTCACCGAGTTGCGTATGTAATTGATGCCGTTCGGAGTGCGCTGTGCATAGGGGTAATGGGAACTTACCGTGTAGGCGTCATAAATCCACACCAGCCGTCCTGCGGGGGTCAAGGTAAGATAGGGATCCTGATCGAATTGCAGGAAGGGGGCCACCATGCGTACCCGTTTGTGAATGGAACGGTAGTAGAGGATCCGGCTGTCGTTGGTAATCAACGGAGAGGTAAGGATGTTCAGCGACTGAAACTGAGCGGCCATCAGGGCTTTGCGCCAGAGGCTGCCGACCTGTACTCCGCCCGAACCCTGATATCTGGTATAGACATTTTTGTCACCGGAAGGGTAGTTGAATTCCGGATTGTTGGTATTCACAAAGGCGTACGGTTCGGTCAACTCCCCGTAATAGATCTCCGGACGCTTCACCTGCAAGTCCTTTGTCGAAGAGGTGGGTGGAATGTCCTGCACGGTGAGCAGCGGCAGCCCTTCCGAGGTGACGTGATTGACCGGACCCATGGCCAGACCGTAGCCGTGGGTGAAAGTAAGGTGCTCGTTGAGCCAGTTGCGCTCGGGCAGATTGGCGCTGTTGAGCTCGCGGGGAGAAAGCATCAGCTGGCGGCTCTCCCCTTGCAGCATGTAGCGGTCGTTGTCCACGGAGATGAAATTGTAATAGGTGCGGATTTCCTGGATCTGGGCGAAGGTATCCAACAGCTGACGATGCTCCCACAATCGGATATTGCGTAGCGTCTTGGCGTTGCGCTCGATATCCTGAGCGTTGAGCTGTTTATCGCCGGAGATATCGCGCTCGATCACCTTCTCCACACCGAAGCTGTGGCGGGTGGCGGCGATGTTATGCAGGATGTAAGGCGTTTCCCTCTCCAGCTCGTTGGGGGCAACAACCAGTTTCTGTACGATCATCGGCAAAAACTGTACGCCCAGGAAGAGAGTGCCGAAATAGAGACCGATGGCAATTGCCAAGGCTCTACGGAAATGGCGAAAATAATTGACGGCCAGGACCAGGGCAGCCAGAATGCCGGCGGCTACGGCAATCCGCAAAGCGGGGGCGACGACATGGATATCGACATAACTTGCTCCCTGTACCGGACCTCGTGTCGAGTAGAGCAGCTCCGGGAGGTTCCAGTAGGTCTGCGCGGCCAGCAGCAGGAAGAACAGGATCCCCAGCAGAGTCGATTGCCCGCGGATTTGCGAAGGGAATCGCCATCCGCCCTGTCCCAGTGATAAAAGGTTCCGGGTCCAGGACAGGAGCAGAATCCCCACCCAGGCCAGACCGGTGAAGAAGAGTCCGAAGAGGGTAATGCCCTTCCATACGGGCAATTCGAAGAAGTAAAAGGAAAGATCATATCCCCATATGGGGTCCTTTCTGCCGAAAGAGGCGTGCTGCAGAAATGTCAGGATGTCCATGTAGAAATGGGAGACGGCCTGAGCGGTTAGAAAGGCTATGACCACAGCCAGAGGCTTGATGAGTCGTATGGAGTTTTGCCCGATATCGATCACCTGGGTCCCCTGGGGATCGAGAAAAAGAGGTCTGGAGGCCGGAGGCAGGCGTTTGGCGGCAAAGAGCCAGTGCAGGTAAAGCCACAGGTACGCGATCAGAAAAACGGCGACCCACAGGGAAAAGCGTGCGGTAAACATCCGTTGGAAGACCTGCGCGAACCCCACTTCATCGAACCACAGCCAGTCAAAATAAAAGTGTATCAGGCCGGGGGCCAGCACCACGAAGAAGAAAAGAACCAGACCGAGCAGTACCAGAGAACCGATACGGGTAAACATAATCAGGATACTCCCAGGTAAAAAGGAAAGATTTCTGTAACGAAAATAATCTATCATCAAAGAGGATAAAACGAAAGGCTTCTGTAGTTTTCCTTACCCCCGTGATAATCTGTCTTCATGCCGGACCGGTTCTGGTCCAGATCTGGATGTCACGGAAGGTCTGGTGCCAGGTCTTTTTCCAGGGGCCGGAAAGAAATCACGGAGTGGGGATATGAAGTGGAAAAGCCAGCGGTTTTTTTTGTGTCTGCTGCCTGTTTTTTTTGCATCCGTTTTCTACCTTCCTGCCCAGATCCTGCCTTTTGAAATCCTGAGTTCGCGGGATGGGTTGCCCCAGTCGCAGGTCACGGCCATCGCCCAGGACAACAACGGGTATTTATGGATCGGGACGATCGGAGGACTGGCCCGATACAACGGTGACTCTTTTGTTTGTATGAATGTTCGTGATGGTCTGCCAAGCGAACGTATTATGGACCTGTTATTGGACCGGGATGGTACGCTTTGGATCGCAACCGCCAATGGAGTGGTTTTTCTCCAGCAGAACCGGCTGACGGAGCTTTCGGGAGAAGCCTTCTCGCGAGTCCGTTGTCGCACGCTTCTCCAGGGCACGGACGGGAGGCTGTGGATCGGCACCGATCAGGGGCTGTATTGTCGCCAGGGGGCGAAATTTGTCCGGATCGCCGGCGATGTGTTGAC
>CAZTVS010000032.1:20476-47666 GCA_964617125.1 uncultured Acidobacteriota bacterium
GGCTGTATTGTCGCCAGGGGGCGAAATTTGTCCGGATCGCCGGCGATGTGTTGACCGGGGTAATCAACCATTTGACCCTTCGTGGCGAAGAGGTATGGATCGCGGCGGATGCCGGACTCTTTTGTAGCCTTGCGGATGGTAGCGTACAAAAGGTCGCTCTACCTCCCGTCTCCACGGATTCCATACGGTCGGTCGCAGCGCAGTCGGGACAGATCTGGGTGGGTACCGCCGGCGAAGGGCTATGGCTCCTGGACAAATCGCAATGGATTCCGGGGGCTTCTCTCGGTTGTCCCGCCAGGGCGATCTATCGTATCCAGACCACTCCCAGCGGTATACTGGCCGTGGCCACGGGGGACGCCGGTCTTTTTCTCAAAAGGAGTGCCGCCGCCTCTTTCGAACATTGGGACCGGGCCAAGGGATTGCCCTCCCATATTGTGAATTGTGTATTCGAAGACCGGGAGCAAAACCTGTGGATCGGAACCGATATCGGAGGCGTAGCGCGGCTGGGAACCAATTCGGTTGCCAATTACGGAATGCAACAGGGACTTCCTCATGCCTGTGTTTTTGGCATTTCGCCAGGAGCCGGGGAAGATTCTCTATGGTTGGGAACCCTCCGGGGCGCCGTTCACCTGCAGGTTCGCCCCCAGGTGAAGGTTTTGGAGACCATCGGCAAGACGGAAGGATTGATTCATGAGCAGGTGTGGAAGGTCCGGCAGGGGAAGGACGGGACGCTGTGGCTCCTGTCGGAAATCGATTTCCGCTATCGGTTGCCCGGGCAATCGAAACTCACTCCTGTTCCGGATGCCCCTCCTGTGGCCGGCGACGGTCCCTGGGATTTTCTGCTCGATGAACAGGATCGTGTATGGCTGGTGGGCAAATCCTCGGAGGGGGGGATCGCGATGCGTGATTCGGCCGGGAGCTGGAAAAGCTGGCACCGGTCCGAAGAGGGAACCCCGCTGCTTTTCTGTACGGCGATCCATAAGCGGCAGAAAGGCGGAATGTGGATCGCCGCGGAAAATCGGCTATTCGTACATGATGGGGAGAGAATACGCCTGTTGGACAGACAGCCGGACCTGCCGCAGGGAGGACATATCAGCTGTATCCTGGAAGACCGGCAGGGACGTCTATGGATCGGCAACGATGCCAACCTGGCCATCCTGAATCCGGAGGGTTCCTGGAAACGGTTGAACGAAGTCGAAGCCTTCACCAATCATCATGTTTATTTCATCAAAGAGGATTCGGCAGGAATAGTCTGGGTGGGGACGGCACGGGGGGTATTTTTGTTCCGCAACGATTCCGAATGTGAGAGTTTTACGCCGGAAGACGGGTTGGCCGATTATGAAACCAACAACCATGGTTTTTACAGCGACGGTTACGGCAATCGATGGATCGGCACGGTCAACGGACTGACCTGCTATTCCGGCCGGCCGCTGCACGATAACCCTATTCCGCCCAAGCTGAGCATCGAGCGAGCCGAAACACCCAATCGCGTCGTGGAATTTCCCGCAAGGCTCGATCTGGAGTGGAGAGAGAGGACCGTCACTTTTCATATTGCCTGGCTCTCTTTTCGCGGCCGCCAGCGTTCAGGATACCGTGCCCGTATGGAAAACCAGGAAGAATCCTGGCTGCCTCTGCGGCGGGAAGCGGAACTTCGCTATACCAATCTGCCTCCGGGGGAACATCGCCTGCTGGTGCAGGCGGTCAACGAAGCCGGCCGGTGGGGGGATGTCGTCGCTTTGCCGGTGAAGGTGACTCCACCCTTCTGGTGGAACCGTTCTTACCAGGTGGCCGGCGCGATCCTGCTGGCTTTAATGGTCGGATTGGGGATTCGGCGGCGGACCCAATTACTCCAAAGAAGGAATCTGGAATTGGAGAGGGTGGTCAGCGAACGTACCGCCGATCTGACCAAAGCCAACCGGCAGCTTACGGAAATGGCCACCACCGATGCCTTGACCGGCTTGTGGAACCGGCGGTTCATCCTGGACAGCCTGGATCGGATGATCCGGGGGAGGCGGCCGTTCGCCCTCATCCTGATCGATGTGGATAATTTCAAATGGGTAAACGACCGCCTGGGTCATACCATAGGAGACGATATCCTTCGGTCGGTGACTCAGCATCTGCGCGGGGTCTTGCGTATCGGCGATCTGGTGGGCCGGTATGGAGGGGACGAGTTTCTGGTCCTGCTGCCCACGGCGGAGAAAGAAATCCTGGAATCGATCGGTGCCCGTCTGGGCAAGATTTCCCTGGAAGCCCGGAGCGATCAGGAATCGGTTGCCGTTACCCTGTCCTGCGGGGGGATCCTCATCGCCGACCGGATCGAGGTGGATCAAAAAGAGCTCCTGACACGTGCGGACGAGCTGCTCTATCAGGTCAAACACGAAGGAAAACACGGCTTTTCCTGTCTGGTTCTGCAATCCGGGAATTCGAATCGGGACAGGAGCACTCCCGTTGGATAAAGTGCCGGAGGGGTGAAAAGTACCCGGTCAAGATCAGCCCCATCCGATGTTCTGATTCTCTTTGACACCGGTATAAAGCGAATCAGATTCCGGGTTGGAGTCCCGCCTTATAGGATGAAGTCGAAAAAAAACTGCAGGTTTGTAGTTCCGCGTGTATGCGGCATCCCATCGATCCGTGAAAGCCTGTATTTACACGGCACCGCCTGAAGGCGGAACTACAAACACGATCCGTTTTTCTATCATGATTGATTTTTAGGGCTTCATCTTATTAGCGACACCGGTGCGATCTGCATCTCGGCACGTCATTCGGTTTGTCCCGATCAAACCCGGCGGCGGATGATTTTGGCCACCAGTCCGGCCGTCGGATCCGGACATTGAATGAATTCCGTTGTAATCCCCTCGGGATCGATGACCTTTTCATAGGGAGTTCCCTTGTAAAGCCAGGGCATGATTCCACCGCACTCCAGGACACGGATGGGTGCGTTCATGGCATCCATCAACCAGGCGCATATCTTACCTTTGTCCTGAGGATATACAAACTTATCGCCTGCCTTATGCCGGCCACAAGTTCCCTTCACTTCAAAGATTTCCACCTCGATGGAATACCTTTTACCCGCTGGGCGGAGAACGGGTGTCGTTTCTTGAGGTTTTGGCGGAGGCGGAGTTAGCTGCACCTCGGAGGCATCAGACTCATCTATTATCAGGACTCCTGCAGTCAAGGCGGAAAAGCCGCAGCCCGCATTTTTAAAGAAATCACGTCGTTCCATCGGATCCTCCTTCCGGTCGGCACCGGTAATGAAGAGAACAGGTTATCAAGAGAATAATTCTTACGAATACTATGTCATTCCTGCCGAGCTCCTGTCCAGGAGCGCATAAAAAGATCTCTTTGAATTCTCCGCACCTCAGGAAAAATCTCAATGGAACACCGCACCCTGGCGAGGCTTTTTTTAACTCACAACATTTTTTTCTTGACAATCTCCTGGAGGCTGCTATAATGGCTACAAATAACTTTGCAATACAAAGATAATTATTCAACAAAGAAAGAGAGGAATCTATGACCATCCCTATGAATCTCAGGCAACTGGAACAAAAGGCATGGCGGTCTACCTTCGACGATGGCTTGTGGGACATTTACTATGGATTGATCGTCATATGCATCGGCTTTTTTATCTACAGGCCGGAAGGCGGATACAGTCCGGTAAATATCGTGTTCATGCTGGCAGCCATGACTGGAAGCTACGGATTATTCTGGGCCGGCAAACGATGGATCACCCTGCCTCGCATGGGGCAGGTTAAATTCGGTCCGCAGCGACAAAAACGGAAATACACTCTGGCCGTTCTGCTGGGTATTGTCGTAGCTGTTCAGATCGTATTCGTGACCGTCCAGGTCGTTTCCTGGGAGTACCCTGAGTTCGGAGCACGGATCTTCGGTTACCTGAATGAATATGACATGGGAACCCTGGTTGTGGCCATTGTAGGGGCACTGTTCGTTCTGCCCGGGATGTTGTTGATTGCATACTTTCAGGATTTCCCTCGCGGTTTTTACATCTCTGCCATGATGTCCCTGGCCGTGTTTCTGATGATCTGGCTCAACCGTCCGATCTATGCCCTGATCGTCGGCAGTCTGATCGTCATGCCGGGCATTGTGCTCCTGGTACGTTTCATAAAAAAATATCCGGCCATTCATCAAGAGGAGGAGGTATAAAATGTCCTCCTCCCACCTAGAGGACGTCGATCGGCTGATCCATGAGCCCGCTCGTTTATTGTTGATGTCCTTATTGTATGTACTGGACAGCGCCGATTTTACCTTCCTGATGGCCCAAACCGGCCTTTCCTGGGGCAACCTTTCCTCTCATATGAGTAAGTTGGAAGCGGCGGGATACATCGCTGTAGAGAAGGAATTTGTCGAACGGCGCCCGCGGACCATGATGCGTCTGACCGAATCCGGACGAGCCGCCTTTCAACAATATCGTAAGGCCATGAAAGGAGTGCTGGATTCTCTGCCCGATTGACTCGATTGCCAGAAATTTTAAGGGGACACCCAAGCGGTATGGCCATCCGCAGCGGACGCCGATTATACAGGGGATCCCCGATCCGAATAATTTTTCGGTGATGCGTCTGCCGACCTGCTCCTGGCGGCCTGACCCATGCGCAAGCCGTGGTAACTGCAAGCACTGTCGGCGAAGGGAAAGCGGAGGAAATCGTGGCAAACCGGTCTATATCAGTCCGCGCATCATGGCCAGGAGAAAGCCGGTGAGGCAGGAGGCGGACACCCCGATCAGTCCGGGTAACAGGAAGCTATTGTTGAGGATATATCTGCCGATCCGCGTGGTCCCCGAGCGGTCGAACTGGATCGTGGCCAGATCGGATGGATAGGTCGGCAGCAGGAAATAGCCATAGCATGCCGCAGCATAGGCAACGATATAACCCGGCTGGACGCCGATCGACAACGCCACCGGGACCATGGCGCTGATGGCCGCCGCCTGGGAGTTGACCAGCTTGGAGACGATCAGCAGCGCCACCGCATAGGTCCAGGGTTGCCGCTTGACCAGATCGGCCAGCGCGGCCTTGATGGTCGGCAGATTGGCATCAAATACCGTATCGGCCATCCAGGCAATTCCGAACACGGCGACGACGGCAATCATGCCGGCACGAAAGATCTCGCTCCGGCCGATGGCGGCCGGATCGGTTCGGGTGAGGACGGCGATCAGCGCTCCGGCCGTCAGCAGAAACATCTGGATGACATGGATCATGTTGAGCGGCTTCCCGTTGATCACGGGCCTCAGGCCCTCGAAAGCTCCCAGTAATGCCACCACGGCAATCACCGCCAGGAAGATCCACATTGCTATCCATTGGCCCGCTCCCAGTTTTTTGTCGAGCAGGCCGGACGAAATTTCACCATAGACATACCTCCGCACTTCCGGATCGGCAATGCGCTCCTGGAAGTCCGGATCCCGGTCGAGATCCTTGCCGCGAAACCAGCTGAAAAGGCCGATCATCAGTACTCCGACCAGCGTGGAGGGAATGGTGATGGAAATCAGCATCACGAAATCGATATTCCGGCTGCCGGCCGGCGCCTCGGCCAGAAAAGCGACCAGTGAAACCACAGCCACCGAAACGGGACTGGCGATGATACCCATCTGGGATCCGATGGAGGCCCCCGCCATCGGCCGCTCCGGGCGGATATTATTTTGAATGGCCACATCGTAAACGATCGGAAGCATGGTGTATACGACGTGTCCTGTACCGCAAAGCATGGTAAGGAAACAGGTGATAAAAGGGGCGAGGATCGATACGTATTTCGGGTTGCGCCGAAGCAGCTTTTCGGCTAGCTGTAACAGCACCTCCAGCCCGCCGGCGGCTTGCAAGGCAGCCGAGGCGGAGACTACCGCCACAATCGTCAACATGACATCGACCGGCGGTTTACCGGGAGGCAGTCCGAAGACGAAAACCATCAGCACGACGCCGACTCCGCCCAAGAGACCGAGCGTCACCCCACCCTTACGGGCACCATAGAAAAGACAGGCGAGAATGATCAGCAACTGCAGGATCAACCACATGTTTCCATCCTCTTTCCTCCGTTCCGATACCGCCTGCAAGGAGATACATAACGATTAGGCTGTAAAAAACGTTCAACGTAGCCGTAACGTCGTTGTTCATGTTTCCGACATTCCATAATCCACTGCCGGAACTGTAAGCGAGAAATAGGAGGTTGCTTTTTTCCGCTTTCTTACCGCTTTGCAAGTATACGACTCCATACCACTGAAATCAAGCAAAAGGAGAACGTCAGGGGGAAACCGCATGATGTCCCTTAAAATTTAGTCGACAGAATGTATTGCATAGGATACACTGTAATCTATGATAGAGATCCGCCAGACAGAAACCTATAGAAAGTGGTTTGATTCACTAAGGGATAGAAATACTCGCATGCGGATTGATATTCGTATTAGAAGACTATCATTAGGAAATCCTGGGGACGTAAAACCGGTGGGAGAGGGAGTTTCTGAAATTAGGATAGATTATGGGCCCGGATATCGAATCTATTTTTTTCAAAAGAACAATGGGATAATAATTTTGCTTTCTGGCGGTGATAAATCAACACAATCCAGAGATATCCAAAAAGCGCATGAACTCGCTCGGAGAGTGGGGGATTAAAAATGAAAAAAGTAATTACCAGTTCATGGGATGTTGCCGAACATCTTAAGACGGAAGACGATATGGCGGCTTATTTAGAGGCTGCATTGGAAGAAAGCGACCCATCATTAATTGCTGCTGCTCTGGGTGACATCGCCAGAGCAAAAGGAATGTCACAAATAGCAAAACAGACCGGGCTGGGTCGCGAAAGTCTTTATAAGGCATTATCACCGGAAGGAAATCCAGAATTTGCTACTATACTTAAAGTGGTGAGCGCGCTTGGGTTGCAATTACATGCTGTTTCGGCAAAGATGAAATCTGCCGTCTAATCCTGAGTGGCAGGACCAACTACACCCTCGGTCCTTTCCGATGGATCGATGTTCTCACGACTGGTCGATGCCGGTGAGGAAATTGATGCGTCGGTTGGGGGTGGCGATCCGCTGCTCCAGCTTTTCCATGAGATCGGCTACCAGGTCCTTTTCGTTTTTATCAGCGCGGACGTCGTCTCTGGGGACATAGATCGGCGGATGGTAAATGACATGGATCTTTCCGGGACGGGGAAGGAGTTTTTGCGGCGGCCATACGTGGAAGCCGCCGAGGATGCTGCAGGGGACGATGGTAGCTTCAAAAGCCAGGGCCAGGCGGATGGCGCCCGACTTGAATTCGCTGAGCAGGCCGTCGCGGGAGCGCTGTCCTTCCGGAAAAACAACCAGATAATCCTTGTCCTGGGCCAGGATTTCTTTACAGCGCAGATAGGCGCTTTTATGCGGGCTCCCCCGCTCGATGGGGAAAGCGCCCAGATATCGTATCAGACGGCCGAAAAAAGGGTTTTGAAAAAGATCTCCCCGGGCCAGAAAGCGAATCCGCCAGGGCAGACAGGCCCCGACGAAGATCGGATCGAGAAAGGTCTGGTGGTTGGCGGCGATGACACAGGGGCCACGCCGGGGCAGGTTTTCCAGTCCGTGGTGTTCGATGCGAAAGAAGAGGCGGCAGAGGGCCTGGGCCAGCTTCTTCATCACGGCCACACCGCCGCGTTGCCTTTGTCCTACCTCGATGAGGTCGCAAAAAAACCTATTTTCAACCATTTTCCCACTCACTCGGAAAATCTGGAGTAGGGGCACGGCGTGCCGTGCCCTGGCGACCGCAGGATGAGGGGCTTCCTTTGGGCACGGCACGCCGTGCCCCTACCACAGCTGATACAATATTCTATCGTATGCTTTTTGGCGACATCCCCTTCCTCGACGGAAAACGGGAGATAAGGAGGGGCAGACTTCATCACGTGCCGGATAAGGAAGAGGGACCGAAAACCGACCGGTGGCGGTTCTTCCACAGACGGGCCAGATTGGCAAATTTGTAAATGCCTTCGTGGACCAGGTTGAACTTGCTGGTCCGGTGATCTTCGCAATGGACCGGAATCTGGGTCACCCGGCCGCCATCGCGCTGCACGTAATAGACCATGTCGATGACGTAAGCGGTCCCTTCCTGGATCAGGGCGGCATAACGCTGCAGGACCGGTCGTCGATACGCCTTGGCTGCGATCGAATAATCGGCGTAATCGATCCCCAGAAGCCATTTGGCACATTGAACGAACAGCAGGCTGGCGGCCAGGCGGGACAGGGAGCGCTTTTGCGTTCCCATCTTTTTGGAACCGACCACGATGTCGTACCGTTCCAGCAACTGCAGGGCCTCGGTTACGAACTGCAGATCGATGGAGAGATCCATATCCAGGGAGATCAGCAAGTCGTAGTGCGCGTCGGTGATAAACCGGCGGAAAGCCCCACCTACTCCCCGTTCCGGGAGGTGAAAAAAATGTACCTCCGGATGTTCCGCGGCCAAGCGTCCCCCCAATTCCACCGTACGATCGGTGGAGCCATTGCTGCCGAGGATGATTTCAAAGGGGGCCTTCTGGCGTCGTAAAAACTCGATCAGGCGGAGAGTGTTTCCGATCAGAATCTCCTCTTCGTTGTAAACCGGAATGCCGATGGTGAAAGGTGTCGTGTTCATCGGACAAAATTCCAGAAAAGCCGGGCCTGGCGGTACCAGCTGGACGGATTGCCGTGGAGCAGTCGGGAGAACATATACCCGGGTCGCAGGTAGAAACTCATCAAAGAACGGTTGGCCATGCGGCGCAGTTCCTCGGCCGGCAGGGCATTGCGGAAGCTTTCGGCAATGGGCAAGCGGCTCTCTTCTCCCTGTTGCCGATGGAAAGGGGTTCCCGGATAGGGTGCGGCGACATGGAAGGAGGCATAGGTCGGATTGATCTCTTTGGCGAATTCCAGGGTCTTCTCCATGTCCGCAGGCGTTTCTCCGGGGAATCCATACATGAAAAAGCAGGCCGTTTCGATTCCGGCCGCCCGGGTCATTTTCATCCCCTCCCGTATCTTTTCCAGGGTGATCCGTTTCTGGATCGATTCCAGGATGCGGGGAGATCCCGTTTCCACGCCATAATGGATCAGGCGGCAGCCGGCCCTTTTCATCTGTTGCAGCATATCCGGCTGTACCGTGTCCAGGCGGGTCTGACAGGTCCATTGAAAATCGTAGTTTTTCCGGATGAGAAAACGGCAGAGCGCCTCGACCAGCTCCCGGTGGACGGTAAACTCCAGGTCCATAAAATAGCCGTTGCGCGCCCTATGCTTTTCCACCGCCAGTTCTACATCTCGAATCAGCAGTTCCGGCCGTCGACGCCGGTACCGATGTCCATACATCTCCAGAAGACAGAAGTTACAGGACCAGGGGCAGCTGCGCGATCCTTCCAGCAGGACGAAACGATCTCCCAGCAGCTCATAGGAGTATCGCTCGAGCCCGATCAGATGATAGGCGGGTGGCGGCAATTGATCGATGTCCACCGGTTCCCGCTCGGCTGTTTTTCTGCAGACCCCACCTTCCATATAGGCGATACCGGGCACAGCGCTGAACCGCTCCTGCCGGCAGAGATCGCGCACGGTGAATTCGGGTTCTCCCAGAACCAGGGCGCGTACGCCGGTTTGTTGCAGGACGATCTCCGGGAGTAAGGTTCCATGCGCTCCCAGCAGGAAAGTCCGTTCCGCCGGCAGATGACGGACCGTTTGCAGCAGACTGTCGGTATCCAGATTGGGACATTGCCAGCGATCGATGGGGGAGGAAGTGAGCAGTACCTTGTCGGCGGATCCGGCCTGCCGTGCGATCTCTTCCGGGGAAATCCAGGAGGCACGGGCGTCCAGCAAAGTCACCCGATGTCCGTCCGTCTCCAGCAGGGCGGCACAATTCAGCAGGTCCAGCGGCGGCCAGGCGCGATTATAGCGACGTCCGCGGCCGCTGACCAGTCCTTCCCAGTTCGGGTTGATCAATAAGATATGCATGTGATCCACGGACCTGGGTAAAGCGGTTCGGTACCGGGTCGGGTCCTGTTCCCGGGGAATAATCGCGAAGTGGCGGCGTAGGGATTCACTTCTTCTTTGTCTCCTCCAGGCGCAAACGGGCATAGGCGGCCCAACGGGAATCGGGGTAGTCGCGAATCAGGCTTTCCCAGTCGCTGCGCGCCTCCCCCAACTTACCCAGGTTGAGCTTGCAGAGCCCGATATGAAAGCGGGCCTCCGGAACCCATGGACTGGAAGCGTATTCCTTGATCAGGATCTGGAATTCGCTCAGGGCATCTCGCCACTGTTGCCGTTTGAACAGGGTAAAACAGTGGTGCATGAAGGCATCGTCTGTCTGGGCGTCGCCCGGATACTTTTTCACGAAGGATAGGAGGGCCGCATCCGCCTCGGGCCATTGGCTCTGGTCGAAGAACCGGATCGCCGACTGGTATTCGGCGGCGGGGCCGGTGGATGGAATCGGGGCAGCGGTCCCGGTCTCGGGCGTCGGACTCGGGCTGCCGGCCGGCGGGCTCATTTTGTTTTGCGCGTGTCCGGCCCAGGGAGTTCCAGGATGCTTGGCGATCACCTCCCGGAATTGGACTTCCGCCTCCGGACGGAGTCCGAGATTCTCCAGACACAATCCGATGTGATAGAGAGCCTCCGGGACATAGATGCTGTCGGGGAAGGATTGGACCATCTGGCGGAAGATATCGATGGTTTTCTGCCATTCCGTCTTCTTAAAGGCACATATGGCGTAATAGTAATGGGCGTTGATGGCCGAAGAAGAGTTCGGATTGACCTGCATGGCCCGGAAAAAGAGGTCGGACGCTTTTTCGTACTGCTGTTGCGTGAAGTAGTCCAGTCCCTGGTTGTAGAGGACGCTGGAATCGGTCTGCTGCATCATCCGGGCAAAGACGAAAATCCAGATCATGAGAAGAAGGACCACGGCCGGGGCCAGCCAGTAACGCCTGTGTTCGATCCAGGTGAAGAATCGTTCCGACATCGATTCCACCTGCGTATGAAAAGACAGCATCTGCCATTTTTTGCGCAGAAGGGGCGAAACATCCAGGGTTCGGTGAAGGGGTGTGATGCGTACCAGCAGGATTCCCCAGCCGATCAGGGTCAGCAGATAGCCGAACCACACGGTCGGCGTAGTCCCGAAGGTGAGCCGGATCTCGTTGTTCGTGGGGAAGATCAGCATGAAGGAGGGGGAAGCCAGATAAATGGCGTCGGCTCCCTCAACCTTCCAGCGGGGGTGATAAGAAATCCGTATCAGCAGCGGATGGCCGATGCGGTTGGTGCGTATGCGTATCTCCTGCGGCAGGATTTGTTCGGACACTTCGATCCCGCTCGTGTCCAGCGGTTGCAACGGCGTCTGGAGCGGCAGAGAGGTGAAGCGCTGCGGGAACCGGCCGGAATCGGCCGCCCGGGAAGAAAACAGATGGACCAGGTGGGATTCGGAGGTCCCCGGCCGTTTGAACCAGTTGTAGAAATCGGCTTTCCAGTCTTCCGTGTCCAGCAGCGAGGGCTGAAAACGCAAGGGGGTCACATAACGGTCGGCACTGTTTTTCAGCCGCCAGATTTCGTAAGGCGGCAGGGATTGCGCCTGGACGAAATCCGGCGCCTGCCGTACCGCCTGCTTGACCTCGTCGCTGCGCACGATGAAATCCCGTACATTGAAAAGACGCAGGTGCTCGACGGCCCGCTGCAGGTTCAAGGTCGTGCAATGGTAATCGGGCAGAGGGCAGGAGGTTACCTTGGATACCTCCGATTGCAGGTAGAAGACGAAAGGAGAACTGATGGAGGACTGCATGTACAATCCTTCCAAGGTGTTCCTCCCGGAAAAGAGAGGGAGGGATTCAAAGGCCCGGATGGTGCCAGCGGCATTGTGTTCCTCGGAGTGCTCATAGACGACTCTGGGGTCCCCCTCGTTTCCGCGAAGGGCGTCGTTCACTCCGGAATAGGCTTTCCACAGGCTTTTACTCTCGAATCCGGTATAGTTCCAGGATATCCACTGCCGTATGAAGGTCACGTGACTCTCGGTCCAGTAGATGAACACCGCGGTCATGATCAAAGGAAAGATCCAGTTGGCCCGCAGACGGGAGATGGGCAGGGCCAGGGCCGTGGCTCCCAGCAGGACAAGGGTCAGCTGCAGGAAGGGCAGGAACCGTATGTCGACTACATGGATGCGGAAAGCGATCAGATAAAACAGGTAGGCCAATCCGGTGATATAGATAAGGAGTCCGATGCGGTGATCGAAGGGCTCTCTCCACCGGGGGACCATCTGTCGTATGAGTTTGTATGCCAGCAAAAGAGCGGCCAGAACGATGCCCGGCCACAGGATCACCGGCAGGATCTCCTTCCAGGAATTGATGACCCAGATAAAGTTATAGCGGGTGGTAAAGGTGGAAAAGGAGAGCAGGGGGACGATCCAGAATCCGATCAGGCAGAAAGCGATGCCGAATACCTTGGCCAGGTAGATCAGGTTCTTGCGGGTGTCGGGCAGGGCGATCAGGAAGTAGGAGGAAAAGGCCACGGCAAACAAAATGGTATAGCCGTGACTGAAGCCGACTATGGCCAGCAGCAAGGCGTTGCGCAACACCCAGCGTTGCCCAAGGATGCCGGCATAACAGCTTCCGGCAAAGAGAATCATCAGGGCCAGACCGATGGAATAGGTGAATTCTCCGGCCAGGGTGCTGGGGATATTTCCTCCCCACATGGAGTTGGCCTCCATGAAAAGGAAAGGAAGTGTGCCCAGGGAGGCGATCGCCGGGACGGGGAAGGGAAACCGAAGCAGGCGGAAGCCAAAGTAGGTGCAGAGCGGCAGTAGAAACACACCGAGTACCGATACCAGTTTAAAGGCCACCTGCAGCCCGGTGAACAGGGAGAGCAGGACCATCAGCAGAAAGGGGAATGGAAAATAGAACTGAAAGGCCGGGAATCCGGCATAATTGCCCTGCATCCAGCCGAGGATGCTGCCGCTGGGCAGGAGAACCTCTTTCAGGTACTTGGCCGTGTAGAAATGCGAGGCGGTATCGCCGCCGGTGGTGGTAACCGGGGAAAAGAGCAGCGCCGGTGAAAAGTAGTCGGTGATGTAGAGGAAGACGGCGATTTGTACCAGAAAATCGGCCATCCAATCCGGTCGAAACCGTTCGTACCAATTCGATAGTCGGGTGCCTGTCGATGTCATAGATCCTGGGATTTTCGCGGAGTGGGGTTGTTTTTACGATGCCGGGAGAGGAGTCCGTATATCTGTATGCCGGCAAAGGCCAGGGCCAGAAGTATGGTACCGCTGATGATCCACAGTTTGTATTTCTGGAAAAAGCTGCGGGCCGGTACGATCTTGATCGTTCCGGGGATGGCCATGCTGGTGTGTTTCCCTTCGTTGGCGTATTCCACCAGGGTAAAAACCTGATAGGTGCTTCCTTCCAGGGCGGAAAAGTTGCGCAGGTCGAACCCGATCTCTTTTTCTCCCATGGCAGCGAGAGCAACTTCCCGTTGTGGTTGATCGCAGGAAATTTCCTTGGGCAGAACGAGCCGCACCTGAACCTCCTGTTTCTGGTTCTGGGGGTTCTTCAGGCGCAGGTACATGCCGGCCGATCCGCCGAGTTGCACCGCATCCGTCATTCCGTGGATCTGGGGAGAGGAGTCTTCCCGAAAAGGCACGTTGGCGGTGGATAAGGCGGTGAACGGATAACCGTTGGTATCGGTGTATTCCACGATGACGATCAGGGAATATCTGCCGGGGAGCAGATTTGCCGCCGGCATCTCATAGCTGCCCTGATAAGTCTGTCCGACAGCCAGAGAGGGTTGCACCTGGGCGGAATAGCGTTTCCCTTGAAATTCGACATGGGCCTGCACGTTGGCCGCCGATTCATCTCCCTGATTGACAATGGAGACCGTGCAAAAGATCTGTTGATCGGCGGGGGTGGGCGTGGTGCTGATCTGCAGGGTGATGTGGCCCGCAAAACAGATCCCCCCCCAGAACAGCAGGAAAATCCCGATTCCTATCACTCGGGAAGAAGAGCAAAATCGGTAATTCATTCTTCTCCAAAACATAGAAATTAAATGGTTGGACAGCACTTTCGCCGGAAGAAACCAGCCGCATTCCTTCCGGAACAAGGATAAATATAATCGACCTTCTCTCCAGATTCAAAAGTTTGTCGCCTGCGGCGGTCAACTTTTCTGCGATTATACTATAGTATGACCATGCAGTCGCCGTAGCTGTAGAAACGATATCCCTTGTCGACGGCTTCTTCGTAACCCTTCCGGATGTGGTCCCGTCCGGCGAAGGCGGAAACCAGGATGAGCAGGCTGGATTGCGGGAGATGAAAATTCGTGATGAGGCCGTCGATGACCTGGAATCGGTAGGGGGGATGGATATAAAGATCGGCCCGGGTCTCTCCGGCTGCGACCTCCCCCTGGTGGTGAGCCGCGGAGGATTCCAGCGCCCGGGTGCTGGTGGTCCCGACGGCAAGGATCCTTCTTCCGGCGCCTTTGGCTTTTTGGATCGCGAGGGCGGTTTCCTCCGGTATGATTACCCTTTCCGTAGGAAGACGGTGCTTTTCGATCTCTTCCGTCCGGATGGGCAGGAATGTCGCCGGACCTACATGCAGCGTCAGCCGGCAGGTTTCGACTCCCCGCCGGGTCAGAGCATGAAAAACCTCAGGAGTGAAATGCAGTCCGGCGGTCGGAGCGGCCACCGATCCCGGAGTGCGGGCATAGACGGTCTGATACCGTTCCAGGTCGGCAACATCGGTCTTCTGGCGTTTGATATAGGGGGGGAGCGGCGTTTCTCCATGCCTCGACATCAAATCCAGAACACTATCCGGGAAATGAGCCCGCACCCGGCACAATCCATACTCTTTCTTTTCCAGAAGTTCGAAATTCCCTTCTTCTCCCGGCAAGGTAAAGCGATCGCCGATTTTAGTCTTGCGTACCGGCCGCAGCAACGCATTCCATTCCTTACTGCCGATGGGTTCCTCTTCGAGAAGCAGGATTTCCAGAATCCCTCCTCCCGGCCGGCGATGGGCATGGAGACGGGCGGGCAGGACCCGGCTCTCGTTCATGACCAGCAGATCTCCCGGTTGCAGCAAATCCGGCAGGTCGCGAAACAGGTGATGGGAGAGAGAGCCGTTGCGGCGGTCCATTCGCAGTAAACGGGATTCGTCTCTCCGGTCGGCCGGTTTCTGGGCAATCGCCTGTGGCGGCAAAAAATAATCAAAATCTTCCAGTTTCATAAGTGTGGGGCAGGGGAATGGCCGCTATCCGCCCCGGGCTGTATTGTTGCATGCTTTTCCGAGGAAAAAAAGGGAAAGATCTCCTGGGCCATCAACTGAAACTGCCGGAGATGTAATCCTGAGTGAGGCGGTTCTGGGGATTTTCAAAGAATTCCGTGTTGCTGCCGAATTCGATCAGGCTGCCCTGATACATGAAGGCGATGTAATCGGCAATACGCCTGGCTTGGCGCAAGGTATGGGTAACCAATACGATGGTATATTCCTTCCTGAGCTCCAGAAACAGCTCCTCGATCATGCGGCTGGAAATCGGATCCAGGGCCGAGGTGGCTTCGTCCCCCAGAAGAATATCCGGTTCCACCGCCAGACCCCGAGCCAGACACAAGCGCTGCTGTTGTCCCATCGACAGGCGTCTGGCCGATGACTGCAGCCGGTCTTTGACTTCCTCCCATAAGACCACGGCCCGCAGATACTTTTCCACGATGGCATGCAATTCCTTTTTCCGGTAAGAACGGTGCAGGCGCGGCCCATAGGCCACATTGTCGTAAATGGACATCGGCAGGGGGCAGGGGCGTTGCGCCAGGAGGCCCATCTTGCGGCGGATATCGATAACGCATGCTTTTTCGCTGTAAACGTCTTCTCCGTCGATGAGTACCCGGCCGTTCACCTTCACCTCCAGAGATTCGTCGTGCAGACGGTTGAAACTGCGCAGCAGAGTCGTTTTCCCGCAGCCGGACGGACCGATGATGCAGGTGATCTTCCTCTTGGGGATAGAAAGGCAGACATCCTTCAGGATCTGGTGACCCTGCATGTACAAATTCAGATTCTCAACCCGGATGGGGATATCTTCGGGAGGGGTAATCAGGGGCATGTTGTTCCTTTCCTTTTGCATGTCGCTTCCCAGGTCATCCTAGTTCATCGTCCGATAACTTTTGCGACAGGAACCTTATGGATACGCTGATCGCCAGAATAATCAAGGTCAGGATCAGTGCGGCGGCATAGCCGCGGTCCTGTACCTCCGGCAGCGGGTTCCCGAGTTGGAAAAAGATGGCCAACGGCAAAGTAGCGGCCGGCTGCAGCAGCGATGTGGGCAGGTTGTCGGTATAGCCGGCCGTAAACAGGACAGTGGCGGCATCGCCTATACCCCTGCCGGTGGCCAAAAGAACGGCGGTGACCACCCCGGGCCGCAATCGACGGAACATGACCAATACCATCTCATAGCGCGTCGCACCCAGCGACAAGGCCGCCTCTGCCGGGTCCCAGGGGACCTGCCGGGCCATCTCATCCAGAGAGCGCATCAGGATCGGAGCGATGAGCATGGCGACGGTGACGATCCCGCCCAGCAGAGAGGCCTTGATTCCGAAATAGATCATCAAGGCAAATCCGAAAGCACCGAAGACAATGGAAGGTATGCCGAACAGGATGTCGAAAATCAGACGGACCAGCCCGGCCCAGCGTGAGCGTCCGGGGAGATAGTAATTGATATACATTACCACCGGGACGCTTAGCAAAAAGCTGATGAGAACCGCACCGGCGATCAGGAACAGCGAACCGAGAATAGCGTTGAAGATGCCTCCCTCCTTACCCAGGTAAAAACCGCCGCTGGGCAGCCGGACCAGCATGTCCCAGGATAAGGCCGGGAGTCCTCGGCTCAAGATGGTAAGAAGAATGAAGAGCAGCAGTCCCAGAATAAATAATCCCGATAGGATCATCAGGGCTTGGACGATCTTCTCCTCGAGAAATCTCATAGGTGGTACCTGTTCTCCAGACGGGTCAATACCAGGCGGGAACCGGTATTGAATATGAGGATGATGACGAAAAGGAGTAGGGCGGCGAACATCAGGGCCGATTGATAATGAGGCAGGGAGAGCATCTCACCGTAATTGTTGGCGATCAGGGCGGGCAGTGGGTAGCCAGGGTCGAAGACGGACTGGGGAATCTGCACCACGTTGCCACAAACCATGAGCACGGCCATGGTTTCGCCGAAGGCCCGGGAAACGGCCAATACAACCGCCGCCACAATCCCCGGCAGCGATTTGAGCAGAATCATCTTCTTAATGGTCTGCCACTTGGTGGCTCCCAACGAGAGGGAAGCATCGCGCATCTCCTGAGGTATGCTTTTGAAGATCTCGGTGAGAATTCCGATGATCAAAGGGGTGATCATGACGGAAAGGACCAGCCCTCCCGCCAGAACGCTGTAACCGGTGGAAAACTCGACAAAATAGGGTGCCAGGGTTCCCGAGATCCATGGAACTAAAGCCAGAGTGCCCCACACCCCATAAATGACGGGTGGGATACCCGACAGCAGATCGATGATCGGATAGAAGAGTCTTCGCATACGGGAGGTGGCATATTCGCTGAGGTACAGGCTGGTCAACAGGGAAGGCGGCAAGGCGATCAGGATGGCGATGCCGGTGACCCAAAATGTGCCGACGAGAAAAGGCCAAAAACCGAATTCGCCCTGAAACGGTTTCCAGTTGCTGGAAAGGAGCAAAGAAGTAAGGCCTTTTTGCCTAAGGACAGGGAGGGCCTGAAAAAGCAGCCCGGCGCCGATGGCCAGGAGGAATAGGGCGGAGAGCCAACTATTCGTCTTCATCAGGAGACGGGCGATTCTGTCCTTCCACCTCCGTCGATCGTGCATGCTATTTTTCAATTTAGTTTCTTGGTCTGGATTTGCAGGTTCTCCGGGGATAGGGAGACATATCCGGATTCGCGGACATACTTCTGTCCGTCGGCAAGGACCCAGCGGAGAAATTCGCCGATCACTCTCCTGGATGGTTTTCCTTTGATGACAAAGTAGAGCTCTCTCGCCGGAGGAGAAGGATAGCGGCCGGAGGCGATGGCCTCGATCAGCCGGTCCATATGGTCATAGAAATTCTCCTCGGGGTCGATCCGTCCGTTGTCGTTCAGGTCCAGGGGAACGATACGGATGCCAGGTATCTGCTGTTTGCTTTTAGCATCGAAGGCGTAACCGATATTGTTGTAGCCGATCCCCAGCGTGTCCTTTTTGACCGCCTGGGCCAGTCCGGGATCGCTGAATACTCCCGTCCCCTGCAGATCTTCCTGTTTCTTGGCGAAATATTTGGCCCACATTTCGGCGGCGCCGGCGGCATCCGATCGGGTGTACACATGAATCGGGCCAGCAAAGGCGATGCCGAAGACTTCCTTCCAGGTGGTCCTCTCTCCGGTGATCCACAACCGCATGCCGCTGCGGCGGCTTAATCCTCGGGATAGAATCTCCGCCAGGCCAGGGTTTCCGGCATTGATCACGGCTACGACCGCATCCTTGGCTACGGCGATCGGCAATGCCCCTCGATTGCTTTCTTCCGGGTAGATCTCCCTGGAGACCATACCGATATCCGTCATACCGCCGAGAACATCGGCGATCCCCTTCCCGGCCCCCCCGGCCGATATATCGATGCGCACCTGGGTGTGGATTTTTTTAAATTCCTCCGCCCACCGCACCGCCATCGGATAGAGCGCAAATGCCCCGGAGATACTGATCTCTCCCGTCAGATTGCTTTGCGCGCAGGCAGATGATGGAAGGAGGAGGAAAAGAACCAGAAAAAGCAAACCATATCTGCAGCATCGGATGATCTTCATAATTCGATCAAGGTAATCCCCGGAAAATCGCCTCATTGCCATTCCTTGCTCCCGGCAGAACGGTTGTCTGTTACCATCAACAATCCGTACGGCAGGGCAGATCAGACATGCTATAAATATAATTAGAAGATCGGAATTTCGTCAAGCACAGCCTGAGCGAGGCGCTCAGAGCGGGATTGTCGGCAAAATGGCCTTGGCCATACGGAAAATATTGACCGGGGTGGAGAAGGCGACCGGCTTGATCCTTTTGATATCGGCATACTCGGTCGGATTCTGGAAGATCAGGTATTTCCTGGGATGGTCCAGGAGCTTGTCCACACCGACCTTATTGTAGGAAACGGTATCGGCAATCCATATATCGCTATTCTTCACCTGCAGATCACATACCACTTGCATATAAGGGCAGAGTTCCTGAAACTGATCGGCCAGGAAGAACTGCAGGGATTTATCTTCCAGCATGATGTTCCATCGCGGAGCGCTTTCCGCCGATTTGGCGGCGGTGCTGTCTGAGGCAGAGAGCAGGGCCGCCAAAGCCGGACGTTTCGCCAGGTAGGCGGACAGGGTTCTTTTTCCCGTGTCATCTGTAGCTGTTTGATATTGCTGCAATCTCTTGATGACGGCAGCCCCACGCAGGCAGAATGCCATCGGCTGAGAGCGCAGCAGATCGTCCAGGGTGTCCAGGTTCGGCGGATCGGGCTTGAGGCAATTCTCGATATCCTTGTATGCGGTTTCCAGTTGGCGCACCTCCTCCTGCAGTGTGAGGATGGTTTCCCGGGCGGTATTCACTTCCGCCAGATCTTGAGGCGACAACAATCCGCCTTTCAGTTCCTTATAGAAGTTCAAACCATCCAAAATCGATCGAATATCGACTTGATGGACCGCCTTGAAATTCTGCATCCATTTTACCAATAGATTGATCCGCCCCAGTTTTCCAAAGTTGAGCTGTTGTTCCAGAAACCGTAGGAATTTTTCTTTCACAGGCAACTGGACAATCGGTTCCATCGCGGCCAGTGCAGTTAAAACTTCGGTCGGCTGCCATTCGCTCTGAGCCATGTTCGCCTGAAAAAGGTCATTCTGCAGAAAACAATGCAGGGTTTGGAAAGGAAACAGGTACAAGATGGATTCCAGATATTCCCGGCCGGCTTGAAAATGAGTGGCCATCTGCTCCGGATCGAAAAGGGCCGGTTCGGTACTCCGGTCTGCAAATTTTTTTACGATCGTCAATGCCGAAGCTCTGCAATGGATTTCCGAGGAATGCAGATTTTCCATTACGACATCCCGGAACAGAGGGTAATGCTGCAAAGGGATGTTCTTCAATATCAACGCGGTATTTTCGGCATTCTGTTCTGACATGTGATCGTGGAAATAGTTCGCTCCGACCTCATTCGTCATCAAGGCCGCCATCAGCTTTTCCGTCAGCGGGCCTCCTTTGTGATACTCGGCCAGAAGAAAGTCGGCTGCGGCAGGAACGGCAGCCAGATGTGGCAGCAGGTATTCCTGGAGTTCGGGCTTTTCCCGGTACTGCTCCAGAACGAAGGTCAGGTAACGGTTGTCCGGGGCCAGCAGAAAAATACTCAACAAACCCTGTTGCAGCCGTAAATCCAGGATCTTGGGAAATCGCCGGCTCAACTCCTCCCCGGTATCGCAAGCCAGTTGGGGAAAGCGCTCCAGATAATGATGATAAAAAGGAATCAACTCCAGGATGGTATCTTCGTCGCCGGATGCCTTTTTCCCGCCGAGAATGACATCCAGCCTGCGAATGAGGAAGAGAAAGAGGGAACCGTTCCCGTTCTGGTCATCCATGTTACAGAGCAATTCAAAGGCGGCGTTCTGCAAGGTTTCCTGTTCATGGCCCAGATACCGCCGGAATATCACCACCTGGTCCGGCCGTAAATGTTTTTGCAGCAGGATCAATACGTTCTTCAAGGCATACCTGTCCTGAGCACTGGCCAGGAAACGCTCGATCAAGGCCAGAGAGGGGTGCTGCTGGCGCAGGCGATTGACTTCCGAGGTAATGACATCTTTCAGCATGGAATTGTTCAGGATGTCGTTCAGTCGGGTCAATTCCTGCAGGGCATCGATCGAATCGTATTTCGACAGAAGGAGCAACAGGTCCTTTTTCAATTTGGTATTGGTGATGCCGACGGCCAATTGCCCCAGTGTGGGGAGCAGGTTCAATTTAGGATAACCCTGCAGCCATCGCAGCAGCTGCACTTTGTCATATTCTTCCAATTCAGCGGAAAGAAGAAAGGTATGGATCTCTTTCTCCATTTCCGGGGTCGGTGAATGTAACCATCGATTCAGTCCTTTGATGGTCTCCGGCGTACTGTCGTGGATGTATTGCAGCAGTAAATCGTGCAGAGTTTCCTCTTTTTTAGGCTGGGAAACGGCGATCTCCCGGGGCTTTCCGGCGGCTGCGGGTTCGGTGACGGTCGAGACGGCAGGCGGGGAAGATGGGCTGCTTTCCTTTTGCAGATCCAGGCGTTGCAGGGCCTGAACGATTTTTTCCCTGTTGAGCGGCTTCACCAGATAACCGGCGCAATGGTTGGCCACCGCCCGCATGATATCCTCCTGCCCGCTCTGTCTGCCGACCATCAAAAAGAGTGGAGAGGGATGTCCGCAGGCCAACCCGATGGATCGCAGGCGATGCAGGAGTTCATAGCCGTCGATGTCCGATAAATCGATATCCAGAGTGATCAGCGTGTAGGGATTGTTTTCCGCCACCGCTTGCTGAAACCGCTGGATGGCCGTCTCTCCCGTGGCCACCGATTCGCAATCCCCGTAAGGAGTCAGCGACTCTGCCAGTTTTTTCCGGCTGAAAAGATCATGATCGACAATCAATGTACGCATGGCTGGTCACCGGTATTCCCATTTCATGAAAATGGTTTGAACAACTGCTGCCGTAACACCTTGTTTATATCAAATTTCATACATTCCAGGGAAGCAGCCAGGGAACAGTCCTTCAGGTCTCCAGGTTTTAGAACCTGTTTTCCTACTGGGATCGCTGTGTTTCCCCCTCCTCACCCGCTGGTATGTCGCCGGATCTTTGGCCCTGCCCTGGGGGGACCATAGAAAACAGGGAGAGCCGAAGGCCGGAAACAAACTTCCTATTGTGCGGGGCCGGGATTTTCCAACCTTTCCGCGTCCTCCCACAGGGACCGGGCCACGTAGCCTCGAATCTCAACACCGGGGCGAAGCTCCGTATAGCTGCGGAACAATTGCATATAGAGCTCCTTTTCTCCCGGCGGCGGCAGCTCGTAGAGTCGGCGAATGATTCCCGGTTCCATGTCTGGAGTCGCCAGTATGACCGGGGCATTGGGAGCTTTTTCCGAAACCCCGGTCCACCAACGAACGGCAGAGAAGCGGCGAAAATACCAGGGCAGGGGCCAGAAATTTTCTTTTCCGATTACCTGAATCGGCATGCGGTACCCTTGCGTGTGCGCCTTGGCAAGCTTTTCCACCGCCGATACGATGGGAAAAATATCCTTACCGGTATGGGCATAGACGTAGGGATTTCGCGGATCGGCTCCCAGGGGAAAACTATCCAGCCAGGCCTGCCATCCGAGATGCAGGGTCGCGAGAACCAGAAGAAGGACAAAAATGCCGCGAAGCATCCTGATGGCGATGCGATCGTACAGTTCCACCGTGGCCCAGGCGGCGAGGAGGATCCAGCCAATCCAAAATTGAATCGCACACCAGGGCGTTTTGTAATCGATCAGCGAATAGATTACGGTCAGAATCAGGGTGTACAGAGCGGTAAACCGCAGCAGAACCATGTCTACGCCGGTCCGGGGCCTCTTTGTCAGGGAGAGAAGCATGCCGGTACCACCCAGCAGGAAAAGCAGGGCCTCCGAGTGGATCCATCCGTTTCCCTGGTGAAAAAAGAGGAGCAGCTGCAGGTAATAAAACCATGGATGACTGTGAATGGGTGAGTTTTGTACCCTGTCGTCATAGTGAGAGAAGGTCAGGAAGGCATCGACGATTCCGGAAAAGTGAGAGAAAAAGGAAGAGAAAAAGAGGATGATTACCGCCATCGCCGTGATCAGTGCCCAGGCTGCATCCCGTTTCCAGGTCGAAGGCAGGCCTATTTTTATGGGACTCCGGAGGAAAGGTACATGTCTATAGATGGCCCAGGTCAGTATGATGGAGGAGCCGGCGGCCGTGGCCGATAAGATGAAGGTTTCCTTGGTGGCGAACGATAACCCGAAAAACATTCCGGCGGATACCGCCCATAAAGACCGGCCTTCACGAAGATACCGATAGCAGCAACCCATCCATCCGAAGGAAAAACATAAAAGCAGCATTTCCTGGATGTAGTAACGGCTGTAATACACCAAGGCGGGAGAAAGGGCCGTAAATACGGCGGCCAGAAGGATCGGTCGGGCACCCAAACCCTCCCGCCAGTGGTGGAGCAGCCAGACCAGTAAAATACCGAAAAGGGCGGGAATGAGACGAAGAACGGTTTCATCCAGCTCCTGATAATGGTGCATGCCTCGGAGCCGGGCGGGAATCAGAGTAAAGAAATTTAATGTCGGACCATGGTACTCGGTGGGATCGTAGCGATATCCCCCTCCCTCCAGGAGCGTGCCGAACTTGTCGGCATGCACCGCTTCGTCACAATGCATGGGCCGCTCGCCCAGCGCCGGCAGGCGCAGGGCGGCAGCCCCCAGGATCGTCAACAAAAACAGCAGAGAGAGGGTCCGGGATGTCATTTGGCCGGCCGGCCGAAGACCTCCACTTCCACATAGTGATTCAACTCATTGTTATTGTTCCCGTTGCTGTAACAGCGGACATATCGTGCCTTGGCACCTTTGGCGTCAATGAGTCTGCCTTCGGAGGATTCCACGTAATTGAATTGTTTGCCGGCCCCGAGGCCGGAGGTATTGTCGTGATCGTTGTTGAAAAGGGTTCGAACATTGGTGGTAAAATCCGGATCATCGGCCAACTGTACGACCACATCGAGATATACGCGGGGGGTTTTATGGAAATGCCAGATTACGATCGCGAAAATCTCGCTTTTCTTCCCCAGATCCACGGTCACATGCTGCAACCCCGGGCCTAATTCCACAAAGCTGCCGTCGCCGGCGGATTTGTCGGCGTCGCTGATCATCTCGATCTCGCCGATGGTAGGCTCTTTATCGCTGCTGATTACCTTTTTCCCTTTGGACAGGTTGACGGTCCCGGCCGGGGCCAGGAACGGATCTCTGGGTTTGCCCAGGGGCTTTTCCAGATTGGGAACCTTCAGGTTCTGCGGAGTTCCTTCAAACATCGGCTTGGGAAGCTCCAGGGGAATGGGGACCAGTTTTTCCTGTGCCTGCAGGGTGGAAACGGTTACCGAGGCACTACCCAGAAACATGGCACATAAGCAGAGGCCCAATAGGGTACTGCTGCCGATAGACATCCTAACTTGCTTCGTTTTCATCAAATTCCTTCTCCTGAAAAATGTAACTTAATCCTTACCATGATTGTAAGATTACCGGCAAAGCAAAAAGTTTCAAAGAATGAATTCCCTTCCACAAGAACTTCGTTCCAGCACTTTCACTCCGGAAGATAGAGGATTTAAAACCATCTGTCGCAAAACATCAAGGGAAAACTCCCATCCTTATCTTTCATGCAAAATAAAAAAGCCGTGGGAGGAGGAGCTCCAAGATCCCACGGCTTCCGGATGGTTGGCTGCTAGTTTTAAGAGGCGTTCCGGCTGATGGAAATCCCGCCGTTTACCGTTTCGATATGAATCCGTCCGGACCCGTTCCCCAGGGTTCCCGCCAGGGATTTGCCCCCAAGGCCCTTCCGGACTTCGAGGGGAAAGTCGGTCGTAATTCCTCCATTTACCGTTTCTGCTTTGACCTGGACATCGTTCAGGTCAGGGGTGATCAGTTTGATGCCGCCATTGACCGCTTTCAGTTCCACTTCCTTCAACGGCTGTCCCGGGAGAGCTTCCACTTGCAAACCTCCATTCACCGTCTCGCCCTGGACCCTGCCGGAACATCCATAGACCTTCCCCCCTCCGTTCACTGTGGCAAAATGAACCTCGGAGGTCATGCCCGTAATCTCGATTTTCCCATTCACGGTTTCGATTCTATCGAGAATGGCCGTTTTAGGTATGGTGATTTCGTACTTGATGGAAAACCCGTTGCCGTTTACCTTCGGATATTCCGAATCTACCTGGATCCGTTCTCCACTGGCTTCGATATGGATTTTCAGTTCCGCCATACGATCGGCGGAAGGTGCCTCTTTGACCGCCTGGATCATCACCGTTGCTCCGTCGTAGGCATTGACGATTACGCTGCCGTTCACGTTGGAAAGACTGAAGATGCCGTTGACGGCCAGGGGCAGTTCCTTACGGAACTCTTCCCGGTATTGGGCAAAGCCCGGACATGTCCATAGTGCGATCATGAATACCGGAACCAGGGCCAAAGACCTTGCGGCTAAAAATCTTGTCATAGTGGCTTTCATTGTTTTCCTCTCCTGACTCGTTTGTTATGATAATTGTGAATACCTGAGGGGTGACGAAGCGGCAAAAAGTCTTTATTCCGTTTCTTTTTGTAAATTCCGTGTTGATTCCATTGCTTTTGCCTGATGGACGCCGGCGCTCCCAGGACTTTTTGCCGTTTCGTCAGGGGTGATTGTGGCCTTCGGCTCCGCCGGGCCATCCCATTTGCCGGCATATTGGATTTATTGTATGCCCAGACGCACACTTCCGCTGAAGGTCCGTAAGCGGACATCGGCATCGCCGGTCCCATAAGTGGCTGAAATACGCTGCCCCCTTTTCCGTTCAGTGTTGATCTCCGTGGTCGGAAGATCAAAATCGGAGCTGAAGTCTCCACTGAATGTCTCCGAAGTCACCCGAAAGGAGGAATTTCTAGGTATGGATAGCGTCACGTCGCCGCTGTGACTCGATATGGAATAACTGCCGCTGTGCGAGAGAGGCGTTACTACATCTACATCCCCGCTCGTCGACTCCAGGGCCATATAAGTGAGGTTGGAACTGCGCACATCCAGATCGCCGCTGACCGAACTCATGGTCAATCGGCCATTCAGGTTCGTCGCCCGTAAATCGCCGCTGACCGTCTTCATCTCCATCTCTCCGGTCACCTGTTCCACCTGTATGTCACCGCTGACGGTGTTGGCCAGCAGTCGCTTGCCCAGTTTGCGAAGTTTCAGATCTCCACTCACCGCCTTAACCGTCAAATCACCCTGAAGATTCTCTACCATGGCATCGCCGCTGACCGTACGCGCCTCCAGATTTCCTTCTTCCGGCATGGCGATTTGAATGTTCACATCCCCCGAGGATTCGGATCCGCCGAACCAGCGGGAGGCCCGATGGGCATGCTCCGGATACCGGACCTCGATGCGGACCCTGTTTCCGGTCTGCTCCATGAGGATTTCGATTTTCGGATCGGTTTTTTCTGCGATCACCCGAACTTCGGAAATCTTCTCTCCTACGACGCGTATCTCTCCGGATATGTCACTGACGGAAACAGTCGGGTTGGCACTGACGGAAAAATTCCGTACATCGCGGATGGCGTTCTGCGACCATCCGGGGACGCATAACATCAAAAGAATGAAACAAATCCAAATGGTTTTCTGTATGTTTCTCATATTTTCCTCCGATTTCCTCTTTATCTATTTCTACTTCCTTTTTTCCGGACACAATCCGAATCCGGACGTGCGCTATATGCCGTTCATATCCAAAAAGGAGTTCATTACGGCCAGTTTGCGCTGACAGGCCTGTACCAAAAAATTGGCGGCTTCCTCGTTGTTAGGATCCTTAGCCAGGGCCCGTTCGCTTTCTGCAATGGCGAGATTCAGGGCTTCCAGATTGGTATCCACGATCTTGCGGATCTCCGGGCGCCATTCGGTCTTGGTCCTTTCCAGTATGGGCGTCAGACGGGAGATTGCCTTTTCCAGCTGTAGAACCGCCAGCTGCGTCTCCATCTGCCTCACCTGCACTCCGCTCGAAAGGGGTTGATACTGGTACATCCAGAAAGAGCCGATACCGAACCCCAGGAGGATAAAACAAGCGGCCATGGCCGCGAACGCCAGCCGTCGGTAAAAATACATCTGTTTCCGCCAATATTCCGGCGACGTCCGGCAATCCACTTCCCCGCCGCCGATTTTCTTCGGCAACAATCCTTCCGTTTGCATATGCAGTTGAATTGCCGTCCAGTTTTCCATCCTTGCCGGCAACGTTTCCAGAGACCGGGCATTGCCTTGAATCCATCGTAATTCCGCTTCCTGATCTCTACAGAAAGCGCACTCCTGCATGTGCTGCCGCACGGATTCCTGTATCTCCTGGGAAACCGTTCCATCCAAATAATCGGAAAGGACTTCCCGACAGTTTGCACATTTCATTGCCCATTCACTCCTTGTTTCCATGAGCGTATTTCAATAAGGTTGTGGCTCGCATCCCGTTTCTTTTCTT
>CAZTVS010000033.1:0-3074 GCA_964617125.1 uncultured Acidobacteriota bacterium
GCGCCGGCGTCCCGCCGGCAAAAGCAATGGAATCAACACAGAATTCAAGGAAAGAAAAAGAAACACTCAAAGACGTGGCCGGAGCTTCCAGCTCCGGGAGGCAAATCCGGAGCCGGAGGCTCCGGCCACGCTTCAGGCAGTGCCGCGTAAACGCGGAACTGCAAACCTTGGCTTTTTTACGACTTCAATCGACAATAACATCCTGACGGTATGGATTCCAAAAATTTTATACGTAGTCTTTTGCAACTTTTATCGGGAATCGACATCCATTAAGGTATACCTGAAATTTCTCAGGGATAAACACGGAAGAGTAAGATTATGTTAGAGATACTCAGAAATACACTTTTTAGTAAATCGGCAGTGGCTATAACAGCCCTTTGCTTTTGCCTGGGGTTGGTCAACGCTGCTGACTCATCTACTCCCATGCCGACCTTGCCGGAGGATCTTTCGGGTGTCAAGGTGTTGCAGGTTGCCGATTTCTCCGGGGATCAGCGGGACGAATTTCTGGTCTGGAAGGATCATTGTCTCTGGCTCCTGCAGCCTACGGAACAAAAGTCGTTCATTCCCCAGCTCTTGGGAGTCCTTAATCTTGACTCGGAACCGACGGCCCTGCTGGCTGGCGGAGATCTGCCGGGACAAAAAACCCTGACGGTGATGGATGCCCAGGGAACCAAGGCATGGTCTTTCTCGCTGGAAGGGGGCATCCTGCAATCCTCCCGGGAACTCTCTTCGCCCGTGGATCTGGAACCCGCGAAGATGGAATTCAGCCGAAGACGGATGAGTCCCGAATCCGTCGTGAACTCGAGTTCGGCAGCGACCGCTGCTTCCCTGCTGCAGGGGTATACGATGGAAGCCGCGACCGCCTCGGTGGCTCCCTTCGGATACATCGACAGCCCATTGAGCGGATCGTCCCAAGCCTATAATATGACAATTTCCGGATGGGTATACTCCCGCTTGTACGGCCCCTATGTGGAGGTCATGGTCGATGGAGCCACGGTCCGGTCCGGTATCTCTCTGAACCAACGCAGGGAAGATGTCTGCCGCGCTTTGGGAACCATCCCCAACTGCCCTTATGTCGGTTTTTCCATCAATCTCGATATCAGCGCCTACAGTGTGGGAGCCCATACGGTTGTGCTCCGAATTACCACCACCGACGGAGTCGGGTATGCCGCCAATGGGACGGTACAGTTCCTGAAATCGGATACGGTGATTCGCGGAAACACGGAGACCCCGGCATCCGGCGTCACCGTTACGAATTCTCTTCAGGTAACCGGTTGGACATTCGCCAATTACCCCGTCGTATCCGCCTCTGCCCTGATCGATGGAAACACGGCCGGTACGATCACCACCTTCGCCGCCCGTCCCGACGTGTGTGCCGTTTTTGCCGGAGCAGCGAATTGCATGAATTCCGGTTATACCTTCCTGCTGAATACATCGAGCCTTTCCGCCGGTCAGCATACCCTTCAGATCAAGGCGATCACCAACAACGGGCAGGTACGAATTTTTACCGGGATACCGTTTATTAAGTTGGCTTCGGTCATCCACGGCAATCTGGAAAGTCCCAACACCAACCAGGGCTCCGGTTACGGTCCCTTGTTCATTGGGGGATGGGCGGTCGCCTCGCAGGGGGTCTCTTCCGTCGATGTCATGGTGGACAACGTGAAACTGGCCAACGCCGTCTACGGCACCAGCCGCCCGGATGTCTGCGTGACCGTGGGCAATTATCCGGGATGTCCGAACGTCGGTTTTCAATATTCCCTCAGTTACACCGGTCTGGCACTGGGCAGTCACTCTCTGCGCATAATTGTCAGGGATCTGCTGGGTTCCACCATCAGCTTGCCGGCTACAGGGCCCTTGACATTCATCGTGGCCGCTCAGCCGACAACGACTACCACCACCACTCCGACCAGCACGACAACGACCTCCACCGGACAGACTACGACTACTACCACCTCCGGCGGGACCACGACCTCGACTACCAGCGGAACCCCTACCACCACCTCGGCGACCGGTCCGGTCATTTTCTACCTGAATCCGAGCTGCGTGGCTCCCGGTTCCGGTGACCGTCCAGCGGTGACCGTAGGCGGCATACGATTTCTCGCCGGTGCCGTCGTCCAGATCGATGGGGTCGGATACAGTACGACCTACGGTTCCGGGGGCTCCCTCTTTGTAACCGTTCCTGCTGCAGTCACCGCCGTAGCGGGCGACAAGGTATTTCAGGTCGTCAATCCGTCGGGCAGCCCCACGACATCCAACACCTACGTATTCCGGGTGTCCAACAGCTGCGGCACGCCGACCACCACCGGGGTGTCGACTACGGTCTCCACAAGTTCGACCACTACCACGGTCAGCGGCTCCACCACCACCACACTCGGCGGCCTGCCGGGAGAACTGGTTTTTACCTCGGTCACCCCTTCGCAGCATGTGCTGGACGGTCAAAACCTGACGTTGACCCTGCGCGGGGTCAATTTTCCCATGAATATGTCGCTGATGCCGCTGATGCTCAACTTCCCGGTGAGTAGTGTCGTCAATCCCTCGGGACATGATCTTACCTGTACGGTTATAAGTTCTACCGAAGCGACGGTCACCGTGCCGGGAGAATGGATGACGGTTGCCGCCACAACCTACCCGCTGGACGACTTTAATCGCTATCCTGTACTTCTTACCATCTATTGGACAGCCGGAGGCGGTACCGGATACCGTTCGAATGTGTTATACTTCTACGGCATTCCTCCTGCACAATAGAGTCGGCGAGGTAGCATACCGGCCATGCAAGAAGGTCGATGGATAGGAGTTCAGGAATTACGGATGAGAATAGGGAATCGTATTGTAGCATTCTTTCTTTTAACGGCTGTAGCCCTGTTGAGTGGGTGTAGCGCGCCCAAGACCGAGGACGGTTTACGGAAACGGGTAAGTCAATACTGGGATTACCGTGTCGCCGGAGATTGGAAATCTGTCTATGACTTCTATATCGCCGAAGAAAAGAGGAATATCCCCTTCGATAAATTTATCGAGGAGAGGGGCGGTAAGATCCAGCTGAAAATCGTTTCGTATGAGATTGAATCGGTAAAAAC
>CAZTVS010000033.1:3174-45826 GCA_964617125.1 uncultured Acidobacteriota bacterium
GGGGCGGTAAGATCCAGCTGAAAATCGTTTCGTATGAGATTGAATCGGTAAAAACGGAAGGAGACAAAGGGGAATCGAAGGTCAAATTCAAATGGAACCTGGAATTGCCGGTTAAGAGCGAAAAAAGGACCCAGACGGGCAGTGAATCGTTGCTGCAGCACTGGCGTTACGAGAATGGCTCATGGCATTTTACCCAGATGAACCGCTAGAATCTCCTTGGTTTATCCATATCTTTTCCGTAAATCGATCATTTTTAAAAATTCTTGCAACTTTCTCTCTTTTGGTACATCTTTAATGCAAGCTTTGAAGTGACCAATGTCTCCAAATTGCAGAAAGATCCGTGAGGGACATCGGGCTTTTAGGTTTGCTTTTACTTTAAAACGGTTTGTTGCGCTTTATCGAATGTATCTCGTGTTTTCAACTTTAATTCTTCTTGAAAGGAGATTTTAATGAAGAAGTATTTTGGTGCTCTTCTGCTTCTGCCTCTGGTCCTGATGGTAATGGCCCAGTTCGCTACTGCTCAAGACACAATGTCGGCCGTGTTGTCGACTCCTTACAATTCCCGTCCCGGCAGCCAGATTATCTATTACTTCAATGAAGGTTCTCTGGGTTCCGGTGCCGACACCTACAAGTCTTACATGACTATCACCAACACCAGCGCTGATACGGCCGTTCTGGTTCACTATCAGTTCTACAACACCGCGGCTTGCGCCGAAGTGTTCGACTACGTCGATGTTCTGACTCCTCAGGACACCACCGTAATCGATCCTTCCAACCTGGTAACCATCAATGGTGATTTCCGCGGAACGGTAGTCGGCGGCAAATTCCTGTTGACCGCAACCGCCATCGATGCCACTCTTGGTCAGGGCATTGATACCCGCGCTATCTCCTTCAACTACCTGGCTGGAACTCAGGTTATCACCAACCTGGCCACCGGATCCGCTTTCGGCGGAAACGCCGTCAGCCGTATGGCCGTCAATGCCTACGGTGCATCTCTGGATGCCGGTTCCTGCTTCACCACCCCGAAGGATTTCACCAATCTTTCCGGAAGGTTTGCCATCGGTGATTCCACCTATGTAGGCGGCGTATATCAAGGATGCAACACCGCTCTGGGCGTTGCCATTCCTGGATACACCCTGACCGGTCTCGCCGGAACGTTGAATGGAGCCCATGTAACCAACACCGGCGCTGCTTATGAAGCCTATCGTTTGCTGCAGCTGTTCCGCCCTGCCACTCTGATTGTTCCCCATTTCTTCTCTCCGCTGGCAGTGGATGCTTACAACAATGGCAGCTCCATGGCTTTCGGCAACCGCCTGACCCTCGTGTCCGTGCTGGATGTGTACAATGATGCCGCCGGCACCATGTTCAAGCTGAATTCCACCACCACCACCTTCACCCCCTGGTTCATCGACAACGACGAACAGCCCTTCTCTCTGCCGACCAGAAGCGCCGCTTGCGTGACGGAATACACTCTGTCTCCTCGCGTAGTGGGCGGTGGTTATGCCGGAACCGGAACTCTTGCCGGAATCGGAGCTGATTTCATCGGCGCCGGTATCTATCTGGCTGCCAACAATGGTGGATACATCAAGATGAATGCCACTTCCTACAGCACCGGTCTGACCAGCTGGTTTGGTTGGTTCAGTCAGTCCGTCAGCGACACCAACAACGGCCTCTCCGCCGGTTATGGTGATCTGCTGGTAGGTTTGGGCCGCAAGGATGTGAATGCCGCTACCACCATGCTCGGTGTAGCGACCACAGTACTGCCGGCAACGGAAGCCACCTACATCGGTGGTGTTCTGACGGCATTCCCTGTGCCTGCTTCTTCCGTCACCCCGTAGTGATGGACCCAAAACCGTTTCGGTTTTAAGAAAATGGGGACTGAGGTAACTTGGTCCCCATTTTTTTTTGTATTTTTGGGGTATTATCTCCCCTGTCCGGAATTACGAATAAGAAGAATTCACCGATGACGAATTGGTAAAAGACGGCATAAAATATTGTATTTGCTGTTGTAGGGGCACGGCGTGCCCTGCCCAAAGGGAGCCCTCATCCTATGGGCGCCAGGGCACGGCACGCCCGTGCCCCTACTCAAATTTATCAGAGCGATAATAGAAATGGTTACCTATGGCATTTTCGCGACTTCATCATCTAGCAAGGAGAAACAGAATGGTTAGGGATGGCGTGGTGCGGTTCATCCGAATCTCCCTATTGATTTTTTTGATGCAGTACAGCTGCGGCGGCGGTAATCTGCCCGCCGCCGAACGGACCGATTATGCAGGCTTCACTCTGTCGCCGGTCCTGCGGATCAATCCGGAAGAGGGGACGCTGCGGGAGCCATCCTATTTACGCACGCCTGCGATCCACCGCGATCGGACAGGGACGGTCCGCGTGGCCTGGACCCGGTCGGCCGATACGAAACTGATTCTGCAGTCCCTGACCCAAGAGCAGAAGAACTTCTCCGATCCATCGCCGGTTTATTCCGATGAAGCGAGCACCTGGGACGATTTTCCGACCATCCTTCAGGATCCGCAAAAAGATAAACTCTATCTGAGTGCCTGGCGCAAGTCCGTCATCTCAACCTCGAAAAGCGCGGTCCGGCGTACGGTCGGGATCGGGGGCAAATTCAATTCCTTTTCTGTCTCCGACGATAACGGTAAGACCTGGGGGAAAGGACGGCCGGTCAGCAGCGGCAACGGGGCCTTCAATCCGGCCATGGTTTGCGATGAGGAGGGTAGGATCTATATTGCCTGGCGGGACGAAAGGGACAGCAACGCGGATTTATACATCAACCGTTCCCTGGATTCAGGGGAGACGTGGCTGGATAAAGAAGTTCGTATTTCTCCGGGAGGGGCCGGGAAGGGAATCGCCAACTTTGCCACCATTCTTCCGCACAAGGACGGTCATGTCACGGTTGTCTTTTCCTATGCGGAGATGGATAAAAACTGTGCCATCTATTCCGTTTCCAGCAAGGATTATGGGGCCACTTGGGATGAACCCGTCCGGATCAACGACAACCCGGAAATCCATATGGATCTGCCACAGGCAGTCCGCCGGGGACAGGAAATCACCGTGACCTGGCATTATGTCTCCGATAAGGTGAACAGCATTTATCTGGATCAATCTCAGGACGGTGGGAAAACCTGGACGGACGATCGTATCATCTATTCCAATCCGGCCGGGCTTTCTCTGATCTCTCTTAAAAAAGGCGGACAGGATACCCTACACCTTTTCTGGCAGAATTACTCCCAAGAAGGCACCTCCATCATGTACATGCATTCGGGCGATTTCGGGAAGACGTGGGTGACCGAGGAGAAGAGTAAAGGAAGAATCACACAGGGGCAGAAGCAGATGATGGATGTCCTTCGCGTCGGAGCGAACGGAGATGACCTGGCCGCGATCTGGAGACAAAAGGATCCGACGAACGGCGACCGCCTGATGATCAACCTATCCCGTGACAACGGGAAAACCTGGTTGAGCGAGACCGTACCCATTGCCACTGCCGTTCTCGACAAGAACCAGTGTGGTGTCCCCCTGATTTGGATGGAAAAAGACTCCATCCATTTTCTGTGGTCCATGACTGGCAAAGGTAATAAGTTCGACCTTTATTATCGTTCCCTCCTTTTCAAGAAATAGGAAGAGAGACTGTTGACCGGCAACGATTCCATTCTGGAGATGTCAGACGAAGGAGATCTGTCGTCCTGCCTGCGGCTGGAAATACCTGAAAGTGCTCTGATTGGCCAAGGTCCTGCCCGCTGCTTACTGACGCCTGAGGCGATCTTCCCCCTGGAAAATGCAGGGCTCCGCCCCTGGCGGATTCAACTGGCATTCGATATTCCTGCACCCTCTGCCGTCGGTTCGGTTCTGATTCTGGTGGACGATCGTCCTCTGGGAAGGTTTTACGCCTGCAAGGGAGAGGAGGATACTACCTTTACAACGGAACCGTTTCTGCTTTCCTCGGGAGGGCACATTCTCCGTTTTCTCCTGGAAAACGGCCTGCAGGAATTGCCGGTGCAGAAGATACGTCTGACGGGCCATCCCATCCAGCATGGGGAGCTGGTGGAGAGTTTTCCTTTCGACCTTTACCAGCGCTATGAGGCCATCCGGGAAATCCTTGACTCTCTGTATGCCGACCGGGAAGAATCGGACCGTTCCTCCATTCGGATTCTCGATTATGGCGGCCTGATGGGCGGGAGTGTGGGCCACATGGGCAGCATCGCGGATTTTCTCCCTTCCTTTTCCACCGTCGTTGCAGATACACGGGACTGTGGCCTGCCCGGGTTCGTGCGCGTGAATCCCGGCGAGTTCCCCTTTGGCGAAAAAGAATTTTCCGTCGTGGTTTCCCTGGATGTGTTGGAACACGTTCCCCGACCGGACCGCAAATCCTTTCTGCGAGCGGTACTGGGAGCGGCCGGCGATTGGGCGATCATCGGCTGTCCTGTCGACAGTCCGTCCGTGCGGGATGCGGAAGCGGCCCTGCGCCCCTTTATCGAACACTATACCGGGTACAAGCAAGTGTTTCTGGAGGAGCACGAACGTTTTGTCCTTCCTGCAGAGGAGGAAATCACCGGTCTTTTGCAACAGATGGGATACGAATACCTGGCCCTGCCCAACGGTTACCTGCCGCGCTGGTTCTGGATGCAGTGCGTGACCTTCTTTGCCTCCACGGCGCAGAACAGCCAGCTGCAGGAGAAGATCAACCGGTTTTATAACCGGAATTTTTTCCCTCTCGACAAGACATCGCCTTCTTATCGGACCCTGTTTCTAGTCAATGTCGGACGGCAGGGGCGTCTGGCGGATTTCGATGCACGGACATGGATTTCCCGCCCCGGAGACGGCCCGCCGGAACACTGGGCCGCAGAGGCCCATCTGATGCTGGAACTGTTCCAGCTGCAGCATTGGGCAGAGAAGGATCGTCGTCTGGACCGTTTGTCCGCCACCCTCCACGATCGGGAGAAGCTGATTCTCTACCAGCAGAATCATATACAGAATATAGAGTCGGAAGCGGCCCATCTGCGGCAATACAGCCAGGGACTGGAGAAGGAACGCCAGGAGGTCGACCGGCAAAAAGCCGGGATGGAAACCCATGCTCGGAATCTGGAGGAGCATATCCGTCATCTGGATCGGGACCTTCTGCTGCAAGCGGACCGTCTGCATAGCGCCAGTGCGGACCTGCAGCAGCGGGAACATCGGATTCAGGGGCAATTGGAGCATATACGCGAGCTGGAAGAGCGGAATGCCCTTCTGCAGCGAAGACTGGATTCCCCCAGGCTCGCAGAGGTGTTGTCATCACCCTGGAGATGGATCCGCAAATGGATCCGCTCCTCCCGCAGGTAGACCCGTATGAAACCCGACGTTTCGGTCATCGTGGTCAATTTCAACGGTCTTCGGCATCTCAAGGACTGTTTCTCTTCCCTGCAGGCCGGCAGCTTCCGGAATTTCGAGCTCCTGTTTGTTGACAACGGCTCCTCCGATACCAGCTGCGATTATGTCTCCCGGCAGTACCCCTGGGTGAAAATACTTTCCATGGGCTACAACTCCGGATTTTCCAAGGCCAACAATTACGCGGTGCATCGGGCCGAAGGGCGTTATCTGGCATTTTTAAACAATGACATCGAAACCGATCCGGGTTGGCTGGAGCATCTGATGGCGGCCGCGGAGAAGAATAAAAAGGTGTCGGCCTTCGCCTCCAAAATGAGGTTGTACGATTTACGCGAGATCTTGAATGGAGTCGGCGGGTGCATGAACCGTGTGGGGTACACCTGGGACCGCGGAATGTTCGAACCCGACCGCGGACAGTATGACCGAAGCGAGGAGGTCTTTTTCGCCTGTGCCGGAGCCTGTCTCATGCGGCGCGAGGCATTCGAGGCGGCCGGGGGCTTCGACGAACTCTTCTTCATGTACCACGAAGATGTGGATCTCTGCTGGACTCTCAGGCAGATGGGAGGGGATATCCTGACAGTTCCTCAGGCGGTGGTTTATCACAAATTCGGCGGAACTTCGGCGGAGACAATGGGTACCTGCCGCAGGGAGCACATGGGGGAAAGGCATAATATATGCTCCCTGATCAAACATTATGAAGCGGGAAATCTGATGCGAGCGATCGTCTCCCTGATGAATCAATACCGGAGTCCGCAGCGAAAATGGATTTTTTTGGGAAATCTGGCCTGGAACCTTCGCCGCTTGCCGGCGATTCTGGCCAGGCGATCCCGGATCAGGGCGCGAAAACAGCGCCGGGATGAAGATCTGGCCTCTTTGATTTTTCCCAGTAAATATGTCCCTTTGAGTCTTCCCGATTATAGTTTGATTTCACGGGAGGCTTTTCTGGCATCGAAACGAACCGTATACCAGATCACGATGGGAGAGAACGAGCTCGGTTGCCTCTATTACGGCTGGTATCCGCTGGAACCGGACCCGGTAGGCAAGGAAAAGCAGGTTCGCTGGACCCAGCGGGAAGCGGCCCTGTTTCTCCGCCGCAGGCCGGCACACCGGCGTATATGCCTGCATGTGATTGCCATGGGGAAAGCCTCCGGTTTTCCGACCGTCGGGGCCGTTGCCGTAAACCGGGGCGAGGAAGTCCCATTCCGTTTTCCTGCCGATGGCCTGCAAAAGATCACCGCCGATTTGCCGGACGGGGACGATTGCCTGGAACTGACCATTCGCCTGGCGAAAACCTGGTCGCCGGATGCCATCTATCACAACGGGGACCGGCGCCATCTGGGAATAGCCGTGCAAAAGATCTGGCTGGAGTGAAGTTCATGCCCGAGCAACTCCCCTCGATCTCGGTGATTGTGGTTACCTGGAACGGCTGGCACCATCTGGAGCAATGCCTGCCGTCCCTTCTGGCGCAGGATTATCCTGCGGATCTCCTGGAAATCCTGGTGGTCGACAACGGTTCCGCGGACGGTACCGTGCAAAAACTGACCGGCAAATTTCCCCAGGTGAAGCTGCTGGCCAACGAGAGCAACCGGGGATTTGCCGAACCCAACAATCAGGCGGCCGCCCGGGCACAGGGGCAATACCTGGCCCTGATCAACAACGACATGCGGGCCGATCCCCAATGGCTGCGGAAGGCGGCGGACCGCCTGGATGAGCCTTCCGGGACCGTCTGTGTCGCCTGCAAGATTTTAAGCTGGGATGGAACGACTGTCGATTTTCATGGCGGGTCCCTGCAATATCAGGGATACGCCGATCAGTTGGATATCGGACGGAAGAGCGCGGATATAGAGGACAAAGCCATGGACCTCCTCTTCGCCTGTGGGGGAGCGATGCTGATCCGGCGCGATGTTTTTCTGGAGTTGGGGGGATTTGACGCGGATTATTTTGCTCTGTATGAAGATGTGGATCTGGGCTGGCGTCTATGGCTCAGGGGATACCGGGTGATTTATGCGCCTGAATCGAAGGTCTATCACCGTCTGCATGGGACTCTCAGCCGTTCGAGGGAAGAAAAGATGCGCTATCTCATGCATCGTAACGCCCTCTTTACCATCTTCAAAAATTACAACGAAGAGAATTTCCAGAAAATCCTCCCCCTGGCTTTTATCGCGGCCGTACGCCGGGCGCTCTACTTCTCCGGGGCCGATCGCAGCTCCTTTTATCTGTGGGCGGGGCAGGACGCGCAACGAGGGCAGCAAGAAGCGATTCCTGAGTCCATTCTCCGGCAAAGCCGGGAGGTCATCAACCATCTGGTGGTCTGTAACGATCTGCTGGATGCCCTGCCGGCCCTGCTGGAAAAGCGCGGTCGTATACAGAGCCGCCGATTGCGAAAAGACGAAGAGCTCTTTTCCCTTTTCCGGGATCCCTTCCGGGCCATTGTCGTCGATTGGGATTACCAGGAAACCGAGCTGCAGTCGATCGAACGGCTGGGCCTGACATCGGTTTTCCGCGACTTCCGCCAAGATCTTGTCGCCGGAGAGGAGGAACACTATCTCGCCGGCAGGAAGCGGTGTGAATGTCTGCAGTGGCAAATCGGTCAGCTGGAGAGGCACAAGAAGGAACTGGAATTACAGCTCATGGAATTGACGGAGAGTATAGCGACCCTGGGGGGGATGCAGAAACCGGTACAGACCGGGTCACCCCGGAATAGATCCGTATTGAATCTGACGTCCGAATTCTGCCGTCACTGGCGGCAGACAGGCTGGCGGGAGGCCCTGCATCAAACCCGCCGTTTTTTCCGGAAACAAAAAGGAAACATCTGAGGGTGCGGCCTGCCGTGCCCGGTAACGGTAAAGACAAAGGTACCAAGAATCCATGCAGTCCAATGGATCCAGCATTATTTGTGAGAATCTGGGAAAGATGTATCGTTTCTACGATAATCCCCAGAAACGATTTCTAGACTCGGTGTTTCACCGACAGAACTATTACCCTTTTTGGGCCTTGCAGGATGTTTCTTTTCAGGTGGGCAAAGGAGAATCGCTGGGCATTATCGGGGCCAATGGTGCGGGTAAGAGTACCCTGCTCAAGATATTGAGCGGGACCGTGCATCCGACCTGCGGTCGCCTGGAGGTCAAAGGGAAAATCACCTCTCTTCTCGATCTGGGGGCCGGTTTTCATCCGGAATTTACCGGAAGGGAAAATATATACACCTATGGGATGCTGGCCGGGTACAGCCGGTCCGATATACGGCAGAAAGTTGACTCCATCGTCTCCTTTGCCGATATCGGCCCCTTCATCGATCGCCCGGTCAAGACCTATAGCTCGGGGATGTTTGTCCGGCTGGCATTTTCCTGTGCCACCTGTTTCGAGCCGGACGTCCTGATCGTCGATGAGGTCCTGGCCGTCGGGGACCAGTCCTTCCAGAACAAGTGCCTGCAGCGGATCATGGGTTTCCGCCACGCCGGGAAAACCATTGTCCTCTGTTCCCATAACATCTACCAGATTCGCGAGGTCTGCGATCGTGCGATTTGGATTCGGGACGGCAGAGTCGCCGCCATGGGAGAACCGCGGCTCGTTACCGAGGATTATCTGGATTACCAGATGAGCAAGCCTGCCGACAAAGGGCAATCCGTCTCCGAGGAGGTGAAGCTGGCCGAGGGGTGCCTGGGAGTCCTGACCCGGGCGGAAATCTGCGATGTGCAGGGAAACGAATGCCGTGAATTCGAAACCGGCGATACCATGGTTGTGAAAATCTGGACGCGCTTCCAGCCCGAGGTCCATTGGCCTGCGGTGGCCGTGGGCGTCAAGCGTGCCGGAGATCTCATCATCTACATGGCACTTTCCCAAATCGACCAGGCGCCGATGACGCCTCTGGGAGACAACCGGTATTATGCGGAACTCAGGTTTTTAAACCTGGAACTCTTAAGCGGACATTATTACCTGTCCTTGGCCACGGGGGATGAACACAGCATGATGGCCTTCGATATATGGAAAGATTTCCATTCCTTCACCGTGATCCATAAAACGCGGGAGATGGGGATCTGCCGGCTGGATCACGAATGGGGAAAACGTTAAATGAGATCGGCAAAATCCGGCTTGAGCTTTCGGATCATGGCCGAACCGATCAGAAAACAGCCGACGGCGAACAGCGTGAGATAGATCCAGGAAAAGAGGGAAGCCGGTTCCCCTGACAACAGCGAAAAGCGATACATACGGATCAGGTGAGAGAGAGGATTCCACTCGATTACGATCTGAAAAAGAGCGGGGATCTGATCGGAACGGACTGCGTAAACGATGGGAGTGATCCAGAACCAGACATTGAGCAGAATGCCCATAATCTGTGAGGTGTCACGGAAGTAAACGTAAAGGCTGGAGACGATCCACCCCAGACCCACCATGATCAGGAGTTGAAGGAAAAGGATGACCGGCAACAACAGCAGCCACCAGGTCAGGCGGTTGCCGCCTCCCAACAGCACCAGCAGGAAGATCCCGGTGCCGACCATCTGTTGCACGAACCCGGAGAAAGAAAGCACTACCGGAAGTATTTCCACCGGAAAGCGCATTTTCTGTACCAGATTGGCGTTTTCCGGTATGGCCGTCACCGAACGGGATACCGACTCCTGAAAGGTGATCCAGGGGAGCAGACCGCAGAAGAGATAGAGTACGAAGGCGAAAGTCCCGCCGTTTTCTCCTATACGGACCTTGAGCACTACAGAAAAAATGATCGTATAGATGATCAGGGAGAGAACCGGATTCAGGACGGTCCAGAAAAATCCCAGCGCCGATCCCAGGTAGCGCGTCTTCAAGTCGCGCCGGACCAGCTCGAGGATGAGGAATCGGTTTTGTATCAGGGAATGGATCATTTGGGTGGATGGATGTCCGCGAATGTGGGTTTCATGGGAAAATCATCCTGCCTATACCATACGGATTAGTTGTCCCGGAAGATGAGCTTGTCGCCCTGACGGAAAACCCGGGTATTTTGCGGGTGAAGCGAAAGTTCCAGGGTCGGGATTTCCTCCAGCGGGTGGATATAGAAGGGAAAGCGCGGAAGGTCGCCGATGGTCTTCCAGGAGTCGAATTGGAAAAAGTGCGGACTCTTTTCGATCTGTAATCCATAACCGTAAAAGTCGGCGATATACTCGGTCCGTTTGATCACCTTCATGGTGGCGCCCTCCCGGGTAAAAGGGCGCAACAGCATCCGTACACTCAGGTTGGACAGCCGGAACTGCTGGTTTTGGTCCACTTCCGCCTGTTCGATGGGAACCAGCGAGTCGTTATGGAAGTAATAGCGCAGTTCTTTGTTCTGGGAAATATAGAAGGGAAGATTGACCAGGACAATCCCGTTGCTGTCTCCGCCCTGCGAGCCTTTCAGCAGAAGCTTGGCCTGCTGCAGATCCGTATATCCATACTTGGAATGAACCACCGACAGCAGAGAAACGAAAATTCCGGAAAGAAAAAGAACCGTGACGCAGAGCCGCCGGGCATAGCGGGGAAAGCCGCGATCGTCGAGTCCCTCCAGGACCGACGCCAGCATGAGGACCAGGAAAGGCGTTGCCGGCAGCAGGTAGAAGGAGTACTTGGCGAAAAACAGAAAAGGAAGAAGTTGCACCACGACCATACTGGTCAGCAGAGGATGACGCAGGTCTTTCCGGCGGAAATAGAGAAAACAGGCCGCCAGGACCGTCAACGCAGTCAAGGGGCTAAGAGCCCAAAGGAATTCCTTCTGGAGAAAAAGGGAGCGGAAGAAAAGAAATGGAGTATTAACCCGGAAGGTCCCGATGAGCCCGTCGAAGAAAGCGGAGGGTTGGGCCATCATACGAGCCAGGTAAAGCGCCAGAGGAATCCCCGCCCCCAGGAGAAGGGTAATACGGCTGCGTTTGTCGGCAAAAAGCGATTTTCCGGAATGCGTCCGTCGGATCCACACCAGCCAGGCCAGGGCGCCGAACCACACCAGGTAATCGGTACACGCCGCCAGAGCGAATAGTAGCGCCGGCCCAAAAAGGGAAACAGTGGAAAGTTTTTCCGCCGCATCTGCCCCGTCTTTTCTGAGATACAGCCACAGAGCCGCCAGGAAAAAGAAAAGAGCGGTTGTATCCCCTTGTATATTCCGGCCGAGCAGCACCGCGATGGGAAGGGAGCTGTAAAGCATGGCGGCTATACAGCCGGTCCTTCTCGAACGGATCCGGGTGCCGATCAGGTATAGCATCAGACTGCAGCCGAAAAAAGAGAGAAGGGAAAGGGTCCGAGCCACCACCAGAGGATCGGGGTGAGCTATGTAAAAGAGATGGATCAGAAAAGGATAAAGGCCGGGCGTTTCCAGGTTGATTTCTTTCCCATCCCATGTCGGGGAAAGAAAGGGAGAATCGGTGAAATGTTCGGCCGTCAGCATGTTGCCCGCTTCCAGTGCGGCGTGAAAGCCGCCCAGCGGTTCGGCCAGTCGTTGCGTCAGCAGCAGAAAAGGGGCCATGCATACGAGCAGGAGGATCAACGGCCATAGAAAAACTTTTTTTACGAAGGGCATTGCTTTTTCTTGGTTCATGGAACGAGTGACGGGAGATCCGGTCAGGACAGGCTCTTTTTCTTTTTCTTGGCTGTTTCCAGGCATTCGCGCAAGGCGATGATCACCGATAAACCATCATGGTGTATTTCGGAGCGGATGATCGATGCATTCTTCTCCGTTTCGCGTGGAAGAGCGGAGATGGTTTTACAGTGGTCCGGGTCGACCCCAAGGCCAAGAACGATCTTTTCCAGCCGCGATGAAGGCAGGAGAGGCGGTTGCCCGCCGGTCATGGCTATGGCCTCGTTGTCGAGTATCAGCAGCGTCATGTTCGCATTGCAGGCTACGGCATCGAGCAGGGGAGTGATTCCCGAGTGAAGGAAGGTGCTGTCTCCGATCACGGCAATGCATGGAAAAAAACCGGCGTCAGCGGCCCCTTTGGCCATTCCGATGGAGGCGCCCATGCAGACACAGCTCTCGATCGCGGAATAAGGCGGCAAGGCTCCCAAGGTGTAGCAACCTATATCGGAGGTCACGGTCGTGGCCGGAAATTCAGCCAAGGCAATTTTCAATGCCGAGTAAGTGTCTCCGTGCGGGCAGCCGGTGCAAAGTTGCGGCGGGCGTCCCGGAAGCGGGATGGCAGCCACAGTCTTCCTGTCGGGCAACCGAAGCGCCCTTCTCACCAGGTCCGGATTCAACTCTCCATCCGGCGGGACATGTCCGGAGAGTTTTCCTTCTATCTGCAGGGGTATGGGAACGATCCCTCGCAGCCGTTGTTCCAGGAACGGATAACCCTCCTCCAGGACCAGCACTCTTTGCAGAGGCCTGAGGAAATCCCGAATTTTTTGCATGGGCGGAGGATAGGCCCCCAGGTGCAGATGGTTCGGCAGCTTCTCCAGTTCGCCGACATTTTCCTGGTAGTGATTCAGGGCCAGACCGCAGGTGATGACTCCGAAATCGCCACAGGGATCCTGGTGGTAAAGCCGGTGGAAGGGGCTCTGCTCGCTCCACTGATACAAATCTGTTTGTAGCTGCAAGAGCTTGCGCCACTGGCGCCGGGCAATGGCCGGAATCAGGGTCCAGGCACTGCCCTCGGTTTTCCGGATCGGATTGGGCTCTTCCGCTGAGGTGAAGCAGACGGCCGATCGTCCATGGGAGAGTCTGGTTACCAGCCGGACCAATACCGGCAGATGCCATCTCTCCGACAGCAGGAAGGCCTCCCTTGTCATTTGGTAGGCCTCCTGCGGAGATGACGGTTCAAGGCAGAGGGTACGGGCCAGATCTGCGTAATAGCGGCTGTCCTGTTCGTTCTGCGAGCTGTGCATCCCGGGATCGTCGGCTACCGCCAGGACCAGTCCCCCGCACAGATCGATCAATGCGCTATTGATAAAGGGATCGGCGGCCACGTTCAATCCGACGTGTTTCATGGAGACGAGGGATCTTCCGTTGACCAGTGAGGTTCCCAATGCCGCTTCCAGGGCCGTTTTTTCGTTGGCACACCAGAAGGCCTTGGGGACCTGCTGATGTCGTTGCGAATACGCAAGAATCGTTTCCAGGATCTCGGTTGCCGGAGTGCCGGGATAAGAATAGGCGGCGGTGATACCGGCATGGATGGCCGCCATTGCTACCGCTTCGTCGCCAAGTAACAGCTCCTGTTTCATGAGATATGACCTGATGGCTTGGGCCGGCAAACCTCTTGGCTCAGTAGGAGCCGAGAAGTCGCAGGAAGTTGGATATTTCCGCCAGATGATTCAAGGCGTTCTTACAGTTGGGATCCGTCGCCTTCCCGGTGAAATCCACGTAGAAAAAATACTCCCACGGTTTTCCGTGAAGAGGACGCGATTCGATCTTCAGCAGATCGATGTCACGCAGGGCGAACACACTGAGGGCTTTGAACAGGGCCCCTGGAACGCTCCGCAGAGTAAAGACGATGGAGGTCTTTTTAGCGTCCCGAATCGGGCGTGGGTTTTTCCGTAAAATCACGAACCGGGTGTAGTTTTCCGGGTCGCTCTCGATCCCCTGCTGCAGGATTTTCATGCCATAGAGATCGGCAGCCAGAGAACCGGCAATGGCCGCCGCGTTGTACAACTTGTTTTCCTTGATCCATTTGACCGATCCCGCTGTGTCGTAGGAGGGGATCCGGCGGATGTTTTTCCACCGGGCCAGGAACTTTTCACACTGCATGAGGGCCTGAGGATGCGAGTATACCTCCCGTATGTCGGAAAGGCTGGTGCCGGGATGAGCGATCAGATTATGGGAGATGCGAAGGGAGACCTCCCCGACGATGGTCAGGCGGTGACGCAGCAACAGATCGTAATTTTGATGCACACTTCCGGCCAGGGAGTTTTCCAGCGGGACGATACCGCAGGGGAGACGACTTTCCTCTACTGCCTGAAAAAGGTCTTCGAATCCGGGTAACGGCACACAACGGATGGCATCGCCGTAAACCTTTCGGGCGGCAATCTCACTATAGGCACCGCGTTCCCCCTGAAAGCCGATTTTCATGACAGACATCGATTGCCTCTAAATTCGCTCCGTTACCAGGTCCCCCATGCGGGCGGTGCCGATGGCAGTCTGGCCCGGCCGGGCCAGGTCGGCCGTGCGAAAACCTTCTTCCAGCACGGAAGCGACGGCCGATTCGATCCTTCGCGCCGCTTCCGGCAGATTCAAGGAACGTTCCACTAGCATGGCCGCCGAAAGGATAGAGGCCAGCGGATTGGCTATCCCCTTCCCGGCGATATCAGGGGCCGACCCGTGGACCGGTTCGTAAAGGGCGATACCCTTACCCAGGCTTGCCGAGGGCAGCATGCCTATCGAACCGGTAATGACGGCAGCCTCGTCACTAAGGATGTCGCCGAAAAGATTGTTGGTCAAAACGACGTCGAAACGGCGTGGATGGGTGACCAGCTGCATGGAGCAATTGTCCACATAGAGATGGTCCAGGGAGACATCCGGATAGCCCGACGCCACACGGCTGACCGTCTCTCTCCACAGCTGCGAACTTTCCAGAACATTGGCCTTGTCGACGGAAGTGACTCTGCCCCGGCGCCGGCCGGCGCAAGAGAAGGCCACATGGGCGATACGTTCGATCTCCGGCTCGGAATAGATTTCCGTATTGATTCCTGTCCTGGTCTGATTTTCCTCCCGAATCCCACGGGGGGTCCCATAGTAAATGCCACCGGCCAGTTCCCGGACAATCAGGACGTCGACTCCTTCGACTACCTCCCTCTTCAATGGCGAGGAGTCGAGCAGCGGTAGGGAGACCTTGGCCGGTCTGAGGTTGGCGTAAAGGCCGAGGTGGGCCCGGATTCCAAGCAGGGCGGCCTCCGGTCGCGACGGCCGGGGCAGAGAATCCCATTTCCATCCGCCGATGGCTCCCAGCAGAACGGCATCGGCACCGGTACATAAAGAGAGAGTCTCTTTCGGCAGAGGGACTCCGACGGAATCGTAAGCCGCTCCCCCGATAAGGGCATAGTCATAAATAAGTTCTATCCCATAGAGGGAGGCAATCTTATCGAGGACCTTGACGGCTTCGGCCGTCACTTCCGGTCCTACTCCATCGCCAGGTAAAACCAATATCCTATATTTCATGTTTTTCCCGTTTGGGTAGAGATCTCCTCTAAATTCAGGCAAGAAATCTACCATAAATCTTGTGGTTGTGGCTACACCGTTTCCTCTTTGAGGGCCCGCTGTCTGCCGCGGTTCTGCTGTTGATAGTGGATGGCTTTGTTCAAAGCATGCAAATAGGCTCGTGCACTGGCGTCGATAATGTCGGAACTGGCCGCCTGCCCGGTATAGGTCGTATTGTCGAACTCGACATGGACGAACACCTCGCCGACCGCGTCCTTGCCGCGGGTCACCGATTGCAGTGAAAAGTCCATCAGTTTGCCGTTCATGCCGGTTATACGATCGATGGCCTTGTAACTGGCATCGATGGGCCCGTCGCCGGTAGCGGAATCGGTCAGGATATTTTCCTCTTTGGCCAGTCGGACTGTGGCACTGGCGACGGTCTGGTTTCCTCCGATCGTCTGTATGTACTTGAGATGATACGTTTCGGGAATGGCCCGGATTCCGTCGTGGATGATCACCAGCAAATCCTCGTCGAAGATCAGCTTTTTTCGGTCGGCGAGCTTGGTGAAAAGGAGATAGGCCTTATCCAGCTCCTCTTTGCTAAGCTCGAAACCCAATTCGGAATAACGTTTCACCAGGGCATGCCTTCCGGAGTGTTTACCCATGACGATGTGGCTGGAGGGCAGGCCGACGGTTTGCGGCGTCATGATTTCATAGGTGATGGCCTTCTTGAGCACTCCGTCCTGGTGAATGCCTGCTTCATGGGCAAAGGCATTTTTGCCGACGATCGCCTTGTTGGCCTGTACGGCTACTCCCGTGAGGTTGGAGAGCAGTTTGCTGGAGCGGTAAATTTCTTCGGTTTTTACCCCGCAGTTATACCCCAGCAGGTCGTTGCGGACGAAGATGGTCATGATGATCTCTTCCAGGCTGGCATTTCCGGCACGTTCGCCGATACCGTTGATGGTACATTCCACCTGGCGGGCGCCATTCTGTATGGCCGCCAGAGAGTTGGAGACCGCCAGTCCGAGATCGTTATGGCAGTGGACGCTGATGATCGCCTTGTCGATGTTGGCGACTTTTCTTCGCAGAGTGGCGATCTTTTCCCCGAATTCGGACGGGAGGCAATAGCCGACGGTGTCGGGAATATTGACCACGACCGCTCCGGCATCGATTACGGCTTCGATGACCTGACACAGGTAGTCGAGATCGCTGCGGCCGGCATCCTCGGCCGAAAACTCCACATCGGGACATAAGGATTTGGCATAGGCGACCGCCTCCCGGGCCTGCTGCAACACCTCTTCCCGGGTACGTTTCAGTTTATATTCCAGATGGATGTCGGAAGTAGCGATAAAGGTGTGGATACGAGGTTTGGCGGCAAAACGGAGGGCTTCCCATGCCCGATCGATATCTCCCCGGGTAGCCCGGGCCAGCCCGGCGATCGTACAATTGCGTATTTCTTTGGAAATCTCCCGGACTGCCTGAAAATCGCCTTCCGAGGCAATCGGGAAACCGGCTTCGATCACATCCACCTGGAGCCGTTCCAGTTGACGGGCCATTTTCAGCTTCTCTTCCAGGTTCATGCTGCAGCCGGGGGATTGTTCTCCATCACGCAACGTAGTATCGAAAATGATGATTCTTTCTTTCATGGAAACTCCTAAATTTCTCCTGAATGGGATATTCGAAGGCCCCCTTCTCTCACTGCAGAAAACCCTTTAAAAAGAGATCGGTAAACTGGTCGATCAGCTCCTCCTGAGAGACGGGTCCTTTTACGTCATACCACTGGTAGGTCCAGTTAATCATGCCTAAAAGGGCATAGGATGCCAGCTTGGGCCGGACATGGTGCACCGAACGGTCTTTCTGCACGGCGGTCAGAATGCTTTCCACCAGATGGATGTAGTTTTTTTTGCGTCGATTGATCTCCGTCAGCCATTTGCCGCTTAAGGTCCGGTTTTCGTGCAAAATGACGGTGATTTCCCGACAGCGTTGCTGCAGGAGCAGATAAATATGCCGGCGGATCAACTGGCGCAACCGCTCTTCCGGATTTTGCAGCTCGGCGATGGGCCGGATCACCTCCTTTTCCAGGAGGTCGAGCCCGTAGCTGAGAATCTCGAAGAGCAGCTGCTCCTTGCTTTCGATGTGGTGGTACAGACCGGCTTTCGTCAGCCCCAGAGAATCGGCGACATCGCTCATGGACGTCTGGGCGTATCCCTGCTCATGAAAAAGTCGCGCTGCGGTATGCAGTATGTGCGACCATTTCTCCTCGGCGGGACTGTTTTCGCTGGAATCTTTGCCGCTGTTTTTCATGTTACCGACCGTTCGGTAGGTAGGTTATCCCCAGTCGGCATCCGTTGTCAAGTGTCAAATTCCCTTATTTTCGTTGCCCGGCAGGGTGAAATGATGTATACTTTTGGGTTTAGAAGTGGGCGAGTGCCCACTTTTTTTATATGGGATGTGGGGTAGGGATACGGAGATGGCGGTGTCTGGATGGGAAACGTCCCTCTTCGAGGGGATAGCCCGGCTGGTAAGTGCAGAGGGCTATGAGCCGGTTCATGTGGAGTTCAAGCACGGATCCGGAGCCCATGTTCTGCGTATTTTTATTGATAAGGAAAATGGAGTCACGTTGGACGATTGTCAGAGCGTAAGCCGGCGGATTGGTGCTTTTCTGGATGCGGAGGATTCCGTTCCTCACAGATATGTTCTCGAAGTCTCTTCGCCGGGATTGGATCGGGGATTGTATCGTGAATCCGATTATATTCGTTTCAGCGGACGAAAGGTGAAGATAAAAACGATTCGACCTGTAGAAAACAGACGAAATTTTCTAGGCCACATACAGGCCTCCGGTGATGGAAGAGTCCGGCTCACCGAGCCGAACGGCAAGGAATGGCTCTTCCCTATTTCTACGATTGAAAAAGCCAATTTGGAGATAGAGATTTGAAAGAACCAGTCCTGAACACGAACCAGCTCTATCAGATGGTTGAGCTGATCAGCAAAGAAAAGAATATCAACCCGCAGGTGATTGTTGCCGCTCTGGAAGAGGCAATGGCCACTGCGGCCAAGAAATATTACAGTACGCAGGAGGACCTGCGGGCCCGGTTCAGCCGTGAAACCGGGTCGGTCGAGGTGTATGCCTTGAAGACCGTCGTCGACGATGTGGAGGATGAGGATCTGCAGATCTCCCTGGAAGAGGCGCGGGACATCGACGAGAGTTTTGAGGTCGACGACAAGATCGAAATTCCCATGGACACCTCCGAACTGGGAAGAATTTCCGTCCAAACCGTAAAACAGATCATCATACAGAAGGTCCGCGAGGCGGAGAGAAAAAATATCTATACGGAGTTCAATACGAAACTCGGACTGCTGGTGAGCGGGGTTCTGAAACGTTTCGAACGGGACGACATGATCCTCGATCTGGGCAAAACGGAAGCCGTATTGAAGGCGAAGAAAATTTCCCGTCAGGAATCGTTCAAAATCGGGGACCGCGTTCGCTGCGTGATTCACCGGGTCCATGAGAACGCCTCCAAGGGGCCGCAGGTCGAGGTTTCCCGGACCGATACGGAATTCGTCACCAAACTCTTCGAAACGGAGATACCTGAAATCTATGACGGAACGGTGCTGATCAAACGGGTTGTGCGCGAGCCCGGGGAGCGCTCCAAGGTGGCGGTAATGACCATGGACCGCAATGTGGATCCGGTAGGCGCCTGTGTGGGAATGAAGGGCAACCGGATCAATGCCATCATCCGCGAACTGCGCGGCGAGAAGATCGATGTGGTCCCCTGGTCTTCGGACATCACCGTGTTCGCCTCCAACGCCTTGAGCCCTGCCAGGCCGACCCGGGTACGGGTGGTCGATGAAGATCGTAAGATCCTGGAGGTGGTGGTCGACAACAGTCAGCTGTCGCTGGCCATCGGTAAAGGCGGGCAGAACGTTCATCTGGCCACGGATCTCGTCGAATGGAACATCTCGATCAAGAGCGAGGAAGAGAAGCGGCAGGAGATGGAGGACGAAACCCGTCGTCTGGCGGCGCTCAACACCTCGGTAAGGCAATTACAGGGATTGGAAGAGCCGATCATCGAAAGCCTGATTGCCTCGGGAATCCATACCATCGGCGATCTGATCGAAACCGAGGAAGAGGAACTGGCTTCGATACCGGGGGTGAGCGAGCAGACCGTGGAACGGATCGTGGGGGCAGTGGAACAGCTGATGGCTCCCTTCGAAAGCGGTAAGGACGCTTCGAGCAAAGAAAAAGCCGCCGGCGACGCTTCTGCGGAGGCCCAGGAGGCCGTAGCGGAAGAAACGCCGGAGGAGTAGTATCGCAAGGGGAGGGAGAAAAGGAATTTATTTCTCGCAAAGAACAAGGATTTTCCTTTCCATGCGGTGCATCGGATTTTTTGTCATTTAAGAAAAGAACGGAATCGGTTAAGGATTTAGCTTTATGGAAAAAATTAAAATCGGCGATCTGGCTGCGGAATTAGGTGTGAAGCCATCCCAGGTGTCGGATGAATTAAAGCGTCTGGGAGTCTTCATACCCGCCACCAGCGATGTCGATGCCTCCTTGGCCGATCGTATTCGAAAACGTTTTGCCGTGCTGGCCTCCGATTCGGAAAAGAAAGCGGAAAAAGCCGCCAAGGAAAAGGCGAAAACGGCGGCGAAGAAAACGGCCGCCAAAGCGGCACCCGCAGAGAGCGCCGAAGCCGCCAAGCGTAAACCGCGCAAGGTGAAAGCGGAGAAAACCGAGGAGGCGGCCAAACCGGAGGAGCCCTCGGCCCCCCAGCGGACAGTGGCCGTTCCTGCGGCCCCCGAAGAAAAGACGGTCGCTGCCGGAGGAGCGGTACTGAAGGGGCACCTGATCTCCAAGGCGCGCCGTGTCGCCAAAGTGAAAACGGAAGAACCCCATGAAGCGCCGGTGCCGGAAGTGCCCACTCCGGAAACGCCGCCGGTGATCGTGATTCCGGAAGAGGAGCCCCCGGCCGTCAGCGTCAGTGCCGAGCCGGCGCCGGTCCTCCCGGAACCGGTCGTGGAAGAAAAAGCCGCCGCGGAAGAGAAGGTAGCCGCTGCCCCGGAAACGGTCCCGGCAGCGGAAGCAGAGAAGGTCGTGGCGGAACCCGTCAAGGAGGAGGTCGCGGCCAAGACGGAAGCGCCGAAGGTCGTCGTTCCTGCCAAGCCGCCGATCAAAACAGCGGCGGAACAGGCTGCAGCCAAGGCCCAGCCGAAGATTTTGAAAAAGACCACGGCGGAAATTGCGCGGGGAAAACACGAGATCTCCACACGTCTGTTCAAAACAGCCGCCGATACCATGGGCGCCCATCGCAAAAGCAAACCGACAACCAAACCCATGCGGAAGAAGAGGCCGGATGAGGGCTACAACCGCTATCCGGAGGCCGGTGGAGACGGCGGCGGTCATTATGAAGATCAGCGGAAAGCCGGCCCCGGCTATGCTCTGCGCTCCATCCAGCTTACCGAAGGACTGTCGATCAAGGAGCTGTCGGAGAAGTTGGAGGTCAAGGCCAAGGATGTTCTGGGCTATCTGTTTAAAAAGGGAGTGATGACCACCATCAATAACCGGCTGGAGACGGATATCGTGGAACAGATATGTGCCGAATTCGGCTTCCAACCGGAATTCCGAAGTTACGAAGCGGAAGTGACCTCCCTGGAAGATGCCGCGGAAAAGCCGGAAGATCTTGTGTTGCGGGCTCCGGTCGTGACGATCATGGGACATGTGGATCATGGAAAAACGTCTCTCCTGGATGCCATCCGGGAAACCAGGGTTTCGGAACAGGAGGCCGGAGGAATCACGCAGCACATCGGGGCTTATCATGTTGAAATCAACAATCGCAAGATCGTTTTTCTCGACACGCCCGGACACGAAGCCTTTACCATGATGCGAGCGCGCGGCGCCCAGGTAACCGATATCGTCATTCTGGTTGTGGCTGCCGATGACGGCGTCAAGCCGCAGACCATCGAAGCCATTCATCATGCGCGGGACGCCAAAGTGCCCATCATCGTGGCCATCAACAAGATTGACAAACCGGAAGCCCAACCGGACCGGGTTCGGCAGATGCTGACGGAACACGGACTGACATGCGAGGATTGGGGCGGCGATACCGTGATGGTGAATGTCTCGGCAAAAAAACGCCTCTACCTGAATGAACTTCTGGAGATGATCCTGTTAGTGGCGGACATGAAGGAACTCAAGGCCAATCCCAAGCGGATGGCTTCCGGTGCCGTGCTGGAGGCCAAGCTGGATCGGGGCCGGGGCCCGGTGGCCACCGTACTGGTGCAGAATGGAACACTGCGTGTCGGCGATTATCTGATTGCCGGTGCCGTCTACGGGCGGGTGCGAGCCATGTTCGACGATCGGGGGCGCGGATTGAAAGAAGCACCTCCCTCGCTTCCGGTGGAAGTCCTGGGGCTGCAATCCCTGCCGCTGGCCGGTGACGTTTTCAACGTGGTGGAGGATGCCGAAAAGGCCAAGTCCGTCGGCGATTATCGCCAGGAACAGATCCGTTCCCGCCAGCAGACAAAGACCTCCCGGATGACTCTCGATCACCTGTATGACATGCTGAAAACGGATGAACAGAAAACACTTCCGGTCATTCTCAAAGCGGATGTGCAGGGATCCGTGGAAGTCCTTTCCGAAACATTGAATAAACTCTCCAACGAGCGGGTAAAGATACATATCGTGCATGCCGGCGCCGGTGCCATTACGGAAGGAGATGTTCTTTTAGCTTCCGCCGCTGATGCCATCGTGATCGGATTCAATGTGCGTCCGGAGAAAGGAGCGGTGGAGATCTCCGAAAGGGAAGGTGTCGACGTTCGACTCTACACCGTGATTTACGATATTTCCAATGAGATAGAACAGGCGATGAACGGCCTGCTGGAAGTTGTGACCCGCGAGAAAACCCTGGGTTCCGCAGAGGTGCGTAACACCTTCAAAATTCCTAAAGTGGGCACGATCGCCGGTTGTCATGTGACCAATGGTACGATTCTGCGCAATGCGCAGATGCGTCTGGTGAGGGACAGCGTGGTAGTCCATAAATGTCGGGTGGGTTCTCTCAAGCGGTTCAAGGAAGATGTCAACGAGGTCCGGTCCGGATACGAATGCGGGATCTGTCTGGAAAAATTCAACGATATCAAAGTCGGCGATGTCCTGGAGACCTTCATCATCGAAAAGGTCTCGCCTTTTCCCATTTCCGGTTCCGGCAGCAGTAAAAAATCATAGGTCGGCTCCGACCTGATTCCATCGGGGAGGGCAGCCGCCGTAGCGCATATGCCCATTGTCTATTGTGAACTGAATCTGTTCCTTCCCTATTGTCACTCGCTGAAAGAGAAACGCCAGATTCTGCGCAAGGTACAGGACCGGCTGCGTTCCCGATTCAACTTTTCCATAGCCGAGATGGATCATCAGGACCTATGGCAACGGGCCCAACTGGGGGCAGTGACCATCGGAGCGGATGGGAAAGTCCTGGAGCGCCTTGCCCAGCAGTTCATAGCGGAGGCAGAGGAGGTTCTGGGTGAGTTGCTCTGCGGGTCCCACATAGAATTTATCGATTAGTCATTTGCCTGGAAGGGATGTTGCAATAAAATCCAGGGAAGCAAAGGAGTTTTCATGCCGCAAGGACGTCGACCCATTCGACTGGCCAATCAGCTGAAAGAAGAACTGAGCCTGATGGTTCAGTTCAAGTTGAAAGATCCGCGGATCGGTTTCATCACTCTGACACGAGTGGAATTGACGACCGATCTTCATCTGGCCACGGTATACTTCAGTGTCCTGGGAGATGAAAAACAACGGCAGCAATCGCAACAGGGTCTGGAAAAAGCGGCCGGTTTCCTGCGTCATGAACTGAAGAAAACCCTGCAACTGCGTTTTACCCCGGAATTGCGTTTCCGTATCGACGATCGTTGGGAGGCTCAGTCCCATATGGAAGGACTTTTCCAACAGATTCATCGACAAGCGGAAGAGGAAAAAACGGAATCCCCGTCAAGCGAAATTTCTACCAAAGAAGAGGAGGAAGTACATGGAACCGAATGAAACAGCAGCTGTCAATCCGTCCTTGAATCCAGCCCCCCAGAAGAAGAACTTTCTCCAAAGGCTGGTGGGAATCCTGATAGAGCCGGCAGAAACCCTGCGGGAAATTGCGGCCCATCCGACTTGGATCCTTCCCTTGCTTCTGACTCTGTTCCTGGTCACCATACCCACGGTGCTGCAGCAGGAAAGGATCCCCAAGGAGATGCGAGTCAAGGCTGCTGCGGAACAGGCGGCCTCGCTTACCGGACAGGATGCCAAAGAAATCGAAAAGGCCCTGCTGGCGCGCGAAGAGGGTACCTGGGGCAAGTACCAATCGGTATTTTGGATCTTCGTCGGTGGAACGATCGTCACCCTGATCATCGCCGCCATTCTGTTGGGGGCGTATCTGATGGCCGGTTGTTCGCTCACCTTCAAACATTCCCTGGCCGCCTACTGCTGGGCGGGATTGCCGCCTTCGATCGTCATGATTCTTCTGGCTACTCTTTTTCTTTTCCTCAAGGATCCGAGCGATTTGAATCCGTTGGACCCGACGGCCAATATCATCAGTCACCTCGGTGTCCTGGTGGATAAAAAGACCTCAGCCGGCCTCAACAGTTTTCTCAGTTCCCTGGATATCTTTTCCTTCTGGCGAATCTACCTCCTTGGCCTGGGCTTTTCCCTGGCGACCTTTGAAAAGACCAGCCTGAAAAAAAGCATTACGATCATCGTCGTGCTGTGGTTGATCTATGTCGTAGGCAAGTCCGGTATCGCCGCCATCTGGTCCTGATCTTCCGGTAGTAACAGGTAAAGCTATGGAATCGATTGTAGCCTTTCTGAAGGAACACCAGCGATTCGTTGTGGTTTCTCATGAAAATCCGGATGGAGATTCCATCGGAGCGCTCTTGGCCATCACGCTGGGGTTGCGCTCCCTGGGAAAAGAGGTGGAAGCCATCAGTGCCGATCCGATTCCGTTGGCCTATTGCCGTTTACCGGGTGTTTCCGAAGTACGCCTGGCCAAGATCACCGTCCGGTCTTATGACGCGGCTATCCTTTTGGAATGTCCGGGTCCGGAGAGGACCGGCATTGAGGGATTGGAGAAGAGTCCCTGGATCATTGTGGACCATCATCGGAGCTGCAAACCGGCAGGAATATGCAATTGGATCGATGCCGATTTTGGTTCGGTCGGACAGATGGTTCTGCGGATCCTGGAAGCCATGGATGTTGCAATAACCAAGGAAATCGCCACATGCCTCTATGCCGCCGTCCTTACCGATACCGGAAGCTTTCAATTCGGTAACACAACAGCCCGAGAGCTGAGGGATGCCGCCCGTCTGGTCCAATACGGAGCGAAACCCGATCAGGTGGCCCGAATGGTCTATTATGCCAACCGTCCGGGAAAGATCCTGCTCATCGGAAGGCTGCTGTCGGAGATGCGTATGGCTGCCGAAGGGCGCATCGCCTGGATCGTCATGGACCGGGAGACACTGGAGTCGAGCGGCGCCATGCCGGAGGACACCGAGGGGATCATCAACCATCTGATGAGTATCCACAGTGTACAGGTGGCCGCCTTTTTCAAACAGAACGGGACCAGCCCTCATTACCGTGTCAGCCTTCGCTCCAAAGGAGATTTGGATGTGTCCAGGATCGCCCAGGATTTTTCCGGCGGCGGACATCGCAATGCCGCCGGATTCACCCTGCACGAGGACCTGGATGCCGCCTTGCCGAAGGTTATACAGGCGCTGCATTCCATCTTTGCCGAAAAACGGGACCCCTCGGAACTTCCATCCTCATGGTCGATTTAAGGACCCGCCGGTGGATATCTCCTCCCATCTCTCCGTGGTCCCTTCAGGGAATGGAATCCTGGTAGTAGACAAGCCTGCCGGTCCGACGTCACACGATGTGGTTTCCCGGATACGGCGTCTTTTTCCCAAGACCAAGGTCGGGCATCTCGGCACCCTGGATCCCTTCGCCACCGGTGTTTTGCCGGTCTGTATCGGCAAGGCAACCCGTCTGGCCCGGTTTCTGGATAGGGGGGAGAAGATCTATCAGGCAACCGTGCAGTTTGGCCGCACGACCGATACCGGCGATTTTACCGGAACGACCATCGCCGAATCGAAGGTTCCCCCGCTGACGGAGAATATCCTCGATCCCCTGCTCAAACGGTTCCAGTCTACCTGGATGCAAAAGGCCCCTGCTTTCTCGGCGCGAAAGATCGAAGGAAAACCGATGTACGCCTATGCCAGAAAGGGGATGGTGGTGGAGGGCCCGGCACGGGAAATCACGGTTCACGAGATCCGTCTGCTGGGATGGGAAGAATCCGTTTGCAGGCTCTATATACGATGCAGTCCCGGGACCTATATACGGGCGATTGCCGATGAGATGGGAAAGGTCCTCGGTTGCGGAGGTCATCTGAGTGCCCTCAGAAGGCTGTATTCGGCAGGATTTGGTCTGGAAAAGGTCATCGATGGTCGAATCCTGTTTCATTCGGCTTTGCCGGAAATGGTTTTGCCTTCCATCATCCCCATCGATTCCTTGCTTACCGTTCTGCCGGCCTGGATAGTCCGAAAAGAGAGCCTGATGAGGTTGAGAAATGGATCGATTTTAGTCCCGGAACAGGATCTATTCGCTCCTCCCTCCTCTTCTTCCACAGGGATGGGAACGGCCGATTTCCCCGACTCGGTCCGGTTGATGACCGCGGAGGGAAGTCTGCTGGCCATCGGTCATCCGGTGAACAGTCCGGAGGATCAAGGACAGCCGTCGAAAGACAGGATCCAAGGTATTCACCCCGCCGTCGTTCTCTTTTAGCCGAAAAAGTTTTTTCGCAAAAACCGGCCCTTCTCCGTTTCTTGAGTCAGAGACGGTACAAAAACCAAATATCATCCAAACTCAAGAAAGGAGAACTGCGATGAAAACCATTTCTTTTTTAACCAGATGTCTTTTGGCCGGAGCTGTTGTTTTTGCCCTGGTTACCGGCGCGTTGCCTGCCCAGGAGCGTTCCGCTGCCGCTACATCTGCCACTTCGGTCAAAGCCAGTGTCGCTAAAACGGACACCACCGGAAAAACGGTCAACATCAATCAGGCTTCCCTGGAACAGCTGGCGACCATCAAAGGCATTGGACCGGTCATGGCCAAGCGAATTCTTGAATTCCGGGAAAAGAACGGCCCCTTTAAAAAGGCGGAGGATCTGCTTTCGGTAAAGGGGATCGGTGAAAAAAAGCTGGAGACGCTCAAAGGCCAGATCAGTCTTTAATATAGAGAGCAAGCCTGTTTCGGGACCGCCGCATCCCAATGCGGCAGGGAGAGACATTCCATCCTTCTGGAATTCCACCGGCAGGCAAACCTCTCGAAAACGGTTTCTCTCCAGAAGGAGGGCTGAAGGCCCGTAACCTGCATCGCTTCGAAGCAACCATCTTACGGACTTTCAGCCCTTCCTATTTTTTTTCTTAAAAAAAATGAAACCAACCCTCTTCGTCATCGTATTAATAAGTAACTAAGTCACCCGGCCATCAGGGTAAGGTATTTGGGTAGCCTCCTACCAACCAATACAGGCTCTGATGGCCTCTTCTTTTTTGTCATCCGGCCATTCCGAGCAGAGAACCGGTTGTCGGGGACTACTCTGTTTCCTTTGACAGAGAGGTCCGTTCTATGCCATAATTTTGGTGTGTTTCGGAAACTATTAATAATCAATAAGTTATAGAGTCGTAGGCCCTATGTTGCTTCGAAGATCCATTCTGCCTCTTTCCTTTGCTCTCCTTTTTTTGCTCCTCATCTTTCCAGGGGACGACTTACACGGTCAGCCGGTGAACCTGGATGATTATGTGCACACACCTCTCAAGCCAAATAAGGCTGCAGCCTATTTTCATTATGTTCTTTCCAAGCTGGCGGAGAAGGAGGGGAATCAGCCCCGGTCTGAAGAAGAACTCAAGAGGGCGATGGAACTGGATCCGCAAAGTTCTCTTTTACGTTCGGAAACCGCAGAAATTCGCCTACGGTCGGGCAAAGTGGATGAAGCGATGGAATTGTGTAAACAGGCCATTGCTCTTGACCGGCAGAATCCCGACGCTCACTTCTTCCTGGCAAATATTTACCTGTTCCTCAGCGAACAAAAGAGTCCCAAGGCCACGCAAGCGGATGCCATCAACGAATTTTTGGAAGTTATCCGCATCCATCCGAAAAAAGGCCTGGCGCTTCTGAAACTGGGACAAATCTATCTGCAAAAGCAGCAGCCGGATAAGGCCATCGAGTACCTGGAACAGGGGATCGATACCCCCGAGAGCTCCGATGAGTTCCACTTTTTATTGGCCCAGGCCTATCAGATGAAGGGTAATCTGAAGGAGGCCGTCGACGCCGCCCTGCGTTCGGTCCAGATGAATCCTTCCTCCCGAAACATGGAATCGCTGGAGAAACTGCTGGCGGAGAGCGGTCAGGCAAAGGAAGCGGTGGAAATTTACAAAAGCGTTCTGGCCGTAGACAGCGAAAATATCGAGATCAAGAAGAGGCTTGCCTCTCTGTTACTCAACAACGATCAGTTCGAAGAATCAACCAGGCTGTTTCAGGAAATCCTGGCCGATGATGCCGAAGACCTCCAGACCATGCTTCAGCTTTCCCGCTCCCTCTCCGGTCAGCATAAGTTTCAGGAGGCCCATGATATCTTGACATCGGCTCTGCAACTGGATCCTACCAATGTCGCTACCCGATATTACCTTGCCCTGACTCAGGCGCAAATGGGAAAACTGGAACAGGCCATGGCCGGATTTCGCAAGCTGCTGCAGGATACCTTCAAGGCCAACGGAAAGTACAATCCGCAGGAGTTCGAAGAACGTCTGGTCTTTCAGAGACATCTGGCCCTTCTCCTCCAAGAAGCAGGGGAGAACGAAAAGGCCCTGGGAGAATTTCAATCCCTGCTTGAGACGCAGGAGAATGCGGATCACTATCGCCTTCTGGCCAACGCCTTGCGGGTGGCAAAAAATTACAAAGATGCACTCGCCCTCCTCGACAAAGGGGTGGCGAAGTATCCGCAAGACAAATATATGAAGTATCTGAAAGCCCAAATCCTGATCGAGAGTGAAAAGAATTGGGAAAAGGGAGAGAAATATCTTCGTTCGGAGTTGGGACGGATCCCGGAAGATCAGGAATATTACGTTACCCTGGGACAGATCTATGTGGAAGGCAAACAATTCCGTAAGGCGGAAGAGCTGATTCTATCGGCTCTGAAGAAGTTTTCCGACGATCCGCTGCTTCGCTTTCAGCTGGGAGTCATATATGAACGCAGCAAAAAGCTGATCAAGGCTGAAGAGGTTTTCCTTCAGATCATCAAGGAGAACCCCAAGCACGCCTCCGCTCTGAATTACCTGGGGTATATGTGGGCCGATCAGGGAGTACGGCTGAATGAATCGCTGGATTTTATTCAAAAAGCGGTGGATCTGGATCCGGGCAATGCAGCCTATCTGGACAGCCTCGGCTGGGTATTCTTCCGGCTGAACCGGTTGAGCGAAGCCGAGAAGTACCTCTCCACGGCTGCCAAGCGGGTAAAAAACGATTCGACGATTCACGATCATCTCGGGGATCTGTATTTTCGCCTGGGAGACTACTCCAAGGCGGAATCTTCCTGGCGCCAGGCCCTGCTCCATGGGACCGAAAGTGAGGAACTGGACCGGATTCAGAAAAAACTGAAACAGCTGAAAAATACGGGAAATCCCAAACACTGATGGCTGGCTGATGACCTGAAGATGGATGCTTTCACCCTTCCCTCTTTTGCAAAAATCAACCTGTTTCTGGAGATTCTCGGCCGCCGGCCGGACGGGTTTCATGAACTGAGAACGCTTTTCCAAACCGTCAGCCTGCATGACGATCTTCGATTTGAGGCCGGGAAGAGCGGCATACGGCTGGAGGTGGAAGGGGCAGATCTGGGGCCGCCGGACCAGAACCTTGTATATCGGGCGGCCTCCTTGTTCGCTGAAAAATACTCGCCTCCGACAGGGGTTTCCCTTCGTCTGATCAAGCGTATCCCCGCCGGTTCCGGTTTGGGTGGCGGATCAAGCAATGCTGCCGTTACCCTGATCGGCCTCTGCCGCTTATGGAGAAGGCCGACGAAGCTGGACGAACTCATGTCCCTGGCTGCAAAATTGGGGGCAGATGTTCCCTTCTTCCTGGTGGGCGGTTCCGCCCTGGGCCTGGGGCGAGGAGATTTGATCTATCCCGCCTCACCACCGGAGGTCCGATGGATGATCATTGTATGTCCCGGCTTCCCCATTGCGACCAGGGAAGCCTATTCTCTTGTGTCTTCCCGATTGACAACGGCAGAGAATTGCCCTAAAATAACATCCCTGTGTCTCCTGCTGCCGATGCGGCATGGAGGGTCACGGCACTTTTTCAATGCCTTTGAAGAAGTGATTTCGGGAAAATATCCCGAGATCGGTTCCATTCGAGAAGGCCTTTTAAAAAGTGGTGCGCTGGCTGCTCATTTATCGGGCAGCGGTTCGGCTGTGGTAGGTATTTTCCCCAGCCGGGCAAAAGCGGAATGGGCGCTTTCCCGAATCGAAAGTGATTCCTGGAAAGCCTACCTGGTTGAGAGGGTAGACCGAACCATGTATCGACGGATTTTTTTTAACAGGAAATCCTGTCCAAGCTGAATCTGCATGGATCCCCTCATGACCCCTGATTTCTTCCATCCGATCGACTCTTAAAGATTCGATGGTTGCCGGAACCGGAAGCCGTGAGACGGCTATCCGGACCAGGCGGACAGGAGACGTCAGGCGCGACAATGGATTGGGGCGTCGTCAAGCGGTAAGACACAGGTCTTTGGAACCTGCATTCGGAGGTTCGAATCCTCCCGCCCCAGCCAACCTTGAAAATACATGGAATAGGAAATGAAATCGCACGGAAACGATATACGCATTTTTTCAGGGAAAGCAAATCTGCCTTTGGCCGATGCCATCTGTCAGAAGCTTCATTTGAATCTTGGGAAAGCCCAGCTGCGTTGCTTCAGCGATGGTGAGACCTATTTCCAGATTCTGGAAAACGTACGCGGTGCCGATGTTTTTGTCATCCAGCCGACCTGCAGCCCGGTGAATGATTCTCTGGTCGAGTTACTGGTGATGATCGATGCTTTCAAGCGCTCTTCGGCCCGCCGGATCACAGCTGTGATTCCCTATTATGGATATGCCAGGCAGGACCGCAAAGACAAACCGCGTGTGCCGATCTCTGCCAAGCTGGTTGCAGATTTATTGGGTGCAGCCGGTGCCAGCCGCTTGCTGACCATGGATTTGCATGCCGGCCAGATTCAAGGATTTTTTAATATTCCCGTGGACCATCTGTTTGCGGCTCCGGTCATGGTCGAATATCTGGCGAAGCAAAAATTCGACCACCTGGCTGTAGTTTCTCCCGATGCGGGGGGCGTGGAACGGGCGCGCGCTTATGCCAAGCGTTTGGCCGTAGATTTGGCGATCGTCGACAAACGGCGCGTTGAGGCCAATATCGCCGAGGTCATGCATGTGATCGGCAATGTCGCCGGCAAGGACGTCATCATCGTGGACGATATGATCGATACGGCCGGGACTTTGATGGAAACGGTGAAGGCCCTTAAGGATAAGGGCGCTCAAAGGATTTGGGTCTGCGCGACCCATGGTGTTTTCTCCGGACCGGCCATAGACCGGATCAATCAAATGGAGGATTTGGAGAAGGTTATTGTTACAGACACGATTCCGCGACCGGTGGAAAGCAAGTGCAACAAGATTCAGGTGTTGAGTGTTGCCTCTCTACTCGGCGAGGCGATACGGTCCATTCATGAAGAAACCTCGGTAAGCAGTCTGTTTATCTAGTTTAGAAACAGGAGCCAATATTTATGCCAGAAATGATCACAGTGGAAACCCAGTCCCGCGAAGTATTCGGCAAGAACGCTTCACGAAGACTCAGAAAGGCCGGTCAGATTCCGGCCACACTCTATGGTCTGAAACAGGAGCCGGTTTCCCTAACCGTAGATCCCAAAGTTATTTTCCGGATTCTGCACTCCTCCTCCGGACAGAACACCCTATTTAAACTGGCGGTGTCAGGGCAGAGTTCGCCCCATGTTTTGATTAAGGATTTTCAACGGGAACCGGTGAAGGGTACCCTGATGCATGTCGATTTTCTGCGGATCGATATGAGTAAAAAACTGCACGTGCAGGTACCCCTTGAGTTTACGGGTGTTCCCGTCGGGGTCAAGACACTGGGCGGTATCATGGATGTGGTCGTTCGCGAAGTTGAAATCGAGTGTCTGCCGACGGACATCCCGGAGCACATCTCTGTAGATGTTACTGAGCTTGGCCTGAACGATCTCTTCCGTGTCGGTCAGATCCAGGTGTCGGAAAAGATCAAGATCATTACCGAGCCGGAGGTCGTTCTGGTGACCGTCCTGCCGCAGCGTGCGGAAGAAGAGGTTGCTGCCCCGACGGAAGAAGAAGGAAAGGAACCGGAAGTGATCAAGAAGGGCAAGAAGGAGGAAGACCAGGCCAAGGAATAATTCCGTTCGACGGATCTTCCAACTGAGGACGTCTGAGCGGGAGATGGCCGGTGCCTGTACGATCGATGGAAAGAGATCAATCCTGGGTGATTGTCGGGCTTGGAAATCCCGGAGAAAAGTACCGCCTGACCAGACATAATTTGGGATTCCGGGTGGTGGACGGGCTTTCTCAACGGTGGAAAATCCAGCCGTTCCGGCGGAATCGCCGGTGGGAGAAGGCGGATGGTTCCTTCGATCCTTTTAGGATCTGCCTGGTAAAACCGATGACCTTTATGAATCTGAGTGGGACCGCCGTACGCGAGATTCTACAGGAAGAAGGAACGGAGAATTCCACTCTTCTGGTCATTTTTGACGATCTGAACCTGCCCCTCGGCAAACTCCGTATACGGGAGAGGGGAGGCCATGGCGGTCATCGGGGAGTAGAGTCGATTCTACAGAGTCTGGGAACAGATCAGTTTTTTCGGCTCAGGCTTGGTATCGGGACAGAGAATATGCCCGCAGATACCGCTGATTTTGTGCTCTCGCCGTTTGCGCGAACGGAAGCGGAAACGGTGGAAGCAATGGTGCAAACGGCTATGGACGCCTCGGAATCCTTGATGGTCCAGGGCGTGGCAAAGACGATGTCATCGTATAACTGTTAGTGCATAATTCGGTTAAATGGCTGGAAAGCCTGAATTTCAGGCAATAGCAAAGAGGAGTCCAATTTGAGAACCTACGAAGCAACTTTTATCACCGACCCGAACCTTTCCGAAGAGGAAGTGGATAATTTCATCCAGCAGATGACGAAAGTGGCCGAAAGCAAGAATGCTCAGGTCGTAAAGGTGGACCGCTGGGGTAAGAAAACACTTGCTTTTCAAGTGGGCCGGTTCCGGGAAGGAAATATTGTTATCCTCACGCTGGAAGGCGCCGGGGAAGCAATCAGTGAGTTGGAACGACGCTTCCGAGTGACGGATTTCATCATTCGTTTCCTGACGGTACGAATCGATCCTTACCACAAGCGTGCCGACAAGATAGGCGGCAAGCGATCCGTGAAACAGGCTCGCCGGGGAGTAGTTCCATCGACCGCGACGGCTGAAGCCGTTCGTGAAGAATAGAGTGTCATCGAAACGATAACCGCCGAATCCCGTCCGCGGGTTCTTTCGGCCATGGACAACAACCTGCCGTCTTCTGGCGAATCCCGCTAAGGGGTTCGTCGTACGCGGGTAAGAAAACGGGAAAAATATTATGGAATCAAGAGGAATTCCTCAGGGGAATCAAAATACCTATTCCGGGAGAGGTAGCTCGGATGCCCGAGGTTCACAGAATGGGAAAACCGGCGGGGCACAAAAAAGGTTCACGATCCGCAGGCGAAGGGTATGCAAGTTTTGCCAGGACAAAATCGATTATATCGATTACAAGGATGTCCGCCTCTTGCAGATGTTTATACCGGAGCGCGGCAAAATTCTACCCCGGCGTCTTTCCGGAACCTGCCAGCGACATCAGATCATGCTCGCGGAGGCGATCAAACGAGCCCGGCACATTGCCTTTATTCCTTATACCACGGATTAACCGTTGTTGATCCCCTCCCAAATATGGAGCACCAGATATGGAAATCATTCTAAAAGAAAATGTCGATAAATTGGGCCGAGCGGGCGAGGTTATTAAAGTCAAGCCCGGATACGCCCGGAACTACCTGATTCCCCGCAAACTCGCCGTCCTGGCCAATGCAGGCAATGTCCGGGTCGTGGAACAGATGCGGCAGGCGGCGGCCAAGCGGGATTTGCAGGAAAAATCCAATGCCGAGCTGATTGCCCGGGAGTTGACCAAGATCACTCTGGAAATGAAGCGCAAAGCCGGGGAAGGTGGTCACCTGTTCGGCTCCGTCACCAGTATCGATGTGGCCGAAGGTTTGGCCCATCACAAAATCGATATCGACAAGCGAAAAATCTTGCTGGAAGAACCGATCAAAGCGATCGGGGAATTTTATGTTCCCGTTCGTTTGCATCGCGAAGTGATCGTGCAAATCAAAGTGATGGTTGAGGCGGAGAGCGAATAGTCTCTTCCGGGATGGCGTACCGTCCATCCCTTACCTCGGTGAGGACCGTTGGAAACAGCGTGTTCCTTGCCACGATTCTATTGTTGGAGTTGCGCGCCCGGCGGAAATGAAGTAGAGAAGCAGGGAGGAGGAACAACTTCCTTCCATCTATGGTCAGGAGAATCCGGGCGCCTGAAATCACGGATCCATGAGTGAAAATAGACCGACGGAAAACACTCTTCCGCATAACATCGAAGCGGAACAGGCTGTCCTGGGTGCGGTGCTTCTCGATCCCGTCGTTTTCAATCAGGCCTCCCAACTTCTAGTCGTCGAAGATTTCTTTTTCCCCAGCCATAAAAAAATCTTCGAAAAGATGGTCGCTCTTTCCGAGCAGTCCAAGGCCATCGACATGGTCACCCTGAATGCGGAGATCGTCCGCGACGGCGATCTGGAAACGGTAGGAGGAACGGCCTACATCGCTTCTCTGGTCAACGGCCTGCCGCGCACGGAAAACATCGAGCACTATGCCAACATCGTGCGCGAGAAGTCCATCCTGCGACGCCTGATCAGGCTTTCCGACGACACGATGGCGAATTGTCTCAAGGGAGACAGTGATCCTTCCGTTGTGCTGGAGGAGACGGAGAGGACCATCTTCGCCATAGCCGAGCACAATATCCGAACCGGTTTTCAATCGGTCGATCGCATCCTGCACGGGACCATCGATGAACTGGAAAAGCGTTCCCGGGACCAGCGGATGATCACCGGCGTTCCTACCGGATTCAGAAAATTCGACGAAATGACCGCCGGGCTGCAGCCTTCCGATATGATCGTGGTGGCGGCCCGCCCCAGCATGGGAAAGACCGCCTGGTGCATGAATCTGGCCCTGAACGCCGCCCTGGCGGGGAATCATTCCGTGGGGATTTTCAGCCTGGAGATGTCGCAGACACAGCTGGTCCTTCGATTTCTGAGCTCCCTGGCCCAGGCCGATCACCAGAACCTGCGCACCGGCTATATTTCCAAGCATGATTGGGAACGGATCCACGCTGCCAGGGAAGATCTGAGACATGCCCGGCTCTATATCGACGATACGGCTGTCATGTCGGTCGTGGAGATGCGCTCCAAGGCCAGACGGCTCAAGCTGGAGTTCGGTCTGGACCTTCTGATCATAGACTACCTGCAGCTGATGGGAACGCGCGAGCAGGACCGGCGCCGGCAGGAAAACCGGAACCAGGAGATCGCAGCCATCTCCCGGGCTATCAAGGGACTGGCGAAAGAGTTGCATATTCCGGTGATTGCCGTTTCTCAGCTCAGCCGGGCACCGGAACAGCGTACGGATCATCGGCCCCAGTTGTCCGATCTGCGGGAATCGGGCTCCATCGAGCAGGACGCGGATGTGGTGGCCTTTGTTCATCGGGAGGACCGATTTAAAAAGGATGGGGATACGTCGGATACCGGCATCGCCGAAATCATTATCGCCAAACAGCGGAATGGACCATGTGGCACAGCGAAGCTGATCTTTCTCGATAAATTCATGAAGTTTGTGGATCCGGCTCCCGGCGAGCTGGAAGATGTATCCTCGGATTGAGGGCCATGGAAAGGAAAACAATCGGTAAAATCATGAAAATCCCGGTAAAAAGAAGCAACACCATGGAAGGAACCCCCTCTATGGACGATCCAGGCGATCGGATCGATACGATGAACCTTCCCGCTGAGGAAGAAAAGAAAGAAGAGAAGAGCGAACCCGCATTCCGGGTGGAAGATCGCAGGGTATCGACGAAAATGAAGGAACAGGAAGAGGCATTGCCGGAAAAATTCGATCTGGAGAGAGAAAAGGAATTGTCGGAGGAGGAGACTTCCATCTTCCCGACCTATGTGGAAGAATTGCAGAAGCGCTGCGAGCTCGCCGAAAAAAGGCTGGAGGAAAAGAAGCTGTGGATGGAGCAGGAAACGGTACGCATCCGCGAGCGTCTCGGCAGGGAACTGGATCGTAAACTGGAGAGCGAAAAACAGAAAATCGTAAGGTCTTTTCTGGAGGTGGCCGATCATTTCGAGAGGGCCCTGCGGTCCATGGACAGCAGCCGGAACAACCAGGACACCTTTTGGGATGGGCTGCAACTCATACGCAATGCCCTGGAAAGCAAGCTGAAATCGCTCGGGGTAGAAAAATTGGATCTGGAGAAAAAACCCTTCGACCCCAACGTCAGCGAGGCCATTTCCTTACAGCCTGTCTCTTCTGCGGAAGAAAACGATCTGGTGGTCGCTGTCGTCGAACAAGGCTATACGATGGATGGACAGCTGCTGCGGCCGGCGAAGGTTCTGGTCGGACGACATGGCGGGTAGAGAGGGACCCGATCGTCCCGATTGCATCGACATCGACGACAGGTGAAGGTTTCCGATTCGATAGGAGCGTTTTTGTTTGAGATTCATCGATTCTAATACCGGTTTTCCGGTGGGAGGTTCTATGAAAATCAGAGAAGCAGTCGTTGCCGGTCGATTCTATCCCGGCAGTTCGCAGGAGCTTCGGAAAACGGTCCAATCCCTTGTTTCCATGTCTTCCTCACCTTACCAGGATGCGATAGCCGCTGTTGTTCCCCATGCCGGCTATATATACTCCGGAGGGGTTGCCGGGTCTGTTTACGGGGCCATGCAAATCCCGAATCGAATCATTCTGCTGGGACCGAACCACACCGGCAGGGGAGCATCCATGGCGTTATGGTCCGCCGGATCCTGGCAAACTCCTCTGGGCCTGGTGGGAGTGGATGAGGAATTGGCTTCGAGGCTGAAAAACGGGTGTCCCCGACTGGAGGACAGCCCTGTGGCCCATCTGGGAGAACATTCTTTGGAGGTTCAGCTTCCATTTCTCCAATATGTGATGCCTGAATTTTCCATGGTCCCTCTGTGCATCGCATACAACTCCTTGCCGCATCTGCTGGAATTGGGAACCGCCCTGGCAGAAACGATCCGGACTTACCCTCATCGTATATTGATGATCGTCAGTTCCGATATGAACCATTATCAGCGGGAGGAAACGACGCGGAAAAAGGATCGAAAGGCGATCGATGCCATGCTGGGGCTGGATCCGGTCGGGCTTTTTCAGACGGTGGAAAAGGAAGCGATTTCCATGTGCGGAGTCGCTCCGGCCGTGGCGGCCCTGCAGGCGGCCAGGGAATTGGGGGCGACCGGGGGGGTATTGATTCAATACGCCACCAGCGGTGATGTGAGTGGCGATCGCGAGCAGGTAGTCGGCTATGCCGGTCTGGTCATTCACTGAACCAGCAAAAGATGTAAGTCCATGACGTTCGTTCCCGTAGGTCCGGTTCGCAGGAGATCTCCCAAAGGGTTAAAAAAGGCGTAGGAGTCATTCTCGCGTATGTAATGGTCCAGAGGATGTCTCGCGAGAGCATCGTGTCTCCGGAGTGTCAGATTATCGGCCATGGCCCCGGCGGCATCGGTGGGGCCGTCGCTGCCGTCCGTACCCAAACTGAGGAAAACGGCGGGACGAGGCAGCCGGGACAATGCCTGCACACAGTTCAGCACCAGATCCTGATTGCGACCGCCCTTACCGTTTCCGGTCAGACGTACGGTCGTTTCCCCTCCGGAAAGCAGCGCCCGCGGCATACCTGGTGGATGGTCGCAGAGTTCCATGGCCTTCTGCATCAGAGACCGGGCATAGCAAATATTTTCCTCGCTGACTCTGGTGGAGAGGAGGTCGGGGAAATATCCCAGCTCGATTGCCTTTTCCCGGGCGGCATGACAAGAGATGGTATTGCTGCCGATGATTTCCACCAGATGCCTTGTCAGACAGGGATCTCCGGGCTTGACCGTCTCGGCGACCTCTCCCCGCTCTCCTTGGCATAAATGTCGCAAGACCGTCCGGGGTATCTTACTTTCCAGCTCGTATTTCTTGAGGACGGCCAGGGCTTGGGAAAACGTACCGGTATCGGCGACGGTAGGGCCGGATCCGATGGCTTCCAGATCATCTCCGGGAACATCGGATAAAATCAGGGTGACCATATCCGTATCTCCGGCGATTCGGGCCAGCTGGCCTCCTTTTACGGCGGAGAGGTGCTTTCGGATGGTATTCATTTCCTGTATGGTCGCCCCGCAGGAGAGCAAAACCTGATTAACCGCGGCCAGATCCTGCATCGACAGACCGGCCGCGGGGATCTCCATCAGAGCCGAGGCTCCTCCGCTCAGCAGGAAGAGTACCAGATCGTCCGGCTCTATGGTTTCCCGGAGCAGGGTGATGATCTCTCGGGTCCCTTGGCTGCTGTTTTCATCGGGAACAGGGTGACCGGCCTCTCTGATCAGCACATGGCGAGTGGGTACGGAGTGTCCGTATTTCGTCAGGACAAGTCCTCCGGCAATACGGCCGGGGATAAGGTTTTCCACTTCCTGCGCCATGCGGGCGGAGGCCTTGCCGGCTCCCAGGACCCATAGCTTCCGGTTTGGGGGTAGGGGTATCCGCTTGCCGGCGATCGTCAAATGTTCTCCCTCCACACGGAGACAGCGGCGCAGGGCGTTTCCGGCGTCGGCGGCCCAGAGAGCGGCACGACCGATATCCCAGGCGTGCCCGCGCATACGATTTAGTATTGCTTCCATCCTTTCGGCTCCGTTTTTTCCGTGACTTCTTCCTGGATTTCAAAGGAAGACTCCGCAAAGGTTACAATGATTTGCGGAGGAACGCCAAATAGAAGATATGCTTTTGCCGAGATACTATTCCCTGAATCGTTTCCTGCGCGAGAAATTGGGTCGCCCGGCATATAAGGTCTGCGTGGATGCCGGATTCAGTTGTCCGAATCTGGATGGAAGGCTGTCCCATTCCGGCTGCATTTACTGCAATAATCGCAGCTTCAGTCCTGTTCCACCCGGAGATCGGCGTTCTATAAAGGACCAGATCGAGGATGGAGTCAGGCGCCGGCGACGGCGCCAGGGAGAAACGAGCTGTTTCCTCGCCTATTTCCAAAGCTATACCAATACGTATGCTTCCACGGACCGGCTGCAGGAGCTCTACGAAACGGCTCTTGCCTGTGACGGTATTGCCGGCTTGAATATTTCCACCCGGCCGGATTGTCTGGAGGCAGAGAAAGTGGATCTTCTGGCCGGTCTGGCCCAAAGACATTTCGTTTTATTGGAGATCGGCCTGCAATCCAGCCATGACAGAACATTGCTGGATATCAATCGTGGGCATGATTACGGCTGTTTTCTCGATGCGCTGGACCGGGTCCGGGACAGAGGGATCCACCTGGGCGCCCACATCATCCTCGGATTGCCGGGAGAAAGCCAATCCATGATGCTGGAGACGGCCGATCGAATTTCGCATCTGCCTCTGGATTGTATTAAGATCCACGACCTTCATGTCGTACGTGGTACAGAACTGGAGGAACGATACGCCAGGGACCCTTTCCCGATGATGGACCGGGATGATTACATCGATCTGGTCTGCCGGTTTCTGGAGCATCTTTCTCCCAGGATCGCCGTCGCACGCCTGTTTGCCTCCACCCCCAGGGAACTGCTGATTGCTCCTGCCTGGGCCGGGGACAACTCCCGTCTTCTGCAAGCTATTCAAAGCTATCTGGAAGAGAAGGACATCCGCCAGGGCAAGCTGTTTTAAAGCGGGACGGGCTGACGTATCCGTGGCTGGAGTGGCGGGAAAAAGTCAAAAATGATTAACTGCTCGCGGTCGGAGGAATTAAGACCGATGAGTAAATGGGAGGCAACAGTACAAGAAGGGAATATCTTATTTGCCGGCAAGCTCCTGATATTTCTTGTAGGATTCGATCGCTTTCTGGTTTAGACCCTGCGTTTTGTAGAGACGTGCCTGGTTCAGATAGATACGGCTCAAAGCCGTTCTGTCGGTAATGTTCTGGGTGGCGCCATCGAAGACCTGGAGAGAAAGATCCACCCGACCTTTCTGGAAAAACTTTTCGGCAATAATGGTCAGTGAGCGCACCATCATTTCCTGCTCCGTCGCGGAGGCAACGTGGACTTCCAGAAGTTTCTCGGTCTCTTCCCATGCCCGGTTGAAATCGCCGTCTTTGATCAAAAGAAGGATGATTTCGTGCTGGGCATGCGCAAACTTCAGATCCTGTTTTTCGATCTTGATAGGATCAATAGAGGCGGGCACCGGCATGGAGGTGCATACGGATATTCCCAGTACGAGCACGATAACCAGAAATAATCGATGTGCTAACATAATCCGACCTGTCATTCTATTCTATCCTTCATCGGCTCCGCTGTCAGGAGGCCGTGTTGAATGGATTGGTGTTCGTTGTATTTTCTTCCGACAATACGAAGGGATTTTCTTCTCCGGCAGATTGGCCGCTGAGACTTTCACTCCTCCATGTCGTGTCGATCTGTTTCAGTATCTGTACCTGTTCGTTGAAGTACGACTGGTCGTGCAGCAGCCAGCTGGAAAAAAGCAGCAGCAGCAGCGTGGATGCAACGGCCAGCGGTCTTTGCCAACTCCATAAGGTTTGCGGATGAAATACCGCCAGCGTTTCCAGCCAGTGGTTCCACTGGGGAAACCAGCCGGAACGCGCTTCCTGCTTCCTGGCTATGCGGGCCTGGACGCCGTACCACAGCTTGTCGACATCCACCTCGACCGGAACCAGGTTCTGGCGAAACAAGGCATCCAACTCTAGGTCACTCTCGCTCCGGTATCCGCGGCCGTCTTTCTGTTCTATGGATGCTTGCATGGCTCTAAATCTTCTTGGTTACGTATTCTTTCAATGTCTCTTTGGCCAGCAGCCTGGCCCTGTAAATGTCCGTCTTCACCGATAAAAGCGATCTTCCGACGATCTTGGTGATCTCTTCGTAACTTTTCTCTTCCATGACCGAAAGGATAAAGACCTCTTTCATCTTGAACGGTAAAGAACGAAGTGCCTTTTTGATTTCCTCGCCCAGCTCCGATTGCAACACCGTTTCCAGCGGGTCACCGTCACTACGATCGGAGACCAGGCTGTTTTCCATTCCCGTCTCCTCGTCGTCGATGCTGAGTATGCCCGCTCTCTTTTTCCTTATCCTCTGATAAACCTCGTTTCGCGCGATCCGATAGAGCCAGGAATCGAAACGGTCCGGCTCTTTCAGCTCCTGGATGCGATTGAAAACGATGAAAAATACATCCTGGGTGATGTCCTCTGCTTCTTCTCTCTTTTCAATTAATCGAAAGACAAAATTGAAAATTCTTTTGGCATAAAGCTGATAAAGATTCTTGAACCCTTCGTTGCTTCCTTGCTGGGTCTGTAATACAAGTTCCTTGATCTCTTCCAAAGGCCGCCGATCTGCTTGATTGTTTCCCTGGAGTTGTATGTCACACCAGATTTTGTTAACATCTCCGCTTCTCGATCATCGTTCATTCATCTGTTTTCGAGTCTGGATTGGATCGGGAGGGCACTTTCCCGATTTTGCGATCCAGCGAAAGCAACATAAATGAAGATGAAAGCGGATCGTGAAAGTTGCAGATTTTTTACCTGCAAACGGAAGATCCGAAAAGTCGTTCTCATATTTTCTGTGAAAGTTCTGCAACTTTTTTGCTTTCCATGCATCAACTCTTGCAGGAATTCAAAGGATAAGCATGGAAAGATCCGGGCGACCTTGAGAATATCGGAAATTTTTCTTGACAGTATTGAGATCCCGGTGGTATTTTGTTAGCTACGGTTAAAGGATGTAGCATCTGACTTATCCTTTATTGAAAGGTAATTAAGGATTCTTACTTTAAGTGATTTCGAAATTTAAGTTCGGAGATCACAAGCTCTCTTCATAAGCCTTGGAGAGCTGGAAGGGATTTCCAGGAGATAGGTTCCCTTGGGGCGGAATTTCGAAGAAGGCTATAAAATTAATCATTTTTCCACGGAGGATTTGATGAAACTTCGGTTATTAGTTGCTTTGGCAGCGGTTTTGATGGTGAGTGGAATGGCTTACGCCGGAACGGCTGAGCTGGAATCATCTACTCGGCAGTTGGCTCCGATTATTGCCACCATTGATGGTTGGGATACCGGGCTGACCGTGATCAATATGGGCACAGAGCCATTAACAATTACAAACTTTGAATTCTTTTCTACCACCGGCGATAAGACTCCGTTCCCCGGAGCGAGTTTTACCATTACATCCGGTCAACGTTGGTCGAAGAACGCTTCCGAGATTATCGGATGGGATTTGAACGGCACATTGCGTTTCAGCATCATCGGCAAAGACGCAAAGAAAGCCCTTTCCTATCAGGCGGTCTATGAGACCAACACTTTCAATATGTCGCCTATTGCCACTACAGAGATTACCTCCCGGGATTAATCCGGTATATCCTTTAGTGCTGTGATCAATAGGGTAGCTGTCCGGCTGCCCTATTTTTTTGTCCGGAAAGTCCTGGGGGCACCGGCGTCGCGCCGGGAGCGCCGCACCCTAGTGCGGCAAGGGAAAGGATGTGTATCCCTGTCCTCTTCCTTGCATCGCCGGATTGTTCGGTACGGAAAGACATTTCTTGTAATCCATATTCTCCTGCCGCACTGGGGTGCGGCGCTCCCGGGAATGATTTTTTACGGCTTCAAACAGGATGCCCTCGGAAAAATCAATATGCTAGCGGCACGGTATGAAAGCGGATTTACGAACCTTTGCCTTGGTATAACGTGATCGTTTTTTTTTCGAGATGCGAGGGAAGTCATGTATGGCGGCAAAAGAATAGCCGTTGTTATACCTTGTCTG